>CACFCB010000076.1 GCA_902564695.1 uncultured Prochlorococcus sp. | reverse complement strand
GAGCCTATATTTACCCATAAGTAATTATTTTCAATTAGATATTTAAACGTAGAGTTTTCTCCAAATGCTGAAGTAAATATATGATCATGATTGAAACTATCATCTAAAAAAATAAAACTATGAGTTGCTGATAATGCTCTATAATTTGGAAATACTCTAAATGTTTGTTTAGAAAAAGAGCTTAATTCTTTAATTAAGGGTGTTTTATATCTAGAAAATGAACGCAATTCAAGATTCGAAAATCTAGAATATGTTTGAATTGCGATAGATTGTGGCTGAATAAATTGTTTAATATGATCTAGAATATAACTAAGAGGAAATAAGGGTTTACCGAGTCTAAGTAGATTAATCGACAAAATAATCTTTTGATTTTTTGTTCTATGATAAATTTTCTCACAGATTTGTTCGAAGTCTGTTTTCTTTAGAAGAGGGATCATTTTATATATTCATTTTTATAATATATTCTGTTTATTTTACCTGAACGTAGAAATTTAGGTTTTTTATCTGAAACTAATATTTTGACAGGTATTTTCGAGGAAATATTTGTATGAATAAATTTCTTTATTTTTTTTGTAAAATCATTTTTAGCTTCTTCAAATAAAATGGCAAATATGCAAGAGTTTCTAGAATCCCCTAATATTATTACGTTATCTATTTTAAACTCATCTTTGATTCGTACCTCCAATAGCATCGGATTTATAAATGTTCCAGCTATTTTAATTGCTCCATTAATTCTTCCTTCACAATAATAAACTTTATTTTCAATTCTTGCATAATCACCTAACTTAAAATATTTGTTTTTATCTTTGTATATAAATATATTTGTATTATTATAATTTAGATATCCATTGAACACATTCTTTGCACTCACTAGTAGTTCTTTATTCTTATCTATAAAACACTTTACTTCTGGTAATGGTTTCCCTATAGGTAGTATAAGTTCCTCTTTATTTTTATTATTTTTTATATATTCTTTTATATTTAGGTAAAAAATCCATGGCGATACCTCTGTAGATCCATACAGGTTGAAGAAATTGACTATATTATTATCTAAAAGACTCTTAGCTAATTCATAGGTTAATGGCTCGCCTGCACTGATTATAGAAATGTTCTTGAGTGTTTCATTTTTATTATTTTTTATTAGACCTATGATTAACTTTATAACTGATGGAACAAGTATTAATAGACATGCTGATGTTTGTTTTTTTATCTCTGAAGAAATTAATAATAATGCAGAAGTTTTGTAATTATATGGTGAGGCAAATATTGAGGACTTTTTTCTATAAGTAAAAGCAAATAGATGTGGAAGAATACTAACAAAACTAGTATCATTAGGCGATAAAATTGTCTCGTAGTTTAATGTATTCATAAATCCTTTGCAGACACTTTGATAACAAGAGTCAATATTTCCATATGTCAGTGGTATTAGTTTTGCTTTCCCAGTGCTGCCAGAACTCATAAAGATTGTTTTTTCTACTTTCTTGGAAAAATGTTTTTCTATATAACTCTGACAAGTTTTGTTATTTATAATAATTTCATTTACCAATATATTAAATTTCCCTGAGTAATCTATGATTTCTGCATTCATACTATCTATATGAAAGTATTCTGGCTTTACTATTATTTCAATAGAATATTCATTATATATATGAAGTAAATCCTTTTCGGTTATTTCTTCTCCAACTAGAAAGCATTCATGATGAGATAAAATGGAAAAGAATGATATTAAATGTGACTCCAATGATGTATTGCATATAATTATTATTTTTCTTTTTTTTGAGACATGACTCTTGAATATACAATCATAATATACCAAGGCTTCTTTGACATTATATGAGTAATCTGAACATCTAAAAATGTACTGATCTTCCTGTCTTAAAAGTTTATCTTTGAATTCATTTTCTAGAGATAGACTCATACTATTTTTTAAAAGTTGATATTACCTTTGCAGAAATTTTATAGTCATTTAATTCTAATTTTTCAAGATCTACTTCTAAATCGAACTCTTCTTCAATACTAGACAATATAGATAAAACTTGAATTGATTC
>CACFCB010000075.1 GCA_902564695.1 uncultured Prochlorococcus sp. | reverse complement strand
ATTCTTGTATACTTCCTTTCCTAAATGATAAAAAAGGTTTTCGTCCAGAATCATAATTAAAGATTGAATTTTTATATGAAATTCTCTCAAGATTTTTTATCAGGTGATCAAATTTTCCTTTATCTTCATTCATTTTTTAATAGATCACTTAATCAATTCTTTTGGTATTCTAAGTTATTAGGCATAATTAATATATATTTATATTTAATTGGATTAGAAATGAGTGAATTTTATTGTCCTTTCTGTTCTTCTCGTTATCAATTTCATAGCGCAGGAAGTCATCTAGGACTGGTATGTGGTCAGTGTGGAGAACCGTTAGTTAGGAAAAAATATTTTAACTTTAGACAATTCTTTGGTTTAATTGTTGTATCAGCTTTTCTTGCTCCTTTGCTAGGAATGATTTTATTTATTATTAATGACTTTGTTAGAAAATCGCCTCATAATTCTGAAACTACAAAATTTTCGCTTTTAGATAAATTATGAATAAAAATAATGCAGACAAACGACTAAATTTTCCTGCAACGTTAAGGAATCGAGATTCAATTGCTTTTGCATTGAGCAATTATATTCCTAATAATGGTTTGATATTGGAAATAGCTAGTGGAAGTGGAGAGCACGGTGTTTTTTTACAAAATTGTTTCCCATCAATTATATGGCAAACTAGTGATCCAGACCCTACTCATAGAATAAGTATTTCTTCTTGGATTTCTCATCAGGGTCTTTCTTCGATAATGCCAGAACCATTAGATATTGATGTTGAAAAAAGTCCCTGGCCAATAACCAAAAAACAACAGAATTTACTCAAAGGCATTGTTTGTATAAATATGATTCATATCTCACCATGGAGTTGCACCCAAGCCTTGTTTACAGAATCAAAAAGATATTTGAGTCAAAATCATTTTCTTATGCTTTATGGACCTTTTTTAAGAAGTGAGATTAAAACTTCTGAAAGTAATTTAAATTTTGACCAATTACTAAAATCAAAAAACCCACTTTGGGGAATTCGTCATTTAGATAGAGTTAATGATATTGCATTAGAAAATGGTTTTTCACATAACAAAACCATAGATATGCCTGCTAATAATCTTTCGGTGATATATCGCTTGAATTAAAATTTTAAATAATATCTTTTTTTAGGAATCTCAAATATGGCAGATTCGATAGGAGAATATAGCTAGTACGCATATATGTTATGGAATTTACTGGACCCAACGCCATTGATAAAGCAATTGAAGCTGGTTTTGATCTAGATGGAAGTCCTATTCCTTCAGAAATGTTAAAACTTTATAGGGAGGTCATGGAAAAAGAAAATGTTAGAAAAAGAAGTGGGGTTAAAAAATCAATGCGTAATCGAGTTGTAAAAACTGGCGCTAAACATTTTGATATGGATACATTAAATTCACGTTTAAAAATGGCTGGATGGGATGGATTAAGTCCCAAGGAAATCGAATTTTTTTTCAATTAAGAGCATACAAATTTTGATATAAATTTGATAATAGTGTGACACTAGTGTGTGTGTGTTTCGGAAAAAATTTTTAATTTAGTCAAATTGATTTTCTCAAATTTAAACTTAGAAGTTTTGCAAAATATACCTTTTGTATAAACTTTCTCCAAAAAAAGCTAATAATGAGGCAAGCCGAACAACACTTGCCTTTAGATTGCTCAATAATAGGTTTACATTTATTTACATATTTTTTATCTCCATGACTCCTGAAGCTGAAAAGTTTAATGGTTGGGCTGCAATGCTTGGTTTCGTTGCCGCATTTGGCGCATATGCCACTACTGGTCAAATCATTCCTGGAATTTTCTAAAAACAGTATTTATTTTTATTCATGCAACCATTTAACAAAACAATTCTAGAAAGAAGCATAGGCACACAAGCCATGATGGCTTTCGTTCTATTGGCAGTTATTTACCTAACAACAGGTCAAATTATTCCGGGCATTATCTAATTGTTTCTTAAAACAATTCTTGTGGAAAGTTTGATACCTAGAAGCTTACATCTTATAAGTTTAGTGTTTATACCACACTACTCAGGTCAAATTATCCATGAATTGATT
>CACFCB010000074.1 GCA_902564695.1 uncultured Prochlorococcus sp. | reverse complement strand
AACATTAGATGTTTTACCATGCATTAATTCTTTGGCTCTGATAATTTTTCCACCGAAAGCTTGAGTAATAGCTTGATGACCAAGACAGACGCCAAGTGTTGGTATTTTAATTGATAACTCAGATAAAATATCTAGACAAACTCCAGACTGATTAGGATCTCCAGGACCAGGAGATAACAAAATCGCATCAGGATTTAAATCTTTAATCTCACTGATCGTAAGAGCATCATTACGTTCAACTCTTACTTCTGATGCAATAGGATGCTGAGAAGCTAACTCGCCCAAGTATTGAACGAGATTGTAAGTAAAACTGTCATAATTGTCGATAACCAAAAACATAATTTTTAAGCCACTAAATTCCTAACTGTTTAAGTACTGGAGGCAGTATTAATAAAACAGCAATCAGCACTGAACTGATTGAAGCTACTAAAACTGCCCCAGCTGAACAATCTTTAGCGATTTGAGCAAGAGGATGAAATCGTTTCCCAATTGCCAAATCAACAACTGATTCAATCGCTGTATTAAGCAATTCAACTACTAACACACTAGTAGCTGTAAGGGCCATTATTGCTAAATCACTTTTATTTAGACGAAAGAAAAAACCTAAGCCAAATGCTCCCAATGCAAAGCCCACATGAATCCGAAAATTCCTCTGAGTTGAGAACGCATATCCTAAACCTTTAGCTGCATACAAAAAACTAGTTGGTAGATCTTTAGCTATCTTCCACGATGACCTTTTATTTGATCTTTGAAGAGTTTTAGACATGTCCATAATTACTCTCTCAGAGTCATTGGATATCTCAGGAACCATATTGGTGAATCTTTATTCTTTATTTTAAAGAATACCTCCCATATCCAGAAGTTGCTCTTGAATCAAAAGCATTTTATTAAGACTCTCTTCGTCACTATGGTCCCAACCCAACAAGTGTAAAAGGCCATGAGTTGCAAGCCATCTAAGTTCTCGAAATAAATCAGCCTTATTTTCTTTGGCTTGCCTGATTGCTGTAGGGACTGAGATAACTATGTCACCCAATTCAATACATTCATTACTCACAGCATAAAATGTCTCATCAATCATAGGAAATGAGAGAACATCTGTACTTTTTGATTGTCCGAGCCAGGCATGATTCAAATCAAGAATTTTCTTATCATTGGTTAATTCCAAACCTAAGCTAAGTTGAGATGCATTCCTGACAATTTCAGGACACTTCAATGCATCATTTACTTGAATGAAGCTAATCCAGCTGGCTAACTCATTAATCCATGTATTTTGATTTTTCATCAACTCCAAAGTCTTACTATTCACAAAGACATCTAAATCTTGAATAGGGAAGGGTGTAAAAGAAAGATCTAGATTTAATTTATAAGATCTAGTAACATAATTCTCCATAAATTTATTGAGGTATATGAGGTTTTCCAAGCACAGCAACTAAAAGAATAAATCCAAGAAAACCTAAAGCTGTTAAACCCAAGTGAAAAAGGCTTTGACTCCCTTTACGAACCATATTTTTCATCGCAAGTTTGACAAAACTTGGAGGTGGAGTTGCTTTCTTGGAGACATCGTCAGAAATGATTTTATTTTTCATATCCAGTAAATTTATGATTCTTCAATATTTTGCCTTAAAAGAGACTGAATAAAAATATCTATTTCTCCATTCATTACTGAATCTACATCTGTAGTCTCTTGTTCAGTACGTAAATCTTTTACCATTTGATACGGGTGAAAAACATAATTTCTAATTTGATTGCCCCACGCAGCTTCAACAATATCCCCTCGAATATCAGCAATCTCTGCAGCCCTTTGTTCTACTGCTATCACCATCAATTTTGATTTTAATAGTGCCATTGCTTTGTCTTTATTTTGAAGCTGAGATCTTTCTTGTGTACATCTAACTGCAATACCTGTAGGCACATGAAGTATCCGAACCGCAGTCTCAACTTTATTTACATTTTGTCCACCTGCACCACCTGAGCGACTTGTCGTAATTTCTAAATCTTTCTCAGGAATCTCAAGTTCAACCTCTTCATCAAGTTTAGGCATTACTTCAACTCCAGCAAAACTGGTTTGACGCTTTCCATTTGCATTAAAAGGG
>CACFCB010000073.1 GCA_902564695.1 uncultured Prochlorococcus sp. | reverse complement strand
TGTTCATCTGGAATTGGCTCATTTATCTGATGTCTTTGACGACTTAACCATTGAGAAGTTTTTAAAATATTAAATTCCTGTTTATAGATTTGTTCATCTACTAATTGGGATGTTTGATAAAGGTCACTTAATAAATTTCCTCTTTGAGAAAGATCAGCTATTGAAGTTTCTTCAAGAAAGTTAGATAGACATCCCGATAAGCCAATTATTGGAAATAATTTTGAAAGTTCTTGAAACTTAGATGATAGTGAATCAAAATCCCCATTGTATTTTGATTTATTGAGTTTTTCTTTTCCCCATTGCACCAACTCAGAACAAGCTAATAGTGCAAGTGCTTGAGTGTTAAATGGATTAACTATACAGTTGATAAATATTTGTAATATTTGAGCACCTTTACCAGCAAATACATCTTCATTACTAACTAGTTGTGATGGAATATTAACTTTTGACAAGGATGCATGAATACTTTTAGCTTGATCATGTCTATTTACCAGTATGCAAATATCAGATAATGATATATCTTTAGGATTATCATTTAAGAGCTTTATCAAATAAGATGCAATAACTTTCGGTATTTTTTCTTCTATTTTACTTTTAGACTCTAATTTCGTAATAGCTTTAATTTCTTTTTGATTGGGTTCTATTAGATTTAAGATCTTTAAAGGTTCTTTTATACCATTAAGGTTTAATTGTATTTCTGATGATCCTGGCTTTAGACTTTGAGCAGGTAACTTAGATCTTATTAGACCCTTGTTGAATAATTTATTAAGTATTAAAATAAGAGACTTTGTGCTTCGGTAATTAGTATTCATAAAATCTATTTGATCAGCTTTTTCTCTTGCCTTCATATACGTATCTATGCTCCCACCCCTAAAACTATATATGGCTTGCTTAGGATCTCCGATCATAAGTAAAAGATGCTTTTCTTTATCCCCAAATGCTTTTTCTAGTAATCTTAATTGAAGTGGATCTGTATCTTGAAACTCATCAACTAATGCAACTTTGTACCTTGATTTTAGATTTTTATAGATGCTATCGTTAAGATTAGTTTCTTCAATTGTTTTATTAGTATGTTTTTTTCCAGGATCTAATGATTTAAGGAGATCTGAGTAACTTATTATTCCTTTTTTATATTTTCTTTTTTTTAATTCTCTATATGTCCAGGATATTGCATGTTCCCAGACGAATTCAGATGGACTATCACTTAACTCACCTATGATTTCTAGCAGTGGTTGTATTTCGTTTGAGTTGAAATTAATTTTATTTTTTATATTTAATTGGTTAAGAAATTTAGGATGATAGTATTTCCCAATTAGATTTTGACTACGAATTTGAAAGTATGATGGTCTAACAGTCTTTTTATGTTCTTCAATCCAGTCATTTAAAAGTTTATAGCGATCCTTTTTCGGCTTAGATGAGTATGGTTTTGTATCCGATATGCCTAATGATTTTAGATGATTTGCAATTTTAACAAAGTATTCTTCAAGGTCTTTTCCTCTTTCTTCCCATAGTGTAATGAATTCAAACCATAATTTGTCAATTTGACTGTATAACTGTTTAGAAAGACTTTTCTCTATATTTATTTCGTTAAATGTTATTTTAAATATATTATTTACATCGTTTTCCATTAATTCAAGTACTTGTATTAAATTCTTGCGATTGAAATTTGTATTTAATATTCCTTTTAATTCTGATATTTCAATTTCTAATATTTCTTTTTTCCAATATTCTTCGACAATTTCATTGATTATTGAATAAGAGCTTTTCTCTATTGTTGGATTTAAATTAAATCTATTCTCTATGGCATCTCTCCTTAGGGTTTTACTGCAAAATCCATGAATTGTTGTTATGTCTGCAGTGTCTATACGTTCTAAGGCTTGTAGTAATAAGGACGTTATATATTCTCCTACCTCTTTTGAAGTTATATTTAGTTCTACCCATTCCTTTAAAACAATATCAATTTCTGGTGATTTAATATTAATTGAAAAAACTTCTATTGTTTTTAAAGCTAATATTAACCTTTCAATTATTTTTGATTTTATTTCAGAAGCTGTTGCTTCTGTAAAGCTAACTACTAATATCTCATTAATTGAGTATTCTTTTTCAGTTAATAACCTT
>CACFCB010000072.1 GCA_902564695.1 uncultured Prochlorococcus sp. | reverse complement strand
TCACGCCTATATCCATTAACAAAAATGAGAGCAAAACCTGCTGTGCCATTAGCGGGTAAATATCGATTAATTGATATTCCCATAAGTAATTGCATAAACTCGGACATCAGTAAAATGTATGTTCTTACTCAATTCAATAGCGCTTCTCTTAACAGACATATCGCACAGACATATAATTTAAGCGGCCCTTTTGGACAGGGTTTTGTTGAGGTTTTAGCCGCTCAGCAAACACCTGAAACACCATCTTGGTTTGAAGGTACTGCTGATGCTGTAAGAAAATATCAATGGCTTTTTCAAGAGTGGGATGTTGATGAATATTTGATTCTCTCTGGAGATCAGCTCTATAGAATGGATTACAGCTTATTTGTTGAGCAGCATAGAAAAACTGGAGCTGATTTAACGGTTGCAGCTTTGCCTGTTGACTCAGCGCAAGCTGAAGCGTTTGGTTTGATGCGTACTGATGATTCTGGCAATATTAAAGAATTTCGTGAAAAACCAACTGGTGATTCATTGAAAGCAATGGCTTTAGATACCTCAAGGTTTGGATTGGAGGCAGATGAGGCAAAAGAAAAACCTTATTTGGCTTCTATGGGAATATATGTTTTTAGTCGTTCAACTCTTTTTGACTTATTAAATAAATTTCCTTCATATACAGATTTTGGAAAAGAAATTATTCCTGAGGCTTTAGGTAGAGGTGACAAACTTAAAAGTTATGTTTTTAATGATTATTGGGAAGATATTGGAACCATTGGTGCATTCTTTGAATCAAATTTAGCCTTAACTCAGCAGCCGACACCTCCGTTTAGTTTTTATGATGAGAAGTTTCCTATTTATACTAGACCTAGATATTTGCCACCTTCAAAAATTGTAGATACACAAATAACTGATTCAATAGTTTCCGAGGGATCAATACTAAAGTCTTGTAGTATTCACCATTGTGTATTGGGAGTAAGGAGTCGAATTGAAAGTGACGTTGTTTTAAATGAAACCTTAGTTATGGGATCTGATTTTTACGAATCTTATGAGGAAAGAATAGCTTTAAGAAATGGAGGAGGTATCCCATTAGGTGTTGGACAGGGAACAACTGTAAAAAGAGCAATTCTCGATAAAAATGCTCGAATTGGTGACAATGTCACGATAGTGAATAAAGAAAATGTTGAAGAAGCTGATCGCGCTGACCAAGGCTTTTATATTCGTAATGGAATAGTTGTCATAGTAAAAAATGCCACAATTCCAGATGGAACTATTATTTGATTTTTATTTAATGTTCTAGAAATTTAATTAAGACTAGTTTTTACAAGATTTTATTATCAAATATTTATTGAAAGAATCCTTCATCCCTGACATTGGGCTATTTAATGCGGCGAAATGATTCCACAGTCGTCACACTAGCTCAAGTAGAAACTTATTAACTTAATGACCAAGGCACATTTTGGATTAGTCGGTCTTGGAGTGATGGGAGAGAACCTTGTTCTTAATGCAGAGCGAAATGGTTTTTCTAGTGTGGTCTATAACCGTACTTATCAAAAAACTGAAGATTTTCTTCTAGGTAGAGGATTAAATAAATCAATTCAAGGAGCAAAGGATCTTCAAGAATTTGTTTCAAAGCTGGAACGTCCAAGAAGAGTACTAATGATGGTTAAGGCTGGAGCAGCTACTGATGCCGTCATTAATCAGATTTCACCTTTCCTAGAGGAAGGTGACTTGCTCATCGATGGTGGTAATGCCCAATTTATGGATACAGAAAGAAGAGTAAAAGAACTTGAGAGCAAGAGTTTTGGATACATCGGGATGGGTGTTTCAGGTGGAGCGAAGGGTGCATTGGAAGGACCTAGCATGATGCCTGGTGGCACAAAGACTTCTTACAACGCTATAGAGAGTTTGTTGAACAAAATGGCAGCGCAGGTTGAAGATGGACCTTGTGTTACTTATATCGGCCCAGGGGGGTCAGGACATTTTGTTAAGACCGTTCACAACGGAATTGAATATGGCATTGAACAAATTTTGGCTGAGGCCTATGACTTGATGAAGAGAGTTTCTGGAATGAGTGGTGATGAGATGGCATCTGTTATGGGGTATTGGAATAAAACTGAAGAACTTTCTTCCTATCTTGTTGAAATTACAGAGGCATGCTTACGAGTTAAGGATCCTGATGATAGTTCCGATCTTGTCGAAAAGATTATGGATAAGGCGGGTCAAAAAGGTACCGGCTTATGG
>CACFCB010000071.1 GCA_902564695.1 uncultured Prochlorococcus sp. | reverse complement strand
TCCGTTGGATTGCTTTTATTACAGGGTCTATCAAGTCGTGTTCTTCAAACTGAAACGATGATTGAAACATTAACGCATAGAGATATGTCTTCTCGTCTTGCAAGCTTTTTACTTGTATTGTGTAGGGACTTTGGTGTACCTGGAGAAAGAGGAGTAACAATTGATTTAAGACTTTCTCATCAAGCCATAGCCGAAGCCATAGGTTCAACAAGAGTCACTATTACTAGACTACTGGGAGAATTGAAAAGTTCTTCATTATTAGCAATTGATAGAAAAAAAATAACTATCTTCGATCCAATTGCGTTAGCAAAAAGATTTAATTGAAGGCCATTACATACTAATGTTTAGGAGGTTTAATTTTTTTTCTCCTTCTTTATTTCTGTGACTGGTTGGCTTCTAATCCTTTCATTATTAATTCTTGGTGGGATAGTTTCTACTTTGGGAGATCGTTTAGGGACTAGAGTTGGAAAAGCACGTTTAAGCATTTTCAAGTTAAGACCAAAAAGTACAGCAGTTTTAATAACTGTTTTTACTGGAAGTATTATTAGTGCTATTTCATTTATAATTATGGTTACATTTAATAGTCAATTAAGAGTCGGATTATTTGAATTAGAGGATATTCAAGCAAAGATTACGAAGAGAGAAAAGGAGTTAAAAAAATTAGAACAAAATTTATATGCTTTAAGAAGTGGAGATGTAGTTATAACTAGTGGTCAAGCATTAGTAACTAAGACTTTAAGATTAGATGAAAACGATGATGTAAAAAAAGAAATTGAAAATATACTTCAGTTGGCTAATCGTTATGCTTTCAATTTATCCAAACCTAAACCATCTCAATACCGAAGAATACTATTAGTGCGTAAAGACCATATTGAAAAGCTTGAAAATCTAATAGCTGATAATCGAAGCTGGGTAGTTAGTATTAAATCAGCAGGAAATATACTAAGAGGTGAAAGTTATGTTTATGCTTTTCCCGAAGCTACATTAAATAAAAAAATCACGAGAAGAGGAGAGATTATTGCTATGGAGAGTATTAATTTATCTGATTCTGACGCTGAATCTATCAGAAAAAAAATTAAACTTTTACTTTCTTCAACATTGGCAGAAGTTAAGAGAAGAGGATCTTTAAGCTCCGAGTTAAAAATTAATGCTAATCAAATTACTAATTTAGGAAATAATTTAGTCGTTCGGGAAAAGGGTAACTTTCAAATTATTGCAAAGGCAGTTGATAACAGTGAAAGTGCAGACAAAGTTAAAATATCAATAGAATTACAACCTATACAAAAGGCTCTAGAAAATCAAGATAAATGAGTCTATTTATTTCTATAGACCCTGGGAATAGTAAATGTGGTTTGGTTTTAGCTGATATTAATTCAGGGAGAGTTGTTGAATCAGGAATAGCTTCTTTAAGAAACTTGTCTGAGTTGGTCTCATTATGGAATCAGGATTATCAAATCATTAAAGTAATAATTGGTAATGGAACAAATTATAAGTATGTAGAACAAATCCTAAATCAAAAAAATATTTATAATTTTGAATATGTTAATGAAAAAGGTTCAACATTTAGAGCTAGGTTTAGATATTGGGAAATTTGGCCACCAAATTATTTTGTTCGTTGGTTGCCAAAAGAAATGCTTTTCCCCCCCGAAAATCTTGATGCAGTTGTTGCTTTGATTTTATTAGAAGATTTTTTAAATTATAAGCTAATTTGGCCTGATAAAGTAAATATCAAAACTTGGCTCTAACTGTAAAAATATAATCTCCACCTGATTCAAGTTTATAGTCTGCTTTAACTAGATAGCGTTCTAAAGCATCTTTTATTAAAGCTCTTCCTAATGGAGGTTCAACAAAAAGTTGTCCCTGGTTAAATTCCCAAATGAAATTCCATTCAAAATCACCTGCCCGGACTATACCTTCTACTTTCTTTTGACTAAAGCACTGCTTGTGAATCCTTAAATAGGCAGTAGTTGATGGCTTGATATGCATTATTTATAAGTTATATATGTTCAGGCTTATAGGAATTTAATCGAGTAGTTACTTGTTCCCAATTGTTAGATTTAATTGATTGAATACAATCAATTATTTCAACAATTATGGACTCTAATATGACAAACTCTTCTTTGGAAAATTTGCCTAAAACGTGCGAAATAGTTTTAGCTTTTCGCTCTCTTGGCATTTCGCTTGGTGATCCAATCCCAATTTTTAATCGTTTAAACTCGTTTGTTCCTAGATGATTAATAATGCTTTTTAATCCATTATGGCCTCCTGAA
>CACFCB010000070.1 GCA_902564695.1 uncultured Prochlorococcus sp. | reverse complement strand
GATTTCCTCCCTCCGGACCCATATCAATAATCCAATCAGCACACCTAATAACATCAAGATTATGTTCAATAACAATAATAGAATTGCCTTTATCGACCAATCTTTGTATAACATCCATCAATTTATGAACATCATAAAAACTTAAACCAGTTGTTGGTTCGTCAATTAAGTAAAGTGTTTTACCAGTTGCCCTTCTTGACAACTCCGTAGCAAGTTTTACACGTTGAGCTTCTCCACCCGATAATGTTGGGGCTGGTTGGCCAAGCTTGATGTACCCAAGACCAACGTCTAGAAGTGTTCTTAATCTATCTGCCGCTTGTGGTATCGCAGAAAAAACATCAACAGCTTGTTCAACAGTCATCTCTAATACGTCAGAAATAGAATAATTTTTGTATTTAACTTGCAGTGTTTCTCGATTAAATCGAGCTCCTTTACAGACGTCACACTGTACATAAACATCTGGAAGAAAATTCATTTCTATCACATTAACTCCTTGCCCTCGACACGCTTCACACCTGCCCCCTTTTACATTAAAACTAAATTGTCCTGCTTGATAACCTCTCGCTTTTGCTTCAACAGAAGCAGCAAAAATTTGACGTATAGGATCAAATGCTCCAGTGTATGTAGCCGTATTAGATCTTGGAGTTCTTCCTATAGGTGATTGATCAATAACTATAACCTTATCAATAGATTTAATGCCTTTAAGTTCTTTTAAACCTTTAGGAAAAGGAACTTTTAATCCCAAAGAATGGTTCAAAGCTGGATGTAACAGTTCATTCACTAAAGTACTTTTACCACTTCCGCTAACACCTGTTACAGCAACTAATCTACCTAAAGGAAAGTCAACTGAAACGTTTTTTAAATTATTTTTATCACAATCTATCAAGCGTAATTTTCTTTGCACAGAATCTCTGCGATTACTTGGAGTAGGAATTGATGAACGTCCACTAAGGTATGCACCTGTTAATGATTTCTTTGCATTCAACAAGCTATCTAATGATCCCTCAGCAATAATTTCTCCTCCATGAACCCCCGCCCCTGGACCAATATCAACTAAATGATCAGCAGATCTTATCGTATCCTCATCATGCTCAACAACGACTAAAGTGTTTCCAAGATCTCGCAATTTTTTTAGAGTAGATAAAAGCCTATCATTGTCTCTTTGATGTAGACCTATACTTGGTTCATCTAAAACATAAAGTACCCCTGTTAAACCTGCACCAATTTGTGTTGCTAACCGTATTCTTTGAGCTTCTCCTCCAGATAATGTCATTGCTGGTCTATCTAAAGTCAAATAATCAAGACCTACATCCAAAAGAAATTTCAGACGTAATCTAATTTCTTTTAAAACAAGTTCTCCAATCTTTTTTTGTTTATTAGAAAGAAGTTCTTTAGATTTATTAGATTTTTCAAGACCCATTAATCCTTCAATGTTATCAAGTGTTTGAGAAACACTTGATGATGTGAGATCAGTAATAGAATATGGCCCAAGTTTGACCGCAAGAGCCTCAGGACGTAATCTTTTGCCTTGACATGTCGCACAAGGTACTAATTCAAGATATTTTTCTAACTTTTGACGAACAGCTTCACCATTAGCATCTTGTAGTTGTCTTTCTAAGATTGGTAAAATTCCTTCAAAAGGTCTTTTGAATCCAGAGTCTTGTTTATATCTACTATCAACTTTGATCAAAATAGGTTCCTTACTACCATTAAGTAAAATATTTTTTTGCTCTAGTTTTAAATCTTTCCAGGGAGTTTTTATCTCAAAACCAAAAGCCTCTCCTACCGAAAATAATAATGAGAAATAATATGAATTATCTTTATCACTCCATGGAGCAACCGCAGCATAAACAGGTAAAGAAGGTTCGGGGATGACTCTTTCGCAAGTGAATTTTTTTAAATGGCCAAGACCATGACAATCAGGACATGCTCCATATGGGCTATTAAATGAAAATAACCTAGGTGATAATTCTTCAATTACTGCTCCATGTACTGGACATGCAAAATTTTCTGAATAAAGTCTTTCCCTATCAATATCTTTTGGGAGTTCTTCATCTTTTTTAGGTACTACCTCAACTATTGCTAAACCATCCCCTCGTTTTAGAGTAGTACTCAATGAATCAGTTAACCTCTCCTCAACCCCCTCTCTTGAAATTAATCTATCAACTACAACTTCTATCGAATGAGAATGATTTTTATCTAATTCAATATTGTCTGCCAATTCTCTAACTTCTTTATTAATTCTGACTCGAACAAACCCTTCTGCAGCAAGTCCAGATAATAATTTTGA
>CACFCB010000069.1 GCA_902564695.1 uncultured Prochlorococcus sp. | reverse complement strand
TGCCAATCGACTACTTGATTGAAGTCATCCAATGGGGGATTTTGAGGGGGATTTAATCGCTCTCCCCTCCTTATCTCTTCCCATCCCGTTCTTTTTCCGCTTATTCTGAATCACTCCCTCTCCTTTCTTTATTGGTTTCAGAGCGTTTCAGGCGTTCCCAGAAAAAGTAAAAATACAGTTTTAGTAATGGTTTTGAAAGTTGAAGAGTTTCAAGCGGTCCCTTAGTGTGCAATACAGAACGAAAAGTGCGAGGGGGATTTTAAGAACTCAGTAGGAGAAAGGTCTCAGATATGTCAATCGGTTTCACCCTCGTTGAGGGGGATTGAAGTTTCTTGGGTGGATGTGTGTGATCTGTTTATTACTTAAGGCATTAAAAAAAGCACCTACCAAGTAGATGCTTTTACTCCAAGAGCAATAAGATTCCCTGCTCTATGTATTCTTTACATTTAAGAGCGTATAATTAGTGAATAATTATTTATACTTAAGCTTCTAATATTGAGGGTAAATCAATATCAATCTAATACCCCTTTTATAGAAGCTCTCTTTTCATTTTCTTTGTAAACTGATCTAGCGAGTTGAATAAATTCTTTGTCAAATCTTTGATTGCTCTCTTTTATCCTAATATTATCTTCTATTTCCTAAAGATTATTGTTTACTTCTTTGAGATTATTAGTTAAATCGATATCAATTTCCAAATTTTCATCTTGAAGTATTTTTCTTAGTAGTTTTAGCTCTTTATCTACATTTTTTAGTTTTATTCCAGTCATATTTATTTGTTTGTTTTATATCTTCTCGGAAATATTTGTATCCTTAAAATATTTAGAATTGATGGTTATCAAAAGCCATAGAAATTAGCACTTAGAACTATTCTATCTTTTCTTCCACGATAGGAGACTGAATGATATCTTTCTGCGCCAATGATTACTAACATATTTTTAGTGGGTAATATTTCCTCGTAAGGCTCATATAATTTTAGTATTCCAGGATCTTCGCCATTTTGATCTCCTATCTCTAAATAATAGATTAAACTGTATTTATGAGATTGTAATCCAAAGAAAGAATCTTTTTCACCTATATGCCAATGAGACTTGGCACCAGCACTAGATCCTGATTTAAAAATATTAAAAAATGATTCGCAAATTATTATTTCCTTTAATCCAAGCTCTGCCTTGCAAATCTTCTTTAAATCATCGGAAAGGTTAGATATAATTGGGGATTGGTCATCAAAGAAATGAAGGTCTTGTGAACAAAAACCTGTTCCATATCGAGCATCTCTAGTATTATTTAGTTCTCGATTCTTTACGCCGTATAGATAAGTTAATAACTCATCTTCTCTTTGCCGATTTAAAACTAATTTATTTTTACTTTTATTAATTAGTGATTTTGACCCTCTTGAAATGTCTAATTTTGTTGAATAAATTGAATTATTTTTTGCTAAATCTGTTGCTTTTAATGCTGCATTTATATAAGCCTTTTTATGGTTTTCTTTTGCTATGGACTTTGCTTTTAATAGGTTATTTGTCACAATTTCAAATTCTTTCCTCGTAAAAATACAACCAGCATATGAAAAATATGCTTGCCAATCAGGTTTAATGTCAATGGCTTTGAGGTATGACAATTCGGCTTTTTTTGATTCGCCAAGATCTTTCAATATATTTCCTAGATTAGAATGTGCTTCTGCCAAATCAGGATTCAGTTGAATTGCTTTGCGAGTAGATAATTCTGCTTCTTCTAATTTGCCAAGATCTCTCAATATGCATCCCAGATTAGAATGTGCTTCTGCTAAATTAGGATTCAGTTGAATTGCTTTTCGATGAGATACTTCTGCTTCTTGTAATTTGCCAAGATTTTTCAATATGGTTCCCAGGTTGGAATGCGCCGCTGCGAGATTAGGATTAAGTTCTATTGCTTTTATGCATGACAATTCGGCTTCTTTTGATTCGCCAAGATCTTTCAATATGTTTCCAAGATTGGAATGAGCATCTGCGAAATCAGGTTTAATTTTAATTGCTTTGCGAGTATATAATTCTGCTTCTTCTGATTTATCAAGATCTTTCAATATGATTCCCAGATTGGAATGTGACTCTGCGAAATCAGGTTTAATTGCAATAGCTTTGCGATATGAAAATTCTGCTTCTTGTAATTTTCCAAGATCTTTCAATATGTTTCCAAGATTTTAATGAGCATCTGCGAAATCAGGTTTTATTTCAATAGCTTTGCGATATGAAAATTCTGCTTCTTGTAATTTACCAAGATCTTTCATTATTTTTCCTAGATTGTAATGAGCATCTGCGAAATCAGGTTTGATTTTAATTGCTTTGCGTTATGAAAATTCTGCTTCTTGTAATTTACCAAGATCTTTC
>CACFCB010000068.1 GCA_902564695.1 uncultured Prochlorococcus sp. | reverse complement strand
TTTTTTTGTGCGTACTAAAGGAAAACTCTTTATTTGTTGAGATGTTTTTATCTTAACATCCCTACTTGCCTCAACCTTTTGACCGTCAAGACTCTCTACTTCAGTTAAAGGCACTGTGCTACGAAAAATCCCGCATAAAATTGTGACATGAGTTCCATCTTCTGAAAAAGAAATTATTTCACCAGCCTTACCAATAGAAGATAATCTCACTTTTTCTCCAGTCTTTGGATTCCAACTTGGTACATGCTGAATTCGCTTTGTATTTATATAACCCCTTTCCATTTGACGCAATCGTTGACCAGCGATTCTTGCCGTCTCGCCACTAGCATTTTGATCGCGTAACCGTTTGATCAAATGTCTAACTTCTTTCTGACCTTCTCGAATTGAAGATTCCAATTTGAATCTTCCTTTTTCATTAACCTCCTCAGATTGTTGACGTTGTTTTTGCCATCTATTCAACAGTTCTTCATGTAATAATTCAGTTTTAGCCAACAAGGCAGCAGCATCTTCAGCGGCTGATTGTTGGCGCTCTCGTTGTTTTTCTAAACCTTTAATAACCTGATTGATATTATCAACATTTTGAGGGTTTCTAAATTTTATAGCTGTATTAATTACTTCAGTATCAAGACCAAGTCTTTTTGAAATTTCTATTGCATTACTGCGACCAGGAATTCCCCATTGTAAATGAAAAGTTGGTTTAATAGTTTCGCTATCAAAAGAAACTGAAGCATTTTCAAATCTTGAATCACTATATTTAAGGGCTTTTAATTCTCCAAAATGAGTCGTTGCAACGGTTAATCTTACTCTATCAGCCATTGTCTTCAAAAGCGCCATAGCCAAAGCTGTACCCTCTGTCGGATCAGTTCCTGCTCCAACCTCATCTAAAAGAACAAGAGTGGTCCCAGGAAAGTCAGTTATAGCATCAAGTATTCGACTTATACGCAATATATGTCCACTAAACGTAGATAAATTTTGCTGTAATGACTGTTCATCTCCAATATCAGCTAAAATATTTTTACACCATGGCAATCGAGGTGAACCTATACATGGCAAAAGCAATCCAACTTTTGCCATTAAGGCTGCTAAGCCTATACTTTTCAATGCAACTGTTTTCCCACCAGTGTTTGGGCCAGTAATCGCAACTACCTTTAAATCAGGTGACACATTAAAACTAGTAGGAATAACTCTATTCTTCTTTTCATAAAAGTCATTCCAGACTAATAAAGGATGACGAAATTCTTTAATGTCAAAAGGTGTATTTTCGTCATCATCAAGCCTAGCTGGAACCCCATTTAGCCATTTAGAGTAACGTGCTCTAGCCAACGAAAATTCAACCTGAATTAGTATCTCACCCAAATAAGCTACTGACTTTGCATTTATGCCGACTTCTTTACTCCAAATATCTAAAAGTCTTCTCTCTTCGTTAAAGATTTCTGAATCTATTTTAGCCAAACGATTTCCTATCGATATTATTGCTTGAGGCTCAACATAAATAGTATTTCCAGAAGCCGAGCTGTCGTGAACAATTCCCTTAATTTGATCAGAAGTACCCGCTTTAAATGCCAGAACAGGACGACCATATCGCTCTGAGATAATATTGTCTTGAAGTAATCCACTGTATTTTCTAATAATATCTTGAATAATCTCTCTCCTTTGAAGACGTATCGCATTCCAATGTCGACGTAATTGAGAAAGCTTGACACTTGCACGATCGGCAATTCGACCACCTTCCTCTAGACCATATTCAAGCAGTTTTTGTAAATCTGGCAAAGTAACTATGTCTAACAATAATGCAGAAAGTCTTGGACGAAGTAATTGATCAAATATTAGTTTACGTAATTTTCTCGCAGTCCTTAAGGTTTCCGCTACTTTCAATAAATCCTCACCCGAAGCAATACCACCTTTTGCACAAAGTAGAAGAATACTCTCTAAGTCATGTATACCACTAAAAGATATTCCTCCATCAAGAGAACTATCTAAAGATCCTATCTCTAATGTTTGACTCAACAGCTCCTGGCTTTCGGATATGTCAGAAGGCAAATTAAAACTTTCACATCTTTTACGACCTTGTTTCGTGAAAGCAAATGTCGATAATTGGCTACAAACAGTTGGCCATTCCAGTAAGTCCAAAGATTCTAAAAAGATTTTAGTCTTTTTAGAATTATTTTGATTCATCACTGATTCCATTCTTCTACTAAATAAACTATTGATTTGTAGGTATTCCTGTGGAAGGGTGATAAAGCATTTCTAGCCAATTACCTTCTGTATCCTTCAAATAAAAGGAAGAAGTACCATCACGATGGTCATGTAGAGCACCAACTTTCATACCTTGTTTTTTGAGAGAAGCATGAATTCTCTGTATCTCGTCCTTATTGGTGAAATGAAAAGCAAAGTGAGGGCCCGCAGCTTTATAACCCGGACCAAGCAAAGCTAAGCCATCTCTACTTTCACCAGCCTCTAAATAACACCAGTCAATATCATCCCAAATAA
>CACFCB010000067.1 GCA_902564695.1 uncultured Prochlorococcus sp. | reverse complement strand
AAAGTACTACTTATCAAACACGAGGAGTTTTTCCAACCAGTTTTGTTGAAGAAAAAGGAAAATTAATAGCAGATTATGGTCAGAGATCTATTGGAAGAATTACTTCAGCAGATGCAAGCTTGTGGTGGCCAATACTTTGCTGGTTATATGTGCGAAAGAGTGGTGATCAAAGCTTTGGAACAAGTCAACAAGTGCAAAGAGGCGTTCAACTTCTGCTTGATTTAGTTCTTCATCCAACGTTTGAGGGCAATCCAGTTTTATTCGTACCAGATTGTTCATTTATGATTGACCGTCCTATGGATGTATGGGGGGCCCCTCTTGAAGTTGAGGTTTTACTGCATGCATGTTTAAGAAGTTGTATTCAACTAATGGAATTAAGCAGGAAGCATCAAAAAAGTCGATTGCTTGATCAGAGACTTGTTTTAACTCGACAGTGGGTTCACGATCTTCGGCAATTTCTTTTAAAGCACTATTGGGTCACGAGTAAAACAATGCAAGTACTAAGAAGAAGGCCAAC
This sequence comes from uncultured Prochlorococcus sp., assembly GCA_902564695.1. GTDB lineage: Bacteria > Cyanobacteriota > Cyanobacteriia > PCC-6307 > Cyanobiaceae > Prochlorococcus_B. The sequence goes on along the minus strand of CACFCB010000067.1, from coordinate 1,985 downwards.
TGAGCAATATGGAGAAGATCAACATCAAAATGAATTCAATGTCCAACCTCAAGTAGTCCCATCTTGGCTTCAAGACTGGCTAGAAAATAGAGGAGGATATCTCATTGGAAATATAAGGACTGGTAGACCAGATTTTCGTTTCTATAGCTTAGGTAATTCTCTAGCTTGTATGTTCGGAGTATTGACAGCTCCTCAACAAAGAGCACTATTTCGACTTGTTCTTCATAATCGTGAACATCTTATGGCACAAATGCCAATGAGGATATGTCATCCACCTATGGATGTAGAAGAATGGCAAAACAAAACGGGTTCAGATCCTAAAAACTGGCCATGGAGTTATCACAACGGGGGACATTGGCCCAGTCTTCTATGGTTTTTTGGTGCTTCAATATTGCTACATGAAAAAAGATACCCAAAAGCTGATGTTTTGCTTATGGGACAAATGAAAGCTCTAATAGAAGAATGCTATTGGAGTCAGTTAAATCAACTACCTAGACAAAAATGGGCTGAATATTTTGATGGGCCTACAGGTACATGGGTTGGGCAACAATCAAGAACTTATCAAACTTGGACTATTGTTGGTTTCTTATTACTACACCATCTCTTAAGAGCTGAACCTGATGATGTATTGATGTTGGATTTGGAAGAAAACCTCTAAAATAATCCAAGCGTGAGGGATTTATCGATTGGTAAACATGCTCCTATGCCTAGATACATTGTCAAAACAGTTCCAAATAAAAATAAAGTCATTGCGACCGGTCTTCTAAAAGGATTAGCAAATTTATTTATATTTTCAATAAAAGGAAGAATCATTAATCCAAGAGGAATTAACGTTTGCAATGCAATACCAAGTAGCTTATTAGGAACAACTCGTAAAATCTGAAAAACAGGATATAAATACCATTCAGGAAGAATTTCTAATGGAGTTGCAAAAGGATTTGCTTTATCACCAAGAAATGCAGGATCCAAAACAGCCAATCCAACTACACAAGCAATTGTTCCTAAAATTACTACAGGGAATATATACAATAAATCATTAGGCCAAGCTGGCTCACCGTAATAATTGTGACCCATACCTTTAGCAAGTTTTGCTCTTAGTTTGGTATCAGATAAGTCTGGTTTTTTAAGAGTAGACATGATTTAAGAAAATTTAGTAATTAATTAGAAAATTTGTTCTTAAGGACTTTTACCAAAACTATAAGGGACCGGAGATTCCTTGTTTCCTGATCATTAGAAAATGCATCAGCATAAATACTGCTAGCAACCAAGGCATTACAAAAGTATGGAGACTATAAAACCTTGTCAAAGTTGATTGTCCAACACTCTCACCTCCTCTTAGAAGTTCAACCATAAAGTCACCAATTACTGGAATAGCTGCTGGAACTCCAGAAACAATTTTAACCGCCCAATAACCAACTTGATCCCAAGGCAATGAATAGCCTGTAACACCGAAAGCAACTGTTATAACAGCCATAACCACACCTGTTATCCATGTCAATTCTCTTGGTCTTTTGAAACCTCCTGTCAAATAAACACGAAAAACGTGCAAAATAAGCATGAGTACCATCATCGAAGCACTCCATCTATGAACTGATCTAATCAACCAACCAAAACTCACATCTGTCATTAAATAGCTCACAGAGCTATAAGCTTCAGTTACGGTGGGTTTGTAATAAAAAGTCATCGCGAATCCAGTCGCGAATTGAATCAGGAAACAAACCAGCGTTATACCACCAAGGCAATAAAAGATATTGACATGTGGTGGAACGTATTTTGAAGTGACGTCATCAGCTATGTCCTGAATCTCAAGACGTTCCTGGAACCAGTCATAAACCGGTGAAGAGTTCGCCATCCACTTATGAACAGTATTTTCAAATATCTTACTAGATGTGCCCCTTGGTCGCCGCAAAAGATCAATCCAATGCTTTCATCTGTTAAATCTTTGACCAAGCTACTGCAAAAACTTTTTGCAGTAGTAATAAGTT
>CACFCB010000066.1 GCA_902564695.1 uncultured Prochlorococcus sp. | reverse complement strand
AATTAACATATAAAGATTTATCTAAAACCGAATTGGATTTGCTTAAAGATGCTTACATAAAGAGTCGACTTAACACAATGAATGAAGATAATCTCAGGAACTTTGTAAAAGAAATACTTGAAGATCAAATAAAAGGAACAGTAGGTAATGCAGAAGAGAGAGAGGCCTGGAATGAAATAAAAGAACACTTTTCAAATGACCTAAGTAACAAAATACTCGAGGTGAAAGCTAAGTGCACTAAAAATACTAAATTAGAGTTGAAAACTCCCGAAGAAATTGAATTTGACAAAAGACTTAGTCTTCTAAAGAGACAGCAAGAAGAAAAGAAAAGCAGTGATATGTGGGATGATGACTAGATCTAAACAATTCGCATTTATATAATTAAAAGAGCTGAAATAAGAATGCAAGAATTAGATAAATTAATGATCTGGTTAATCTATACTTTATTTCGTATAGGGTATTAATAGATTTATTGGTTTTACGAAAAATAGAAAAAAGTGAGTAAATTATATTTATTCTAGAAAGTAAATAAATTGACTTTAATAACACTTGATTAGAATCATTATTTATAAGGGAAAGAAAAACAAACAAACATAAAAAGGTTAATGATACGAATGAAGCAATTTCAAGTATTATACTAAATATAAAATAATTAGAATTATAAGGTTTAATCCTTTTAAGTAAATCTTTTAGCTGTAAAGAATCAAGACGAAAGTATTCAGTTTGGGGTATTCGTACATTCCTATATCTCATATGCAATTCTTTTTCCAATTGTCTATAATTTTTTAAATACAACTTAACAATTAATTTATCTGGCTTAAGTTGTCTCATTCTATTCTCTAAATTCTTAGTAATTCCTATCTTATATAAATCTCTATTCTTTATTATGTAAAGCCAACCACTCATCATTCAAATTTATTAAGTTGCTAATTTTTAACAGTAAATATTTTAAAGTATATTTTTTTATGCTGCATCCTTCTTTCGAGTTAAATTAAATTTCTCCCTCATTGTTGGGTTATTTCTTGTCAAACGTTTAACCGTAACCTCTTGGGCTTTATCATTAGCTAATCTAAGATTCCTGTCAGCACCAAGTAATGCATCTTTTGTTTTTTGAAGATGATTAATAGACTTATCAATTTCCAAAATAGCTGATTCAAATCGTTTTGATGCCAATGAATAATTTTTTCCAAACGCATTTTTAAATAATTCAAGACTGTTCTCGAAATTAGTAATATCAATATTTTGTTCTTTTATTGCAGTTAATTCAGCTTTATACTCAAGAGCCTTAAGTGAGGAATTTCTCAGTAATGAAATTATAGACAAAAAACACTGAGGTCGAACAATAAACATTTTTGGATATCGATGCGAAAAGTCTACAATACCTGAATTAAATAGATCACTATCAGGCTCTAACAATGAAACTAAAATTGCGTATTCACAATTTTTTTCAATACGATCTTTATTCAACTCCTTTAGGAAATCTTCATTCTTTTTCTTAGTAGAAATACTATTAGTTTCATTTTTCATTTCAAACATAATTGATACAATTTCATTACCATTAAAATCATTCTCACGAAAAATATAATCTCCTTTACTGCCTGAACTAGCGTCATTATCTTTTTCAAAAAATGCATTAGGAAAGGCAGTTGATCTTATGCGATTGAACTCATTTTCACAGTGTTGCTCTAAAGATTCACCTATCATCTTAGTAGAAAGCTTCATTTTCATATCACGAAGTCTTTCAATTGCATCATCTCTTTCTTTAATCTGTATCTCATACCTCATTTTTATTGATCTTTCAGCTAATTGCTTTTCTAATTCGGCTTTATCTAAATTATTTTTTATTTTTAAATAATCTTCTTTTAGATGACTTAATGCATTAGATATTGCGAGTTTTTTATCATAATCATTTTTTTCTCTAGTTTTTTCCAATAAAAAAGAGAGTGAATTTATTTCTTTTTCATATGAATTTTTAATTTTATTGATTGCTAAGTTTTTCTCAACTTCAGTAGAACTTAATTTTGACTCAAGTGCCTGAATCTTTTTTTGATTCATAAATGTGATCTCTTGTATTTGATTTCGATTATTTTGAATGGCTAATTCGATGGATTTTTCTTTATCTTTTTCTAGCATTTCTAATCTCTCATGTAGTTCTTCCTCAAATTCTTGATCCCTCACCTGCTTAATAATATTAGAATAGATGTCTTCGTCAATTGGAATCGTATTACCGCATTCAGGACATTTAATTTCATTCATATCAAAATTGATAAAGGAAAAGACAAGGCCAATAGACTCTTTTTATCTGCTTTGGTATCAATAAGCAACTGTTTTGTTATAGCTAGAAACTAATTTTGCAAGAACAAAAATTTTCCGAAAAGGTCATCAATACGAAAATTATTCATTGAAGCTATTGACTCTAGGAATTTGGATAAATCCTAGACAAATCACTATTATTTGAACGAATAGCATAAATTTTCCACAAATACCATTTCTTATTGTTTTTAAAGTCTTCCTCTACCAAAATTAGGTTTTGGAAAATCAATATTCCACAAATAAAAAAAAGATGATGGCACCTATTAAAAACTGCTTATCAAGAATTACTGATGCGTG
>CACFCB010000065.1 GCA_902564695.1 uncultured Prochlorococcus sp. | reverse complement strand
AAGTCCAAATTGATAAAGTCGATGTCTCTGAACCAATTCTGCAGTCCAGAGAGTTTGCCAACCTCTTCTGGCTATTTGAGAAGTAGACATGCGCGGATTCTTCTTTATTGCTTTTGCTATTTCCTTAGCCAGGGAGGGTGCTCTTCTTAAAAGAGAGCCGACCAAATAGCCTGACGCAGGATGAACCATGCTTGCTGAACCACCAAAGGCCAAAAGAGGTTGATCTCTAAAAGGTAATGGCAAATTCATTGGAAAAAGACAATGTTCTTCGTGAATTATTTGCTCAATTTGAATTCCTTTGTTGGATAATCTCAAATTTAATCTTGCTTTTAATATTTCGAATGAAACTGGAGGAGAACATGCCAAGGAAGTTTCCTCAACAAAATAAATTCCGTCTCCCAAGTCCATAGCATAAAGAAAAGAAGGTGGTTCTCTTAATTGGCTGTCATTTAAATGATTTGGCCTGAAATCCATAAGTACAAAACGGTCCTTATCTACTGGAGGAGCACTAAATTTGCCAACTACTCCATATGCTGCCTGCTTAGCAATTTCATCATGTTCAGCTCTCTTTATAAAAGGAGTATTGTGACCACTTGCATCAATCACAACTCTTGCAAAATATTTTTTCCCAGACGCACAAATCACAACGGTTTCTTGTTGGTTAAAGTCTATTTTTTCTACAGTCTCAATTTGCCAAGAGAGTCCATTACATCTCTCAAGAAGAGCCTCCTGGAAGTTATTCAAATTAAAAAGGCCATAATCAAGTTGATGACTTGTACAAATATCACCTTTCTGGCCTACCCCGTCTCCAAAAAAACTAACAGTATCTTTCCATCTATATTTTAATAATTCCTGCATATTTAAAGACTCAAGTTCAGATGCCCAAATACCATAAGTATTTGGCCAAGGTTCTAAAGGGGAATTAGATGCTATTGCTTTAACATCAAGTCCTTGTTGTACTAATTCAGCAGCAATGCAAAGAGCAGCAGGACCTGCTCCCATAACTAATACATCAGCACAATTAATTAATTTCAACTTTTTGAAATTGAATCAGTGTTGTTTTCTTGCTCATTTGATGATAATTCTTTTAATTCTTCGTCATTTATTTGCTCTGGAGGAACTAAAACCACCTCAGATAATTTGTCACCCTCATCAAGTTTTTGAATCCTTACCCCAGTAGCGGCTCTTGATTGTTGAGAAATTTTATCTGCACTAGTTCTTACAATAACTCCTTTTTCACTAACTAATAAAAGTTCTTCTCCTTTACCCAGAACTCTTAGTCCAACAAGTTCATCTCCATCTTTTCTAAACTTTATCGCCCTTAACCCCATACCTGCTCTCTTTTGCAAACGGAATTGTGTAACGGGAACTCTTTTACCTAATCCACTTGCAGATGCGACAAGTACCCATGGTCCATCTAAAACTGATGATTCGTCCTCAAGTTCTTCTTCTTCACTTTTATCTACATGATCAGCCAACTCAGTTGATAAGACATCCATACTTACAAGAGAATCACCAGATTTAAGATTCATTGACCTCACGCCTCTTGCTGTTCTACCTAATGAACGTAATTCAGAATCATTCAATCTAAAATGTATCGTCATTCCATTTTTGGAACCAATCAAAACACTATCTCCAGATTCTGCCAATCGAACCCAGGTCAAAGCATCTCCATCTTCTAATCCTATTGCAATTAGACCATTTGCTCTAATTTTACTAAAAGCAGAAAGAGGAGTCCTTTTAATAAATCCACCTCTTGTAAGCATTAATAAATAGTTCTCATCATCAAAAGAACTGACAGAAAGCAATGAAGTAATAGCTTCTTCTCTTGGAATAGGAAGCAATTGAACTATAGGAGTCCCTTTAGCGGTCCTGCTACATTGAGGAACTCTGTAGGCCGGTAGAGCATAAGCAACCCCTCTATCACTAAAAAGAAGAAGACTATCATGGTCATTACAACTAATAAATTTTTTAACTTCTTCCTCTCCTTGGCTTCGGGTTCCAGCCTTACCTCTAGTTCCACGGCTTGTAGCTTCAAACTCGTTAACCGGCATCCTCTTCAAATATCCAGTTTCAGTCAACAAAACTACTGATCTTTCATTAGCAATTAAATCAATATCCTCAAGCCCCCCTCCAAGATCAAGAATTTTTGTTCTTCTTGGAGAATTATATTTTTCTTTTAACTCATTTAATTCTATTTTTGTTATTTCAAAAACCCTTTCTTTCCTGTTTAAGATATCTTTTAAATCTATTATTTTTGCAACTAAGTCCTCGTGCTCAAGCCTTATTTTATCTGCCTCTAAAGCAGTAAGTCTTCTTAATTGCATTTGTAAAATAGCATCTGACTGAACATCAGTTAAGCCATGTAGATCCTGCAGTTTTTTCTTTGCAGTAGCTGAATCCGAGGCCGATCTAATAAGGTTAATTATTTCATCTAGCTGATCTAAAGCCAATAATAGGCCTAACAAAATATGATCTCTATTTTCTGCTTTCTTTAGAAGATATTTAGTTCTTTTTTCAATAGTCTCTACTCTGAAATCTAGAAAGACTTGCAACATCTTTCTAAGAGATAATATAACTGGCTCTCCATTAACTAATGAAAGCATATTTGCACTGAAATT
>CACFCB010000064.1 GCA_902564695.1 uncultured Prochlorococcus sp. | reverse complement strand
GGGTCCCGGCTTGTAACATCTGTATTTGTTCCCCATACAATTCCTTGATGAAGATCAGTAATTCTAATCTGGTCGTTTTTGTTGTAGTAAAGAAAAAGTAATTGATCTAGCGTTTTTGTCATGTGATAAACGCTGCCAGGACTAGCTGGATGCAGAATTTCTTCTTCAAAACGACTGCCATCTGGTTGAGGTACTTCTACTTTTAAATAACCTTCAGGTATCGTTGCTCCTCTATGGGAGCCATAGCCATACACTCCCATTGTTCCAAGATGAACAATGTGAATATCTAATTGTGATTCGACTATCGCTGCCAGAAGATTATGAGTTCCATTCACATTGTTATCTACCGTATATCTTTTTGTTGCACTACTTTTCATAGAATAAGGAGCTGCACGCTGTTCAGCAAAATGAACTATTGAGTCTGGTTTTTCTTCTATCAATAGATCTAAAAGCTTTTGATATTCTGAAGCAAGATCTAAATGAATAAACCTAATAGGTTTTCCACCTATTTCAGACCAGGCTTTAATCCTTTCACCAATACTTGTAATTGGAGTTAAGGATTCAACTTCAAGGTCTATATCGATTTTTCGACGACTTAGATTATCAACGATGAAAACATCGTGACCCTTGTCAGCAAGATTTACTGCACAAGGCCATCCGCAGAAGCCATCACCACCAAGAACGAAAACTTTCACTCTAAACTCCAAAAGAAAGAGCAAATGCTCATATTATTCAAGCTACTACAAGGGTTTCACTTGATTGATAAAGAATATGCAATAAGCCCAATTACAAGGATAACTCCAGCAAGGGTAAAAAGCCAAGAACCTTTGTTGCCACTACTTTCTTTTGTAAGTATTTCAATTTTTGGTTCATTAGCAAAAACATTAAGTCTACCTTGACTTTCTTTAGTTACTGCCATGGTTTTTTTGTTTCTTAGCCTATAACGTTACTAATTTTTAACGTAATGCTCTAATTATTTGAAATAACTCCATCCAATGGCGAGCTAGGGATTGCGAAGAGGCTTCCTTGGAGTCTTCCAGCTAAATATGATTCTCTTCCTGCCTCTGTGGCCTTCGAAAAGGCTTGGGCCATTAGAGAAGGGGTTTTTGCTAAAGCGATAGCACTGTTGATTAGAACTCCATCCGCCCCCATCTCAAGAGCTTGTGCTGCTTCGCTAGGAACTCCAATTCCTGCATCAATAATTATGGGGATTTGGGCTTCTTCAATAATCATTGCAATATTTGCCATATTTTTTATACCTTGTGCAGATCCAATTGGAGAGCCTAGTGGCATAACGGTCGCGCATCCAATTTCTTCGAGTTGTTTTGCAATTAATGGATCAGAATTGATATATGGAAGTACAGTGAAATTCTCTTTTACCAGTTGCTCTGCTGCTTTCAAAGTTCCAATAGGATCGGGTAATAAATATTTTTTATCAGGGATTACTTCTAATTTGACAAAATTATTATTCTCTTGACCAGCGAGTTTGGCTAATTCTCTTCCTAGTCTTGCTACTCTGATAGCTTCTTCAGCATTTTTACAACCTGCAGTATTTGGAAGCATCCAAATTTTTTTCCAGTTTATAGAGTCCATTAAACCTTTATGTCCATTTTCTAATCCTTGAATTCTTCTTACAGCCACCGTTACTATTTCACATTTTGCATTGTTTAAGCTTTTTTGCATTATTTCCAAGGATGAGTATTTACCAGTTCCTAAAAGAAGCCTACTCTTGAATTCTTTATTTCCTATTTTGAGAAATTGATTTGTGGTTGTCATGTTTTAAATATAGTTAATTGAGATTTACTTAGAAGCCTTGATTTTTCATCAACTTATCTTTATTTTTTCCTATGATACGTTCTAACCTTTTTATTTGAGAAATTGCAGTTTTATTTTTAGGGTCAAGTTTTAAAACCTGTTGGTAATTTTTATAAGCTTCATCTTCTTTGAGTAAGCGTTGATAAGCAAATCCTAGATTATTTAGTGCAACTGGATATTCAGATTTTGCTATTAAAGCTTTTTTATAATGTGTTATGGCAGATTTAAAGTCATTTTGAGCAGCAAGAGCAAAACCTAATGCATTTTCTATAAGAGCTTTTGCCTCATCGGGTTCATCATCAAGTTTTTTTAATGCTTTTTTTAAAGTTGATGTGGCTTGAGGGTACAATCTCTTTTTTAACTGTACTGAAGCTAATTCATACATTTTTGCTGAATCTTCTTGTGTGTTAGATTCTTTTTTTTCTAATTTAATTAGCTTGATTTCATCTTTTCTAACTGTGTAAAATTGTTTTCCTACTATGATTGCAATTATGAATAAAAGTAAACATAAACCTATTAAATAAGTTTGAGGAAGATTAAGTCCCATGTTCTATAAATTCATAGTTATTTTGTTGTACATATAATAATTATTTGTTTATGGCATAAGTTGTTAAGCATGTTATATGCGAATTTTTTTTAGTCACTTTATCTTAATAAGTTATTTGAGTATTTTAACTTAGGAGAGAGTTATTCAACTATATTTAATCTTTTGCATTAACTGCAATATTCGTGAAACTTTTGGGATCTGCAGTTGCTAATTGAGCCAACATTTTTCTATTGATTCTTATATCTGCTTTTTTTAGACTACCCATGAACTTGCTGTAACTTAGACCATTCAACCTTGCTGCTGCATTTATTCTTGAGATCCAAAGACGTCTGAAATCACGCTTTCTTCTTCTCC
>CACFCB010000063.1 GCA_902564695.1 uncultured Prochlorococcus sp. | reverse complement strand
AGAATGAGCCCAGCCAAGTGTTCCTAGGGTTGCAAATGGAAGAACTGGTGTTTCTGTGTATAGACCAACTTCCTCAAAACTTTGTTCATAAAGAGTATCTACAGAATTAGGAGTTCTAATTTCTAATGGAACGGTTCTCATTTGATTATTCTCAGGATCTACATAGCCAATTTCTTCTCCTATAGGATCACCGGTTTGCAGAATAAAAAATTCTTCAGCACGATTAATTGGTAAATCATTATAAAAACCTTTCAATGATAGATCAATAAATGCTCCAGCTGTTAAGGGAGCATTATATCCATCAATGATTGCGCTCATATTTCCTTTCGATGTTTTTATTTCTATATTTGCTCTACCTAAAAGTCTTGGTAAATTATCATATTTACTAGGTATTTCATAAGGAAACTGATTAGTAATTAAAAGCGATTCTAAATCATCAATCTTTTTTAGGCTTTTTAGCCTGACATCAAGAAATAAGACTTTATTTTTTTTATTTGCTATTTGGCCTAACTCATCAAGATCTTGTTTTAAATTAGATAGTAGAGTAGCTGCTTTTTCTTTATTTTCTTCGGGCATTGAGTCCAGAATTTGATTTTTTCTATTACTTACTAAAAATTGACTTCTTGAGGTGGCTTTGCTAACAGCTGACCATCGACCTCCTCGGAGATCATCACTTGTATCTTCCAGTTTGTTTTGTAATTCACGTAATTCTTTTTGATCAATCGGTAAAGAATTTCTTAAGATTGCATAGGGATCTTTTAGTCGATTGCCGTTTGGAAGGCCTGCAATAGCAGGATCAATCCATGGAGAGCTTAAAGCAAATAGGATTGTTATCAAGGCAAGAATGCAAATCTTTTTTGCCATGTGAATTCTATGTTTTGCATGACTTTGGCACAGACTTATGATCGATTGGAATCTTTTGTGTGAATGATTTCAAGTAACGACTTTCGTACTGGTACTACAATCGAGTTAGACGGTGCAGTTTGGCGTGTAATTGAGTTTCTACATGTCAAGCCTGGTAAGGGTTCTGCTTTTGTCAGAACTAAATTAAAAGCGGTTGTAAGTGGTAGTGTTGTTGAAAAGACTTTTAGGGCTGGTGAAATGGTTCCTCAAGCTCTTTTAGAGAAATCAAAGTTGCAGCACACGTATATGGATGGAGATGATTTTGTATTTATGGATATGACGTCATATGAAGAAACACGCTTAACTGCGAAACAAATTGGAGAAAGTAAGAAATATCTTAAAGAAGGGATGGAGGTTAATGTAGTGTCTTGGAATGAAAAACCTCTCGAAGTTGAATTGCCCAACTCAGTTGTTTTAGAAATAAAAGAAACTGATCCTGGGGTCAAAGGTGACACTGCTACGGGAGGGACAAAGCCTGCAATCTTGGAAACAGGAGCTCAAGTAATGGTTCCCTTATTTATTTCAATTGGTGAGAAAATTCGAGTAGACACTCGAAACGACAGTTATCTAGGCCGAGAAACACAATGACCATGAATCTTGATCACGAAGAGCTTCATCGCTTACTTGCAACTTTAGCTGAGAGCGATATTCAAGAGTTCAGACTTGAGGGAGAAGATTTTTGCTTGGAAGTCAAACGTAATCTTGTCGTAACTACAGATTCAATAGTTTCATCCAAAAGGGTTTCATCTGATGAGATTGATCCTCCTTTACCTCAACTCAAAGTCGAGACTCCTGCGGCCCCAAGCACTCCTCCTCCTTCAGTTCCAGGATCACGCTCTGACCTTGTTGAAGTAACTGCTCCTATGGTTGGCACCTTTTACCGTGCTCCAGGCCCTGATGAGCCCCCTTTCGTGGACATTGGATCGAGAATTAGTGTTGGTCAAGCGGTTTGTATTCTCGAAGCAATGAAATTAATGAATGAACTAGAATCTGAAGTGAGTGGTGAAGTCATTGAAATTCTTGTTGAAAATGGAACACCAGTTGAATTTGGTCAAGTTCTTATGAGATTAAAGCCCGGATAAAAGGATCAATATTTTTCGGAAAGAATCCAGGCATTATTGATTGCTGCAATCATGCTTTTTTCTCTTGCTATGAATTTATCAGCGATATCAAGTGCAGTTCCATGGTCAGGAGATGTCCTAATAAAAGGCAGACCAAGTGTTGTATTAACAGCTTCATCAAAAGCAATTAGTTTGACGGGTATCAGACCTTGATCGTGATACATAGCAAGTATTCCATCAGGAGCGTTACTTGAAATTAAGTTTCCTCTCCATGCATTGGCTGCTGAAATCCAGCATGTATCTGGTGGTATGGGGCCTTCAATTTTAATTGAAGGATTATTTGATTTCCATTCATTTAAAGTAGGAATAATTAATTCTTGTTCTTCCATCCCAATTTTCCCTTCTTCTCCTGAATGTGGATTTAATCCTGCTACATATATTGATGGTGCCTTTTTGAATTTAAGGCAGAAATTTAATAAAGTATCCAACTTATATTTAATTAATTCTTTTGTTAAACCAGTACTTATATTGTCAAGGGGTATATGAGTGGTAGCTAATAGTGTGTTAAATCTCCATCCGTTGTTTGGTGAAATTGCTGTAAAAAGCATGGAGGTATTTTTCTTAGATAATTTTCCTAATAATTCAGTTTGGCCAGCAAATTTATGACCAGCCTTGTGCCATGCAATTTTTGAAATTGGTGCAGTCACTAAAGCTCTTGCTTTCCCTTCTAAAAGTATATTTGTTGCAAGAGAAAGCCATTTAAAACTTGCAGAACCAGTATTTTTATCGATTTGACCTAGAGTGATTTCTTTCTCTATGGGAATATCAATT
>CACFCB010000062.1 GCA_902564695.1 uncultured Prochlorococcus sp. | reverse complement strand
TTAACTGATGGTTTAGATGGTTTATTAAGTGGGTGTAGTATATTAATTTTTACAGGGTTAGCTATTGATATCTTAATAGAAAATCAAGGTAAGAATGAATCTTTAGAACAATTCTGCATAATCATGGCAGGAACATGTATGGGGTTTCTGTTCTTAAATAAATATCCAGCAAAATTATTTATGGGTGATTCCGGTTCTCTAGCTATTGGAGCAGCTTTAGGTGGAATTGGTTTAATTTCAAATAATCTGTGGTCTATTTTAATTATGGGAGGGATACTTTTAATAGAGTCTCTTTCAGTAATAGTTCAAGTAACAATTTTCAAAATTACTAAACTTATTAAGGGTAAAGGTTTTAGATTATTTTTAATGACTCCGATACATCACCATTTTGAACTTAAAGGTAACAAAGAAACGTTAATTGTTGGTAGCTTCTGGCTTGTTACATTATCGTTAATAATAATAAATCTACTTTTTCAAATAATCCTTAAGTTCTGAAATTCAACAAATGACTTATTTCACATGGAAAGAGGAAGGGCTAACAAATGACTGCGAAACTCTTGATTCTATGGCTGCTCGTTTTGAAGAGTCTGCAAGACTAATGAGAAAAATGTCTGCTGAAGGTTTTAAAGTAGAAAAAAGAAATAAGCGACAAATAATCACTCATGTAAATTCAAAGATTTTCAATGATTGGGGTTTTGTTAGCGAAGAGCCACCGTATCAACAACTTACATTAATTCTTGAAGAATAAATTGGGCCAGATCAATGATTAAATTACAAATTTTTTCAAATTAAATTATAAAGAAAGACTAATTATTTTGTAAAAATCTAAAATGCTTTAATCCATCCACAACAGCATCTTGTTCAGGATTAGAAAAGAAAACCCTTTGTTGAGATTTATATATGTCCAATGAGGGATCATGTTTAACAGGAACAACAGCCGTGGATAGCCCCTTTATCAAATCAACATCACCATGTTGACTTGCTACTATCAAAACTTCGTCTAAAGATAACCCCCATCTTAGCGTCAAAAATCTAATCGCTTCTGCTCGGGATGCTCGCAAAGGAACCACATCCAAGAAGTAATGACATTTTAAGTGGGGCGACGCTTGATATCCAGACTGCCTCAGCCTTTTACGTATTAAAGCTAATATTGCCTCCCCTGGCTCTTTTAATATATAACTTACCTTAAAAGAACTTTGGTGATCATTTGATTGAAGCTCTAAATAATCTTTAAAATCAAACAAAGATTTTTCAACACCTTTTCGATTCCAATCAACTGATATTGCATCTTGCCAAAAAATATCTGATTTATTTTCATCAGAATAATAAATTTCGGTTCCAGCTTGAACAATCCAAACAGAAGGGCTAGGTAAATGTAATTCTGAATATCTATAACGAGCAGCTTTAATTGACCTTCCAGTTAAAATTCCCAATTGAATGCCTGATTTTAAAGCATTATCTTTCAACTTGTTTCTCAAATTGGACAAAGCTTGCGATTCAGATTGCTCTAAGTAACTATCTAAATCCAGAAAAATCAATTTCTGGCCAATAGGACTCTTTTCTTTTTTATTTCCTAATGTCCAATAACGAGGTGCAAGAAATTTCAAACGGTTTTGCATCAATGCAATGTAATTACAAACATGCGCATCCCAACTAAAATTCCTTGTTACTGCTTCAATTCCATTTTTACTCCAAGTGTTCCATAAAGAGGAATTTGAACCAGCTGTCTCTAAACCATCTTGAAAAGCCTCTAGATCAGTTACATCAACAAGTAAGCCATTATCACAACGTGTGATTATATCTCTCGGACCACCATCATCAGTTGTCACCACAGGCAACCCACATGCAGCAGCCTCTAGCAATGTTAAACCGAAAGGTTCAGTTAAAGCAGGATTAACAAAAAGTCCTTTTTTCTTTGCAGCCCAACGATATATTGATGGAATTTGATCTCTTCTATGCTTTTTTGGATAAGCAACTTTTCCATATAAATTATATTTATCAACAAGTTCAAAAACTTGTTGAAATACTTCTTTTTGCTGTTTTTCAAGCTGTCGAGAATCTTCTCTACAGCCTAAAATTAAAATTAAATTATGTCTTTGTTGTAAAACTGGGGAGCGTCCATAAGCTTCAATTAATGCAGGAATATTTTTACGCCTAACTGCTCTAGAAATAGCCAAAAGCGGAGAAAGTTTTGTATCCCTTAAAAAGGGCTCAAAAATCTTATCTAATTCTTTTTCTTCTTTCTCAAAATTGAGACTTACAGGGTGAAAACGATTTAAATCAACACCTGGTGGAATAACTACTACATCTTTTAAGTCAAATTTTCCATAACGAGAATATTGCTCCTCAGATTCCTGACGAGTACTAGTTATAAGTAAATTTGAATGAGCTAGTGCCAATTCTTCTGCATCAATTCTTTTACTAATTGAAAATGTTTGTTCTATTTGATCGTGATCTACACCAGCAGCCAATAATCTTCTTTGCTTTTCTCTACCCAAAGAATGTCCAGTAAAAACCAAAGGCAAGCCTAATCTGCTGCTAACAAGTGCACCAACATAACCAGCATCAGCATAATGAGCATGAATCCAATCTGGTAAATAATTCTCTTTTTGCAATTTCTGAACTATTTGATCAGCAACATCATCCAAATATGGCCACAAAAGTTCTTTCCTTATATAACGCTTGGGACCAAAGGGCAATCTAATAATTTCAGCACAACTTGATAGTTTTTCAATTGGCTTTGAATAATCAGATGATATTCGCCTATCAACGATAAGCCTTGTCAAAAGTTGTACATTGTCTACTTCTGGTCTTTCGGCAAGTCCTTTTACTAATTCTAAAACATATAAAGTTTGACCTCCTGTATCTGAGTCTCGTCCTAATTCAAGATCATGTGAACGAATCAAGCCATGTA
>CACFCB010000061.1 GCA_902564695.1 uncultured Prochlorococcus sp. | reverse complement strand
TACAATATTTGGATTATTTCCTTGTGAAAAAAGATTAATTAAAAACAAAACAGCTCCAGCAATATCATCGACATGAATTCTTGAAAAAACTTGACCAGGCTTATCAATCATTTTGCTTGTTCCATTCAAAAGATTATCTAAAGCAGACCTTCCTGGACCATAAATTCCTGGCAATCTAAGTATCTGAATAGGAAGCTTTGTGTCTAACCATTCTTTTTCACAAGATAATCTACGAATACTTCTTTCTTGTTGAGGGTTAGGAGCGGTGCTTTCATTTACCCATTGTCCTGCAGCATCTCCATATACCCCAGTAGTAGATAAGTATCCAACCCACTTTAAATTTTTCAAATTTAATAATTGAGGTTTTAGTTGATTGAGTACAGGATCTCTTCCATTTAATAAAGGTGGGATACAACTTAATACGTGCGTTGCTCCCTCAAAAACTTCATCTAATACTTTCTTATTGTTATCAAATACAAAATCAGCTCCTTTGCTATTTTTTATTCTTCTGCTGCATAAAACGTTGACTCCAATACTCCTTGCAACACTTGCTATGCGTTGACCACTAAATCCTCCGCCAAAAATTATTAATTTTGATTTAGGCGGCAAAGGATTCAATTGCTTGACATTATCCATGATCATTAGTACAAATGTATTATGTTGATTGTTTGGAGATGATTTCTTCCTGTTTAAATCCTGGTTTCAATTCCAGTAAAGCTATTAGCAGAATAATTCACGATAAAAGATTTTCGGTACAAAAGAAAAAAAATAAAAATTTGATGAAGCCTTGTATAGCTTCTATCTGCTTTCTTACTTGTATCGTTATTGTCCCTGAAAAGCCCACAAACCTTGCTTCAATATGTGAAAAATATAATTCTTCTATTGCCTGTCAAGTGTGGTGAAAATTTACGCTGCTTGCCAAGAATAGTGTTCACTCATTTTCGATGTTGATTTTTCAAGACTTGCATTCTTCTTAGGTTGGGCCCATTGAAGAAGTCTTAGCGCTAAACGTAAATCTCCTTCCGTCCAAGCTCTGATGGCCATAGATCGCCTAGGGTCATAAAACCTCTGCTTTCTATACCACTCAAAAGCATCATTATCTGTTTTGCTTCCATTGCATGCGAGACAAGCAGGCACGCAGTTTTCAGTTATGCTTAACCCCCCTTTACTTCTGGGATGAATATGATCAATGGATTCAGAGTTTTTTCCGCAATATATACATCTTTTACCTGTAAACTCATGCAAGGATTTACGCCATCTTCGATCACGTAGTTTTGGGCATAGATCTTCTAAGAAAACCGCATCCCTGTTGTGCATACTAATCATCTATTTAATTAAATTTTGCCTTGATAGGGGCATAAGTCAATGTATCAAAAATTGCATTTTTTGAATTTAAAAGATTTTTGTAGGTTTTTTATAAATTCTTTCTCTTTGATTCAGCGAGATTTAAAACTTATTAATCAAATTTAATTAATAATTATAACGATCTATATATTTACCTTTGGGACTTTTTTCAGTATTTTCCATAGTTGATTTTGATTGATTTTCTAAGTCATTATTATCTAGCTCAATTGAGGTTGACTCTCCTGTATATAGATCCCCTAGATAAGTAATGCAATCCTCATATTTTATTGGATCTTGAACTACTTCTTCAACAATGAAAGAAGCAGCTTGCTTAGGTGAGGTTTTAAATAATCCTTGTTTTTTATTTTTTATAAATTGATAGGCTGCCTGCCAGCTTGGCTCGTGATTATTTCCACCATTTCTCATAAAGCAATATATATCTGCTCCATTTGTTACTGCTGCATGAGTTTTCAACTTAAAAGTAGTACTGCATATGACACAAATTATTGAGATTGGCAAGAAGCTTTGCTTTAGCCCATTTCGCATGATTTTAAGATACATTATCAATTTTAAATTATCTATTTTTGTTTCTTCTGTCTAGGTTTAGTTCAAATTAATAGTTGTTTCTTTTTACCATATCTTTTTTTTATCAACATAATAAAAAAATTCATTTAGAAAGTTGATAGATTAATAACTTTTACTTTTGATAGCGCGTAGTCTTTATCATGTGACTTTAGTAACTACCTTTTGATATAGTGTTTTAATTAAATTTGTATTTTTAAATTCAATAATGAATACCATACAAGTAAAGAAACAAGCATTTTTAAAAGAGGCTGGTTATTTTTTTGAGACTGCTTCGGTTCATGCTAATGAAGGCGATTTACAAACTTGTGCTGGTTTGATTTTGAAAGCACTTGATCAAGAGAGAAGGGCTGGCGGAGTTGGTCCTCAAGTTCTTCATTTAATTAAAACTAAATAAATTATTCTCTTTATTTTATTAATTTCATAAAATCTGAATTTGATAAAAAATTATTTTTAATTATTAAGTACTGAAATTGTTTTTGCAATTCCCGTTCCAGTTGGAGTTGTAAGTTTTCCCATTTTATCTAATGTGCTTTCTAAAGCAGAAATGACACTAATAATATCTCTATCATTAACAAATCCTAAGTGGCCAATTCTAAAAATTTTACCTTTTAAGTGATCTTGGCCTCCTGCAAGGAGTATGTCAAAGTCATTTTTTATTGATTTTCTAATATTTTCAGCATCAATATTCTCAGGTTTAACAGCTGTTATTGCTGGACTACCAGAATCTTCTTTCGCAAAAAGGTTTAAACCCATAGCTTTTATGCCTTCTTGAGTGGCTTTTTGATGGCGAGCATGACGAGTAAAGATATTATTTAATCCCTCATTTTGCATCATTTTTAATGATGCCTCTAACGCAAAATATAGATTAATTGCTGGTGTAAAAGGATTACTATTTTTATTTGCTGCCTTTAAATATTGCTTTAAATCTAAATAAAATTTTGGTAAATTTGATGTGGCATTTGCTTCCCATGCTCTTTTGTTCATAGCAACAAAACCTAGACCAGGAGGAATCATGTAACCTTTTTGAGACCCTGAGGCTATAACATCTATTCCCCATTCATCCATCGGGATATTGCATGCTCCAATACTTGTTACGCAA
>CACFCB010000060.1 GCA_902564695.1 uncultured Prochlorococcus sp. | reverse complement strand
ATTACAAAAAGAACTAGAAAATGCCGATCAAAACCTTCTTGACTTTAGAAACAAGAGAGATGAAGTTCTAAATATCCAATCAGAAAATAAGCTTGCTATTGATCGTTTAAAAGATCAGGAAAATTCTTTGATCTCCGAAGAAGATAGGTTAAAAGATTCAATTGAGACTCTTGCTAATGCTCATAATAATTGGCGTGATCAAAGAAAAAAACTTCATTTATCTCGGCAAGAATTGATGAACCAACAAAAAGATTTAGAGACTCGCTTTGGTGAAGAACGTCGTGAAAGAGATTCTGTAGAGGCTGATGTTGCTAAACAAAGATTAAATATACAGGAACTTCAATGGAGTCTTCAGCGATTAAAGGAAGATCAAAAAGCTATTAATGAAGAGATTCGAATGGAAACCATTAGATGTCATGAATTAGAGAAGAAGCTTCCTGATCCTCTTCCTTTGATTACAGATGAAATAAGAGAAAATGGCCTTGAGGTTTTGCTTTCTGACTTGGAAGCTTTGCAGCAAAGAATGGAAGAATTGGAGCCTGTCAATATGCTTGCGTTAGAAGAACTAGCAAAATTAGAAGAGAGGCTTAATGAACTCGAGAGCAGACTTCAGGTATTGACTGATGAGAGATCAGAGCTCTTACTTCGAATCGAAACCGTTTCAACATTGCGTCAAGAAGCTTTTATGGAAGCTTTTCAAGCAGTTGATTTACATTTTCGCGAAATTTTCGCAAGTCTTTCTGAAGGAGATGGGCATTTGCAACTTGAAAATACTGATGAACCTTTGGAGGGTGGTTTGACTTTGGTTGCGCACCCTAAAGGTAAGCCTGTTAGGAGGCTAGCAGCAATGTCAGGTGGAGAAAAATCTTTAACTGCATTAAGTTTTCTTTTTGCATTACAACGATTTAGACCTTCCCCTTTTTATGCGCTTGATGAAGTAGATAGTTTCTTGGATGGGGTTAATGTTGAGAGGTTGGCGGCTTTAATTGCTCGACAAGCTGAACATGCCCAATTTCTTGTTGTAAGTCATAGAAGACCTATGATTGGAGCCTCAATGAGGACTATTGGGGTGACGCAAGCCAGGGGTAATCACACTCAAGTTGTTGGATTGCCAATCGCAGCATGATTTAATTTATTAAAATGAATCAATATGGTTTTACCAATTTCGTATAGGCATTTTTGAGTTGGCCAACACTCAAGCCCCAAATGAATCAACATCTACTGTCCCAAGTGACAGATTATGGCTTCGCTCTGAGTTAATGGGGACTCAGGTTATTACTCGTGATACTGGGCGTCGATTAGGCCTTGTCGGTGAGGTTGTTGTTGATATAGATCGTAGAGAAGTTGTCGCTTTAGGATTAAGAGATAATCCTTTAACTCGTTTTTTACCTGGGTTACCTCGATGGATGCCACTTGATCAGATTAGACAAGTTGGTGATGTGATTTTGGTAGATACCATAGATTCTTTAAGCGAAAACTTTGTTCCAGAACGATTCAACAAAGTTATAAATTGTCAGGTCATTACTGAATCAGGAGACCAGTTAGGAAGAGTACTGGGTTTCTCTTTTGATATAGAAACGGGAGAATTACTAACTTTAGTTATGGGAGCTCTTGGAGTCCCTCTCTTGGGTGAAGGTGTCTTAAGTACTTGGGAGATGCCAGTTGATGAAATTGTAAGTAGTGGTCCAGATCGAATTATTGTTTATGAGGGAGCTGAAGAGAAATTAAAGCAGTTAAATAGCGGTTTCCTTGAAAAGCTTGGTGTTGGCAACTCTGGATGGGATGAGAGTGAGAGAGAAAGATATAGGGTGAATCTTGTTCCAGTTGAGAATCAATTAACTTCTGGAGAGATTATTAGTGATGATCAAAAATTATTAACACAATCGCAAGAGGAGACATTTGAAGATGAAGAGATGGAATACATTGAATTAGAAGAGGCTGATGAAGAAGAATATAAACAAGAGTTGAGATATCTTGATGAACCTAATCAAAGCTCAATATACTCAGACATTGACGAAAATGTGGACCATAATAGTGATTCAAAATTAATAAATAGAGCCGATAAATATCCAAATAGAATCTCTTCAAGAAATAATAAAAATAGATCAAATATGACAAGATTTGAGGAGCCTATGGATGTTGAGCCCATTGAGAAATTATCTACGAAACCAACTCAAAATTCATTATCTAATGAAAAAGAAATTTTAGATATTGAAGATCCTTGGTGATTAATTCAAAAAATCATTCTTTTGTAAAAGAGTAATAATTTGATTGCAAAATTTTTGTTTGGCTCCCTTAGTTCCTCTAAGCGCTTGAAGGTCTTTCTTTTGTCCTGAAAGTCTTGAAGGTGAATTAAGCCAATCAATTGCTTCTTCCGCTATTTGTTTTGTAGTTATGCGACCAACTCTTTCTGGTACTATCATTCTTTTTGCTGATATATTTGGCCAAGCTATAAATCCTACTTTTCTTAGTTTTAAATAGCTAATTATGATACCAAGAATTCTTTTTAGGATTGGTAATCTAGCCAGCAAACCTATTAATCCATCCCAAGCTTCCATAACTTGAATATGTTGAGTAGGTACAACTACAATCATTGGAATTGTTAGTGATCCAAGTTCAGCAGTATTGGCACCTACAGTTGTTAACGCTAAATCACATTGGCTGAGATCACTGTATGCTGGATACTCTTCTTGTATCAAAATTACTGTAGAGTTTTTAGTCAATAATATTCTTCTTGAGTCTTGCGTCTGGGCTTCAGTAATTGATTTGACTTCAGAGTTATATTCCTTTGCGATTGGGTTTTTTTTGCTACCAAAATATTTAAGTTCTTCTATATTTGTTGTTGGAGCAAGAGGGATTAGAAAATTACAATCAGGCATTAATTTTGATATTCTATCCGCGACTTCAAGAAAAAAAGGAATACCGATTTTTAATTTTGCACTTTTTGATCCTGGCATAAGAGCAATCCATTTGCCAGAAGGAAGTGGTGCATTGATCTTTGCGCTATCGCTTAAGTCAGCTGTTAGATCACCTACTACTGAACAACGATGTTGAATTCGTTTTGGT
>CACFCB010000059.1 GCA_902564695.1 uncultured Prochlorococcus sp. | reverse complement strand
CTATTTGCACTTCTTATGATTATTCTTTCTAATCCTGCAAAGGTCGCAGTTTTCCTTTTTAGGGATAGTGAAGGGTGTGAATAGTCTCATGTAATACCTCCTTCTTCTTACACCTTTGTTCTAATCCTTCTTTTGGCTTGTAGGGAGTAGGAAAGCACTACTTTAATTGTCGTAAAAAAGGAACTTATTAGGCTATAGACCCCCAACTGATGATGACGCTACAGAGGTCTTCCAGTGATCACACTATGAAAAGCAGGACTGAATTTATATAAAAGGAACACAACTAGAAAAAGAACATTTAATCCAGTAAAGACACCAAATTGAATCCACAAAAATGTACGACTTACATCAGGGTTATCAAATCCTGCATCAACACGAAATGCCTTTGTCATGTTAGATAAAGTATTTATTTAGGTATAGACAACCTTCTAACTGTTGTCGGGGAGACATCATAAATAGTTGCAATCTTTTTTCAGCTCCAGCCGTAACTTCTATACCTGTTAATTCTGGTTTTCTTGGTTTCTAACGCCCAGATAAACAGCATTAGTGGAACAATAAGAACGGCACAAAGCCATGCCATTACGCATTTAAAAGATGTCATTAGTTTTTAGAAATGCTTTAATGCCGAGTGAGAACCAATAAGATCCTCTAAGGATGAGGTGATTTCTAATGCTTGTGAGTTGGTCGATTTCCAAGAAACAGAAATGCAAAAAAACTCAAAGGTCAACAAAAAGCATTGTTTTATTTACTCGGAGGATTAACCCTTATCAGCCTGATCTTGTAAGCGATTAATTTCTTTACCTATAAAGCATTTCCATGCATTCTTAATGGTATTCCCACTGCTTTGTGAATTTGGTATTGATTAACAACTAAAAACTTCCACGAAGAATTTATAAAATATGCCTTAAGATGTTGATCCTTAATAAATCAAAATGAATAAGAATACTAAAAACACTGTTATTACTATTATCTTAGTTGGTCTGATTGGAATAATCTTCTTTAAAATTTTATTTTCTTTTCTCTTACCAATTATTCTTTTTGTTGTTCTTATGTCTATTTTAAAAGGATTGATTAAAGGCTTTGATGAAGATCAAGAACCAGCAAATTCCGAATTACTTGATAATTATCTTAATGAAAACCCTGGTGGAAATGTTGTAACAATAACTCTAGAAGAGTAAACCAATAAAAAAGGGGGCTAATTGCCCCCTTACAAATCGACTGTCAACTGAGCTTTAACTATATAAGAACCTCAACTTTTTCTTAATGAGTTACTCCGCCATCAATGATGGTGATATTCGTATCTGTTGAATTTGCCCAACGTAATTTGCTTAGTTCTTGATATTCCGAACTATTGAAAGCATCAATTGCAGCTTGCTTTGAGGGGAACTCAATGATGACTCCTAATTTTCCACCCTTTCCCTCAACAGTTTCAGCTTCCATATCTTTGGCAAAAACTGAACCACCAACTGATTCCACCCAAGGCTGAAAGGCTTCAACATATTCAGCAAACGCTGGATTCGTAACCGTTGTAGTAACAAGCCAAAGACCCTTAGCCATGAAACAAAAAAATAATTCTAAAGAGTTTCACATACTCCATCTACTTTGTATATAAATATTAGAGAACCCTTTAACTTCCCTTATTCCATCTGACTTTTGGGGACAATGAAAAATTCCCATTAAAAAAGACAGGCTGTGAAACCTGTCTTTTTTAATGGGAAATAATGACGTGGGCTAGAGAACTTTTTGGATTTGTCGAAAGGCTAGATAGGGACTACAGATTGGATAATGCTCAAATATCTGACAAGCAATTTGATCAACTAGAAAATAGGCTTAGGGAGATTGATCCTCAGAACTCATATTTCCAGAAGAAAATGAAGTTGCTTAGTTTGGATAATTATTGCTTTTCAGAATGGTGGGCAGAGAAAGCCAGAAATGAAACCATGATTGTTCAACCAAAATTCGATGGCTGTGCTTTGGGTTTGAGATACCAATCTGGAACGTTAGTAGCAGCCTTCACTCGAAGTGGAAAAGATGTTACCGAGGCAGCTAGAACTATTTGCAATCTTCCTTTAGAACTTCCAGAGGATGGGCAAGCTGTTTCTGAAGATCCAGTTAAAATAAGAGGAGAACTTTACGGCCCAAATTTAAGTAGAACTAAAACTAAGGCTTTAGCCGCTGGGCATTTACGGAAGAAAAATCCAACTGGAGCTGGACTTAGTTATGTGGCGTATGAAATTCTTGGATCAACTAAAGATGAGATCGAAGATATTAAACGCCTAGAAAGTTGGTTCTTTGAAATTCCGCCAACTAATAGAACTGCTGATCATCGCCAAGTTAAGAGATGGCATAAAGAATGGTTGGCTGGTGAATTCTTTGCAAATCTTCCAACTGATGGGATTGTTGTCAAAATTGCGTCTGGAGCAACTAAACAAAAACTTGGTGCTACTTCAAAATGTCCGAATTGGGCAATTGCAATGAAGGATTATTCGAAGAGCCTTTATTTTTAAAAGTTAAAGCTGGTGACGCTGTTCTTTATGAAAAGAATCAGATAGGAAAAGTGCTAACATTTATTGGAGGTTTAAGAGATCCAGACGCACCATCACCCTTCTAAATTGCCAACGTATATATAGCTGAATTAAAGGATTTAACGGATGGGGCTTTTTTTTTGATTGCTCAAATAAATCTAATAAAACATCCTAATTATTCGAATTGTGAGATGCTTTATATAAATACATTCAGAACATTGTCTTCAGATTCACAGCAACTAGAAGCACTTATTCAAGGTTTCACAGATAGGGCTCAAAACAAAACATTTTTACCAGCTAACACTACAAATGATTTCTTGGCTATTAGGCCAAGTGGTAACCCCATAACCGCAGAGGGGCTTGCAGGAATGTATGACAGTAAAGATTTGGTTATTGAGCTCTCCGAATTAGTAAAGATTCATCGATTAGAAGCTAATTCTGATTGGGGCTTTGCTGCATTTACCTTGAAAGAATCATTTAGCTACAAAGGTGAGAAAAACAATGATTTATCTTCTTATTCATTAATTTTTAAGAAAATATATGGAACTTGGAAAATTTCTTGGATGCAAAGGTCACAAGGAACTACAAATCTTTCAACTTG
>CACFCB010000058.1 GCA_902564695.1 uncultured Prochlorococcus sp. | reverse complement strand
TCTCTCGACATTTTCCTATTGATGTATATATGAGACTTCTTGGTTTAGATAAGGATTGTTTCTCTAACTGGTGGGCAAAACTACCAGAGGGGTCGACTTTGGTAGTCCAGCCTAAAATTGAAGGTTGTGCAATTGGTCTTAGATATAAATATGGTCAATTAGTAGAAGCATGCACTCGTGATAGAAAAGAGATTATTGAAAATATAAGGTCTATAAGTACTATTCCATTGCGTATTGATGATTCCTTGAAAGTTGAGGTTGAGTTAGAAGGAGTCTTATATTCTCAATCATCCAATTCTTTGATTTCCACTGACCAAATTGTATCTAATTTAAGTATTGGCAATCGTATAAATGAACATCTTTTATTTCTTGCTTTTCATATCTTTTATTCACAAAGTGATGAATTAACAGATCTTACAAAACTTAGAAATTGGGGATTCGAGGTTCCTATTACCCTAAGAACAGATGATCCAAGACAAGTCAAGAAATGGCATTCTCAGTGGTTGAATAATGAATTATTTTCAAATCTTCCTACAAATGGAATAGTAGCTAAATGTAATTCAAGCTCCACAAAGAATTTCTTGGGTGTTAGCCCATCCTCTCCAAATTGGGCATTAGCTTTGACTCGTTGATATTGCTATCTTTTGTGAAAGAAATCTATCATTTAATTTATTTGAATACTGAACATCCATTTCCCTGGGGTCTCTTGCAAAAATTGCTCCATGAAAATATTGTTAAATTAATGATTATTTCTAAGTATGGCATTTACCGACAAACAAATGTTTGAAGCAATAGAAAAAAATGAGGATGTAAAAAGCTGCTTTAATAAAATTACGGATGCATGCAAAGAATTAAAAGGAATTACTGGTTGTCCTGATGATGATGTTGATCGTTTTCTTGAATTTACAATAGGTAAGTGGAACTGATCAATTAAAGCCAAGTTTCTATTTTGATTAAAAATACATGAATTTTTCTTTTTTCTCTAATTTTTA
Organism: uncultured Prochlorococcus sp.; assembly: GCA_902564695.1. Lineage (GTDB taxonomy): Bacteria > Cyanobacteriota > Cyanobacteriia > PCC-6307 > Cyanobiaceae > Prochlorococcus_B. Next base: position 2,166 of record CACFCB010000058.1, on the reverse strand, counting down.
TTCAGTTATTTTTAATGCCTAATTTTTTCAAGTAAATATTTTAGGATATTTGATCGAATTACTTTAGTCCGATCTGTTTGAATAGCATTCATAATTAATGCATCTTGAGTTTAAAATGATAAATCATCTATCAAAAATCTTTTTTGGACTTATTGCAGTTTCTCTTACTGCAGTTACGATCCAGTTAATACCTATGTCTAGACAAGCCTCTAGCTGGAATCGTTGCTTAAAAAAAACTTCTGAGACTCTTAAGCAAGTTAAAGCTGTTCAGTTAATGGATGATCAAGGTATGGAAGTTTTATCTGTGATGATATGTAATGGGGCTGTTTTTGAACCCAAAATAAAAAAATAAATCAAATAAAGCTAAACCTTTTATTTCTCGATGATATGACCTCCGTTGATATTTAAATTAATACGTTGTCCTATTCTTGTCCAGATTTAAGAAAAACAATAAATCGTATGGCCTTTCCTTAAATTTATTATTACTTTTTTATACTAGTGGCTTAATAGAGTTCCAAATAATCCAGCAAATGCTGAAAGGATGAATATAGATACGAAACAAATCGCAAGGATTTTAGAGAGATTCATTTTTTGTTGTAAAGCATGATTTTATTCTGTTTCATAGCTAAACCAGTAATCAAAAGTAAAGCTTTATAAAAAGAACGAATTGATTCTAGGAGATACGTAAAGAGCTCATACCTTTTTCTATCCTCAAATAGATTTTTTCTTATTTTATAAATTTATATTGGTATTGCTAGTGATTGAGCGTTTTCTATTAGCAAAGAATTCTGCCAAATCATTTGTTTTTACATAATGCCAAAAAGGATCTTTCCTATGAATCTATACAAGGAACTCTGAATAAATTTGAATATAACCTTGAAATTCTGTGTTTAATCTAGGTGCTTGGTTCCCATAACTTTTGGCATTAATGTCCTGGACTAATATAAATATTGTCTGTTTCTTAATTATAAGTTAGTATTATAAGTACACCCATTTATTTATCATGCTCACTGGTAAGGATTTATTAGCCAAGGTCAAAGACTTGGGAGATGTCTCAAAATCTGATCTTGTTAAGGCTTGTGGATATGTATCCACTAAGAAAGGCGGCGGAGAGCGTCTTAACTACACAGCTTTTTATGAAGCACTTCTTGAGGCTAAAGGTGTAAACCTAGCCGCTGAAAGTGCCGGAGGAATTGGTAAAGGAGGAAGAAAGCTTAGTTATGTGGCTACCGTTCAAGGAAACGGAAACCTATTGATAGGAAAGGCCTACACAGCTCTTTTAGATCTCAAACCTGGTGATAATTTTGAGATAAAAATGGGACGTAAAGGATTCCGTTTGGTACCTGAGGGAGAAGGTTAATTTCTTAAATTCTGATCTATAACATTCTTTTTTTGTCGGGGAGCTTAATGTCTCCTCGGCTTTTTTTTTTAGATCTAATTTCGAAGAAAGACCCCTTCTATTGTTCATTTATATTTTATTTACTCGATCTAATTAGGTTGAAGCTTTGCTTTTTATTTTTTGCCTTTAGATGTGTATAGGTTTACTTTTTACTTTTGTCATTTTTCGAATTTTACAGCATTTCACTTTTCTTGTTTTCTAAAAAGTTGCAACTTTTATTTTGTATTTCTGTTTTTTTTTTTGGTTTCCTGATACTTGTCCATTAGAAAATTAATGATTAACGTCTTTGTTTTGACCAATCTTTAGTTCTATCAATAAATATGAACTATTTTAGACAGATTCAGTAGCATCAAAGTTATTTCTTTGTCAAGCACGTTTTTTTTTGTAATTACATATTTTAACGACGTGCATTACTTGAGTCATTAATCTTCCTTTTATTTCTTATATTCACCTTTTGATATCTAAATTGGTTATCCTATTATTGTTTTATTAATCTTTGAATTTTGTTTTTTCATCATAAATACATATTTGATGCTACTATTTCGGGTCTTAGCAGTTACATTGTTATAAACGTTATGTTCGATCTGTTTTTACCTTTGTCTATTATTTTAGTTGTAGCTCTTACTCTTTTTATCAATTGGAATTGGATACCAATTTCAACTATTGAGATAACGAGAGGTATTAGTCTTTAGGAAGTCAAAGGAAGACTGTTCAATGATTGAAATTATTTTTATTGACTACATCTAGGTTATTCACAATATGAAAAT
>CACFCB010000057.1 GCA_902564695.1 uncultured Prochlorococcus sp. | reverse complement strand
AGACTTAATATCTTTTATAAAAAAATCTGGAAAACTGTTGTTTTTCGTTTTTTTGCATTAGTTTAAATTTGTTTTTTGTTAATTCAGTTTAAAGAACAAAATTTTTACACTTAAAATTTAACGAATAAAACAATTAAACGTGAGTGGAAAACCGAACAAAGCAAAGTTTATCTATTACGATCAACACTTAATTATCATAATTTTATGGAGTTTAAACGTTTAAAAGGTAAGTTTCTATTAAGGCGTAAATAAAATTATGCCCATAATTTATATTTTACTTACATGAAAATATCTTAAATAGAACTTTAAATTAATTTTTTGAATGCTTACATACTTTTGAATTATTTAGAAGAATAATGTGAACTTAATCAAATTTAAATAAAAAACTTAACCTTTTCCAAATAACATATATTATAGTTTTTATATTTTAAATACTAATTAGCACCCTAAAGTCACTAGACATAAGAAGTTCTAAATTAATCTTAATTAGTAGAACGAGTCCAACTTTTTGTTCGCTTTGTTTTTTTCTCACCTTTTAATATAAATACCATTAATAGTGGAGCGATCCCCATCAATGGAACGATAAGGTTCATTGCATAGTTATGTGATTCTTCCATCTCAAAAAAAAATCTATTTTGATTTTAATAAGATCAGATTTAAGTTGTAATGGGTAAAAATTCTTATTTGTATAGAAATACATTCATCTTTAAACCTTCTCACCAACATTATACTTAAGCTCATAAATGAAAGAAATAGTATTTTAAAAATTCACTCCTACATTTTAAAACTATTTTAGTTATCATAATTATTGAATATACAATAAATAAAATGGGAGATGTGAATTTAAGGCTTGACTACTTTTCACCAACTGGCTTTATAGGTTTTTGGATTCTTTTCATAGGAATATTTTTTACATTTATTATGTTCTATTTTGTTTTTTTCAGACTTACTGAAAATGATTACTCCTATAAAGATAAAGAAAGAAAAAAGGATGAGAAGGAACGTCAAAAGCAAAGGATTGCAAGGCTTTATCCAAAAGAGAACTAAATATAGTTTAAATTTTTCTAATACTTTTCTCGTAATTAAATACAATGATAAATATATGATTTAAATTATTTTCTAATAGCCTATCTTTAAGAAAAAATCTCCTAATCAACTGCATATAAATCGAAATAAAGCAGGTACATATCAATATGTAATACTATTTTATTTGAATATATTAACAATCTGCGTAAAATCTTAGCTATTCCAAAAGAGTACTTTTATATTTTTATGTTGTCAATTTTAAGTATTAAATCTTTCAGTTCTTATTTTATATAATTAAAGAAGTCAACATGGAAGAAAGATAGAAATCAGCTTGTATTTACTGAGTTTATTCATTTTAAAACTAGTTGAGACTATTACATCTCGTTTTTCTTCAGAGTTTTTTCATTTATTACGCTAACGAAAAGAGATAATAGAAGCACCATAAAAGGCTTCTAATTTTTGAAAGCCTATTTTATTTAAATCCATGGCTTCGAATCGAGCAAAATCAAGTATTAGTCTTAATGAACAGGTTCCTCTTACCCCGTCAGCGAAGCAAGTTCCAACCGCTTTATCAATGATGGTCGACTCAATGGCGAGCATGGTAGAAAGAGCAAAAATTGATTTAGAGACTTTTGATCAAAGAGCAAGAACAGATCTTGAAAACATTGATCAAAGAGCCAGGAAAGATGTAGCACTTTTAGACCAAAGAGCAAGAGCAGATCTTGAAAACATTGATCAAAGAGCTAGGAAAGATGTAGCACTTTTAGACCAAAGAGCAAGAGTTGATATACAAAAACTTGATCAGAAAGCTAGAGAGGATATTGCCTATCTCGACAAAAGAGCAAGAGATGACCATGAGCTACTAAGAAAAACTGGAAAAGCAAGAGGATTAACCTCTTGAATAAAGAAACTAAAAATTAGAAATAGCAGGATTTTGTATTTGTAAAAACAGTATATTTATGCTTTGTTTAATGGCTAATCTAATGGAGGAGCCACTCTTAGAAAAACCAAATATTATAATAATAAATCCGATTAACTAAAACAAATAATATAAAACTACTTTTAGTTCACTCCTTAAAAACAAAATAAAATGATTAAACTTCATTAGTCGAAATGAGTTTAGAGTAAGTACCGCCTTGCCGTAAGACCCAAGAAGCATCGACCTGGAAGAACCAGAGGGGGATTCAAAATGAAGCTTCGTTTCCAGCGAAAAGCTGGTCTACGTTACTTTCACGACAGCCTCCCCAAATCGAAAGAGAGTCAGATCAGAGCACTTGAGAAGGTCTTTACCAACAAAGCAGTACTAAGTCAATCTAAACAAAATATCATTAAGAGGTAGGCCAAATTGATCTTATGGTTTTTAAAATATTCAAAGCTTCTTTTTTTCTAGACAGAGAATCCTTTTCATTTAATAAATAAGTAACATGACCAAGCTTTCTTCCTTTCTTTTCATTTTCTTTTTCATACCAATGAACATACAAACCAGGGATATTTTTTAAATCATTCAACCTCTTTTTGAGAGATGTTGGAAAATCGCTTTGTAAGCCAATCAAATTTGCCATTAAAGCACCATCAACAATCATTTTAGGCATAGGCACAGTAAGACCAGAAGTAATACAAATTTGCTGATCAAACTGACTACTGCTACACGCATCTATAGAAAAATGACCTGAATTATGAGTTCGTGGAGATATTTCATTTACAAGTAGTCCATCAGATCCATAAAAAAAAATTCAATTGCAATAACTCCAACGTAATCCAACTCCGTCAACAAAGAGGCAGTGATATTTTTCACCATAAGTTCAACTTCATGATTGATATCAGCTGGTGCTAAAACCCAGTCGCATACTTGCTTAAACTGAAAAGTCTCTACGATTGGCAAACTACGAACTATCCCTTTTGAATCCCTACTAGAAACAATTGATAATTCTTTATCGAAAGATACCCATTTTTCTAACATCCATTGCTCCTCTTTCTCAAAGACAAGAAATTCATGTAATTGTTTTAAATTTTTTATTATTTTTGTTCCTTTGCCGTCATATCCTCCACTAGCCACTTTTGCCATCAAAGGGAAATTCCAATCTTCAGGAAGATCAAATTCCTCAGTTTTTCCTATAGGTACAGCTATCCAATCCGGGCAGGGTATATCAAGATTATTTAACAACTCTCTTTGAGATATTTTATTTATTAAAGGACGTATAGATTGAAGTTTAGGTAAAAACGATACTCCTTTTTTTTGGAGAGAAAATAGACCTGATATATCTACCCACTCATTCTCAAATGTTATCGAGCGAGACTTCTCGGCAAGAAGTTTTGTACCTTCAGGATTTGTCGAATCATGCAAAATAACTTGTTTAGCCTTTTTTGCA
>CACFCB010000056.1 GCA_902564695.1 uncultured Prochlorococcus sp. | reverse complement strand
TATATAAAGGTTATATATTAATACATTGTCGGAAATTATTTTCCATTTGCTTTGATGATGATTGTTCATTTTTATATATTAACATTATTTAGTTTTAATACTATAAGATTAAATCAAATTCCTGTGAATTATATACCGCCCCTAAAGGCATATAAATCTATACCAATTGATTTCAGATACATGGCACCCCCGATAGCAATAGAGTTCAAAGCTATTACAAACAAATATATTTTCCAGTTTTTTCTAAATTCTGACATTTAACTTATTTAGTTAAACCTATTCTATCTATACTTTTGCTTAGTTATTTTTATTTACAATTATTATTTTTTTAACTTAATGCATCAAGATCTCTTCTGTAATGTCTTGATTTCTTATTTAAAAATAAATTGTTATTCCATTCAGTATCTTCGAGTAGATCGGAGTATGTATAAATTGTTGATGGCAATTTTTTTTCTAATATCCACCCAGCTTCATTTAAAAAATCAACATAATCTTTTGAAAATACTTTATCCTGTATTTTAGATAATTCATTTGTAGTATTTGATGAATTTTCTCTTTCTGATTTTGTGTGTAACTGCATTAATTCATTACTAACCATTAAGTTCTAACTATTATTCTCATTTAGCGTCCTTTTTTTATGTAGTGGTAACCCAATTTTTTAAACTTTTGTATTTCTAATTAATTTCAAGTCTCATTTATCACATCTTTTAGTGTGTCTTTGATAACTGATAATTGTTCTTTACTTCCGAGAAATATCAATATCATTCCAGGTGACAATGAAACCTTATCAGTTGGATTACCAATTAGTTTGCCCGAAACCTTTTTTGCAAGTAGCAACGCTCCCTCTTGTTTGGCAGTCTCAAAATACTTTAAATTTTTTTTATTGAAATTATTAATCCTTTTAAAATTATCTGTCAACTTAAATTCTTCAATTTCACAATCTGACCCTGCTAGTAAATCCATAAAATCAACTGCAATAGGCCTCAAGGCAGAGGCAGCCATTGTTCTACCTGCTGCAACATATGGACTGACAACTGCATTTGCACCAGCAAGCTTTAATTTATTGGCAGCTTCTTCAGTTGCTGCTCTTGCGATCAATCTGCAGTTATTATTTAGTGCTTTTGCACTTAAAATTACGTATAAATTAGCAGCATCACTTGGTAAGGTTACTACTAAACTCCTACAATTTTTTATTCCAGCTAATAATAATGTGTCATCCATAGTGGCATCTGCCATAAGAACATTAAAACCTTTTTCTTCCGCTTCGGTCTTTCTCGTGAGATCTTTTTCTATTATTAGAGTAGATATTTTTTCAGACCTTAGTTGATCGGTTATTTCTTTACCTGTTCGTCCATAACCGCATATGATTACGTGATTTTTCATTCTTCTAATCAACCTCCTTAGTCTAAGTTCCTCTAATTTTACGAAATATCCTAGTTCGGACAATTGAATAAACCTCTGAAGAGTTAATTGCACTACAAATAATCCACCTCCTATTATTAAAAAAGTTATTATTCTCCCGGCCGAACTCAATGCCTCAACTTCTCCGAACCCAATAGTTGTAATAGTTATAAGCACCATCCATAAACAATCACCCCAGTCCCAACCTTCTGTGATTCGATATCCTAATGCTCCAAATAAAAATAATAGTATTAATAAAGTTAATGGTGCTGCCCACACTTTTAGGTAGCTTTTATATTTATAGCTTTTTAATAACTTCAATTTTACGTATTGTCTTTTTGAAATATTATAGTGATACTACTACTCAACTATATAAATTGATTTTTATAAAAAGTTCTAATTTTCTTGTTAATTAGAACAATATTCGTATGCAAATTTGTTTTTTACTCATATCATGTAATAAGAATTATTTTATTTAGCTATTATTTGATATGGACGTTCTTGGTTCTGAAGACAAAAAAGAATTATTTAAGGAGGCCTATAATGATATATCTGCAATTCTTGCAAGCCTGAGGGATAAAGGTTTATCTGATTTAGAAATTTTTGAATTCGGAAAGTCGTTAATAAATCATTTTGACCCTATAAAAATGGAAAACTTAAAAAAAATATCTGATCATCAGGACGCTTTGTTCAGAGAAGCAAATGACATGTAATCTAAACATTGATTAAAAAAAAACCTTCTGCGCAGACTCAGAAGGCTTTTAAACTCTTTTTATTTTTAACACGATTCATGATTTCAGTCTCTTGTAGAAAATACTTAAAAAATTGTTAATTTTAATCAATAGATGTGTTTTTTTAACTTTTATTTAAGTAATTAATTACTTCTTTACATTGTTCCAAGCTAAGAGATGTAAGTGGAGACGAAGCGGGGATTTTTAAGATGGTGCAAATTGCTATTATTTCAGGAATTTCCACTTCCAATGCTTCTGCAAGTTCTTTGACTCTCAACCTGGCTATATTGAAAACCATAAAATTAATGATCTTTTGAAGATCTATATGTTTATATTTTTATTTTATTGCTATGTCTGTAGTAGGGTTTTTGTAATTGCTTTTATGGATGAGGATAGTCAGTTGAAGACAACTCTAAACAGAATTGTGTTATATGCAGTTAAAAGAATGGAATCGACTTCTGATGTTAAATCTAGAAGATCTATATTTCAAGAATATAAAGAGTGGTTAGGCAGTTCTATTGATGATTGGGTTTTGGCTTTGCCAAATAATTTTGACAAATCAGAGAATAAGAGTGATTGAAAAAAATATATATTATTTAATCTAAAAAAAAAATTAATTTTTTCCAAATCATTTAAAACTTTTTAAGGCACATTCATATCCTGACTCCCTAATATCCTTACCTTCATCAATGATTGCAGTAAGTGCACAATCACAATATTCATATATTGAATTCTCATCAATTGATTTTGTTGCTGGATTATTTAACGCACTAGAAATACAGTCAGACATTTGATTCTCTGGATATGAAAATGCATTACCAGTAAATGTAAAAATGAAGATTGAGATGATTAAAAATGCTTTCATTAATTTTTAAAAAATAATTAATATTTTTACATTAACATCTTTAAAAAAAATATTCTAGATTTAATCAATTAGCATATATTTAAATCTAAGAATTTTTTGTTTAAATCTTGATAGAATAATATATAATTATTTTTTATATTGAATGTCACTAGAAGATTTGAAGAGTTTTTTAAAGCAAATGCAAAATGATCAAACTCTTAAAGATCAGGTAACATCATCATCAACAGCTGATGATGTTGCGCAGATTGCATTAAAAATGGGGTATGAATTTTCTGGCGATGAATTACTAAGATTTTCTGGAAAAAAAGTTGGACGTGTGACGGTTAAAAAAAATGATGTTCCTGGAGAATATAACTAATATAATTATTTTCTATTTCTTAATTCCTCTACAATTCCATCCCACTTTTTAGCAGCTTCTCTATATTTCTTTTTTTTATTACGATTTACTATTATAGTCCTTACAAACATTAGGCTAATTGATAATAGAATTATATATA
>CACFCB010000055.1 GCA_902564695.1 uncultured Prochlorococcus sp. | reverse complement strand
AGGAGGACTAAGGACTGTTCCACAAATATTTATTAATGGGAAAAGCATTGGAGGTTGCGACGAACTCTACGAACTTGAAAAAAACAACAAATTAAATGAACTGATTGGAATTTGAAATTGACTCATGAAGCAACTATTTGTTCTAGATCCAATTGAAAATATTAATCCGAATAAGGATTCATCAGCAGCACTGATGCAGGCCGCATCTAGAGCTAACATCGATGTTTGGATCTGTACTCCCTCAGATCTACAAGCCCGAGGAGACGATGCATGGGTGGTTTCCAATCAAGTCAATTGTGAACCATGGATCAGTGTCCAGCCACCTCAAAGCATTCCTTTAAGAGATTTCTCATGCATTTGGATGCGTAAAGATCCACCTGTAGACGAGGCTTTTTTATATGCAACTCATTTATTAGAAGTTGCAGAAAGAGATGGTGTCAATGTAATTAATAAGCCTTCATCACTTAGAGCTTGGAATGAAAAATTAGGAGCTTTAAGATTTAGTGAATTAATGGCTCCAACTCTTGTCGCGAGTAGGGTGGAACAATTAATTACATTTGCGAAAGAGTATGGAGAAGTTGTTTTAAAGCCACTTGGAGGAAAAGGTGGGCAAGGAGTCATACGAATTGCAAAGGATGCTCCAGGCTTAGAAGCATTACTAGACCTCGTCACTTCACAAGAACTTTTACCAGTGATGATGCAACAATTTCTACCAGAAGTAATCAATGGTGACAAACGAATTCTTTTGGTTAATGGAGAACCATTAGGTGCTATTAATAGACGTCCAAAAAAAGGAGACTTTAGAAGTAATCTTGCCTTAGGTGGAAAGGCTGAGATAACTAAATTAACTCCTAAAGAGATAGAGATATGTGATCAAATAAGGCCTGCTTTACAAGATGAAGGTCTATTTTTTGTTGGAATAGATGTTATTGGAGGAATGCTAAGTGAGATAAATGTAACAAGTCCAACTGGTATTAAAGAAGTAGAAAACCTAATGAATATTCCATTAGCAGATCAAGTGATTGATTATCTTATAGATCATTTGAACAATTAATCCTATCTAAGTTTAATTGATTTCTTAAAACTTCAAATTTCAAAGCTACTTCTTGCATTTCCTCCTCAACAGTTGAGCCTTTTACTAAACCAGCACCAGCAAACAATTTAAGTTGATGACCTCTCACATGTCCATAACGTATAGCAACCCTAAATTCTGAATTTTGATTTTTATCTATCCATCCAATTGGAGAAGCATATGTTTTACGATTAAATGGTTCTAAAGCTCTCAACCAGCTTAAAGATTTATTCAAAGGCAACCCAGCGACTGCTGGAGTTGGATGCAGTGCTTCAACTAATTCAAGAGGAGATTTTTCTTTAACATAAGCTTCGATAAGAGTATGCAAATGAATTAAATGGCCTTGTGTAATTAATTTTGGTTGTGAGGCATAAGTTGCTTGAATGCCTTTTATTAAAAGTTGTTCGACAATAGAGTTAACTACAAAATGGTGTTCTCTTAAATCTTTAGAGGAAGCAAGCAATTTTTTTCCATCATCACCTTTTTTGGCAGTACCAGCCAGGGCATCAATTAACAACAGATTTTGATTAAGACTTATCAATCTCTCTGGTGATGCACCAAAAAATGACTCATCACTATTTTTTTGCCAAAGAAATCGACAACTATTAGTTTGCTGATCTCTTAAGCGAGCAAGTAATTTCAGTGGATCTAATGGTTTTCTTAAGAAAAGAAGTTGTCTTGTGGCCAATACAAGTTTATCCAAATCACCTGCATTTATTAATTCGATCCCTTTACCCAATGCATCTCGATATTGTGACTTCCAATCATTAGAGCAATTATCGACTAAAAAATTCTCTTTTATATCATGGTCAATTATGACTGGTGATCTATTTATCTTCTCTCGAATTGCCCATAATCTCTCAATGGATTCACGAACATCTGTCGGATTTTGAGCAACTGAATTTAAACGTAACCATGTCAACCCGTCTTTTGCAGTTAATTGCCACTTAGGCAAAACAGCCTGCAAGGAGAACTTATCATTTATTGATTTTTCATTACTCTTAATTTGATCAAAAAAGGAAAAGGAAAATAGAATCCTAGCTTCAGAGAATGCTGGGCTTGGAGAAGTATCTATCAATCTAGTAAAAACATCATCACTAAACCTTTGTGCACTTTCAAACCTCTTTGGTCCAAACAAATCCAAAGATTGACAATGTCCTCCTGCAGAAATACACAACCCAGGGGAGAGATCCCAAAGAAATCTAAACTGATGTTTTTCAGTAATTAAAGGTAATATCGTTAAAGGATCCCTTTTACTTACAGGGACAGAAATACTCAAGATACATTCATCAACTTTTCTTGTACTCCATTTTTGAAGAGAACTAACTAAAAGCTCACTAAAAACTGGTTCTAACTTCATAACCAATTAGATCCTTTAGACATAAATAAACCAATACATGAACTACGGCCTAGTCTTAAGGAAGGAACCAGAACAAAAACAGAACAGGTTATTTTATCAGTGAAGTCTTCAAAAACTGAAAAGAAACATCTTTGGCAAGCGGCAATTAAGTGGCCATTATATTCGGTCGCAATAATGCCTGTAATTTTATCTGCAGGATGGGAACTAGGCAAAAGTGGCAATATTCGTCTAGGACAATTCATCGGTTTTCTAATTGCCTCTATCTTGATTTTGCTTTGGGAAAACCTTACTAATGATCTTTTTGACGATGAAACTGGAGTTGATAAGTACAAATTCCACTCGGTAGTTGCTTTAACAGGTAATAAAACCACTGTAAGTCGAGTTGCATATTTTTCTCTTTTATTAGGTTTATTTATCATATTTATTCTCGCTCTAAAAAGTAAAATAACAGTACTTTTTTTGGTCTTAATTTGTTGTTTCCTTGGATATCTATATCAAGGACCTCCATTTAGACTCGGATATAAGGGTTTAGGAGAACCTCTCTGCTGGATTGCATTTGGCCCCCTTGCGACAGCTGCAGCACTAATGGTTATTTCTCCAAAGTCCAGTTATCATGCTATCCCTTGGGATACAGCACTATTTGTTGGAGCAGGTCCAGCGATAGCAACCACATTGGTCCTTTTCTGTTCGCATTTTCATCAAATTAATCAAGATGCTGCTGTCGGTAAACAATCACCCTTAGTTGTTTTAGGCACTCATCGAGCAGCTAAATTTTTGCCGTGGTTGGTTGGTCTAATATTTTTATTAGAATTATTACCAATACTCAAAGGGATATGGCCAATAACAGCTCTTATGTGTTTTATAAGCCTTCCTTCAGGAATAGATCTAATCCAATTAATTAAAAGACATCACAATCAACCAGAGCTTATTAAAAATAGTAAGTTTTTAGCTTTACGCTTTCAGACAATTAATGGTTTATGCTTGAGTATAGGTTTTGCGATATCCTCATTTTTTTATAGTTAATTATTAGTTTTGTTGAATTATGAAATTAATAATCAATATCAAGCCATTTTCATTTCAATTAAAAA
>CACFCB010000054.1 GCA_902564695.1 uncultured Prochlorococcus sp. | reverse complement strand
GTACGAACAAACTTCCTTTTGTATTTGCTTTAGCTATAAGCGCCTTTCATTCTTTAGTATGGGAGGAAGGTAAATTCAATTTTTCTAAGATGAAATAAAAACCAATAAACGCAAATACAGCAAGTTTAAAACTCAGAATTTTCTATTTACTTATTTCTAAATAATGAGACAATCACTTCTAAATCAATTTATTTTTTTCTTTTTTGCTTTATTTCTGTTTGTTTGGCCATTTGTTCTTAAAGCAAGCGAAATAAATACTTTGCAAAGAGAAATTGAACTTAGTGAACAAGTTGAAGCTCCAAAAGAAATGACACAAAAGCAAATGAATGATCTTTTTGGAGAAGATCCCTATCTGGGACAGACATCATATCTTCAATCTCCTGAAGGTTTTAGTCAAAAAGATAAATCAAAATAAATGAATTGTTTGATCAATAAAAAATAACTCACTTTAATAATATTTTCCAATAATTAGATTGGTTGAATCTAGCCAATTAATTTTCTAAGACTGTATATATACTTGAGTGTTCATCCCTATGGTTTTTTTACATCACCTTGACTAGAAATTAAAAGTGTTGTTTATGGGTTAAATCATGCCATTCTCAAAGAAATTATTCCAGAATTTTTCTGGAGTTCCTAAGAAGGGGAATGAAATGTCTGATTTAGTATCTAGCTACAAGCCAAAATATGATGATGATGTAATGGAGTGCTTGCAATTTGGTATTTGTTCTTCAAACCCTGTCCCTCCAAGGGAAATTCCTTATTTTCATTTCTAGTACTCAATTCCTAAACGTATTTCTAATGTTTTCTAATAAAACTCAGTTATTTCCTATAGTTACACATCGTAAAATTAAAACTGTTGTGGCTAGTGGGAAGCAGGGTAACGAGTTTTGAAATAAGCAGGTGGCCATGTAACCATGAGATAAGCCTCCCTTGTGGCTCTTTGAATACTTGTTTTTTTCTGAGGTTGTTGGGAGAAAGCCAAGTTTCTTTTTTAATTGGACTGTCTCATGGTTGCTTAATCAATTATTAAAATATCAAATTTATAGTTTGATTTTAAGAACTTATATCCGTATTTATCCTTTAGATTTATTTAATAACCTATGAAAACAGATATATCTAATCCTTTAATATCATTTAAGTTTTATTTTTGGTTATGTTTTTCAATAAGGAAGCTCTGGCATTGAGAATTTCTTATGTTTAATTTCTTGTTGAAACTAATTAAATGATAATTCTTTCAACAGACCTATTAACAAAAACTTAGCCACTATTCTTGACTCAAGAAGAACAGCTGTAATGTGAAACGCCTCCAGTCCCGAAAAAGTTCTTGGGTTTTAGACGGTCATATTTCTTCTGAATATCTATTGATTGCTCCTCATATGGATTAGCTAAAACATTTTGTATTTCCTTTATCAGACTATAATCTCCCTGCTCAGCTTTTTCATATGCTGGCGTAATAAGCCATTCTCGCCAGGTGTATTTGGGATTAAAGCTTTTCATATTAGCGGAAATCTCTTTATAAGCTCTTCCTTTAATTATCTGCTTTCGCCATCGCTCCAACCAGTCACACCATTTAGCATCAATCTCTTCTGAACAGGGAACATAGAAGGTCGATTTAAGCTCTGAAGAGTTATCTGGAATATTTGACAGCTTTCTGAAAAATTTCGTGTAATCCACTTTGGAGTGAGCCATGAGCTTTAGCATCTCATGTACTAAAGGTGCGTCATAAGAGCTTAGACCTATCTTGTTTGTCCACATGTTCTCCATACCACGATTCATTTCTTCGGTAAACCCATCATGGATATTTTCCAGCTTTTTCAGTGCTTCTGCGTTGTCAATAAGCAAAGGTCTAAGTGCTGAACAGAATGTATGAAAATTTGCTTCGGCAGCAACTTGTTGGTTAAAGAATGCGAAATGTTCACCTCCTCCTGTCCATGGCTGGAATCTGGGATCAAATAGTTCGCAAAAACCAAATGGTCCGTAATCTAGGGTGAAACCACCTGCAGCACAATTATCACTATTGAAATTACCCTGGCAGTAGCCAATTCGTATCCAATTAGCTACTAAGAATACGAGCCGACCACGAAATAATTTTGCAACTTTAACGACTTGATCAGGAAAAGCAAGACTTGGATTAATCTCTTTATTGTAATTTCTTATGATTAAGTGCTTGACAATCATCTGTAATTCTTTCAATGCAGCTTGATGGGCTTGCCCTCGTACTCGACGTGCAAAGAGCTCAATTTGGCCTACTCGTAAAAATGATGGTGCAACTCGAGTAGAGATCGCGGCAGGAGTCTCTAAAAGTATGTTGGGTTCGTATGAACGTGATCCTTTCGTGTACCAAGGCCTTCGTACCATTTCTGATTTAGAAACATAAAGCGTAAGTGAGCGTGAAGTCGGTACTCCCAGTGCATTCATGTAATCCTGTGCTAAAAACTCTCGGACGCTTGAACGAAGGACTGTTCTTCCATCACCTCCTCTGCAGTAGGGAGTTGGTCCCCCTCCTTTGAGTTGCATTTCCCATCTCCTACCTTTAAATAGGCCTTCAAAAACTGATATGGCTCTACCATCGCCATAGCCATTACCTGTTCCAAAAGGACATTGATTTGTATATTCAGTTCCGTAGATTGATAATGCATAGCCAGTTGCCCAACCAACTGGGCGCATTGGTGCCTGTGCTGCAGTTATGTCACCAGAAAAGAGACGACGGAATAATTCATCTACCACAAGTTCTTCGCTGAGATCTAATTCGTTAAATAATCTTTTACTGTGCGCTATATATTCGGGTTGAGGAATCGGCGTTGGGTTTACAGGTACATAGTGACCAGAGAATACTTCTCTTGTAAGGTGATCGTCTCCATCCTCTGTTGACTGAGGATCCGCGTTGAGTGAATCCATTAGAGAGTAGTTTGCTCTCTTTGTAAACTCAGAAAAAGTTGTTGTTATCGACATAGCTTTTAATGCTTATTAGGAAATATTTTTAATTGGTTAAGTCTTTGAATTTAATAAACTCTTTAATTTATCTTACAAGCATAGCAATTTAGCCTCAATTAGTATTGCATTTTATTTTAAATAGTCTCGAGAGTTATTTTTCAAGCTCTTATTACTCAACTGTGCTTTTTAAAGGCTAAAGGCTAAAAAATTTCAATTTCTTGACTATCTGAAAAGACCACTTTTCTTCTTTTGAGGATTAGCTTTAAGCTGACTTTCTAATATAAGTAAAGCTTTATTGTGTGCGATTTTCGCCTCAATCATTGTGGTTATTGAAATTAAGAATAATCCTCCAATGCCAATTAATTGTTCAATTTTTGTTGGCTCTGTGTCTCCGTTTAAGAAAGCACCAAGAACGAACCAGACTGTTACTGCTGATGCTGTTGAGAAATAAGGAATCCAACGACGTTGGTAAATGTATCCTGCACCTATGCCAGGAATAAAATTTAATATCGTTGCTATCCATCCATTGGATGCTGCAAGAATTTGCTCTTTTGAGGGATTATCCATAAAAATCATTTAAAAATTAGATTAGGTCTAGATCAATTAATTTATGTG
>CACFCB010000053.1 GCA_902564695.1 uncultured Prochlorococcus sp. | reverse complement strand
TATAAAATAAAAAAATATTGTTTAATGGTTCTTTTTACCAGAACTACTGACAATAAAAAACTCATTAATGACTAATCCTGGATTAATAATGCCATTAACTGAATTCTACCAAATGAATAACATTGATAAATGGAATCGATACTGTGATTTACTGTTTAGCGATGATTATTTAGGTTTTTGGCTTGATATAAGTAGAATGGACATCGATGAATTCGATTTTGAAAAATTTAAGGATACATTTGAAAATGCTTTTACTGCGATAGAAAAATTAGAGAATGGTTCAATTGCAAATATTGATGAAAATAGAAAAGTTGGTCATTATTGGCTACGAAACCCGAAAATAGCACCCAGTCAAGAAATAGCAGAATCAATAACTCATGAAATAGAATGTATATCAAGATTTGGACAAGATATATTAAATTCTAAAATTAAAGATGAAAATGGAAACAAATTCACAGATGTTTTTTGGATAGGTATTGGGGGAAGTGGATTAGGTCCTTTACTGATCAAGGAGTCATTCAAAAAAGAATCAATTGGTCTAAATATTCATTTTCTAGATAATGTTGATCCTGATGGCATATCTCAAAGATTAAATTCAGTACGTCCAAATCTTGAATCAACATTATTTGTTGTTGTTAGTAAATCTGGTGGCACTCCTGAACCTCAGATTGGAATGGAACAAGCAATTAAGTTTGTTGAAGATAATAAACTGACTTGGAAATCAAGAGCTGTAGCTATTACTTCAAAAGGAAGTAAATTATATGAATTGGCTATAAATGAAAATTGGTTAAATATTTTTGATTTACCAGATTGGGTAGGAGGTAGAACTAGTATTACAGGTGCTGTTGGTTTACTTCCAGCAGTTTTAATAGGGGCTGACATTAATAAGTTTTTACAAGGAGCATCTCATATGGATGAACTTACACGTGTAAAAGATATTAAAAATAATCCCTCAGCTCTTTTATCATTAGCTTGGTTCAAATCCGGAAATGGAAAGGGTTTAAGGGATATGGTTGTACTTCCCTATAGAGATAGATTAGAAGTTTTCAGTAGATATCTTCAACAACTTGTGATGGAATCCTTAGGCAAGAAGTTAGATAGAGATTATAATCAAGTTAATCAAGGTATTGCAGTTTATGGAAACAAAGGTTCTACCGATCAGCATGCATACGTGCAGCAATTAAGGGATGGTGTTGATAATTTCTTTGTTAATTTTATTGAGATCCTTCACGATCCATCAGAGATAGTTGAAGTAAATAATAAACGGCCAGGAGAATACTTATCAGGTTTTCTTCAAGGAACTCGTTCAGCATTGACTGAAGGAGGAAGACAGAATTTGACAATTACATTTAAATCATTTGATGAATTTAGCCTTGGTGCTTTAATTGCATTATTTGAGAGAGCAGTTAGTTTATATGCGGAATTGATAAATGTTAATGCATATAATCAACCTGGTGTTGAAGCGGGGAAAAAAGCTGCAACAAATATAATTAATCTTCAAAAAGAAATTGAGAAACTTATGGATGATGGAAAGCAAAGAACATTAAATGAAATCAATGATGCTTTGTCTACTGATTCAACTGAGTCGATCTATTTAATTCTTAGAAAACTTTCAGAAAATTCTGATCATTATTCAATGATTGGTAATCAATCAAATCCAGATAAACTAATTATTTCGAAAACCAGATTTTAAATAACTATATTAACTAATTTATTTGGAACAACAATTATTCTTTTTGGCTCTCTTCCATTCATCCATTTTATAGCTGCATCACTTTTGATGGCAATATCTTCTAATTTATCTTTAGATAAATTTTTACTAGCATCAATTGAACCCCTAACTTTTCCATTAATTTGAATCATAAGTTTAAAAGTATCTTTTTCAATTGCACCTGCATCGAATTTGGGCCATGACTGAAGATGAATACTTTGAGTCTTTCCGATTATCTTCCAAAGCTCCTCTGCAATATGTGGAGAAAATGGAGAAATTATTTTAACTAATATTGAAATAACATTAGTTAGAGTTTCATTACTACAGGTATTAACTATTGAACTTAGGCCATTCACAGCTTTCATAAGTTCAGATATTGCTGTATTAAATTGAAGATTGTCTAGATCATCAGTAATTTCCTTAATAGCAATATTAATTATTCGTAAAGCCTCTTCATCCTTGCAATTTTCCTTCTCTATATTTAATCTTGAGTTATTCTTAGTAAGTTCTAAAGTTGTAATAACAAATTTCCAGAGTCTCTGTATAAATCGATATTGCCCTTCAACATCTGAGTCATCCCATTCTAAATCTTTTTCAGGAGGAGCTTTAAATAGTATAAACATTCTAGCTGTGTCTGCACCATATTTATCTATAACTAATGATGGGTCTACACCATTATATTTAGACTTTGACATCTTTTCATAGATGATTTCAATGTTTTCTCCAGTAATTGGATCTTTAGGATCATTAATATCTTTAATTTGATCTTTTGAATAATATTTATTATTATTTGGATTTTTATATGTAATAGCTTGAACCATTCCCTGAGTTAATAATTTCTTAAATGGTTCATCAATATTTAATAATCCACATCTTTTAAGGGCTTTGGTTAAAAATCTCGAATAAAGTAAATGAAGAATTGCGTGCTCAATACCACCAACATATTGTTTAACAGGTAGCCATTTATCTGTTTCGCTTTTTATAAATGGATTTTTCTCATTTTGAGGGTTTATATATCTTAAAAAGTACCAGGATGAACACATAAAAGTGTCCATTGTGTCAGTTTCTCTTTTAGCTTCAAGTCCACATTTAGGGCAACGTGTATTTATCCATTCTGTTTCTGTTGTTAAAGGTGACTTGCCTTTACCAGTTAATTTAATATTAACAGGTAGAGAAACTGGGAGATCCTTTTCCGGTACTCTTACTTGACCACACTTCCTACAATTAATAATCGGGATTGGGCAACCCCAATATCTTTGTCTAGATATAAGCCAATCCCTTAACTTATATGTGATTTTTGTTTTTGCCCAATTAGCATTTGATCCTAATTCAAGTATTTGTGTCTTTGCAATTTCAGACTCAACCCCATTGAATATATCAGAATTAATCATTATTCCCTTATCTACATACTCTGCATTTAAA
Source organism: uncultured Prochlorococcus sp. (assembly GCA_902564695.1). Lineage (GTDB taxonomy): Bacteria > Cyanobacteriota > Cyanobacteriia > PCC-6307 > Cyanobiaceae > Prochlorococcus_B. The sequence continues at coordinate 417 of CACFCB010000053.1, read as the reverse complement.
TAATTATCATCTTCATCATTATTTGGTTTTATTACATAATTAATTGGTAATTTATATGATTTAGCAAACTGATAATCTCTACTATCATGGGCTGGAACACCCATGACAGCTCCAGTTCCATATTCCATAATCACATAATCACCAATCCAAATAGGTATCTCTTTATTATTTACCGGATTGATTGCATTTACACCTAAATACATTCCAAGTTTTTTTCTACTATCTGAATTACGTTGTAGATCACTTAACTTTTCTTGACTTCTTCTGAATTCATTTAATTTATCAATATCTTTAATACTTATTAACTGATCAACTAATGGATGATTTGATGCTATGACGAGATAACTTACTCCATAAATTGTATCGATTCTTGTGGTAAAAGCGTTTATTTTTTGATCATGATTTTTGATATCAAAT
>CACFCB010000052.1 GCA_902564695.1 uncultured Prochlorococcus sp. | reverse complement strand
TATTACCATAAATAAACCATTATTTAGTAACCAGTTTGGAGCTTTTTCTAATAATCTATCAAGAGATTCCAATTCATTATTAACAGCTATTCTTAAAGCCTGAAAAGTTCTAGTTGAAGGATGAATTCTGCCATACCTTTGCTTAGGTGGGAAGCAACCGGCAATAGCATAAGAAAGAGCTTGAGTTCCAGTATATGGTCCATTTTTAGCGAGATCATTTTTGATTTTTCTTGCAATACGTCTAGAACGTTTTTCTTCGCCTAAGTTGTATATTAAATCTGCTAAATCTTTTTCGGATAGAGTTTCAATAAGTTCTGCGGCGCTTTGACCTTTTTCCGGATTCATTCTCATATCTACAGGACCATTTAAACGAAAACTAAAACCTCTTGAGGGCTCATCAAGTTGATGGCTACTTACTCCTAGATCTGCTAAGACGCAAATGGCTTGTTCATCTATTGAAAAGTCTGCAAAGTTTGTAGAAATTATTTCTATTCTTGAACCAAATTTGACTAATTTTTTTGAGGAAGCTTCTCTAGCTATTGGGTCCTGATCAAGTCCAATAATCTTAATCCCTGGAAAATTTTCTAATATTGCAGTTGTATGGCCTCCTCCTCCCAGTGTGGCATCAATAATTAAACCTTTTTTTGTGTATTCATTTGGTAATCCTTTAAGTGATTTGATGATCTCTTCTCCCATTACAGGGACATGATTAAAGTTGGAAATTGAACTAAAGGGTCCTTCTTTCATAAGTTTTTACTAGTATTTAGGCATTGTTTTTAGTTTGGCTCAATGACGCAGCTTGAAACGCGTACGGAGCCAATGGTGGTCAACTTTGGGCCGCATCATCCATCAATGCATGGTGTATTGCGATTAGTCGTAACCCTTGATGGAGAAGATGTTGTTGATTGTGAACCGGTCATTGGTTACTTGCATCGAGGAATGGAGAAAATTGCTGAGAACAGAACAAACGTTATGTTTGTTCCTTATGTGAGTCGCATGGACTACGCTGCCGGAATGTTTTATGAAGCTATTGTTGTTAATGCCCCAGAGCGGTTAGCAAATATAAAGGTACCAAAGAGAGCTAGTTATATCAGAGTCATTATGCTTGAGTTGAATAGGATCGCTAACCATTTGCTCTGGTTAGGTCCATTTTTGGCTGACGTTGGGGCACAAACTCCTTTCTTTTATATTTTTAGAGAAAGGGAGATGATTTATGATTTATGGGAGGCTGCAACAGGTCAAAGATTGATCAATAATAATTATTTTCGTATTGGTGGTGTTGCATGTGATTTGCCATGGGGCTGGTTAGAAAAATGTAAAGATTTTTGTGATTGGTTTGGCCCAAAAATAGATGAATATGAAAATCTAATTACTAATAATCCTATTTTTCGTAGACGAATAGAGGGTTTAGGAGTTATTGGAAAAGAACAAGCAATTAATTGGAGCCTTTCTGGTCCGATGCTCAGAGCTTCAGGTATTCCTTGGGACTTAAGAAAGGTAGATCACTATGAATGTTACGACGATTTTGAATGGGATGTTGCATATGAGAATGAGGGAGATTGTTATGCAAGATATAGAGTTCGTATAGAAGAAATGAGACAGTCATTAAAAATACTACGACAAGCTTGTGAGATGATTCCTGGTGGCCCTACAGAAAATCTTGAGGCAAAAAGAACAGTTGAGGGTAAAAAAGGTGATATGTCTGGTTTTGATTATCAATATGTAGCTAAAAAAGTTGCACCTACTTTTAAGATCCCAAATGGTGAATTGTATACTCGCCTTGAGTCGGGGAAAGGAGAGATAGGAGTATTTATTCAAGGCAATAATGATGTAACTCCTTGGAGGTTTAAAATTAGAGCAGCTGATTCAAATAATTTACAGATTCTTCCTCACATACTGAAGGGAGCAAAGGTGGCAGATATAATGGCTATCTTGGGTTCAATAGATGTGATTATGGGCTCTGTTGACAGGTAGCTCTTTTGATTAAGCGTAATCCTAGAGAATGGTTGTGTTTGAAACGAACCGTTCGTTTTGGTGAGACAGATGCAGCTGGCGTAGTTCATTTCCTTCAATTATTTAAATGGTGTCATGAAGCTTGGGAAGAAAGTTTGGAAAAATATGGAGTAGCTTTGAAAGATATTTTTCCTACAACCCAATTAAAAATATGCGAACATTATGTCGCCTTACCTGTGGTACATTGTGAAGCAAATTATTTCAAACCACTTTATGTTGGAGATTCTATAAATACCGAAATATATCCAGAAAAAATAAATGATTCTACATTTATACTTCGATTTAAATTTAAAAAGAATGGAGAACAAATTGGTTCGACAAACATTAAACATGTATCGATAAATCCTATAACTAGAGAAAAATGTTCTTTATCTAAGCAAATAAATTCGTGGCTTAATGAATCTGTTCTAGATTGTTAGTTCATTGGTGTATTCAAGGCTACCCACTCTTGCCATTTACTTATTTCCCACTTTTGATTTATATTCCTTGAAAGTTCTGGACAATCATACCATTTCAGTGGTTTTTTTGCCGGTTGCCACCCCTTAATGAGATCAGTCAGAATAGAGATGACTTGATTCTTATTATTTTCTTTTCCTTTAAATCTAATTAAAGCAACTAAACGTTGTCCCCACTTCTTGTCACTAACTCCTAGTACAAAAATGTCTTTAATTGGGATTTTATTTGTCAAGACTATTTTCAATAATTTTATTTCGATATCCTCTGGAAAAATTGTTTCACCACCTGAATTTATTGCTGAATCTCTTCTGCCTAAAATTTGAAGTGCTTTTCTGTTGTCGAGTGAGATGTATTGTCCTATATCGCCTGCTTCCCACCATCCATTTGAGTCTGTAATGGACTCAAATTTATCATTCTTCAATTTTAAACCTGCAAGTCTAGTAGTCTTGATTTTTAGAAAATTTCTTTTGTTGATTTCTATTTCAACATCTTCGAGTGGAAACCCAACACTATTACTTCCTTTTAAAAAATCTTTAGGACTCAGGCAAGTCACCATTGCGACTGTCTCGGTAGCACCGTAACAAGGAGCAAGATTAATAGACTTACTTCTCGCCTTGTCTGCAAGGTCTGTAGGGATTGAAGCTCCTCCAACCCAAATAATAGCAAGGGATTGAAGCCATTTTAGGCCATATGGATTATCAATCAAAGATGATAATTGAGTTGGAACTAGAGATGTAATTAGTGGATGTCTATTTTTATTAGTTAATGATTGACTAAACTCTTGAAGTTTAACTGGTTCATGCATAACAGAATGTGAAATCCAGTAATGCTTTGCTTTCCAAATTTTATGCCTCCACCAAGGCATAAAGCCACTTATGTGGTGTAAAGGTAGTGAATTAAGAATGATACAGTTTTTTGGATTCAGACCATGATTCTCTAGCCACTTTCCCGTTGCTAAAGCCGAATTAGTTAGATTTTGAATTGATTGGAAACAAAGATTAGGTCCCCCAATACTTCCCCCGCTTGAAATGATTATTCCTTCTCCTTTAGGTAAAGTTGATGTTTTGGGAATTTTTGTGTGATCTTTTGGAGGTTTTAGGTATACCCAATTATGGTTTTCAAAATTTTTTAAAATTTCCTGAGAACATTCCAGCTTTTTTTCTGAATCACATTTTACAACTGTAATTTTTCTCATGCGGCTTCCCAGACTGATTTTGGATTGTTGTTAAAGA
>CACFCB010000051.1 GCA_902564695.1 uncultured Prochlorococcus sp. | reverse complement strand
CATTTGGAGAATTTATCCCCATTAGATATTGCTAATAGTATTGTTCTGCTGATGTGTGGTGTTAAAAAATAAAAATACTTCATCTTTAATTCTTACTCTACAAATTTTATTTCATAAAGAGTTTTAGTTAATAATGATTTTTTTGAAATTAATTTCAAGATTATAAGATGTAATATTTTTAGCAATCGATTGTTATCTATTACTGCATTGAGAATATCCATAGTGCTATGTAAAAACTATTTAACTATTTTATCTTTGGTTTGAATTTTTATTTCTTTATGTTAGTATATGTTAGTATTAGGATCCTGTCTGTTTTAATACTAAGTATCTAGATTTATGAAAAAAATAATAGGAGCAAGTTGGCCTTATAGGATCCAAGATGAAAATTTGCTACCTAATCCATCAGAATTAGAGAGATTTTATTATAAATATAAATCATTGTGCTTTGAGAATATAGGTAATATGTGTACTCTCAAGCCTCATCTTTTAAGCGAATATTTATATAATATTGCTATATGTAATGATGTTATAAAACCTGTTTCAAATCTATTAGGCACTGACATCAATATTTGGTCCTCAGCATTTTTTGTAAAAGAGCCTTTTTCTGAAAAATATGTTGGCATGCATCAGGATGGTCCTTATTGGCAATTAAGTTCTAAAAAAGTAGTAACCGCTTGGATAGCTTTTACCGATTCTAATTTTAATAATGGGTGCCTTCAATTCATTGAAAAAAATAATAACGAATCTGATATATTTCCTCTAGATATTAAAGATAGTTATGAGAATTATAAATTAGGTAATAAGACAACTGATGAAAATGATCTTATTTCTTTTAAACAAAATATCCCTAAAAGTTACCTTAAAAGTAAAATATATAATGTTGAATTGTCAGCTGGACAGTTTTCACTACATGACATATCAGTTATTCATGGTTCCCAAAAAAATAATTCTAATAAACCAAGAATAGGATATGCTGTTCGCTATATTGACTCACATACCTATCATCTTCGTGATAAAGACGATAGGGCTTTAAATGTTAGTGGGAATAAATCAGAGTTTCTTATGCCTGATAGGGCTCCGCAGGGGGAGTTCACAAAAGAAAATATAGAAACTTACAAAATAAGTATGAAATGTGCTGGAGGATTCGGAAACAAATCCTATTAGTTATAAATAATATAGAATACTATTGTCTAAAAAAAGTCTTCTGGAATTATAAATAACTTCTTACCATTCTCAATTAAGAATGCGGGCTCATGCCCTGGGAACGAGAAAGCTCTAGCATATTTGTCTATTTTTGTAATTTGTTCTTTATTCATAAATTGAGATAAATCCTTTTTATTATTAAGCGAATATTTGTTATAAAAAGTGTAATTTTTCTCTGGTATTAGTTTGTCTCTTTCTTTTGTAAAGTTACCTTCATCTAGAAATTTGATAATCATTTTATATAGTATTTTTGTTGTCTCTTGATAAATTTTGTATGTTGTATCATTTTTTCTTATTGCAAATTCTTCTATGGTGATTATTGGTCCAAGATCTATTTTCTCTGTTATCCAGTGCATTGTTCCTCCTCCTCTTTCTGAATCTTGCAATATAGTATGAATTTCTGAATACAGTCCTGCGAATTCAGGTAATAATCCAGGATGTAAATTAACTATTCCAAATCTAAATAAATCTATTAATTCTTTAGGGATTTTTTTTGAGAACCTAATGGAAATGCCTAAATCAAAGGATTCATTTTTATTTATTAAGCGATCAAATGAAATTATTTCTATTTTTTGATCATTTGCGTAAGATTCTAAGTTTTTAAAATCATTATATGGATCATGCTTATTTGGATTTTTATTTCCTATCACGACATATTTAAGTATGTAAGAATTACTGTTTATAATATATTCTGCAATCTTACTAGCTACAGGTAGATCACCAAAGATAATTATTTTTAATTTTTCCATGTTTAATAATGCATTAAGTTAATTTATTTTAAGTATATTAAATCAGCAATAGTTTTTTCGAATTTAAATTTTAGTTGTTTTTCTTTTATTATATCCATCGTGGCTACATATAAAGGCTACAAATGATGTTCTTATCCCCGTCAAAACAGTTTTGACTTCATGTTCAACTTTGCAGAATGATATTGTTATGGAACCAAATTCAGGATTTATTATTTGAGCTTCATTTTCTTTGCTAGTTTTGTTTGGATATACTACAAACTCCCCTCCGGTAAAATTTGACCCTAGTTGCAAAACACATGCAATCTCATAATCAGGGTTACTATCAATATCTAGATGTCTTCCTATAAAGGCATTTTCTTCTAATAAATTAAATTGACATCTTCTTATGATTTGCTTTTGGTTATTCCCTATAAATTCAGAAAAAAACTTTTGAGCTTCGACTGTTTTGAAAATCTCCAACAAAGGCTTTGATAGCTTTTTATTTACAATTTTAGGTAATGAATTTGGGAAATCCTCGACAAGTCTTCCTACTTTGCACTTATTTAATTCTCCTGCATCTCCATAGGTGACTAACTCAAGTGGAAAATCTTTTAGCTTATCTTCAATAAAATGGATTTGATGTTCGTGTAAAAAATGTTTCCCTAATGGGAAATATATTGATTGATTATTAAATGAGTTCTTCATTTATAGTATTTTACTTGAATTTTTAACAATTGATTATAAAACTTAAAAATCGCTGGGATACTAATTTTTCATAATTGTAAATGTATAAATATCTATATATTTTAGTATGGAATAAATTAATCTCAAACTCATTCTTTAAGATTTCTCTAAAGAAACCCAAAATTGGTACATTGATTTAAATGTATCAGGATTTTCTACCTCATAGGTATTCCAATTATTTAAATTTGTTTGCCAAGGGTCATCTGGAAATCTGTTTTGATAAAGCTTTTTATTTTTTTCTGGAAGAGAAAACCCAAGAAAATTTAAATTATTTTCTTTTAATATTTCTTTTATATTTAGGATTGAAAATCTATGTTCTATCGTATGAAAGCATAAATCTCTTAGCATTGATATAGTAAAGAAATCATCTAAGGTCATTAAACTATTTAGACTAGGATAAGTACCATTAATTATTAGATTTCTAAAGTCTCGAATACCTTTTTCGTCTATAGATAATCTATTTTCAGAGATTAATTTTTGAGCTTCAATTACAAATCTTCTAGCAAGCTCACTGTACAAACCTAATTTAATTAAGCTTGTTTTAGTTGAAACTTTCAGAATTGCTTTTAAACCTTCCAGAGGTTTTTCCATATGATGTAGTACACCGCCACATTCAATGATATCGAATTTTTTATTTAATAATTCTAAATTCAATATATCCATTTGTATCAACTCAACGTTAGTTATTCCATATTCATTAATTTTTCTTTTTGCATATCCAAGGCTATTTAAACTTAAATCTATTGCAGTTATTTTACTATTGATATATCTCTGAGCATCAAAAATTTGTCTCCCAGTTCCACATCCAGCTATTAATATATTTAATTCTTTATTTGGAAAATCAGATTTTAATTTATTTGGACTTATTTCATGATTAATTAGCTGAATTGTAGGTTTATTTACATTTATATCTATTTCTCTTGAGCTCCATCGGGGATAGGGATTTTCATCATATTGCTGTTTCACATTTTGAGATATCTTGTTTTGAATGATTCCAATTTGCTTGATTTTTTTTATATTACTTATTTCTAATTGTGGCTCAAGCAATTGGATTTTAATTAGTTCATTAAAATCATTGTTAGAGCTTTGTGGATCTATTTTGGTTTGTTTGATTTTATAAAGTGATGAATAACATCCAAGTACAGTTATGCTTTCATCAGTTTGAGTTCGAGTTGCCTTTAGTTTATTTATATTATTTTC
>CACFCB010000050.1 GCA_902564695.1 uncultured Prochlorococcus sp. | reverse complement strand
TATAGAGAATCTGAACTCAATGAAAATTTCGAGCAGGCATCAAATTTTAATGAATCAACTACACTGAATCTAGGAAAATATGAAGCAAGAAATAAATTTAGGCTAGTAAAAGGAGATGGAGATATTGAAGAAACTTTGGCATGCTTCAAAATGCTTTGTGCAGAATTAGATGTTCCTTTTCGTAAAGATGCTGTAGAGAAAATTTTAAAAGATGTCAAAGGGAGAGGGCAATCCATAACTATAGAATTATGTGGTGGACTAGCCTCCATGCTTGGTCTTCATGCTAGCGGAGCAACCCTACCAATCGAATTCGGAAGCAGGTTACAAACACCTTCATTAGTAATTTGGAAAGATAGTTTTGCATTAGTTAAATCTAGTGATGCAAAAGGTTTAATAATTGCTTCCCCTAAAGATGGATTGTTAGAAATAAGTTCTAATGACTTAGAGCAATACTTTCCTAATGGAATTAATATTTTAGTTACAGATAAAACTAATGCTACTCCAGAAAATAATTTTAACTTTAATTGGTTTTGGCCTTCACTAAAAAAGTATAAAAATACTCTTTTGCAGGTCTTAATAGCATCATTTATTGTTCAACTTTTTGGTCTAACCAACCCATTACTTGTTCAAGTAATCATTGATAAAGTTATTTCCCAGAGAAGTCTTGATACCTTACAAATACTTGGTTTTGCTCTTGTATTTGTTACACTTCTAGGTGGATTAATGGGAAGCTTGAGGACTTTTCTATTTACAGAAACAACTAATAGAATTGATACAAGATTAGGTTCAGAAGTTATTGATCACCTATTACGATTACCTTTGAATTATTTTGATAACAGACCAGTAGGTGAACTTGGAAGCAGAATAGGAGAATTAGAAAAGATACGAAATTTTCTTACTGGACAAGCACTCACAACAATTTTAGATGCAATATTTTCAGTAATTTATATTTTAGTTATGTTTTTATATAGCTGGTTATTAACAATAATTGCTTTATTAGTAGTTCCTATTCAAATATTTTTAACTTTGGTAGGTGCACCTTTGATTAGAAGGCAAATAAGAGAAGTAGCGATAGAAAATGCTAAAACGCAAAGTCATTTAGTTGAAGTTATTACAGGCATTCAAACTGTGAAAGCCCAAAATGTAGAAACAGTTAGCAGATGGAAATGGCAGAATTTTTATAATAAATACATAGGTAAAACCTTTGAGAAGACAATAACTGGAACTGCTCTAGGTGAGACTAGTAAAGTACTTCAACAAATATCCCAACTATTAGTTCTCTGGGTTGGTGCTTCATTAGTTCTAAAAGGTCAACTAACATTAGGTCAATTGATAGCTTTCAGAATAATTTCAGGCTATGTCACTCAGCCATTATTAAGGCTAAGTACAATATGGCAAGAACTTCAACAATTGAGAGTCTCTTTTGAAAGGTTAGCTGATATTATTGATACCCCCGAAGAAGCAAGTCTTTCAGATAAATCTAATATTCCATTGCCTAGCATTAAAGGAAATGTAGATTTTGAAAATGTTTCTTTTACCTTTGATAAAGGCAGTAGAGATATACTTTCCAACGTGAATCTACATATTAAATCTGGAACATTTGTAGGTATAGTAGGTCAAAGTGGAAGTGGAAAAAGTACATTAATGAAGTTACTACCACGATTATATGAGCCCAGAGATGGAAAGATATTAATTGATGGCTATGACATAAATAAGATTGAGCTTTATTCTCTAAGAAGGCAAGTAGGAATTGTCCCTCAAGATCCACTTTTATTTGCAGGAAGTGTTAGTGAAAATATTGCTTTAACTGACCCAAATGCTGATAGCGAATCAATCATTAAAGCCGCTAGAGCAGCTGATGCACATGATTTCATTATGGACCTACCAAATGGATATTCAAGTAATGTAGGTGAGAGAGGAAGTGCGCTTTCAGGAGGTCAGAGACAAAGAATAGCTATTGCAAGAACATTATTAAATAATCCTCGTTTATTAATCCTTGACGAAGCAACAAGTGCTCTAGATTTTGAAACTGAAAGACGAGTCTGTGAAAACTTAAAAGAAATTTGCAAAAACTCTACTGTTTTCTTTATAACCCATAGATTAAATACAATTAAAAATGCTAATCTAGTAGTAATGCTTCATAAAGGAGTTATAGATGAAATGGGAACTCATAATGAATTAATTTCCAAAAAAGGTAGATACTTTGCCCTATTTAGACAACAGGAATCACAATGAAAAATAATAAATTAATCCTAGAATTGTTTAAAAAATTCAAACAACTATCTAAAGATCAAACTAAGGAATTTAAATCAAAAATAAAAATTCCTAAATTAGAAAAATTAACAACATTTAAAACCAATGAATTTTTTTCGAAAATCAAAATTCCTAATTTTAAAAATGCTCAAGAAAGTTTAGAGAATAAAATCAAAGGAATGAATGATGAGGTATTACTTAAAGAATCTAATTATTGGGCAAAATTATTATCTTGGTCACTTACAGGTGGAACAGCGTTTGGGATTGGTTGGTTAACCATAGCTCAAACAGAAGAAATAATAATTGCCACTGGGAAATTAGAGACAATAGCTAGAATTGCAGAAGTAAAGATGCCTCTTCAGGGAGTAGCAAAAGAAATTTTAGTAAGAGAAGGTGAATTAGTTGAAAAAGGTCAGGTACTAATAAGACTTGATACAGAGGTAAGCAAAGCAAAAGTAAATTCATTACAGAAGAATTTAAAAGTAAGTCGTGACATATTAAATAAACTAGAATTTTTACTAGAAGAGGGAGCTGTTTCAGAAGTTCAATACTTAGACCAATTAAATAAAATTTCTCAACTTGAAGGAAACTTAGTAGAGAATGAAGTAATTTTAAAATATCAAGAAATTAAATCTCCCATTGCTGGTAAAGTTTTTGATTTAAAACCTTGGGGATCAGGATATGTAGCTCAAAGTAGTGAACCAATAGCAAAAATTGTGCCAGAAGATAATCTAATAGCAAAGGTAGAGATAGAAAGTCGAAATATAGGTTTTATAAAGTTAGGAAAGCAAGCTGATATAAGTATTGATTCTTTTCCTGCAACAGATTTTGGAGTAGTAAGTGGTAAGGTTAGTCGTATTGGATCAGATGCACTGCCTCCAAACCCATCATTAGGAAAAGGGTATAGATTTCCGGCAAATATTAAGTTAGATAATCAAACCCTAAATCTTAAAACAGGTCAAACATTAAAATTAGTACCTGGTATGAGCTTGACGGCGAATATCAAACTGAGAAAAGTAAGTTACATGCAGCTTTTATTGGGAACATTCAAAAGCAAAGCAAGTGCTTTAAGAGAAATGTAATTTTATCAACAAAATGACTGGATTCGGTAAAAAAAATAAAAGCGAAAAACAAAAAAGCTTTTTATCTAAAGCTAAGAAATATTACTCAAAAAAGAACTACAACGAAACTATAAAGATTTGCAAAAATATTATAAATAAAGAAAATAATTCAGATGAAGCTAAAAAATTACTGGCCAAAACCCTACTTCATACAAAAAACTTCGCAGAAGCAAGAACAATCATGATGGAAATATCAATAAATGAAGGTGAAAATAATAGCGAATTATTATCTGATATTGGTTATGCCTATAAAGAAGAAGGAAATAATATATTAGCCTCACAATATCTAAAAAAAGCACTTGATATAAATAAGAACTATGCTCCTGCACTTGTCAATCTTGGTATTTTAGCCTTAAATCAAAGTGAACTCGAAAATTCTATTAAATTTCTCAAAAAAGCCACTACTATAGATCCTAATATTAATCTAGCCTGGGAAAAGCTTGTTATTAGTTATCAAAAGTCTAATAAACTAAATGAAGCAGAAATAACTTGCAGACAAGGATTAGATTTTCACCCAAATAATTCCAATATTCACATCAATCTAATTAATATTTTAAGTAGCCTAAAAAGGCTTGATGAGGCTGAGATTGAAAGTCGTAATTTAATAGATCATAACCCTAAATTCATAAATGCTTATATCATGCTTAGCGCAATATTAGCAGAAAAGAATTTATTTGAAGAGGCAAAATACTATATTGAAAAAGCAATAAATCTGAATAAGAATATTAATCAAATTTATTTTATTCATGCAAATATTCTAATTAAACTCAAAGAATTTGACAAAGCAGAAATATCATTCCTAAAAGCAATTGAACTAAATCCTAACCATATGAATAGTTATTTAAATTTGGCGAATTTATATTCTGCTGAAAATAAAATTGATCAAGCCGAGGCATATCTAAAGAAATTATTTATAATTAGTCCTGATCACATAGAAGGTAAGATATCTCTAGGTCTATTATTCGCTCAAAAAGGTGATTATCAAAAAGCTAAAC
>CACFCB010000049.1 GCA_902564695.1 uncultured Prochlorococcus sp. | reverse complement strand
AATTCCTTTTCTATAAATTTAATTTCATCTTCTCTTGTCCATTTTAGACGACTTAATTGTAAATCAATTTCCGTTAATTCACTACTCCAATCTTTTGGATCTTCAACTATAGTTTCAATCTTTTCTTTATTGTATGAATTTCGTAAATTAGCCTTGTTATTAGATTGAGTTTCTTTTTTATATGCTTTTTCAGAACGATTAATATTTTCTATTGAATAACTGATTCGTTCTTTTAATCTTTTTATAGCGTTGTCTTCTGCATACTCAACTGTTGCGCCTTCACCTAAAGCACTGCCAATGCTTTTACCATCTATCCATCCCTTGACATGAACAATAACTTTACTTTCACTGCAATGACATAGTTTTGATTCTATCCTCATAAGACTTTTAATTACCAACAAATTTTTTTATAAGAGTTAAAATATACCAACTAATACGAAAACATACTACTTTTCCTTAAATTTAATGGATTCAGCATCTCTTAGATCTTTAACGCCTCTACTTGATGATATCGACCGTTGGGTAGAACTCGCTCCATTATTGCCAATTATTGTATCTTTGGAGTTAGTGCTGTCTGCTGACAATGCTGTGGCACTAGCCTCAATAACAAAGAACCTTAATGATATTCAACTTCAAAAAAAAGCCTTAAATATAGGTATTTTTATCGCATTAATACTTCGAATATTAGTTATTCTAACTGCTCAATTAGTTTTAAACTTTTGGCCAGTAAAATTAATTGGCGGAATTTATTTAATTTCTTTATCTATATCAAATATTATTGGATTATCAAATACAAAAGATAATATTAATAATGAGATAATTGATAGTAATAAAAATAGTGGATTGTTAAAAGTAATTCTATTGTTATCTATTACTGATTTAGCCTTTTCAATAGATAGTATTACAGCGGCTGTAGCAATAAGCGATCAGTTTCTTCTTGTAATCACTGGTGCTATTATCGGCGTGATTGCATTACGCTTTACATCTGGTTTGTTCATAAGATGGTTAGAGATATATTCTAATTTAGAAAGAGCAGGTTATTTAGCTGTTGGTTTAATTGGTGTAAAATTAATTATTCAGCTGATTTTCTATCAATTAATAATACCAGAATATATATTTTTTCTCATAATGCTACTTCTATTTCTTTGGGGCTTTTCAAATAAGTTAGTAAATATTTGATATACATTAAATTCCTAAAAAACTATTCACTTTTAGATTTGACTGTATTGACAATGTATATCCATCTGTCATTTTTTTACCCTCTAATTGTCCAGAAGTTATTAATATTATGCCTTCCTTTAATGAAATTAATAGACCAAGTTTTTTTCTTATCATAATTACTTTGCCTGGTTCAATGTTTATGTTTTGGTTGAAATTATTTTGACATAAAAACTTTTCCTTCTCCTCTATTAATATAGCTGATGTAAGTTTAATTCTTTTACCATTGTATGTAGTATATGCATTTGGATATAAGCCCAGAATTTTTTTCAATATCAATCTAGGTCTTTCATTCCAATTAATTATAAAATCTTCTTTTTTTATTTGACGTGCATAAGTTGGCTTAACATCTATGCTTATCTGATCAATTGCATTTAGTTTTGATAATCTATTTGTTTCGTTTAAACCTTTTGTCTTTTTTATATCTTCTATCGATTTAATTAGTAGTTTTGCTGATATTTTAGATAATCTATTTGTAAGTAGCTCTAGATTATCTGTATCATTAATTTCTGTAGTCTCTGTATTTATAATTGGACCAGTGTCTAATCCTTTTTCCATTGCCATTATACAAACCCCTGTCTTTGTGTCATCATTCAAAATACTCCATTGAATTGGTGCAGCACCTCTCCAAGCTGGTAATAATGATGCATGACTGTTCCAGCAACCAAATTTGGGAATCTTTAATATTTCAACTGGCAAAATTTGTCCAAAAGCTACGACTATAAACATATCTGGGTTTAATTCTAATAGTTTATTCTTTGTATTTTTATCCTTACTTATTGATTCAGTAGTATAAACAGGGAGATTTAACTTAATGGCTACTTGCTTTACTTGTGATGGTGAAAATTTATTTCCTCTACCTCGTTTTCTGTCAGGTTGAGTAATTACGGCTATTACATCATATCCAGCATTAACTAGGCTATTTAAATTCTCGGCAGCATATATTGGTGTTCCCCAAAAAACTATTTTCACGCTTCCCCGGTTATTGATATATTTTCTACCCATACATGTGGACTAATTCCCTGATGAGTAACTATTGGATCATTCTCAATTTTTACAATACTATTTAATACTTTTAGTATGTCACCAGCAATAGTTGCTGCTTCAATTGATGTCCTTTTACCGTCGTTGACTATCCAACCATCAAATGGTAAAGAAAATGATCCTTGACTAGCTTTTACTCCTGAGTGAATTGCCGATAATTCATCAATTAATATATATTGTTTATTTGTAGTTTTTATACAGAGATCTTCATTAACATCTAAATTATCCTTAGATTTACTAACTACTAACCAATCTGGAGATACTGAAACTTTTGCACCTAAACCAGCATGCCCAGTTGGTTTTACTCCAAATTTTCTGGCTGTGGCTTCTGAATGTAGTAAATTTGTTAAAATACCTGATTTAATCAATTCAACATTTTGAGTTGGAGTTCCTTCTCCATCAAAACTAAAAGCACCAACATTTTTTGGATGTAATCCTTCATCACTTATATTTAAACTATTAATTGCAATTTGTGTTCCAATTGAATCTTCATTCATTAAACTTACTCCATCTATAATTGATCTTGCATTAAACATTGAGCTGAATGCAGTAATAAGTTGAAGAAAAGATTCAGGTGAAAAACATATCAAATATTTATTAGTTTCTATTTGTGTATAATTTAAATGACTTACTAACTTTTTAGATGTTTCATTAATACATGAATCTATATCTAGTTTATCCAAATTTTTATCTATTCTAACACTTCCTGCACTTCTTGGCTTTTTATTTTTTTCTTCAGCTTTAGCATATAAATAAATAGATGACTGTGATAGTTTCATATATCTATTTGCACCTTCACTGTTTATATATAATCTCTCCATAAAGCTTTCACTTAATCCATTGTAGGGTACAGAATCAATTGAATGATGAGAATCTATTAATTCCTTTTCTGCTTTTTTTAGAATATTTAATAGTTCATCAACTCTATGATCATTTGAAATATAAGATGATATTTTACCCAAAGGTGATTTGGCTAATGATGAAAACTCAGGAGCTTCTTTTTCATTACCAAAATCACTTGCCTGTATTGCTACTTTCATTGCCTTTCTTATACCTTTATTTGTCAAGTCTGAAGTACTAGTTATTCCAACTTTGTTATTATTCCATACTCTTAAGGTCATTGAATTACGTTGTGAACCTTTTAGCTGCTTTGCTTTTCCCTGTTGTACCTGTACTGATAAATCTCTACTTGAGGAAGCACCCATATCCCATTTTATAATATTTGATTCTTGGCTATAGCTAGAAAGAAGGTCTTTTAAAAGTTCTGGGTTTAAGCCACTTATATTTTTATTGTTGGTTATTTTATTCATATCATCTACCCCCCACAGTTATTGAATCTACTTTTATATGAGGTTGTCCAACAGTTACGTTTACACTTCCACTAACTGAGCCACAAAAACCCGCTGCAAGATCTAAATCATTAGCACACATTGAAATTCTAGGCATAATCTCCTTTGCTTCACCAATTAAAGTTGCACCTTTTACTGGTTTATCTAACTTACCGTTTTTAATTAAATATCCTTCTTCCACGGAGAAGTTGAATTGACCAGTAGGTCCTACACTTCCTCCACCCATCGATTTGCAATAAAGACCATTATCAACGCTCTGTATTAATTGATCTGGAGTATAAGAACCTTGCTTAATGTAAGTGTTTCTCATTCGACTTGCAGCCGCAAATGAGAAATTTTGTCTCCTTCCACTACCGGTTCTTGCATGCCCAGTTCTTAAATAGCCAGCTCTATCAGAGAGGAATTTTTTTAAAACTCCATTCTTAATAAGTAATGTATTTTGAGGTTCCATTCCTTCGTCATCCATAGAAAGAGATCCAAATGCAAAATCAGAAAGACCTTCATCTACAGCAGTTACGGAAGGGTGTGCTATCTGCTCATTGACTTTGTCATGGAATGGGGAGGTTCCTCTTTCTAATTGAGTTGTTTCTAATAGGTGTCCGCATGCTTCATGGAAAATTACACCACCAAATTTATTAGCAAGGACTACAGGCATTTGTCCTGCTTCAACATATTCTGCACATAACATGTTCTGAGCACTCTCATTCAAATCATCTGAACTTTTTTCAATATCCCATTCTCTTAGATCATCTGGATTACCTGAACTCCCAAATCTTCTAGCTGAAGTTGACCTATTTTTTCCGCTAATAGCAATAACGTTTAA
>CACFCB010000048.1 GCA_902564695.1 uncultured Prochlorococcus sp. | reverse complement strand
AATATTCCCAATGAGGATAAGGACTTGTCTTCTTCGCAAAAGTGACGGGCATGGGTCAAAGCTGATCAATCCATTCTAAGAGAGCGGAATTAACCTGATCAGGAACTTCATCATGCGGACAATGACCAGCATCTAAAACAACTTCTTTTGTATTTTCTGGGGTGTGTTTTCTATAGGTTGCTCGTTTACCAGGCGCATTCATCCAAGGGTCTCGATTACCCCAAAGCAATAACAATGGTGCTGTAAGTTCAGCAAACAACTCATCAAGTGGCCTACCCTTAGGCCCTGCGGGATCAAAAACGCTTTTGAAGACATTAAAAGCACCAGCATCCAAAGATGGTTTTCGAATAGCTTCTACCAATTCATCATCAACGTTTGATGTGTCTATATAAACCTGTTTCAAAGTACGTTTGATCGTCGAAGGCTGTCTTAGATTTTCAAAAATTACCCTTTGCAATAGAGCATTTTTTAAAAATATACCCGCAACAGTTTTTCTAGCTGTAGCCCAAAATCCTGTAGTCGGCTTTTTGTCTTCACTGAAATAACCAGCTGCATTTAATAAAACAACACCTGCTGCCTCATTACCCAAAGCAGCGCCACTTGCAAGCGCTGCATATCCTCCAAGAGAGTTGCCAACAAGTATTGTTGGTCTTCGTATGTTTTGTTTTACGTATGAGACTATTTGATCTTTCCACAGTGGACCTCCATAAGCGAGGCCACCCGGTTTAGAACTTTTCCCAAAGCCAAGAAGATCCAAAGCGTGAACTTCATACTGCTTTCCGAGTACTGGTAAGTTATGCCTCCAATGTGTGGTTGATGCACCAAAGCCATGGATTAAAAGAATTGCTGGCCCTTTTTCTTCATCAGTCTTGGTTTCATGTGATTCAGGTATAATGCTCAAAGTGTGAACAGAATGACCTAAGAATTTCCAATCAGAAAGATTTTTTTCTACAACTGAGGAAACCATTTAAAGAAAAACTTACACTTCTAGACTTTAGTAAATTATTGATACCAATTGATTGGTGATTATATTTTTTTTTCGGAATTTCCTCACCTACTACAAAAGAGAAATTAAGTAATTTTTAGACTAATCCAACTGGATCAGCTGCAACTTCATCAGGTATAGAATTTCCTCCTGAAGGTGGCTTATCTTTCAAAACAATCCTAAGCAAAACAGGAGCTAAAAATGTCGTTCCAATTACCATTAACAAAATTGCAGCTTCCAGAGACGGAGTAAGCAAACCAGCACTTGTTCCCAAACCAAGGAAAATCAAACCAACCTCTCCTCTTGGCATCATTCCCAAACCAACAACTAATCGATTTGTTGGTTTATCAATAATGAATGACCAACCAGCTGCAATCTTTCCAACAATTGCAACAAGGAAAAGAAAACCTGCAACAACCAAGGCAGATCGACTCTCTGGATCTAAAGGATTGATTACTGAAAGATCCATTCCAGCACCAACTAGTACAAAGAAAATAGTTGCGAATAATGAAACCAAAGGCAAAACAGATTGTTGTATCGCGTGATTATTTTTTGAGCTACTAAGAATCAAACCTGCTGCGAAAGCGCCCAATGCTGCTTCTAAACCAATTGCAGTGGCAATAAAACAACTTAAAACTAATATCACGAAAGATGCTACTACAACCGCACCAGGCGCTTTTAGCCTTTCTAGAAGCCAATCAAAAGCCGGAGCAGCTGTTCTACTTAAGGCAATTGCAGCAATAACAAAAACAGTTGCTGCCAAAACCAACTTGACAATAGGGGCTATTTGCAGAGATCCACCAGTTGCAAGCGCAACTACAACTGCAAGAATCACAATACCAAGAATGTCATCTAGCACAGCCGCACCAATAACAATCTGCCCCTCACGCGTTTTTAAGTACCCAAGCTCACCAAAAACACTTGCTGTTATACCTATGCTTGTAGCTGTCATGGATGCGCCAGCAAATATTGCAGGAATGATATCTACTTGAAAAATAAACATTAATCCGAAGGTTCCAAAAGCGAATGGCAAAATCACTCCTGCCATTGCAACAGTGAAGGCTTGTGCTCCCACTGCCACAAGTTCCTCTAATTCACTCTCAAGCCCAGTAAGAAATAGCAATGCATAAAGCCCTAGTGTTGCTACTGCCTGTAATGAAGGAAATGTTTCAAAATAGATATCGGGAACAGCTTCTTTAGGAATTGAAGCAAGAGAACTTATTAGAGATACAAAGCCTTGATTTAATTCAGCATGAGCACTTGGCGGTAATAGAAGATGTAATCCCGAGGCACCAATTAAAACTCCTGCAAGAAGTTCACCTACGATTGTAGGTAAACTAAGTCGTACTAAAATTTCAGCCAAAGTCCTTGCCGCAACAAAGATCATTAGGAAATTGATCACACCTATTAGAGTTTCCGCAACCTCAACATCATGCGTATTTAGTACTGAGAACAAAGGAGTTAATTCCATCAGTTTTCAAAAAAAACCTTTTCTTTAAGACATAAATTACCTAACAAAAGGGCACATTTGAAATAAATATCGAGGATGACTTAATCGATAAGGTGTGGATCTGAAGTTACTAACTGATTTATTAGGTCGATATTGGCTACCGTCCAGAAACATTTAATGCCGTTATGAGCAGCTCCCAGTCAATAGATCTGCGTCTGCCGACCCCAGGATGCTATGCAGATCCTGTTCGGGCTGGCATGGATGCAGATGCAGTCTTCGATGGAATGACTGAGCATCTATTTTTCACCCTCGGCAAACTTGCTACATCTGCAAGTCTGCGAGATCTCTATATGGCTTTAAGTTTTGCGGTTAGAGATAGGTTGATGAGTAGATATCTCACAAGTCAAGAGACCATACGAGCAAGGCCTCAAAAAACAGTTGCATATCTTTCTGCTGAGTTTCTAATCGGACCTCAACTCAATAACAATTTATTAAATCTAGGCATAAAAAAAGAAGCAGAAGAAGCCCTCAAAAGATTTGGAATTGATTCTCTCAATCAAATATTAGAAGTAGAAGAAGAACCTGGTCTAGGGAATGGAGGTTTAGGTAGGCTTGCAGCTTGTTATATGGAATCTCTTGCAAGTCTTCAAGTCCCAGCGGTTGGATATGGAATCAGATATGAATTTGGTATTTTCAATCAACTCATTAGAGATGGCTGGCAAGTAGAAGTCACTGATAAATGGCTTAAAGGAGGTTGGCCCTGGGAATTACCTCAACCTGATGAAGCCTGTTTAGTTGGTTTTGGAGGACAAACAGAAAGTTATACAGATGACAATGGAAATTATCGCTCTCGATGGATTCCAAGTGAACACGCAATAGGTGTTCCACATGATGTTCCCGTTCTTGGCTATAGAGTAAACAGCTGTGATCGCCTTCGGTTATGGAGAGCTGATGCAACCGAAAGTTTTGATTTCTATGCATTTAATATTGGCGACTATTACGGCGCTGTTGAAGAAAAAGTAGCTTCAGAGACCCTTTCAAAAGTTTTATACCCCAATGATGGAACTGATGAAGGAAGAAGATTGCGTTTAAAACAACAACACTTTTTTGTAAGTTGCTCACTACAAGACATGCTTCGATGTCTAGAAAAAAGATCTATTCCTATTGAAGAATTTCCACGCCACTGGACAGTACAACTTAATGACACTCATCCAGCTATAGCAGTTGCGGAGTTAATGAGACTATTGATTGATCAACATAGATTAGAATGGGATAAAGCCTGGGAAATCACTAACAGATCAGTTGCTTACACTAATCACACCTTATTACCCGAAGCGCTAGAGAAATGGGACCTCAAACTTTTTAAGAATCTATTACCTAGACATCTAGAACTTATATATGAAATAAACAGAAGATTCTTACAACAAGTAAGACTTAAATATCCAGGAAACGACTCGATTCTAAGAAGACTTTCAATTATTGATGAAGAAGGTGGAAAAGCAATTCGTATGGCTCATTTAGCCACAATTGGAGCACACCATGTCAACGGGGTAGCTGCGCTTCATTCTGATTTAATCAAGAGGCAATTACTGCCCGAATTTGCAGCACTCTGGCCTGAAAAGTTTACTAACGTGACTAACGGCGTAACCCCACGAAGATGGGTAGCGTTAGCGAATCCTGAACTTTCAAAACTACTTGACAAAGAAGTTGGTCCCAACTGGATTACAAATATGGACCTATTGCGAGAATTAGAAAGTAAAGAAAATGATTCAAATTTTTTAGATTCTTTTGCTTCAGCCAAACTCTCAGGCAAAAGAAAACTAGCTGGCTATATACACAAACAAACTGGAGTTCTTGTAGATCCTTCAAGTTTATTTGATGTTCAAGTAAAAAGAATTCACCAGTATAAAAGACAACATTTAAATGCTCTCCAAGTGATTGCTCAATATCTAAGAATTAAAAATGGCCAAACAAAAAATATTGCACCTCGAACAATAATTTTTGGTGG
>CACFCB010000047.1 GCA_902564695.1 uncultured Prochlorococcus sp. | reverse complement strand
TTCAAAAGCTTAAATCAATAAGAAATCAAAATTCATCTCAATAAAACAATACTACATATCACAAAAAATGTTATGGTAAGTATAATTAAGTTATTATATAGAAGATAGTGTCACTAGAATCAATTGCAAGAAAATTAGAAGACCATCCACTTACAAAAGAATTAATTGAAAGGTCAAACAGGCACGAAAGATTAGTTTTAAGAGGGACATCTCGAACAGCTAAAGCTCTTATTTCGACCTCTCTAGCAAGAAATGTATCAAATATACTTCTAGTGATTGTTCCTACAATGGAAGATGCAACTAGGTGGTATCCAATTGTCAACGATTGTGGATGGAAAAAAACTTGCTTATACCCTACGAGCGAAGTTTCACCATACGATTCAATACAAGTAACCTCTGAAATAATATGGGGCCAATTACAAGTTTTAAGTGACATATTAGAACTACAATCAGATGAACAAATAGCAATAATCGCTACAGAACGATCATTACAACCACATCTGCCACCTGCGGAATATTTAAAATCAAAATGTATAAAGCTAAAAGTTGGAGACGAGATAGATTTAGCAGATTTATCTATTAAACTTAGTAAATGTGGATATAAAAAGAATAACCATATAGATCAAGAAGGTACATGGTCAAGACGAGGGGACATCCTGGATATTTATCCTGTGAGTAGTGAACTACCTATAAGATTAGAATTATTTGGTAATCAGTTAGAAAAAATTAAAGAATTTGATCCAATTTCTCAAAGATCTCTGGATAAAATAGATAATATATGTATTACTCCCACTGGTTTTGGTCCCTTAATTATAGATAGATTATTAAATATAAATGATAAAGACATTTCATCATTATTATCTGAAAATGATTATGAAAAAGTAATAAATGGTCAGACAATAGAATCATCAAAACAATATCTAGGAGTTGCTTTTGATGAACCAGCTTCATTATTAAATTATTTAGAAAACAATACATTTATTGTTGTTGACGAAAGATTACAGGGTAAATCACATGGAAAAGCTTGGTATGAAATCGTTAATGAAAGCTATAATGAAACATTAACTAAATTCAAAAAGAATAATATTAATAATTATTTCTATAATTCAAATCTTCATTCTGATATTGATGAAGTTTATAAAAAAGTTGATAATTACTATGGAATCGATATCACTTACCTCGAGGACATTTCCTCAAAAGCGAACGTTTTTGATATTTCATGTAAGGTTCACAATTGGCTACCGAATCAATATGGGAAAATAAGTACGTCAATAAAAGAATTCCTTAAACAGAAAATTTCTATTTGGATAGTTTCCGCTCAACCTAGTAGGGCAGTATCTTTATTAGAAGAACATGACTGTATATCTAGATTTATTCCCAATAATAATGATATATATTCAATAAATAATGTTATTGAAGATAATTTGCCAGTTGCTATAAAAAATAATAATGAGGGTGAAATAGAAGGCTTCTATCTACCAGCTTGGAAAACTGTTTTAATAACTGATAAAGAATTTTTCGGCCAAAATAATATATTTAGAGCTGGTTATGTCAGAAGAAGGAAGCAAGCAGTAAGTAGGAAAATAGACCCTAATAAAATGAAACCAGGGGATTATGTTGTTCATAGAAATCATGGTATTGGTCTTTTTCAAAAAATAGAAAAAATAAATATTTATGGAGAGGCAAGAGATTATTTAGTTATAAAATATCTTGATGGGAAATTAAGTGTAGCAGCTGATCAATTGGGAAGTTTAGGTAGATATCGAAATTCAAATTCTAAATCACCTAAGATAAACAAGCTTGGTGGTTCAAACTGGAATAAAATAAAGGAGAAAGCTAAAAAATCCGTTAAAAAAGTAGCCATTGATTTGATTAAACTATATGCAGAGAGAAGCAAAGAAAAAGGTCATAAATTTCCTGTTGATGGACCTTGGCAAATTGAATTAGAAAATTCATTTCCGTATGAATTAACACCTGATCAAGCAAAAGCAACTTCACAAGTAAAAATAGATATGGAATCTGATAAACCCATGGATAGATTAGTTTGTGGTGATGTTGGATTTGGAAAGACAGAAGTTGCTATAAGAGCAATATTTAAAGCAATAACTTCAGGTAAACAAATTGCTTTTTTAGCTCCGACAACAGTTCTTTCACAACAACATTGGAGAACTATTTCTGATAGGTTTGCACCATATCCTATTAAGGTCTCTTTACTAAATAGATTTAAATCAAATAACGAAAGAAAAGAGATATTAAATGGTCTGAAAAATGGAAATATTGATGCTGTAATTGGAACTCATCAACTATTAAATAAGAAATTAAGTTACAAGGATTTAGGTCTTTTAGTAATTGATGAAGAACAACGTTTTGGAGTCAATCAAAAAGAGAAGATAAAAGATTTAAAAAAGAGTGTTGATGTTTTAACTCTTTCTGCTACGCCAATCCCAAGAACTTTATATATGAGTCTTTCTGGAGTACGAGCAATGAGTTTAATAACGACACCACCTCCATTAAGAAGGCCAATAAAAACTCATCTGGCACCACTTGATAATGAAATTATTAGAAGTGCAGTTTTACAGGAAATTGATAGAGGTGGACAAATTTTTTATATTGTTCCTAGAATTAAGGGTATAGACGATGTTGCTGAGAAATTAAGATTAATGATACCTAATTTAAAGTTAATAGTTGCACACGGACAAATGGAAGAGGGTGAACTAGAGAATGCGATGTTAGCTTTTAATTCAGGTGAGGCGGATATTATGTTATGTACAACAATAGTTGAAAGTGGATTAGATATTCCACGAGTAAATACAATATTAATTGAAGATTCTCATAAATTTGGACTTTCACAACTTTATCAATTAAGAGGCAGAGTTGGGAGAAGTGGAGTACAAGCTCACGCCTGGTTATTTTATCCACATAATGAAAAACTGAATGATGCTTCTAGACAAAGACTTAAAGCTATTCAAGAATTTACTGATCTAGGTAGTGGATATCAATTAGCAATGAGAGACATGGAAATAAGAGGAGTAGGTAACATTTTAGGTATTGAACAAAGTGGGCAGATGGAAACTATTGGATTTGATTTATATATGGAATTATTGCAAGAATCAATTGCTGAAATACAGGGGCAAGACATACCTACCGTTGAAGACACACAAATTGATCTCCCTGTAACTGCATTTATTCCAGGAGATTGGATAACAGATCCAGATGAAAAAATAAACGCATATAGATTAGCCACTCAATGTGTAGACAATAAATCCTTAGTTCAACTAGCAGGTGACTGGGTTGATAGATATGGAACACTACCTAAAGCAGTTGAATCTTTAATTGAGATAATGAAATTGAAAATAATCGCCAAAAACTGTGGATTTTCAAGAATAAAATTAGCAAAACCAAATGTAGAACTTGAGACACTTATGGATGAACCAGCTTTTAAATTGCTAAAAAATTGCCTAGCACAACATTTACACGGAAGATTTATCTATAAAAAAGAGGGCAAATGCTCAACAGTCACAATAAGAGGGCTAGGAGTATTGGATAGCGAAAAACTTCTAGATCAATTAACAGAGTGGCTGACAATAATGAGTTCTGGATTAAATCCTCAATAAGTAAAATTAATTTAAAATAGAAACTAAAGTGGCAATTTTACAATTGGTTTAATATTAGGTGTCAAATTAAAAAATTTGCTAATATCTCCAGAATTTGAAAAACTTAATTTTGGGTGAAGTCATAGAAATCAGTTCAAACCAATATGGACTAAGTCTATTTAGTGGATTAATAAGCTTATTAGCGCTTGGTGTATACACTTTATTGACAACAGATGCAGGTAGTGATGACGACGACTCAGATTCTGGAAGTGGTGGTTTAATGCAACCTGTAAATTAGTCAAAGGTTAACCAGGAATAAGATTTGATAATCTTTCTCTGAATTCTCCCTTAGCAATACCACCTTTTAATTCACCAATAATTTCAAATTCTTTATCAGGATTATTAACTAATAGGTAAGTAGGCCAACCCATACCTTCTTTTGTTGGGTACTGCTTCAAAAGTATAGGTCTATATTTTCTATAAACTAAAGTATCCTGTAGCTTTACACTTACAAATTCAACTCCTAGTTCATTAGCAACTTTAGAATCAAAAAAACTCATTCTGTGACAAGTTCCACAATCCTCAGAACTAAATTTAATTAGAGAATAGGACATTAGAAAATACATATGTATCAATATAGTATATATAGATATAAGAAAAAACTAATTCAGTGATTAGACTTATCATTCCTCGCTACTATTGAATAGAAGGGATCACCTTCAGTAGTATATAAACCAATTAATTTTTTTTCAAAAGTTTTTTCACTAATGATTTTTTCAATACGCCATCCATTATCATTAAGTACATTATTCACATAGTCAATTCTTTCATATTCATTTGAATTAGACCATATGTATGGAGATTTCGTCCAAAATGCTCTATTTGTAAATGAAATAATTAAAAGTGAATCAGATTTGATAATTCTTGACAATTCTAATGAAATCTTTTCTGGATACTGCAAATATTGCCACCCAGCAACTATTAAACCAACATCTATTGATGAATCTTCTATTGGGAGAATTTGATTCTTATTTAAATCTTGAACCCAAAACCTGTCAAGTCTATTATTTGCTTCCAACTCAGCTCTATTTAAACCATGACCAATAACTTTTTGATATCTGATATTAGTAGGTAAATGACTTACCCAACTGCTCATTAAATCAAGAATTATATTCTGGCTAAAGATATATTCTGAGTATAATTTTGTTAATCTATCTCTAAAAGAACTACTAAGATGATGAACAAATCGTGGATTTTGATAAAAAATCTCATCATTAGAGTTGTCGATTTTTTCTCTATCAAATGGTGTAATTTCCATA
>CACFCB010000046.1 GCA_902564695.1 uncultured Prochlorococcus sp. | reverse complement strand
TTTGTCGAACTTTCAATATTCCTCAATACAGGGCAAGCTTTTATTTCTTTTTTTAATCCATTCAATTGATCAGTGGTCAGATTTGATGGGGTGAAAATATTAATAAACAAGGCATCGATTTTCCTGGGACCAAGCTTAGACATCTGTTTGTGAACTTCTAGTTTTAGACCATCTAATGACCACCTTTCCTTTTTCGCTTTGATACCCATCACTGTTAGTAGACAAGTCCCTAATGCTGTCGCTACTAGATCTGTAGGACAGAAATCTCGACCTTTCCCTTCATGATCTAGGGGGGCATCAGTTCGTAAGACTGAACCAGATTGTTGATGAAGAGACTCTGTTTTTAAATCACCAATATATGTACAAATAATTTTGTTTACACTTCATAGGTCTTGCAGGTTGAGTTTGTTGGGTGTAGATCACATTCATTTTTCCAAAACTCTTCTCTAGTTTCAGGAGGAATGATGTAATTGAAATCATGCATCACTTGAATATCACTTAATGCATCTTTGATGAGAGAGAACGGAGTTCTTAGTTTCATAAGGCTCCTTTTCGAATACCATTATTCTACTTGATCCTTTCTAATTTTGATACCTCGGTTATTACTCAAGTATTACTCCCTACTCATAAGATTAGTCATAGAAAAAGATTGATTTTAATCAGCCTCTTGATTCATGGGAGATACTAGGAAGTTCGAAACAAATTAAAAATGATTGTAAGAATTAGACTAATGGCAATAATGCTGACTACTGGAAAAAAAGTTGAGTTATATCTTTGAAGAATGATGTCACAAAGTTATTTCCCTAAAATTATTTGTTTTAAATAAGGTTAAATAACACCGATCGAAGCGATTGCAAGTCAAAGCGAAATAAGTATTCTTTGCATTAACAGTTTCCCGTATCTTGAGCCAATACTAAGAAGCTATTTATTTATTGCAAATAAGAAACTTAAAATAAAATTTCTTAGTCTCGCTTTTCTTTCTCTAGGTTAAATTTGAACCAACCTTCTTCTTTCATTCCCCTTTTTATAGCATTAAAAGTGCTCCGAGGAAAAAAGAAACCACTTCAGTAAAATCGTCAGAGTCAATAAAGGCTTAACTCCTTACAAAGGGGTACTTTGATGGGCAGGTTCTAAGGGGAAGATTAGATTACTGTTTGACCTTGCTTAACCTTTTGTTCAAGCAACTTGATGTCTATAGTTTTATTTGCCAAAATAATTTCCATCATAACTTTTATATAAAGAACTCAATTTATCTAGAAAAGCAGACTTAAGAAAAATTATCTTTTTGGACTTTTAGTCCAATTATTTTTATGCACTGTTTAACGTTTATCTCTTCAACGTAGGCCTTTGTAAAATGTATTTCAATTCATCTCTTTGTGCTCTAACTAGAATTAGATAAAAAATAAAGCGATTAAAAATGAAAGAAGTTGAACTTACTTTTCATTCCTTAAAGGATCATCTTCATTATCAATTGCTTAGGCATGTACTTTGGCCAATGCGGAATTTTCAGAACCAATTAATACATTAAAGAACTACTTGACAACCCCTCCTTACCGTTGCTAGTACATGTGTACTGCTAAAGATACATGGCTCCAGCTTCCTCGCCCTATGCCGTTTTCCGGGCATCAGATTTGAATTCAGTGGTAGCAGAACCTATTGGATTAAGGCAATGTCTTCGTATCGCACCCAAAAAGTTTTACCCCAGAAGCGTTACATCCAAGCTGAAAAGTGGGACTATCTCCAAGAAAACACTCTCAAGCACACACGTTCAGCTAGCGTTTGCATAACATGTCAACATTTCAATTATTGCTTCGACAGGAATGGCAGAACAATGCTTACTTGTCATCTCCATCAGCGTCTTATTCCTCATGTAGATCATCTAGCTTCAAAATGTCGATTTTGGATGCAGCGACTCGAGAGAAAGATTGGATGGTGTCCCGAGGCATCATAGACCTTTGAAATGAAGAGTTATATACTTCCTATTAGAGGCTTATATTCATAAGTAATAACGATCAGCTATCTCTTTGAGCATTTTCCTGATGTGATCATCTTTGGCATTAGTTTCTTGTTTAAACTTCTCACATTCACCTTTAACTTGCATCCAAACTACTTCCATGATTTTCCGTTCTTCTTCTGTAGGCTTCCACTTAGATGATTCCATGCAGGCGACAATAAAAGGAATTGAACTCTTAAAACTCAATGAAAAGTAGACCTGAAATATTAGATGAGATTATGTTCTACATACTAGAGAGAGCCAAGCGTGAAGAAGACACTGATAAGTACCTTGAACATGTTCTTGACTACTGCAAAAAGGATTATCAACAAGCCTATGAGAGAATAAATTGATAAGCACTTAATCTATGAAGATATTTAGCCAGTACCGAAAAAGTAAACTTTTCGTTTCTTGCTGTGATGCCAACACGTCTAAATAGAGCGCAAATTTTAAAAGAATTTGTATTAATTCTTCTTTTAACTCTTCCCAAACCAATAATTGCGCAAGTTAATCCCTCGGCACCAGAAAGTATTGATGAGAAAAAGATCAAAGTATCAACTGCTAGTGGTCAATCCGTCGTAGTCACCGCAAATCCACTAGCAAGTGATGCAGCTCTTCTAATTTTGAAGCGAGGAGGAAGTGCAATGGATGCAGTGGTAGCAGCTCAAACAGTACTTGCGGTTGTTGAACCACAAAGTTCTGGTTTAGGAGGTGGTTCCTTTCTTATGTATTGGGACGAAGCTACAAAATCCCTAACTGCACTTGATGGTCGAGAAACCGCATCAGCTCAAGTCAAAGAAGATATGTGGATAAAATCTGATGGAAAAGCCTTGCCATGGCTAAAGGCAACAAAAAGCCCATCTGCAATTGGAGTTCCAGGTACAACAGCATTACTTTGGAGGGGACACAGACAATTTGGACGTTTACCTTGGAAGGATAATTTTCATAAAAGTATTGCACTTGCAAAGTATGGATTCATTCCAAGTCCTCGCTTTCTAAGATCTATCTCATTAGCTCAAAGATTAGGGATCAGCCATAGTCAAGCTTTTCAATCCTTATATCTCCCTAATGGATCTCTCCTAAAGAAAAAGATTCCATTTCGCAACCAAAAATTAGCATCAACACTAAGTCGTCTTTCCATAGGAGGTATTAACGAGTTTTATCGTGGAGATATAGCTAACGAACTTATATATGATCTACAACTCATAAAAAATAAAAAAGAAATCAACTCAATAACGAATGAAGATTTAGCTAATTACAAAGTCATTAAACGTAAGCCCATATGTAGGAAATATAAATCATGGAATGTTTGTGCTTTCCCTCCTCCAAGTGGTGGTGGAGTTGCACTCTTGCAAGCTCTTGGCACATATGAACTTCTATCAAATAATAATTCAGATCAAAAAATGATCAAACATTGGCATTTTCTTGCGGAATCTTTAAGATTTGCAGATGCTGATCGTTCTCACTGGATAGGAGATCCTATTGATTTACCAGTTCCTATCAAAGGCTTATTGAATGACAACTATATTAAAAAAAGAGCCAGCAATATAAAAAGTAACAAAGCTACATTTCGTCCTTTGCCAGGTAAACCAAAAGGTAGCGAACTTTTAGATTTAGCTAGTCAACCTCGTAATGCAGGTGGAGGTACTACTCACTTAGTGGTAGTTGATAAATATGGTAACATCGCTTCTTATACAAGTTCTGTAGAGACTGTCTTCGGGTCAAGGAATTTATCTGGAGGCATGATCTTGAATAATCAACTAACTGATTTTTCATTTGTTTCAAATATTAAAGGTAAACCAATAGCTAATCGAATTAGACCTAATAAACGTCCATTGAGTTCTATGACTCCAGTTATTGTATTTAAAGACAATCGTCCAGTATTAGCAATAGGTTCACCTGGTGGCTGGCTCATCCCTCATTACATAGCAAATGCATTAATTAGAATGCTAGACTTCCAACTCTCACCAAAAGAAGTCGTTAGTCAAAAATTGCTATCTGTTCAACCAAATTACACAGTGCTTGAAAAAAGTGGAGATTGGTCGAAAGAGGATAACAATATATATCAATCACTTTTAAATCTAGGTCATCAACTCAAATACAGTGCTTTTAGCAGTGGGTTAGCTGTTGTTAAATGGCATAAGGGAAGCTGGCATGGCGCTGCTGATCCAAGAAGAGAAGGAAAAGCTTTAAGCCTGCAAGGAAAGAAAAAACCTAGGCATAATGAAGGATGAGGGTACTCAAATAGAAAGAAATAATTCATCACCAAAGTCCTCTCTTCCTTGTCCAGTTATACAACAACAACACTAAAAATCCAACCATAAAAAATGCATAAAACTATCGAGTAGTCAATAAGCTACATAGACTATTAGTGGAAAGAAGATGACATGTTTAATATTGAGACGTCTTTCTCTTGATGTTCTTCTATATAGTCTTAAAATATTCATATATTCTATTCCTGTTTAGGTGATAATTTATTAATTTTTTCTTGTTGCTTCATTAGACGATCTTTTTCTTTTTTTGCAGCTCCATAAGTACTTCTAACGCTATAAGTCATAAAGATTGCATTAATAGCTCCGACAATGATAATCCCCACAATTATGTTATTAATCCCCTCAGGTGAACTTAGATATTCCAATAGAGCTTGTTGATCGAACATTTAGTGCAAAATTAATCTTTCAAATACCAGAGCGACCAATATTCCCTAAAGTCATTAGTTATTAGATCGTAGTCATATAAGCAAGGAAACCAATAGGAACGAAAAGCAAGGCAGCAATCGTAAAGCGAACAAATTTGCCAGTACCTGAATTTCTTGAATAGTCAGTGAAATGCTTGGTGTTATTCCACTCGGACCAGTTTATTGGTCTGTTATTGGATGATGTCATTTTATTTAGGAAAATACTTTAGTACCAACTTCATATGCAACAGCCAATAAAAGAAGTGCAGGAAGATTCCAGAGAACAATTAGTTTTGCAGCAGTTGTTTTGTTGATCGCAAGCATGACTGAAAGTTTTGTTCTTGGTAGATTAAAAGTTCTATAAAATGTAAAAAGGAACCCTCAAGTGCAGTAGGACGGTTGAAGTAGGGTTAACCAGTTCGGGCTATT
>CACFCB010000045.1 GCA_902564695.1 uncultured Prochlorococcus sp. | reverse complement strand
GAAGATGCAGTTAGGAGTCTTTGTTTAACTGAAGAAGAAAAAAAATTAATAAAACCATTAGGCTTATTAACTCAAAAACCAATTATTTATGCAACTAATCTTGGTGAAGATGAACTCTCTAAGGGAAATAAATTTTCAGAAGTTGTAAATAATTTTGCAATTAAAGAAAGTTCTGAATGTGTAAAGATCTCCGCACAAGTTGAAGCAGAACTGATTGAATTGGGAGAGGAAGAAAGAGATGATTATTTAAATGGATTAGGCGTAAAAGAAGGAGGTTTAATTAGCCTTATTAAAGCTACATATAGATTATTGGGGTTAAGTACATATTTTACGACTGGAGAAAAAGAAACAAAAGCTTGGACTATTTCTGATGGGATGACAGCTCCTCAAGCGGCAGGGGTGATTCATACAGATTTTGAAAAGGGGTTTATTCGAGCTCAAACAATTTCATATGAAAAACTACTGGATGCTGGATCTTTATCTGAGGCTCGAAATAAGGGTTGGTTAAGAAGCGAAGGGAAGGAATATGTTGTAAACGAGGGAGATGTGATGGAGTTTTTATTCAACGTCTAGAAAGTTAGTCATACCAAGGATTTTTATGAGTTAGACTAAGGCTTGGTCTAATCATTTAGTCTGACTTTTTGAGACAAAGAAGTTGATTTTTGAGACAAGTGAGACGGAAATCTCTGGTCTTGAAACTTATAAACACCTTGCATTTTGATTTAAATGATAAATACAAAATGCCTCTCTATCTTTTACCCCAGTCCAGTCATTTCCGTAAAGAGAGCTTTGTTCTCAGCTGATTCAGAGAACCCTAGAAGAACTTCGTATCGTGTTTCAGCCCCACTATTTAATTGCCCCAACCAGTAGTTCAAGCCTCCAGCATCAGCATCACGTCCAAGAACATTTTTATAGAGAGTATTCACATAGGTTGAATCAGAAACATTGTCTCCATAACGTTCTGCAAATTCAGGTGAACCTAAAAATGATGATGCAACGACTCTGATACTATTGCGTCCTGAACTGAAATTATCAATCCAATAGGCAAGTCCATCTGAATCAGGTAACCGTTTAAATGATGCGTTGTATAAACGGAATATACGGCCTGAATCTGTATTTAAACCAATGACCTGATCAAATGTTCCTTTGATATCAGTAATGGCACTAATGTCTTTAAAGGAACTTGTCGTGGCTTCTCCCGTAAAGGTTAATAAGGGAAAACCAGTGATATCTTCATAGCCAGAATCTGTTTTGATCTGATAGACACCATTGCCTTTATTGTAAAATTTATAATCACTAAATTTACCGCTATATGTTTTAACAACGTCTACTTTTGATTCTTCTACTTTTTGATCTGAGAACTGAATGTATTCAATATTTGTGAGAGTATCTGTTCCATCATTAATACCTGTTCTTTGATCGAAAATGGTTAATGAATTGACTTCTCTCGTAAAGGAATAATCAGAAAACTTTCCAGAATAAACAGAAGTGTCGTTACCTCCTTCACCATTAATTTTATCGGAGCCTTCTGAAGCGAAGAAAGTTTCATTGCTACTACTACCAGTAAGCTCATCGTTTGAACTGCTCCCAGTATTTGCGATATATCCAGAATGCCCTTGGTTGTTCTCTTTGAAAATTTTTTCCAGTTCATTGCTGGAAGGCTTACTAATTACTTTTTTAATATAGTTTTCATACAAGCTATGTCCTAAAGGATTTCCTTCCTTAATCTTGTAGGGAGTTAAGTAATTATCTGACCATTCTGGATCAAGACTGCCTGAATATTTCTCAATATATCCCCATTCTGCAAAGGTTAAAGCGTATTGATATTCAACCATCACTGTTTTCCAATATGTGAAACTACCCACTCCCATATGGTTGTAGCTTGAAGCATCAAAAACCCCATTTTTAATAGCTTCTTTTGCTGCTTCATAAAGCGAACCAGACAATATTGGCTCCTCTTTTGATACATCCCCACCGTATTCAGGACTTCTATCTTCAATAAATAGAAATTGCGCTGGGAATGCACCTGGTAAGGCAAATCGAACTAGTGTATGGAGTAAATGTTCAAGTACTTCTGTTATTTGACTATTAGCTGTTTTGTTCGAATTACCAGAAAGGTTAAATTGCCATATGAAATCGGTAAGACTATGCTTATCATTTGTTAAATCCCATCCTGAATAATTATCTCCGTTTAGCGAAGGAGTGTATGAATCCATTCCCTCAACTCCTATCCTTTGTAGGGTATTTATAGTTTTTAAATGCTTAATAGCTTTAATTTGAGAGTCTGAATCAATCGATGTGTCTTCTGGGTTGAGTAATAATTTTGTTGTTTGGGCTATCTTTCTTATAAATTCATCTTCTACAGAAACGTTTCCTCCTGTAGCTTTCAAGCCAGCTATTTTGACTCCATAAACTTCTATGTATCTATTAAAAGGCTCTATTTCTAAACTAGTTTCAATTTGATAGCTTTTATAGACAGAGTCTAAAGTTTCCATTCCCAAAGGAAAAATTCTACCTTAGCTAAGAAATATATTTGAGTGAGTAGTCTCAACCTATCGCAAGAATGCTCTAACATTTTGTTGTACTGGTCTAACACGTTTTTATCGCTGTAATCATTTGGTATGACTTGATGTATATGAGTTTTTATTCAACGTATAGCCCTGTAGGAACGGAGATAATTATCATTTTCAATATTGCGTGCTGTTGATGTTTTTTGTTGATTTCGATAGTACTCTATGATTTTATTTAGCTAAAGAGGGATACCAGTCGGTATAGATTATAAAAATGATTAATGATGATTCCTTCACAAAACAAATAATCGGAATCAATCCTGAACCTATAGGAATATTTGATTTACACGCTAGTAAACATGAAGAATACAAGAAAATGATTATTAATATTTTTGAGTCGGCTGATAATAAATATAAGCAAAAATTCAAAACAGAGCCTTTCACAGAGCATATATGTAATAATCTCAATCAAAATATATTTGTCGATTTCCCATTACTTAATAAATTAAAGATAGAAATTAATCAAATGATAATTGAATTTATTAAAGATATTGGATATTTTACTGATGAAATAATAATAACAGATGCATGGTTGAATAATGCAAGTGCAAAATCTAAATTAGAATGGCATTATCACGCTAATTCAGTTGTTTCAGGTAATTATTTTGTTAATTATAATCCTAATTATCACTCTCCATTGCTTTTCTGGAATGATAGAGTGCGACTAAGCATGGCTGAAAGATTTCCTTCTATACAAATCCAAAAAAATTCTAATAAGAATACAGTATTTAATACTAATGTAATAGGTACAAACCCTAAAGAAGGTCAAATTATATTATGGAGAAGTCAGCTTATACATGGATATGATCTTCCAAATAAATCAGATAATAGATTAACATTAAGTTTTAATAGTATCCCAAAAATTTGCACTGATGGTAATGGGAGGTATTCATTTAAGATTGAAGTATAAAAAAATTAGTATGAATATACTCTTAATAAATCAATGATTAATTAAAATATTTCCCAAGAATAAATAGTCCAATTTCCCATTTGAGAAAGATAATAAAGCGTCATCAGGCGATTCTACGATTGGTTCACCGGGTTGATTGAATGATGTGTTTAATAGAATAGGCATGCCTATTCTATTATCAACTTCTAGCAAAAGAGAATAAAGAGGATTATTATCTTTTCTATTAACTGTTTGTACCCTAGCTGTTCCATCTACATGTGTAACAGCAACCAGTGAACTGTTCAACACTTTTACATTTCGCATCATCACTGGAGAGCTATCATTTATCTCAAAATATTCATTAGCTCTCTCTTCTATAACAACTGGAGCATATGGACGATATCGATCACGACACTTCATATAATGGTCCAAAATATATTTAGTCCTAGGGCTAATAGGATTTGCGAAAATACTTCTATTCCCTAAAGCTCTTGGTCCAAATTCGCTACGTCCTTGGAACCATCCAATAATATTTTCTTTTTGAATTAATTCAGCAGCACATTTAAAGATTTCTTCTTGAGAAAGAATCTTATATGGAAAATTATATTTAGAAATCGCTTCTAAAAAATCAATCTCTTTATATTCCTTACCATAATAATCTGTAATTTCTGATATTTTTCTAGTTCCTCCTAGTTGCAGATTAGCTGCAAGTGCTGCACCTATGGCGGTACCGTTGTCTTCAACAGAACCATTCAAAATGATATTTTTAAATAGATTACTTTTTTTAATTCTTTCATTTGCAACTACATTTAGTGCTACTCCACCAGAAAGATAAAGATTTTCACACGGAAATTTTGCCTTAAGTATTTCTAGCAGCTTTAAGATTACATTTTCTGTTTCTTTTTGCACTTTAAAAGCTAAATTTTGATGATGCTTACTATTAGAAAGGTCAGAAGAAAATATATTTGGCTTCTTATAAATTTCATTAATTTTGGAAAAATCTAATTTTAATTCAGCATTATTATTAATAGTTAAAAGATCTTTATCATCAGATTTTTTTTCTTCTCCAAATGCAGCCAAACCCATTACTTTCCCTGCACCATTTCTTGATCCGCAGCAATATGTTGAAGCCCATTCCCAATAATGACCTATGCTTTGCAAAAATATATTACTATGTTTATTTGAATGTTCTAACTGATAATGAGATGGACTAAATCTATAAATCAATGAACTTTTAGAACCATCAAAAAGATATGCAGAAATGACTTCTTTCCCTGCAAAATGTGTATGATTAATGATTTGAGAATGATGATTCTCTTTTATATCGAATAAAGGTCTATCTTCTTCATAAGAACCACTTCCATCAATGACTAAAACTATTCCAGGTTTTGAATCTCCATAATGGATAATATATTCCATATGAGAGAAATGATGTGGTACGTAAAATGTACCTAAATAATTTTTTGGAATTCCTCCTATATAATTAAATAGGTTATTATTTGTTTCTTTTTTAAATTTCCAAGGTGTTGTTATAACTATCGAATTTATGTCCTCATAATTTATATTTGAGGTATTTAAGCAATATCGTATGCATTCTTGTGCTAATTCACTATCATCTTTATGCAATCTTAAACTTCTCCTCTTG
>CACFCB010000044.1 GCA_902564695.1 uncultured Prochlorococcus sp. | reverse complement strand
ATCAAAAGCTCAAGATTTTCTTTTTAAGGAGGGTTTCAGGCCAAAACAGAGTGGAGGCTAAAAATAAATTGTGTCGATCAACATGGAGAATAGTAAACAATTAGTTTGAATTCATGGAACAAAACTCTCAAAGTCCTTTATCCAAAGCCACCAATATAGTTTGGCATCAATCTTCAGTTGATAGAGAAGATAGATCGCAGAAAAGAGGACATCGCAGCGCAATACTTTGGTTTACAGGTCTATCAGGTTCTGGAAAAAGCACACTAGCTAATGCAGTTAATGTAGTTCTACACAAAAATGGGTACTCAACTTACGTTTTAGATGGTGACAACATAAGACATGGTTTATGCAAAGACTTAGGATTTTCTGATCTCGATAGAGAAGAAAATATTAGAAGAATTGGTGAAGTCTCTAAACTTTTTCTAGACGCTGGAATAATTGTTTTAACTGCATTCGTATCACCATTTAGAGTCGATCGCGATAATGCAAGATCATTAGTTGGAGAAAATGATTTTATAGAAATATATTGTTCAGCTGATTTAGGTATTTGTGAGAGAAGAGATACAAAAGGACTGTATGCCAAGGCAAGAAATGGAGATATCAAAGATTTTACTGGAATATCAAGTCCTTATGAAGAGCCTCACTCTCCAGAATTGAAAATTGATACTGGAAATCTAGAGATTGATAAATGTGTAGAGATAGTTACTAGTTTGCTTGTCAATCAAAAGATTATTCCAGAAATTTCTTAGTGACTGAAAAATATGATTTATGTATATTAATTATATTTTTCCAGATACATTTTAGCTCCTATCTCTTTAAGAGTAAGATCTTTTTTTAAGACAAGCTCGTGAAGCTCAGATCTATAGATTTTTAATTTATTTGTTAATTCTGTATTGTTAATTGCCAAGATTTGAGTAGCTAAAAGACCAGCATTTAGGCCTCCATCAATGGCCACGGTTGCCACAGGGATGCCTGAGGGCATTTGCAAGATTGAATACATAGAATCTATTCCTGAAAGAGCCTTGCTTTTGACTGGAACGCCTATTACTGGAAGGGGCGTCAGCGATGCAATCATTCCAGGTAGATGAGCAGCCCCTCCAGCTCCCG
The DNA here is from genome assembly GCA_902564695.1 of uncultured Prochlorococcus sp. Lineage (GTDB taxonomy): Bacteria > Cyanobacteriota > Cyanobacteriia > PCC-6307 > Cyanobiaceae > Prochlorococcus_B. The sequence continues at coordinate 4,112 of CACFCB010000044.1, read as the reverse complement.
CAATTATGACTGCAAAACCATTTGATTTTGCCATTTGAGCAAAATCAATCATTTCTTTTGGAGTTCTATGTGCAGATAAGATCCTTACTTCATTAGATATGCCAAATTGATCTAGAATTTCAACTGCAGGCTGAAGAGTTTTAAGATCTGAATCACTACCCATTACTACTGCTACCTGCTTGAATGTATTAGCTTCAATTAAAGACAACTTTCAATTTTATAAATCTTATTCTTCATAATGCCAATGATTCAAGAATCCTGCATTAATTATTTTTAGTTTTTAAGAAATGAGAAGAATCACAAACATAAAAGTACCTCAACCAGATAAAAGCGAAGATGAAAATAATTTATTTTCACTAGTTTTAGATGAACATGGAATTATTCTTTCTATTGAAAAAAGTTCCAAGAGTGAATCAAGTTATGACGAAGATTGGTGTGGTGATTGGCTCAGCCCAAGAGCAATTGATCTTCAAATAAATGGAGGTTTAGGGATCTCATTTACAGATTTAACTTTTAATAAAATACCTCAATTATTAACATTGCTTGATCGACTTTGGGTTGATGGCGTTGAAGGAATTTGTCCAACTTTTGTTAGTTGCTCTCTTGATCAATTTCAATTAGGAATGAAGGTTTTAAAGGAAACAAAAAAATATACTTCAACAACTCGATGTCGGCTGCTTGGTGTACATATGGAAGGACCTTTTTTATGTGAATCATATGCTGGAGCACATGATATTAAAAGTATTTGTAAGCCAAGTATTTTTGCTTTAAATGAGAGAATAAAGGGATTTGAAGACGAGATAGCATTAATGACATTGGCTCCAGAATTAAAAGGTTCTTTTGATGTCATTTCTCGTTTAAGAGAATTAAATATCGTAATTTCTTTGGGGCATTCTTCAGCTGATTTTGATTCAGCCATGAAAGCTTTTAATAATGGAGTGAGTATGGTTACGCATACTTTTAATGCTATGAAAGGTTTACATCATCGGGCTATTGGGCCTGTTGGAGCGGCTGCAAGAAGAGATGATATTTTTCTAGGACTGATCGCAGATGGTGTTCATGTTCATTCAGATATGATTAGGCTTTTAAAGAAACTTGCACCGACGCAAATTGTCTTAGTAAGCGATGCAATATCAGCTTATGGCTTGGGAGATGGATTGGTTAATTGGGATAATCGCTTCATAACGGTAGAAGATGGTTTATGCAGGCTTCCAAATGAAACTATTGCAGGATCAACTTTGCCTCTACTGGATGCATGCAAAAAAATAGCAAATTGGATTAATGATCCTTCTGCTGCTATTTGGATGGCAACACTTGCTCCACGTATGGTGCTTAGTCAGAAAAAAATGACTGCAAAATCTTTTTTAATTGGAAAAAATATTCACTCTTTACTTCGATGGAAAATGAATTCTTGTAATCATCAGTTGTCTTGGCAGTTGGCTGCGTAAGATTGGTAATAGGTAATTATTGGATTAAATGACAACGCAAATTAAGAACAATGAAAAGGCAGAAGTCACAGAGTATTTTAATGGGACTGGGTTTGATAGATGGAATCGAATATATAGTGAAAGTGATGATGTAAATAAAGTACAAAAAAATATAAGGATAGGTCACCAAAAGACTGTGGATGATGTCATAAGTTGGTTGAAAGAGTATGACAATATCAAGGATAAAAGTTTCTGTGATGCTGGCTGTGGTGTTGGTAGTTTAAGCATTCCATTGGCAAAATTAGGTGCTAAATCAATTGATTTAAGTGATATCTCTGAAGCTATGATAAATGAAACAAAAAGTAGGGCAAAGGAAGCAGGTTTGGACTTGAATAAGCTGAATTTTAGAACATCTGATTTAGAGAATTTAAAAGGTTCATTTAATACAGTTATTTGTTTAGATGTTTTCATTCACTATCCTCAACAGGAAGCTGAAGAAATGGTGAAACATCTCTGTAAATTATCTGAGGAGAGATTAATTGTTAGCTTTGCTCCCTATACTCCTTTACTAGCTCTTTTGAAAGGTATTGGTCAATTATTCCCTGGACCAAGCAAAACTACTAGGGCCTATACATTAAGGGAGACTGGAATTATCGACGCTGCAAAGCGAGCTGGCTTTAAAGTGGTTAAAAGCAAGTTGAATCAAGCACCTTTCTATTTTTCGAAATTAATAGAATTTGCTAAATGTTAGAAAATTAAAATTCTTATATTTCAACAACATGTTTAGGTAACTAAATGATTTTCAAGTGCATATCTAACTAGTTCTGTTCTACTAGAAGTACCGGTTTTAATAAATAATCGACTCACGTATTTTTCAACATTGCGGATAGAAGTTTCAAGTTGTCTTGCAATTTCTTTGTTCATTAGACCTTCCGCAACTAATTGTAAAACGCTTGCCTCTCTTGGGGTGAAATTAGGGATCGAATCATCTTTCCGAGAACTCTTTTTATCTCCATGGCTCAGCATTGACTTGATTTCCGTGATTTGCTTTGCCATTTGCCCAACATCAGCATTTGCAAATCTGGCTGCTTCAGTTAACAATCTCTCTTGACGCTGAACTACATTTTTAACTCTTGCCACTAGTTCATCAGGATCAAATGGTTTAGGCATATAGTCGTCTACACCTGCTTGATACCCTTGAGTTCTATCAGCAGTCATGCCTTTAGCAGTGAGAAAAATTACAGGTGTACCTCCAAGTCTTTCATCTTCTCTGATTTTTCTTAAAAGACCATAACCATCACATCTAGGCATCATTACGTCGCTGATTATTACATCAGGGATCATTTTTTGAGCTTTTTCCCACCCCTCTTCTCCATCTACAGCTGTTGCAACTTGAAACCCTTCATCTTCAAGATAAGCCTGAACAGCAGTTCTTAAACCAGGCTCGTCATCGACAAGTAATATCCTGGGAGTCTGAGAAACTTCTTGTGTTGATGGATTTGAGTCACTCATAAATAATAAAAAATGGTCTTCAAGAGTTTTTAAAGAGGATATTAACCTTTATTCCTCTCTATTATTTAGCTTAACGAATTAATCAATGGATAAAAATCATCTGATTTTTGATTTTCAATCTTCAACACCATGCAGTTTAGAGGTTGTTGAGTCAATGGCTCCTTATTGGAATGAATTTTGGGGTAATCCATCGAATCTTAATAATAGATCTGGTCTGTATGCTTCAGCTGCGGTAGAAGTGTCCCGAGAAACAATAGCTTCATGTTTAAAAATTAATCCTAAAAGATTAATTTTTACTAGCGGGGCTACAGAGGCAAATAATTTAGGATTGATCGGGCATGCAAGAGCTAAAGCAAAACTGAGTGGAAAACCTGGGCACATAGTTACCGTTTCAACTGAACACCATGCAGTCCTTGAACCTCTCAGAGAGCTTCGCAAAGAAGGGTTCCGGTTGACAGAATTACAACCGAACAATGATGGATTAATCAATATTGATCAACTTTCAAAAGCTTTTGAAAAAGATACTTTTTTGGTGAGCGTCATGGCTGCAAATAATGAGATAGGTGTTTTTCAACCAATTTCTGAAATTGGGTCTTTTTGTAAGTTACGGGGAATAGCTTTCCATACTGATGCTGCTCAAGCTTTTGGATACTTAGACTTAGATCCCGATAGAAATCATATTGATTTGATGAGCTTGAGTGCTCACAAAATATATGGGCCTAAAGGTATTGGGGCTTTAGTGATTAGGGAAGGTTTCCCTCTTGAATCATCCCAACTGGGAGGAAGACAAGAGCGTGGATTAAGATCTGGTACACTTCCTGTCCCTTTAATTGTGGGCTTTGCAAAGGCAGTAGAAATTACCAACAATGATCAGGATGAGAGAAATAAGAGACTCTTGTTTTTAAGAAACTTGTTACTAAATGGATTGAAAACAAATATTCCTGAATTACTTGTCAATGGATCAATTAAGCAAAGGTTGCCTCATAATTTGAATATTACTTTTTCTGGAGTTAATGGCAGTAGATTGCATAGCCAATTGAGAAGGTTTATTTTCTGTACTAGTGGCTCTGCTTGCAGTAATGGTGAACCTTCTCATGTTCTTCAGGAGATTGGTCTTTGCAAGAGAGATGCAGAATCATCAATAAGAATGAGTATTGGTAGAAACACTACTGA
>CACFCB010000043.1 GCA_902564695.1 uncultured Prochlorococcus sp. | reverse complement strand
TTTAATAAAAACATCCTTCATAGACAACTATTAAGAATATTCCACCATGTAATTATATTGATCTGAAAATAAATACTTAAAGTATTCGAGCAAATACCGTTGAGTTAGGATGTATGTTAGAAATAGTCATCGTGACCTTCAAATCTTAATAATTTACCTAAAATTCAGGCAATTTTTTTTATACTCTTTAAACTGTGAATAAAGACAACCTTCGAATAAGAGTCTCGTTAAGTACTAACCCATACGAGATAGTTATAGGAAATACGATTCTTAAAAATATAGGAGATGAACTAGCTAGAATTGGTTTTAGGGAAGGACTAAAAATTTTAGTCGTCTCAAATAAAGAAGTATCTGATCATTATGGTGAGAAAGTAATCAAAAGTCTAATTCAAAATAAATACAAACCAACACTTCTAATATTAAAAGCTGGAGAAGAACAAAAAAATCAAACTTCCATAGAAATAATTCACAATGCAGCCTATGAAGCCAGGTTAGAAAGGGGATCTTTAATGATTGCCCTTGGAGGTGGTGTAGTTGGAGACATGACAGGTTTTGCAGCTGCCACTTGGTTACGAGGTGTTCACGTAGTCCAAATCCCCACAACCTTGCTAGCAATGGTTGACGCATCTATTGGAGGGAAAACAGGTATAAATCATGCGAAAGGGAAAAATCTGATAGGTGCATTTCATCAACCTAAATTAGTATTAATAGACCCCAAAACATTAGTGACTCTCCCATCAAGAGAGTTCAAAGCAGGGATGGCAGAAATAATAAAGTATGGGGTGATATCTGATCTAGAATTATTTGAACTCTTAGAGAGCCAAGATTTCATTTCTGAACTTTCAAAAATAGATGAAAAAATTCTACTTAAGATTATTGAGCGTTCTGCTAAATCAAAAGCTAAAATCGTGATAAAAGATGAGAAAGAAAGTGGAATTAGGGCAATATTAAATTATGGGCATACATTTGGTCATGTAGTGGAAAATCTTTGTGGATATGGAAAATGGCTACATGGTGAAGCTGTTGCAATTGGTATGATTGCAGTGGGCCAATTGGCAGTGCAAAGAGGCTTATGGACTGCGTTTGATGCCAAAAGGCAGAAAGAATTAATAGAGAAAGCGGGTTTACCCTCCAAATGGCCAGGGCTAGAACTAAAAAATGTTATTAACTCACTTCAAGGAGATAAAAAAGTAAAGGATGGCAAAGTAAGTTTTGTCATGCCTACAAAAATTGGAGGTGTAAAACTATATAACAATATCTCTAATAAAGAAATACAAGAGTGCTTAGAGCGTCTCAATTAATTGGCTCTTCGAGAAAACGATTTCTCAAAGTAAAATCATTACCATTATTTTTCTTGAAAGCCAACCATCTATATTCACCTAATCCGATTGGATCCACAAGTCTTAATAAAGATTCTCTTCGTGCCAATGCAAAGGCAATATCATTCTTAGCTGATTTTTGAAGAGAATAAAGAAGTTTAGATAGACCCAATGCCAATAAAGCTTGTCCTTGCCTTGTTTTGCCCAGAAATGTCCATCCATTAGTAATTGCATAGTTTATTGTTGATTCAATGCATATATGTGCCGTTAAATCGCAAAAGCCTGCATCTTGTAAAATGTTATAATTTGCTTTTTGATTTCTATATGACATCAGAGTGCCACTTCTTCTGGTTGAGTGGTAATAGCGTTTGGACTCCATTGCATAATCAACTACTAATAAAGAGCCATTAATTAAGATTTTTGATAAATCGTTGAACCAACAAGGGATATCACAATGCCACTCTGTAACCCATCCACTAGAAATCTCCTTAGGTGGAAAATCAATTTTCAAAAGACTTTCAGACTCCTTCAAAAACTCATCAATAGCTCTAGTAGTTTTCAAGTCAATAAAATCTAAATAATAATTTCCATCCTTTTTTTTTAAAGAAACTCCTTGTCTAAAAAATTTATTCTCCCTAAAAATTATTCTCTCAACAGGAAGGGCATCTAAAACTTCATTTGCAATTACAACACCTGTAACAGGATTAATTTTGAGATTTTCAAGACTACTCCAACGCACTTCAACCCCCTTCAATTCTTTAATTACTTTTTCTTGTCGTTTTTTCATTCCTATATTTGGTTCAACTAAAATAAGCTCAATTTTGCCAATTAAAAAAGGTGCTAGCTCAGATATACTATTGATTAAATCTCTAGACAAAGTCCCTTCTCCTGGTCCTATTTCAACTAAAGAGAACAATTCATAATTGATACCTGCTTCTTCTAAACCAAGGAACCAATCAACTACTTGAATAGCAAGTAGTTGTGCAAAGTCATTTCCTAAAGAAGGGGAAGTACAGAAATCCCCATCCTTACCAATCTTTAATCTACCTGAACCATAGAATCCATTTATTGGATCATTTAATACCAATTCCATATATTTGTAGAAACTAATTGCTCCGCCGTTTGCAAGCATTGGACCAATTAACCATTTAGGACATCTCGCAGTCGAATCAATCATCATGGAGAATATATTGAATAAAAAACAAAGACATGCTCAAAAAATTTCTAAACAAAACCATAAAATTTTTTCTGAGCCTCGTAATAATGTTTGGCATGCAGGGAAGTGCTTTTGCTTACGATAATCCTGAACTATTACCAAAAGAACAAACGCCCATAATTGATCTTGCTAAAACGCTGAGTGAAAAACAAAGGTCAAATTTAGAAACCGAGCTAAATTCATACGAAAAAAATACAGGATGGAAAATTAGAGTGTTATCTCAATATGAAAAAACACCTGGTTTAGCAGTTAAAGACTACTGGAATCTTGATGAAACAAGTCTTCTAGTGATTGCAGACCCTAGGGGTGGGAACCTTCTTAGCTTTAATGTTGGAGATGCATATTTTGCATTAATGCCAAGAATCTTTTGGGTAGAACTACAAACAAGATTTGGTAATCAATTTTATGTAAGAGATAATGGAGAAGATGGTGCAATTTTAGCTTCTATAAATGCCGTAGAAACTTGTTTAGATCGTGGAGGTTGTGAAGTAGTTCCTGGATTACCGCAAGAGCAATGGCAATGGACATTATTAACTTCATTATTGGGTGGAATTATCGCAGGATTTGCAGCATCACCAAGGAAAGCAAATGAAAGCTTTTCCATAGGATGGTTATTACTTCTATCTCCTCTTTGGGTGATGTTATTTGGGATTTTCGGAATTGCTTCTGTTATAACAAGAACTAATGATATTTTACCTTTAATGAGAAACATTTTAGGTTTTATAGGGTCAGCTGTAGGTGCTTATTTAATAGCAGAAAGAAAATTTAAAGATCCTGAATTAGATACTAAATAAAAATCAATAATAAATTTATTAATAACTCCAATTAACAAAAATTTATTGATTAAAGAGCATCTCTTCATAAGCGATAGATGAATCATTGCGGAACCATCTATGCGATGCATGTGTCAGTTTTCCACTCGAAAACTCAACCCAAGAGAAATGACATAAATTTTCACCAGCAGAATCAATTCCTCTTCTTGGTACACAAGCTGCATTTAGGTAAGACGTTCCCCAAATATCTCTTGTAAAAGTTTTTCTAGTACGATTCCCACCTATTCTTAATTGATGATGTGTGTGTCCAAAAACAACTAATTCTGGAATCCTAAATTTACGAATTCGGTCAATAGCAATACCAAGATCTTTATCCCCCCAATCCATTGATGGCAATTTCCAATCTCTGCCACAAAGACTAGACGACTCTGAACCAAGACCAACTGGACCTGAATGAGCAAGAATTAGTAATGGTATAGCTAGAGGTGCCAACTTTGCTGCAGATACAATCCTAAGAACGGACTCATCAAGACTAACCTCTCCATAAACCTCTCTCACCTCAGGTGCCAGAAAAAAACCTCCACCTGCACTACAGGGCCTAGCACCAACCACTGACAGTTCATTCAATTTCCATTTACATAAATTCCAAGAACAATTTTTTTCACCTAATAGATCGATTTGTGCTCTTAAAATATCTCCCGATCCGTCATGACCTCTATCGTGATTTCCTAGTATTACAGAAGTTGGGATTGGGATTTTACTAATTGCTTTTGCAATTCTCAAATCACCATCTGACAAGTCACCAACAAACAAGATTCCATCAGGATTAAGATCCGAAAGCAAATCTTGATCCTCCTGATTCCAGGATCCATGAAGATCGCCAGCAATAGCAATTCGGATAACTGACAGAGTTTTTAGGAAATTAACCTCTATACTGCCCCAACATGTTCACTTGAGGACTAATTACTACTGTTTCCTATTACGAGACTGATATATCTGTCTCTACAAAGCGCAAAATTCTCATTAATGAGATTAATCTTTTGCGCCAAAAGAGAAATGCAATAATTCTCGCTCATTATTACCAAGAACCAGACATTCAAGATATTGCAGATTTTATTGGGGATTCACTTGAATTATCTCGAAGAGCTTCAGAAACAAATGCTGACGTAATTGTTTTTTGCGGTGTTCACTTTATGGCTGAGACCGCAAAAATTTTATGTCCAGATAAAACTGTACTTCTTCCTGATTTTGATGCTGGATGCACCCTTGCAGACGATTGCCAACCTGATGAATTCCAAGATTTCTTAGATAAACATCCTGACCACTATACAATTAGTTATATAAATTGCAGTGCAGCAGTCAAAGCCAAAAGTGATTTGATTTGCACTAGCAGTAATGCTGTAGATCTAGTAAATAAACTGCCAAAAGATCTACCTATTTTATTTTCACCAGATAGAAATCTAGGGAGATGGGTGGAACGCCAGAGCGGGAGAAAATTAACTTTATGGCCTGGAAGATGCTTAGTTCATGAGACATTTAATGAAGAATCTCTGATCAAATTAAAAATTAAGAATCCAAAAGCTGAAGTACTGGCCCATCCTGAATGTCAAGAGAGCCTATTAGATTTAGCTGACTTCATAGGATCAACAAGCAAGTTATTAAATTATTCTCAGAAGAGTAAAAATGAAAAATTCATTGTACTTACTGAGCCAGGAATAATTCATCAGATGAGATTAAAAAATCCTCTAAAGACATATTTAGAAGTACCTGGAATTGATGGTTGCAGCTGTAATGAATGTCCATATATGAGAATGAATACACTAGAGAAAGTAAATAAATGTCTAAAAGAAATGAAGCCAGAGTTAAAAATGAATGAAGAGATTAGGGCCAAGGCTTATAAACCATTAAAAAAAATGTTGGACATGAGTAATTAATATTAAGAAAATGGAATTGTCTCTCTTTATTGTTGTATTAGGAGGAAGAAGTCTAAAAAGTAATATAGAATTACACGATGTAAGATGGGTAATTGGTGAATCAATTGAAGATACTTTTAGTGAACTGAGAAGGCAGTGGTTCGGACAAGCTAAAGGTCTGCATATAGATAGCTATAAATGTGTTAAATATATTGACGGATACAAAATAGTCATATCAAAAGCAAATAAAGATAACTCAATAAATAGTTATTCAAAAGATCAATCTCTTTGGTTTATAAATTTAGGTGGTTACGATGAAAATTCTATGAATGAACATCATGAGTTTACTTTAGTTGCTGCAAATAAGGCTGCAGAGGCAAAAAAGAAAGCAAAAAGTATTTGGAAATTAGATTTAAAGAATAAGCATAATGATGACTGCGCAGGAATAAGAAATATTGAACAAATAGATAATATTCATTCAATTAAAGAAATTAAAGGATGGGAAGTCAGACTAGTCCCTGATCCAAAAAAAAGAAGTGATAAAATAGTACCTGACTGGTATGGGTATATGAGAATCGATAAATTCAGCTAATTTTTTAATGCAAACTTTAAATTAGAATGTTTAGGATTATATGAATTATTTATATTTTCACCTCTATATTTTTTAAGCAAAATATTTTCAGCAGTTACATATTGACTGTCTTTAAAGGTCCCTAAATCAGCATTTGTTAACTTTTTTTCATCATCCAACAATAATTCTGAAAGAATATCAGGTTGTATACCATTCTTATTAATATCTCTCCCGCTAGGTGTTAAATATTTAGCAACTGTAACTGTAAGTCCAGATCCATCAGACAGAGATCTTACAGATTGAACAAGTCCTTTTCCAAAAGTCTTTTTTCCTACAAGTATTCCTCTATTGTTATCTTTAATTGCTCCAGAAAGTATCTCACTTGCACTAGCAGATCCTTCGTCAATAAGAACTACAACTGGTCTACTTGTTAATGCTTTCATATTTCCTCTTCTTATATCAGTTATTCCATCTTTTGTTTTTGTACTAACAATAATTCCAGTATTTATCCATTGTCTTGCTATTTCTATACTTGCTTCAAGCAAACCACCAGGATTACTTCTTAGATCTAAAACATATCCAAGAGGTTCTTGCTTCTCTAATTTCTTGATCGAAATGCTCATCTCATTTGGAGATTTTGCATTGAATTGCTTTAACCTTACATAACCAATTTTAACTCCTAAATTTGTATTATTTATTCGACTATTTACTACATTGATTTGAATTTTGTCTCTTATTAATGATATTTTTAAAAACTTAGAATCTCTAATTATACCTAATTCTACTTTAGTTCCTTTTTTTCCCCTTATTAGTTTGACTGTACTATCTATACTTAAACCATTAATATTTTTACCGTCTATCGAAACTATATTATCATTTGGTTTTATGCCTGCAAAGAAGGCTGGAGTACCCTCTATGGGAGC
>CACFCB010000042.1 GCA_902564695.1 uncultured Prochlorococcus sp. | reverse complement strand
GAAGTCTATTGAATTAGATCTAGGAGAAAATCAAGATAAAGAATCTTGTCGAATAGCAACAATTGATATTGGTACGAATTCAACTCATTTGTTGATTGCAAAGCTCGAGCCTAAATTAAATACTTTTAGTATTGAACTTGCTGAAAAATCAACAACACGACTAGGAGAAAGAGACCCTGATACTGGAGAACTTACTTCTCTAGCTATGAGTAGGGTTTTTTCTACATTAAAAAGATTTAAGGAATTATCTGAAAGTCATAAAGTGCAAAGTCTTATAATTGCTGCCACAAGTGCGGTTAGAGAAGCATCTAATGGAAGAATTTTCATATCGGAAATAAAACATAAGTTAGGCCTAGATGTTGAATTAATAAGTGGAGCAGAAGAAGCAAGGTTAATTTATCTAGGTGTGCTTTCAGGAATGCAATTTGGGAATGTACCTCATCTCGTTCTTGATATTGGAGGAGGTTCGACTGAATTAATCCTTGCAGATAGTTCTGAGGCAAGAGCTTTAACTAGTACAAAAATAGGAGCAGTAAGATTACAAAGAGAATTTGTTAAGAAAGATCCAATATCTTCTCAGGCTGAATTGTTCTTAAGATCATTTATTAAAGGGTCTATGGAGTCTGCAATTGATAAAGTATTTAGGAGGATTGAGGTAGGAGAGAAACCAGTTCTTGTCGCAACTAGTGGAACTGCGATGGCAATTGGGGCATTAATTTCTAACAAGCAGAATAATATCCCCATAAAATTACAAGGATATAAAATTTCTAAAAAAGATTTAGATCAGACTGTTAGTAAGTTAATAAAAATGACTTCTTCAGAAAGGAGTGAATTATCTTCATTAAGTGAAAGAAGGTCTGAGATAATTGTTCCGGGGGCTTTAATTTTGCAAACAATAATGAATATGGTTAATGTTGATGAAATTGTTTTAAGTGAAAGAGCTCTTCGTGAAGGACTAGTCGTTGATTGGATGTGTAGAAATGATTATTTAAAAGATCAATTAAGTTTTCAAGGATCTATAAGAGAAAGAACTGTTTTACATCAGTCTAGAAGGTTTGGCGTGAATTCAAGAAGATCAAAAAGAGTATCAGAATTTGCACTTGCTTTTTATGATCAAACTAGAGGAGTTTTACATAATGATAATGGAGAAGGGAGAGATCTTTTATGGGCAGCAGCTAAACTTCATGCTTGCGGAAAACACATTAATATTAGTGCTTATCATAAGCATTCTTGGTATTTAATCAGACATGGAGAACTTCTAGGCTATTCTCAATCTGAGCATTTAATGGTTGCCTCTATTGCAAGATATCACAGGAAAAGTTTTCCCAAAAAAAGACATGAGTCTTGGCAGTTATTAATAGATGAATATCAAAAAAACTTGGTATTTGATATGTCTTTACTTCTTAGGCTTTCGTGCGCAATGGATAGAAGACCAGAACCTTTAATATCAAAAATAGTCATTGAATCCAGTATTAGAAAAGTAAATATTGAAATGATTCCTAATGATTTAGGTCAAAATCTAGATTTAGAAAAATGGAGTTTAAACAAGGCTATTTTACTAATTAAGAAAATTAAAGATGTTGACATAAATATACTTTAGGTAAATACATTTTGATTTATATCTAATAAAGGTATTTTGCTTTCTTTAATAATAGATGATTGATTTTGATCTCTAGAGAAATACTTTAATACCATGATTGAAGTAACTAATCCAAGTAGGCCAGATAAAATTATCATGCTAATTGGACGAATAGGTTTGTTGCTTTTTGGTTTTTCTTTTTTGACTATAGGTTTATATTTAGGCTGATTTTTTTTCTTTTCATTAAGCTCTTCAAAAATAAAACTTGTATCTAAGTTCAATTTCTCTGCTATACGTCGGACCATTGCTTTAATAAAGACTTTCTCAGGAAGAGAATTTTCATCTCCTTTTTCTAAAGCAATTAATTGTTCTTTGCCGATTCTTAGTGATGAGGATAAATCCTCTACTGTAAGATTTCTTCCTTGACGGGCTTCTCTTAGAAATTCCCCAACCTTTTGTAACGAGGATTTATTACTTGCGAAATTAGGATTATCGCCTTTTTTGATTTCACTTTGTTCCAAGTAAAAGCCTTTGAGGTGTTAAATCTATTCTAAAGGGGTTGTAAAGCTATTTATCTCTGAAAGATCATTTATCTAGATTCTTTATTTATGTGAAGTTATTTTTGATGAATCTTGAAATTCTAAGATGGTCTAAATAAATGCGAATGGCTTGGACTGTAAAGCTTTGATCTATTTTTCCCAATTTTTAAAGTGGGACTAATTATATATAATGTTGTTCTGATTAATTTTTTTTCTTTAGAGGTTTTTGCCATCTCACTTAGAGGTATAACTCGTAACCACTCATCTGGCCAAGTAATTCTATGTGCAATAGCTACAGGAGTATCTAAAGGGTAATATTTAATAAGTATAGATTGGACTTCTTCCACATGTCTTGCACTTAGGTAAAGACATAAAGAGGATTGAATAGAGGCTAACTTATGTAGGTTTTCATTCTTAGGCTTTCCTGTCCTACCATCAGCTCTTGAAAGTATTATTGTTTGAGTCAGATCAGGAATAGTTAGCTCTACTCCTATATTTGCGGCTGTTGCTTGATAGGCACTTACCCCTGGAATTATTTCAATTTGAATTCCTGCATCATTTAATCTACATATCTGTTCAGATATGGCTCCATATAAACAAGGGTCTCCATCGTGAAGTCGAACAATATTTTTACCCTCTTTATACTTTTTAATTAAAATCTGAAGGATTCCTTCCAGTGTTAAAGAGCTTGTCTTTATCTTTTCACAATCATCACTAACAAGATTAGCTATTTGTTCAGGAATCAAAGAGTCTGTCCAAACTAAAACATCAGCTGTTTTTAACCTTTGGTGAGCTCTTATTGTTAACAAGTCCAAAGCTCCTGGTCCTGCTCCAACAATCGAAATCTGACTCATTGATTTCTCACGTTGCTTAAGGAAGGATTCGGGAGTGATTTTTTAGAAATATAAATTCTCCATAGTCCTAATAAACCTAAACTCATTAAAAATAAACTTATCAATTGTGCTATTCGAATACCTCCTTGGCAAAAAGGAGGAAGTCCCCCTAAGCATAGAGGATCTATTCTTAAACCCTCTATCCAAAATCTACCTAAGCTGTAGCTTATTAAATAAATACAACTTAAAGTACCCGATGGGATAAGGGTTTCTTTGCTAAGTGATTTTTTAAAAAGAAAAATCAGGAGGATAAAAACAAAAATATTCCATACTGATTCATACAGAAAGGTTGGATGAAAATAACTCTTTGCTGAGAATATTGCTGGCCTATATTCATAAGGTATAAATAATTTCCAAGGTAGGTTTGAAGGAATCCCAAAAGCTTCATTATTAAAAAAATTTCCCCATCTGCCAATCGCTTGCCCCAATGCAACTGAGGGAACCAAAATATCAATAACATCCCAAAAAGACTCTTTGCGCCATCTGCAAAAAAAGATTACTGATAAAGTTCCCAATATCAAAGCACCATGAATGGCTATACCTCCTCCCCAGATTTCTAATGCAGAAGGGATAGAGATATTTATATTTAGAAATTTAATAGAACTCCAAAAATTTTTACCTGTGTAGTTTCTCCATTCAAATACAACATAATAAATTCTTGCTCCTATTAAAGATGCCAAAATTAAAATAGGAAGTAAATCATTTATTAGGCTTTTTTTTAATCCTTTTTTAAGAGCTAATTCACTTGATAAATTAAGACCTAGTAAAACTGAAATAGCTATTAATAATCCATACCATCTTAAGGAAAAAGGGCCCAGTTGAATCAACTCAGCCCCTGGTGAACTAAGAGCTATGAAAATATTTTCCATCTATAATTAATTAGTTTTATATCCCTTCAGCAGCTTGAACCTTTTCAACTTGTTTCTTTTTAAGAACAAGCATTATTTGAGATAATCCAACACCTATAAAGAAAACTATTAGTCCAATAACTCTTGCCTTACTTTGCAAAACTATTTCAGTATCTAGTTGACCAAATCCTCCAACATTAGGGTCTGAAGTTAATTTTGATCCTGATTCAATAGTGTCACCTTCTTTGACTAATAAACTAGTTCCAGCAGGAATATTTTCTGTGAAATTTTCTCCATCTAAATTATTTAGATTGATAACTTGTGAACCATCTTCCTTAGTTTCAATAGAAGTAATTGTTCCTGCATTTGTTGAGGTGAATAAATTATTGTTGCTCTTTTCACCTGTTGGGTAAACTTGCCCTCTACCTCTATTACCCCCTACATGGATAGCATATTTCCCAAAGTGAACATTTTTATCTTTTGTCGGATCAGGGGATAGAACTGGGAAAACAATTTCTCTATTTTGATCTCCAGGTAGTGGTCCTACTAAAATTATGTTTTCTTGTTCCTCGCTGTATTGAGTGAAGTAAACACCTTGTGTTTCTTCTTTTATTTCATCAGACCATCTTTCTTGAGGAGCAAGTTTAAATCCATCAGGAAGCATTACAACTGCTCCAACTTGGAGAGGAACTTTGCTTCCATCTGCTCCAATTTCTTGTAAATCTTTTTTATAGGGTATTTCAACTACAGTTTTAAATACACTATCTGCAGCCACTGACTGAGGAACCTCAGCTCTTGTTGGCATACTGGCTATGTGGCAGTTGGCACAAACAATTTTTCCAGTTGCTTCTCTAGGATTCTCAAATTTTTGTTGAGCCCAAAATGGGTAAGCCCAAGTTGGCTGAGGGATTATAAATACTGAAAATCCAAAAATAATTGAACAAAGGCAAAGTTTTAATGTGCGACTCATTTTTTTATTGGGAGTATTGAGGTTTTTTTTGTTCATTTGTTTTTATCCCCACCATGGATCAGTACCAGTTCGGAAATCAGTTTCAGTCCACTGACTCAGTAGCACTTGATCGTCTTCTACTGTCACATGAGCAATTGCTAATGATAGAGGGGCAGGACCTCGAACTACTTTACCTGTGGGATCGTATTGACTTCCATGGCATGGGCACATGTATTTATTCGCTCCACTGTTCCAAGGGACTACGCATCCAAGATGAGTACAAATAGCATTAATTCCATAACTAGTAATTGCATCCTCACCTTCAACGATTAGATAGGTAGGATCTCCTTTAAGTCCTTGAACTAAACTTCTGTCCCCAATTGGATGAGTAGAAAGCCAAGCACTTGCATTAACAGGATTACCTAGCTCATCTTTTGCATTTGTTCCACCACCACCACCACCAGCTCTGTAAGGTGTGAAATATTGAGCTACTGGATACAAAGCCCCTAAGGCAACTCCCGTCACAGTGCCAAAGGTAAGCAAGTTCATAAACTGCCTTCTGCCCATTGAGGGCACATCTGCAGAAGTCATTTGTGTCATTACAGATGTTCACCTGAATTCTGATATTAGACCAGAATGGACACGAAAAGGGTTATTAATCTCTGCCAAGACTGGCTTTTGATATGAGTTTTAAATTTAATGGGCAAAATTCTTCAGATAACTTTTCTTCAATCCCATTGGGAGTAGACGAAGTAATGGAGTGCTTAAGAAGGCGATGGGGTGTTACATATGATTTGAAATTGTTAATCAAAAAAGACCAAATATATTTACAAATGATGTGGGGATTCCTAGAACAGCAATCTTTTCCAATGGATGAAGATACATTTCGAGAACATTTGAATCGAATATTAGAAATTATTAATCGAGCAGGACAATCGGATTTTGTTAGGAATTGGTTGGAAAATGTTCAGGCAAAGCCAAGACTTGGAAGGGCAATTAGTTTGTCTTTACCTATGGATCCAAGGATGGACGAATTTGTTCTTTAAAATTTGATGTTAAGGCTACTAATCCAACTCCAACAAAAAATAAAAAAATTATTGATGATGATAAAAGAAGCATAGTTATTGGATCGGTAGAGGGAGTTATTACTGCTCCTGCAACGGCAGATGTCATTACTACCACCCTCCAGGAAGATAGCATTTTCTTCCAAGAAATTAATTCAAAAAATCCTAAGATCAATTGAAGTATTGGTAACTGAAAAGCTAAACCTGTTGATAACATAAGTAGGAGTACAAAATCTAAATATTTTTCTATTGACCAAAGAGGTTCTACAACATCTGCACCATAACTTATAAGAAATCCTAGAGCTGCAGGGATTAAAGCCCGCCAGGCAAAGAAAATTCCTAAAAAAAATAAAATTGCTGAACCTGCAACTGAAGGGGCTATTAAGCGTTTTTCTCTTTTAGTAAGACCTGGAAGGATGAACTTTAAAAATTGGTAAAGTATGTATGGAAGAGAAATAGTAAGTCCTCCATACCCTGCAACTTTGATTGAAATAAATAGAAATTCTCCTGGAGCTATTTGTAAAAAATGTATTTTTCCAGCTGGGATCTCTAAAGCTTGTACAAGTTTTCTTACAAATAATAAGCACAAACCAGATGATAAAAGAATCGCAATAAGACTTCTTAAGATCCTAAGACGAAGCTCTTCAAGATGATCAACTAATGGCATCTCTAATTCTTGAGAAGCCTCAATTGAATTCGCTTTTTTCTTTACCCTGATTGGGGGCGGAGCTTTAAAAATATTTTCTTTTTGGTTTGGGCTAGTCAGTTTAAATTAGATTAATAAAATAATGTTACTGGAAAATTTAGTCTGACAAGTAGCTATTTGTTTTATTTAAGCTATTAGTAAGAATTACATAGATATATTTTTGTTTAATTACTTTATGGAAAACAATTTCTTTCTTTTCTTTTTAGCTGTTTTTTGTTGGGTCAGGCAAAATAAAAGGGGGACAATCATTTAATGAAGATTCACCATAGTTGGCATATTCTTTATAACCTCCCATTTTTCCGTTGGTTTTCATTAAAGCACTTGTGAATGCTAATAAGAGAAAGACTGTAGGAGCTCCAATTATTAAGGCTGCTCCAAATAAATATCCAATTAAGAATTCTGGGAAAGAGTGATTACCAAGAAACTCGTGAGTTCCAAGCAGAAAGTCAATCATTTGTACCTCTCTAATGGCCTGATAGTACGGCATTGAAGCTCACTTTTGTTGAAAATATTTCTCTGCTCTTTCTGCGTTTCCCCATAGAACCTTTCCACCTCTATGCTTAACAGTTCCAGGTAAGGCTCCCGATATCCTTTGAAGGTTTTCAATCGGGACCATGATTATTGGTACTAATTTGTTTCTTCGAGCACGGCTAAAAAAAGAAGCTAAATCAGCTGCTAATTGAATATCTGTATCATCAATCAATCCATTTGATGATTTGAGCACAACATGACTTCCTGGCGCTTCCTGAGCATGAAACCAAAGATCTCCTTTTTTTCCATTTTTTAAACTAATCAGTTCGTTTTGTCTGTAATTCCTTCCTATTTGGATCTTTATACCATTAGGGCTTTGGACCTCTTTTATAGTTGAAGATTGTTTTTTTTGTTTTATCGGTTTTGTTTTATTTTTGGCTATGCATATAAATTCTTCTATTTCTTCTTTGAGGTCTATAATTTGATCTAATTTTTTACTATTGTTCTCTGTTTGTTCATTTATTAATGAATTTAGAAATAATTCACTACATTCGATATCTGATATCTTTTTTTTATGAAACTCTATTCTATTAGAGATTGATTCTCTAGATCTTTTTTTCCTTTTTGCTTCTTTAAAGAGATTTTGAGCTTCACTTATTTGTTCTTTATTAGGGCTTTCCAAAGAAAGAATTTTATTTGCCTTGTTCTGCATAATTATATAATCAGAAATATTTTCAATTAGTAATTTTTGGGACTTTAGTTTTCTGATTTCTTGATGTTTTGAATTTTTCAAATCTTGGTTTAATTTGTCTTTAATAATATTTATTTTCCTTTTTAAGATTTTATTTGAATAATAAAAACCAAGTGAGAGGGATATTTTTTCTTTTGATGATTTGAGTGTATTCATTCCAAATACAGTGAATTCTGTAGAACCTGTAAAGCTTATGTTGTAGTTATT
>CACFCB010000041.1 GCA_902564695.1 uncultured Prochlorococcus sp. | reverse complement strand
CTCTTTCCTTCCATATAGGGAAGAGGCTTTTTCTTTATCTGACTGATCTATTCAGATTTCATCAACTCTTCCTCCCTCAAGAGCATTCAGTGATTCTTTAATATCTTTTATTTGCTCAGCACTCTCTCGATCAGTAATACCACGATCAATAATCCTAAATAGACTGTCAACAGCTTGAACAACAACATATCCTCTATTGTTCTCGTCATGAATAACATCGATTAATCGTTGAGCTGCTAGAGGAGCAGCTGCAATGAGTTTGCTATGGCTTTGATCTAATGCGTCTTGTGTTTGACGTTCCAGGAAATCAGTTGCATCAGGATGATCTCGTACATATTTCCTGAGTGTTCGATAGTCCATCCCAACGGATTCAGCTGCAACTTTCCATGTGGATCCATTGCTCCTAATAACGAGCGCTCGTTGCACGTGAGGAGGCAGTGGAATCTCCTTGATTGAGGGGCCTCCCGTTCCTTTTCTCTTTTGTTTCAGCGACGCTCATTTCTTTCTCTACACTTTTACACGTAGATCCCATACTGATAGCTCTTGTGGAGTCTCATCATCTTTAATGATCACTATACGAAGAGTCGGTGGATCTTTCTCTATTGATAGTTTATGTACACGTTGACGTAGACGTTCAATTTCTCTTCCTAGTCTCATCGAGTCAATCTTTTTCCTGTAGTTATTTTAGGTTTTTTATGTCGTAAAAAGTTCCATTAAGTTCAAAGTCGAGCAAGATAGTAATCAACAGGTTTTTAATTTAGACATGACAAGTTTTTATGGTTCCTATTCTTCTATTGGTTCACTTTTCTTCTTTACTTTTGTCTTTGGTATTCCATGTGGCCTACTATGTTCCTCATTAGCAAATAACAAAGGTTATAACCCTTGGAGATGGTTCGCTTGCGGAATCCTTTTTAATATTCTAGGACTAATTGCTGCAGCTGGTATGCCCGACAGGCTGTTGAGAAAACAGTTACGTGAAGTATTAGAAAATAAGTCTTGGGCGTCTAAAAGTAATTGATATCAAAAGTGACTATTAGGGTTTTAAAAAGACAATTCACTCATTAATAAGTTCCAGCCAAGAGCCGAGGCGTTTTGATTGAAACTTGCTCGTTGTTCGCACATAAATCCATGATCAGCATCTTCAATTTCTACATAGCTAAACCTGCTCTGAGAGGGATCTTCTTTGCTTAAGGCTTCTTTTATACATGTTCTATCCGATTGTGGAATAAGTGGATCACCAGTCCCACAAATACAAGTTAATTTTCCTGCGGTTTGACTCAATAATTCCAAGCTTGGAGGGCCTCCTCCTGGTCTGATTGTTGCCACCCCAGCGCCATAAAAATCAAAAGTAGAATTTACTTCTGGGAGTGTTGATGTGATTAAAGCTGCATGACCACCAAAGCAAAATCCAACAACCGTTATCTTTGATTGGCTGTATTGCTGTTTTAACCAATTCAAAGCAGTAGACGCATCATCGAGGATTTGCTGTGTTGTCGTTTGTTCTTTATGCCGACGTCCTTCGACCAAGTCTTCTTTGGTATATCCAAGATCTAATTCGGGGGCTGTTCTTGCAAACAGTGGCATTGCCAAAGAGGGAATGCCTTTTTCTGCAAGTCGATCAACAACACTCTTTACCCAACTATTAATACCAAAGACCTCTGGTAGAACAAGAACGACATGCTTACTTTCTTTCTGAGGATTATTCCACCAGCAACGTAATGGCGCTGAACCTTGCTCTATATGTACCCAACGTCCCTCCATATCTAAATTAAAATCCAATTCTAATTAGAGGAGGGTGAAAGTAGGAAAAATACTCTTACCCCCCTGACTAGTTCAAAGCCATCGAAGTTATCTTTTGGTGCTCCATTGGCAATATATTGCTCGAATAATTGATAACCCTCTGATTGAGCAAGTGTGTCAGGAATTAAACCGTGGACGTGGTAGTAAGCCATCAAATTGAGAAAACTGAAATTAAAGGATTACATACTCCTCTCAATTTCGATGTATCAAATGGAATCAAGGAATGGGACTAAACATCTTGCTAGCTCTCTTAGAAAAAAAAGACTGACATCTGCCAGTCCTTTTTTTTAATTACTTATAAAGGGGATTGATTTAGCTTTTAATTTTTAGAAGCTAAAAACTGTTTCAACAACAACACCAGAATCATCATCACCAGTACTTGTATCCTCTACAGTGAAGAAACCAGGAGTGATTGTAACGTTGTCGTTCAATGAATAAGTGTAAGAAACTTCAAATCCTGTTGAATCTAAAGCATCACTGCCATCAACATCAGTTGAGTTATAAGCAGCACTTAATGTTCCAGGGCCAACTTCGTAGTCGATACCGATGAATAGGTCAGTCTCGTCTTTAGCTGTTCCTTCTGGATCTTTTGTGTCATAAGCAACGCTGATTGTTGCTGGGATTGACTCAGGGCTGTAATAGATACCGCCACCAAATGTGTCATAACCAGTTGTTCCTGCTTCACCATCGTTGGAAGCGATTACCAGACCACCGCCAAATCCTTCGCCGTTATAGCCAAGGGTTACAGTTGTTACATCATCACCATTGTCACCACCGATTCCAACTGTAGAATCAGCACCGCCAACAGAAACGAAGCTAGCAGAAGCAACTACGCCGTTGTCGTTCGAGTAAGCAACGCCAACTCCAGGACCAGTTTCGTTACCAGCTAAAGAGTAAGGCATAGCGCCTAGCCTGAATGTATCTGAATAAGCAGAAGTTGTTGCAGCAACAACATCATCCTGGTCAACCAAAGGACCAGCAGTTACTTCTAGATCGCCAACTGGGAAGGAGTAAAAGAAATCTTTCACAGTTAAATCAGAGCCACCACCGTAAGCGCTGTCCATAGATGCCAATGGACCAGATGCGTTACCAGCTTTAATACCAGTAACAAGTAAGTCTTCTCCGCTGAAGCTAGATTTCATGCTAAGAACATACTTGTACTGCATATAAAGTTCTTCTTCCTTATCTGTTGTTCCACCATCTGCAACAGAGCCAACAGTAAAAAAAACACTGCCTCCAAGAGTTGTAGTTGATGCAAATGAAGTATCTGCATTGGCTGCAACAGGAGCAATTAAGCCCAAAGCAGCAGGAACTACCAGCAAGCGCTGAAAAAGCTTCATTGTGTCCTCACACAAAATAAATTTTTATTATCTTCGTAAAAAAAAAGACTATTCGATGTATTTATTAATACATCTGATAGTTATTTGATTATTCGGTAACTTTCAAATTTTTCAATAGTAAAGCTAAAGGTCGAGATGATCAGAGTATTCATTAAAAGGTGGTGATAGTTTTTAACAGCGTTGCATACCTACCTAGAAATTTATAATCAGAAAGCCAACCTTCAGGCTCTTCTAGAATGAAATTTCTTTTACAACTAAAAGATTCCATCATATATTTAGGCTTTTTTACTTGTTTTCAATTTCCAAGAGTTGTATATGGATTTTCTATTCTTCTCTTCTCTAAGAATTAAATTATCAGCTGCAATCATTGGATTATCATTTGATATGAAAGGGGCTCTTAAACAAATACCTAGACCTTTAGCTTCAATATGAATACCTCCTTCCATATGAACTATTTGAAAAGTCCAATTTTTTTTCCAATACAGTGTGAAAGGATTGCTTATATAACCTGCATGCCTTTTAAAGAACATTGCTAATTAGACATTTAATTAATAGTTAGCAAAAAATATTAGAAGTAAAAGCATTAATTGCTACTACTTTTCTAATTAAACCTAGTTACAGTCACTTCTAAAGAAGGAACCTACAAAGGTCCTTCGAGCTTATAAACAATATCTTTGCAGTTATTAGCTTTGTCCCATTCCCTAGCGAAAGGATTATCGAGGATTTTTGCAAATGCTTCTAAGCTTGTGACCTTATAGAAAGAATGTGATTTATGATCATTGATTTTGTTTAGGTCATAGTCAATAACAACTCCACCTCCATATTCTTTGACAAACTTTTCAATAGTTTCTTCGTAGTACTCAAAGGAACAGTCAAAAGTACATACAATAAAGAGTTTTTCCATTTCTCTTAACCTGCTAAGTAACTGGTAATAACGGTTGAGTCATATATATGACCTGTAGCTTCAACAGCTTCTCTACTTGCTTCAAAAAAAGCTTTTGCAATACCCTCTTCTGCTTGATGGATCACAACAACTGATTCAGGATCATCTTTGCAAACACCTCTGTATAAGGGCTTTATTGCGTTAGCCTCGTGCATTGCAACAACCTCTGCACTATCAAACCCCTTAGCCCAATCTGCAAACGGAACAGAAATATTGAAAGTAAATACTGTTGTCTCCAGAGCCATACAAAATAATTACAAGTCAACAGATGATCGCATATATCTTCTAGATTTGCTAAGCGGAGGCCCATCCTTTCAGGCTCTTCTGACAAAAGCATTTCTAAAAACTAATGACATCTTTACATGCGTAATGGCATGGCTTTGTGCTGTGCTTATGGTTCCACTAATGCTGTTTATCTGGGTGTTAGATACAAAGAGAATCAGAATTAACAGATATAAAAGTTATGGCTTGAGTTGGAAAAAGATTGCTGATATTTATGGAGTTAGTCCAACTACTGTTAGGCGGTGGTCTATGGCTTAAACCGTCATTTTTTTTACATGGTGGGCAAATTGAGTAATTTTCTTCATTTTCAAATGGTTATCGTTTCGCCAATTTATTAGAACGATTCCTTGCTTCGACCATGGATTCATATACAAAAGACACTCATAGGTATGCCTTCGAGTTGGTAAAGGCAGCAAGAACAATGCCAGTCGATATGGCTGAAAAGCTACAACATATAAAACAAATGAGATTCAATTATCAATTAAAAGCTCTTAGAAAAAGAATCAATAAAAGGATTACTTAAGCAGCGGTTTTTACTAAGAGTGTTGTTTCATCAAAAGCACTAGCAAGATCTTTCGTTTGGAATCTGGAATAGCTCAATAGGTGAGTATCCAACGTGTGGCCCATCGCGTCAGCAACTTGTTTAGATGCTCTATAACTTCCATCTGCTTTGGGTCTGTTATGTCCGTAATAGGCATATCGATGCCTGAAAGAGTATGGAGTTAATTCCTGTTTTTCTCTTGCAACTTCTTCTTTAATTGCTCCCCATGCTTTGCGGCGCGCTAAATAATTCTTGCATCTATCACCTGCCTCTCCGGCTTTACCTAAGTTAGGCAATAGGTTTCTACCTTCTTGTTCACATAGATAAAGTTGCTCTTTTAAATGCCAACTAATTGGGCCTTCAATGTCATGCACAAGTAAGGGATATAACCGGCGTGGTTCTGTTTTTTCTCCTTTCTTGCCACCTTTACTCATTTCGTAATTAGTCCACATCTCTTGACCTCCGTTGCGTGTGTGAATGTACCGGAGGTCTTCTGGTCGAAGCCCATAAACTGCCATGCACTGAAAACCAAATCGCCATTTGTTGCCTGTTTCATCTTCTGGAAAAGAATCAAGCAATCTGAGAATTTGAGAATCAGTTAATGGATAACCTATCCGCTTTTTAGTAGTGACTAAATCTTTATCTGTTACTGCTGGCGGTAACCATGTGGACTCGAACTGCTTCTCCTGAACACAGAATCGCAGAAACCCAAACAAGGCTAGACGCATGTGTCTTCTTTGGGGTGTTCCTTGTTGCCATTTCTTTAATGCAACTTTGCAAAGTGCCGGACCATTTAAAGGTGTGCGTGAACCTTTTCCAGTCGCCTTGAGTACGTTCTTAAAAACAGGGTCATATTTGCTACGCCATGTTGAATCTTTTACAATATCTTTTTTAAATTCTCTGTAATCCTCGATTGATTGTTTCCAGTTGATTTCGGTTTCGCTTGAAACTGTATGAGCAATATTGAAGCAAGTTCTTAAATCTAGTTTTTGCCCTGACTCTTCATAAGCTTTTGCCGCTGCTCTTATCCGCATTAGTGCATCAGGCCAATCTGATTCTTTCCATGCGTATGGGATTGTTATGTCTGCAATTTTTTTAGCGTCTTTACGAATTTGAACCCTTGTGGATTCTTTTTTTCCTTGCATAACCAACCACCCTTTTGGAGTGGAAGCTTTAACGGCTTTCCTAAATTCTTTTACCCAACTTGGTTGAACTGTTTTAGTAGGCATCAGGATTATTCTTTTTATGCTGTCTTGCTTTTGAGTGACAACTATTAGGAGACCATTGATTCTTGACTACCTCTAAGAAGTTATAAATAAATTCATCAGGACAATTCAATTCTTCTTGAAGGTCGTATAGCTCATCAGTGAAAAAATCAAATGTTCTGGTAATTGGCCCCGACTGTTGTTCTTGAGTGGGTTTCCATTTATCCATAGAGCACAAGGTTTCTTGCTCCTTATTTTTACCCCCGCTTGGGGGTAAAATCAACCTTTAGTGGTCATTAGTTTATAGTCTCAAACATTATTAGACTGACTATGATTAGAGTTACAGATTAAATATTACCGTTCTCACTAGATTCCTACCAAGGCTTTGGGAGCACTAGGTCGCATGTTCGAATCCTGTCGCCCCGATCAGTCAGAGACAGGTTTCCTAGCCTGTCTTTTTTAATGGGAAAGAGAGACTGTGATCTCAGCAGGATCTCCAGAGTAGTTACTTGTCTTTAGTAGCAATGGTTTTGACCTTTCTGTGCTGGTTAGCCCTACCTCAACAGGCATAGAGGGATGAAAAATTTCTGGTTACAATATCTAGACATTGGTTATCAGTGAGCATTGATCCAATGAGAGTTAAGGAAGCTGTACTGCATAGCAACTTCCTTTTCTCGCTAAACCTTTTCTCTAATTAGAAATGACTTCAAGTGATAAGGCTGATAATCCTTGGTCTGATTATTCCAGAGGCTTAAGATTTGGACAGTTAATTGCTTAAAGCATTGCTGCAAAGCTCACCATTCTTGCAGGATTTCTTTTTTATATGATGGCTAATTAAAAGAAAAAGGACTGAGCTAAGTCAGTCCTGAGTATTCATTTAAAAATGATTTCAACTATAGATAAGTCAATTACTTAAGATGCGTAGATTTTTTTCGCAGTAGTAACAAATTGCTCGTCTGAGAACACAGCCTCTACTTCGCACATACATCCAAACCCTTTGATCCAAGGAGCAGCGTGTTCCCACATCTTGCTGATATCAGTTGCTTCTGCGACGAAGGTACCTGTTCCATTAAGTGGGTTGGTTACACGCCAAAGAATTTTAAAACCTTCAGTTTCATCAGCTGGGCCACCAGCTTCAAGATATTCAAGAAATTTTTCTCCTCCTGCAAATGATGATTCCTGAGTAGGAAATGCCCAGTCAAGTTTAAAAAGAGCCATTGAAGAAAAATATATTTGAATTTGATTTTTAACGAAAATCGACATGAAAGATGCAAAAAGTCTTCCAATTAACATCAAATGACTTTTGAGGTAGCCTTCCGATAGATGATTTCGTGTAGTATTTTCCGCTAATTACATTTTTATCTTTTGTGAGAAAATTTAATAGAACTTCCTAGTAAAAATGACGGACGCTCCGGTTCAACACATAAATTTATTCAATGCAATGCTTGCTTTATATGTAATTGGTTATCAAATAACCATTTGCATTGATTGGAGTTGGATTCCTATGAATAAAGAGGATTACCAACTTCCTTATCAGGATAAATGGAGTGTTAATCAACAATGATTCCTGATATTTTTAATCAAGTAGCAGCTGAATCAAAACAATTTAGCTTTTGGCTTCCAGTAATAGGAGTCATCATTGTTTTTTTAGGTGTGAATATGAGAGTTGAGATTAAAATCCAGAAAGAAGATGAATTTGAAAATAAGGATTAACTAAGTTATTTCATTACTGTGTTCTCGATAACAATCGGCGGTCAAACGGTGGATGTCTAATCTGATTTGGGCCGTTTTCTAATACCAAACATCTCAGCCGTTTTTCCAGTTGAAGCAAAGTATCCAATTTCTCCAAGAGACATGCTAAAAGCAATCAAATTAAGAATGATCTCGCCAAATATTTCGAACTCATTAAGAAAATCTATTTCTAAATGGTTAGCTATCAAGCGTGAATCTTCTTTGTAAAACTATTAAAATTAATACAGTAGTTTTAATGGTAGCGATCAGATTATGATTTCTTTATTTTTCTGATTGATCCTTTAACCTTTTAAACAAGCAGACATTCGACATAATCATTCCTTTATAGTCATCTGGAAAAGATTTCATAAATGAAGGAATTGTGATTTCCGGAGGCTATGGTTTTTTCAAGTAGAAAATCACTTCCTTCTATTCTTGAAGAACTATATGTGTGGTGTTACCTTCGTTTTTGTCATGGCACAA
>CACFCB010000040.1 GCA_902564695.1 uncultured Prochlorococcus sp. | reverse complement strand
TGAAATAGATGCTGTAGGTCGTCAACGTGGAGCAGGACTTGGAGGAGGAAATGATGAAAGAGAGCAAACTCTTAATCAACTTCTAACTGAAATGGATGGATTTGAAGGGAATACAGGAATAATTATTGTTGCGGCCACAAATAGACCAGATGTTCTAGATTCAGCACTAATGCGACCAGGAAGATTCGATAGACAAGTAACTGTTGACAGACCTGACTACTCCGGAAGATTAGAGATCCTCAAAGTCCATGCAAGAGACAAAACCCTTTCAAAGGGGGTTGACTTAGATCAAGTTGCAAGAAGAACTCCTGGCTTTACAGGAGCAGACTTAGCCAATTTATTAAATGAAGCAGCAATATTAGCGGCAAGAAGAGAATTAACTGAAGTTAGAAATGATGAAATAGGAGACGCAATTGAAAGAGTTATGGTTGGGCCTGAAAAAAAAGATCGTGTCATAAGTGAAAAGCGTAAAAAATTAGTTGCTTATCATGAAGCTGGCCATGCAGTTGTGGGTGCAGTAATGCCTGATTATGATCCAGTACAAAAAATTTCTATTATCCCTAGGGGACAAGCTGGTGGATTAACTTTTTTCACTCCCAGTGAGGAAAGGATGGAGTCTGGTCTGTACTCAAGATCATATCTTCAAAATCAAATGGCTGTAGCCTTAGGTGGGAGAGTAGCGGAGGAAATCATTTATGGAGAAGATGAAGTAACTACAGGTGCATCAAATGATCTGAAGCAAGTCGCATCAGTCGCAAGGCAAATGGTTACCAAATTTGGCATGAGTGATAAATTAGGCCCAGTCGCACTTGGCAGATCACAGGGGGGGATGTTTCTTGGAAGGGATATTTCATCAGAAAGAGATTTTTCCGAAGATACAGCCGCAACAATTGATTCTGAAGTTTCAATTCTTGTTGAAATGGCATATGCAAGAGCAAAAAAAGCTTTAAATGATAACCGTCAAGTGCTTGAAGAGCTCACAGCAATGCTTATGGAAACGGAGACAGTTGATTCGTCTGATTTTCAAGATTTGTTAATTCGTCACCAAGTAAAAGTTGCTGAATATGCGTAATTAGCAATATAAATCTATTGAAAAATACTCAAAGGAATTTAATAAATTCTCTTAGTTATAGCCCTTTAATAATTGTAATCAGACTTGAAAATGATTTTTTTGATACCCCAAAAAATAGAGATAAGTTATTCTTAAAAATAAAAAATATAACCAATTCAGGTTTCAAACACATTGAAATAGCATGGGATTCAAATCGAGAATGGATAAATTTGATTCATGAAATCAAAACTAACTTTGAATATATAAATCTTGGAGTTGCCTCCGTTTCCTCCTTCAAAGCCTTGGATTCAGTAATAAAGTTAGATCTAAATTATTCAATGAGTCCAACATTTAATAAAGAGATTCATCTCAAAGCAATTAAGCATAATCAATTACTTATTCCAGGAATATCTAATATTGAAGATTTAACAGAGGCACTAAATCTAGGATATAAAATAATAAAAATATTTCCAGCTGCTAAATTAGGGTTTAGTTTCCTTAAAAAAATAAAAAAACTCACAAAAAATGAGATTTTCTTTATAGGTGCAGGTGGAATAAAGAGCACAGATGTTAAACAATGGATTGAGAATGGATATAACGCGCTTGCACTTGGACGAGAATTACCAAATCAAAAAATTAATTCAAATCTAGAAAGATGGCTTGAGGAATATAAAATATGTAGGTCCCATGCAATAAATGAGATCAAATAAATCTATTTAATCATATTTGTAACTTTTAAATTAATGCTCTGAAAAATAATTGCTGCATTGTCCTTTTTGTCTTAGCAAATGATCAGCTAATACAAGAGCAACCATTGCTTCAACCATTGGCACTGCCCTTGGCAAAACACATGGATCATGTCTTCCTGTCGCTTCAAGAATTATGGCATTACCATCCTCATCAATAGTTTTTTGACTTTTCCTAATCGTGGCAGTTGGTTTAAATCCAACTCTAAGAATAATATCTTCCCCATTTGTTATCCCTCCTTGAATACCCCCCGAATTATTAGTAGCAGTTTTTAATTGATCAGAATTAGAAGGTAAAAAAGGATCATTATGCTCACTGCCTTTCAAATAAGTACCTCCAAAACCAGAGCCTATTTCAAAACCTTTAGTAGCTGGCAAAGACA
Organism: uncultured Prochlorococcus sp.; assembly: GCA_902564695.1. Lineage (GTDB taxonomy): Bacteria > Cyanobacteriota > Cyanobacteriia > PCC-6307 > Cyanobiaceae > Prochlorococcus_B. Next base: position 6,554 of record CACFCB010000040.1, on the reverse strand, counting down.
TTAATGCCTTAGCTAAGTCAGCCTCACATTTATCAAAGACTGGCATGCCAAGTCCTACAGGTGGATTGCGGACAACACATTCTATTACTCCCCCACATGAATCACCCTCTTTCCCAATAGTCTCAACTCTTTCAATCATTCGATCAGCAGCTGATTGATCGGGACATCTAACAATATTTCTCTCGACATCATCAAAAGTAATCTCACTCATATTTACATCCGCCTCAATATCATGAATTCTCTTTACCCAAGCAAGTATTTCTGTATTAGAAGATTGTGAAAGAAGCTGCTTTGCAACTGATCCTGCTGCAACTCTTCCTATTGTCTCTCTTGCTGAAGCTCTACCACCGCCACTCAAAGCCTGAATTCCATATTTTTTTTGATAGGTTGCATCAGCATGAGAAGGTCTAAAAGTTTTTTTAATTTCGGCATAATCCTTTGGGCGATGATCCTTATTTCTTACGAACATGGCAATTGGAGTGCCTAGTGTTTTATTTCCTAAAAGCCCACTAAGAATTTCAATCTCATCACTTTCATTTCTTGGAGTAGTGATTTTGCTTTGTCCTGGCCTTCGTCGATTTAATTCATTTTGTATTTCATTAATATCTAACTGCAACTTTGGCGGACATCCATCAATAATTACACCAACCCCACCGCCATGAGATTCTCCAAAGGTGCTGATATTAAAAAGTTTTCCGAAACTACTTCCCATAAATAAACCAATCCACAAGATGTTAATCAATACATATTAAAAATAAACCAAAAAACTCATAGAAACTAAAAAAACAAAAAAAAAGCCCTCTTAAAGAGGGCTTTGAAAAAAATCAAGTTAAAAACTTAACCGATTGCAGGAGCTTGAAGAGCTACAGAAGTAGACTCAGCAGCTGCTAGGTCAAGTGGGAAGTTGTGAGCATTACGCTCGTGCATAACTTCCATTCCAAGGTTTGCACGGTTAAGTACGTCACCCCAGGTTGGTACAACCTTGCCTGAAGTATCTACTACAGACTGGTTGAAGTTGAAGCCATTCAAGTTGAATGCCATGGTGCAGATGCCCATAGATGTCAACCAAACACAAATCACAGGCCATGAAGCCAAGAAGAAGTGAAGGCTGCGGCTGTTGTTGAAGCTTGCATATTGGAAGATCAAACGACCGAAGTAGCCATGAGCTGCAACGATGTTGTATGTCTCTTCTTCTTGTCCAAACTTGTAACCGTAGTTCTGTGAATCAAGTCCTGTGGTCTCACGGATTAGTGATGAAGTAACCAAAGAACCGTGCATTGCAGAGAACAAAGCACCACCGAACATACCGGCTACACCAGCCATATGGAATGGGTGCATCAAAATGTTGTGCTCAGCCTGGAAAACGAACATGAAGTTGAATGTTCCAGAGATTCCTAGAGGCATTCCATCAGAAAAAGAACCCTGACCGAATGGATATACAAGGAATACAGCAAAGGCAGCTGATACAGGAGCTGAGTAAGCAACACAGATCCATGGGCGCATACCTAAGCGGTATGAAAGCTCCCACTGACGTCCCATGTATGCAGAGATACCAATAAGGAAGTGGAAGATTACAAGCTGGTAAGGGCCACCGTTGTAAAGCCACTCATCAAGAGTTGCTGCTTCCCAAATTGGGTAGAAGTGAAGGCCGATAGCGTTACTTGAAGGAACAACAGCACCAGAAATGATGTTGTTTCCATACATAAATGAACCAGCTACTGGCTCACGGATACCGTCGATATCAACTGGAGGAGCAGCGATAAATGCAACGATGAAACAAGTTGTTGCCGCAAGAAGGCAAGGGATCATCAATACACCGAACCAACCGACATAGATACGGTTGTTGGTAGAAGTAACCCACTCGCAAAACTGTGGCCAACCTTTGAGCAACGAAGAACGTTGCTGCTGAATGGTGGTCATGAGGACGAATGTATATGTCCCAAGGGGACGTTTAAATAAGAGCAGCTAATTAAACTGCCAGTGAAGATATTAAAGGAGAAAAGGCCTTTCTGTGGACAGTATGTAGGACAATTTATTAAGACAATCAGGAAATAGAGCCCAAGCGGGCTTAAGATTTTCTTAAGATCTAGTCTAAGAGGGTTTCAATTGGTTCTTATTAAATGGTTAATTAATGGTCATAGGCTGGAAGAAAGAGTTCCATTATCCGACGCTCGCCATAGAAAATATGAATTAGAGTCATTAGGGGCAATTGTGTATTGGAGTGAAAGAACTTATTCCTGATTAATCAAATCAATCAATGATTTTTTCCATTCATTTTTTACAATCCATAACTCTCTTTTAGTAAAACTCATAGCAATATTTTTTTCCATATAAGCAGCTTCATTTATAAAAACAGGTATGAAGGGTTCATTTTCCTCAAATTTTATAATTTCTCCATTCAATTGATAAAAAAGCTCATCATCTTTTTTCAATAATTGCCAATCTTTTGATTGCCTAAGAGGATGAACTAAAGCATTGATATTACCTTCATCATCTCTTGGGAAATCAATACTTTTAATATGTCTATGAATTATTAACTTCTCTGGAAAAAATAGATTCAATTTCTTTACTTGTTGAATTTGATCTAATAAATTTTCAACAATCAATTTCGTCTGTGAAATAATTTTTGCGTTTAATAAACCCTGACCTACTGGACCAATTTCTATGACTAGCCCACAAGGCCATGATTCTACTAAAAAACCCGTTTGATCTTTATCCGACTCATGAAGATAAATTGGCAAACCTAATTTATATTGGATTAGAGAAGCCAATGCCAAATCAGCATATCTTCTTCCATAAACAACCAAACAACTTCCCATAGAAGCTGTAGTGGTATGAAAATCTAAGGCTATTTGACAGGGGTTTTCACCTTCTTTTCCATAAAGCTTGATTAATTCATTAGCTCTAATTCTCTCAAAATCTGGAGAATTAATTGATGTAAATGATTCTTCTAGAAAACTACGATTTAAATCATTGTGGATATATCTTTTTCCAGCTTTTTTTGCTTCAGGATTTCCAATTACTTTGCAAATTTTAATTCCATGATTATTTATTAAAGATAATGATTTTTCCCATGCTTCAAACAACCAAATACCATTAATCTCATTACCATGTGTACCAGCCACCAGAAGTAACTGTAGCTGTGTCATCAATAAATATCCCAAGATACTAATAAGCTTAAAAGAAATTCATGACAACACCACCAATATTGGTAAAAGCCGCAAGAGAAATTTGGAATTTCGAATGGCAGATTTTAATGAATGGCCTTGCACCCTCAGACTCACAAGGAAATTACAAGAGACCTAGCAATCCTCAAAAAGCAATTCCAATTCCTACCAAAGAAGATTTGGAAAATAGAGACCTGAATCAATTGCCATATTTAATTTTGGGCAAAAGTTGTCCATGGGCTCATAGAGCATGGATGATATATGAAATAAAAGGATTAAAAGAATCAATTAATCTACACATTGCTAAAGTTGACGATGAAGGAGGGAGATGGGTTCTAGAACCAAATTTAAAAGGATGTAAAACCCTTCAAGAACTTTATAGAAAATGTGGAAGTTATCAATCCAACAGACCGACTGTTCCCGTTTTGTTCGATCCAGGAGAACAACATAATTCTAAAATAAAAATCATAAATAATGAAAGTTCTGAACTTATAGAGATATTAAATAAATGGCCTTTAAATAAAAATAATATAGAACTTAACCCCCCCAAATATCAAGTTCAAATTAAGAATTGGCATCTTCTTATTCAAGAAAATATTAATAATGGAGTCTATAAATGTGGATTTTCTAGAAATCAGAATGCCTATGAAAAAGCTTCTGAAGACTTATTTTCAACTTTAAATATTATTGAAGAAAGTCTTAACTCAAATGGTCCTTGGTTATGTGGAAAATTCTTTACAATTGCTGACATCAGATTGTTTCCAACTCTTATTAGGTGGGAAACAGTTTATCAACCACTATTCAAATGTTGTAGTAAGGACATTAGATCTTACCCACATATAATTAAATGGAGGCAAAAGATTTTTAATATGTACAATATTAAAAAAACTTGTGATAGTGAAGCTTGGAGAAAAGATTATTTTGGAGCTTTATTTCCATTAAATCCAAGTGGTATTATTCCAAAAGGGGAAAGTTTATCCAAAATCGTTAATAGTATTAATTGAAAATGAAAAAAGAAAGCTACAACTCTCAATCTCCAGATTCAATAAAAGGAGTTTATGGAAATTACATAATAACTTCTTCAGATAAAAAAGAAGTTCTTTATTATCGTATATCGATTCTTTCCAGTGGTTTACTTTTTTTCCTAGGATTAGCTCAATGGTTTATCAATGGATCTAGTCAGGTATGGATTTATTTGCTAGGAATCGCAATAAGTCTTGGCTTGAGTCTGAAATGGATACACATCTATTTGAGAACATTACATCAAGCTCTGATAATTTTTTGGGCAATTGGTTTTATTGGCTTAGGAATTATCAGTTACCACTTTGGTCTAACAAATATTTTTACTGGTCTTAGAGAAAATCCAAAATGGCTCATACTTATTGGGCCACTTTTTGCCTCTTTAACAGGTATCGGCTTTAAAGAGTTTTTTTGCTTTAGAAGAATTGAGGCAATAGGAATCGCAATTTTTATTCCAATTGCTTTAATTGGATATTTAACTGAAATCACTGACGAAAAATTTACTTTTGGATTTTTAGTTCTCTCATCATTATTGTTATTAGTAATGGGAATAAGAAAATTTGACCTCCCTGCTGAAGCAGACGTAGGAGACAAAAGTGTTTTTGAGTTTTTAGAGAATCAAAGAAAATTACAAGCATCTGATATTTGAGTAATTGACAGCAAAAGGTCATCCCCTCCAGAAAATTCTTACAAGAGCAAATGATTTATATGTTCATGTCAGCAAATGGTGAGGAAATCCAACCAAATTTACAAACCACGTGCAATATTTCTGCATCATAATTATCTTGTATTAGTTAAAAGATCCTGCTCCTTAAAGACGCTATGAACACCATTGACGAGCATATCCAGAAGGATCAGTCTGAGATCCAATCAGCGAAAGCTCAAGGCAATGATCCTAAAGTCCGTCATCTAACTGACGAGCTTCATTCTCTCGAGGAATATAAAGAACATCACCCTGAGGATAAGCATGATCCAAATGCACTTGAATTATTCTGTGATGCAAATCCAGATGAACCCGAATGTCTCGTATACGACGATTAAATTACTTAAAAAAGGGGATTAACTAGAACTATTCCCCTTTTTATGATTTCAATTAATAATCCATATTAAAATCTGAAGGACTCCCTACTAGAGAACATACAACTGCCTCTTCATTTTTCATTTGACGTACCTCTACTATTGGTCGTCCCATCTTTTTTAATACATCAATATCTTGACCGGTCTGACAACGAGCAATAATTTTTCCTTGATCATCAAAACAATTGTAAAAATTCATAATTTTAAATACTCTATTTAGTTATGACCAATAAATGCGATCGAGACAAGTGGGTATGAATCACTCATAACAATTAATTAATATCCAAGTGCTTCCCAAATAGCAATTAATAATTTATCTAGTCCTATTTTCATAGCAGCAGAAACTATATGCGCTTTTTTTCCAGTTAAATACTTAATTTCAGTAATTAGTTTTTCAATATCATCCTCTTGCAAAAGTTCTTTTTTGTTAAGAACAAAAAGCCTTGGTCTAGAAATTAATCCATGACCATAAAAGGTTAATTCCTCGTTAATAATTTTTAAGTCGTTTATTGGGTCATCTGAAGAAGAATCAATTAAATGAATTAAAACTTTCGTCCTTTGAATATGACGTAAAAATTCGTGCCCCAGTCCAATACCTTTGGATGCTCCAGAAATTAAACCAGGAATATCTGCAAAAACTGTTCCATCTCCTGAAGGTCTCCGTACCACGCCAAGGTTAGGAATTAAGGTTGTAAAAGGATAATTAGCAATTTTTGGCTTTGCTGAAGAGAGTACAGAAATTAATGTACTTTTACCTGCATTCGGTAAACCAATTATTCCAACTTCTGCTAGGAGTTTTAATTCTAATTGCAACGACCACTCTTCTCCCTCTTTACCTTCAGTGAATTTTTCTGGCGCTCGATTGCTATTTGATAAATAGCGAGCATTACCGAAACCTCCTTTACCTCCATAAGCTACAACAAGTTGTTGTCCTTTGTAAGTCAAATCACCAAGAATGATATTGGTAGAAAGATGTCTCACTTCTGTTCCACAAGGTACTTTAAGCACAGTGTCTTTCCCCGATGCACCAGTACATTTATTGGGTCCACCCCTCTGGCCATTCTCAGCTAAAATTAATTTCTGAAACTTAAAATCCAAAAGCGTTTGTAAATTATCATCAGCTTCTAAAACGACATTTCCTCCCTGCCCCCCATCTCCACCAGCAGGTCCACCTGCTGGTACATACTTTTCTCTTCGAAAAGCAGCAATACCATCACCACCTGCACCTGCTTTAACATCAATAACAGCCTGATCAATAAATTGCATCTAGGAATATCTAACAACCATATA
>CACFCB010000039.1 GCA_902564695.1 uncultured Prochlorococcus sp. | reverse complement strand
TTATGATTAATATTTTAAGCTTAATTTTTTAACAATCCATTGAGCAAATACATTAACAATTAATGTTAATACCATAAGGATTAGTGCTGCGTACATTAACGAAGAAACTTGGCTTCCATCTGCTTCACCAAATTGATTAGCTAGCATTGAAGAAATAGTATATGAAGGTGCAAAAATTGACCAATTAAAGTTATTAGAATTACCTATAATCATTGTTACTGCCATTGTCTCACCCATGGCTCGTCCAAGAGCAAGTAAAACACCTCCAGTTATACCTGAAATTGCTGCTGGTATAATTACTTTAAAAATTGTAGTCCATCTTGTAGCTCCAATTCCATAGGCAGCTTGTCTAAGATTTACTGGAACTTGATTTAATGAGTCTTTTGAAATTGATGTTATTATAGGTAATATCATTACAACTAAAATTAATATTGCAGGCATCATTCCGGCTCCTAATGGTTCAGTTCCAAAAAATGGAATAAAACCAAATATTTTGTATATTAGTTTTAAAAATGGTCTTATAAATGGTTCCATAATGAATACTGCCCATAGTCCTAAAACTACTGATGGTATAGCTGCTAAAAGCTCAACCATTATTCCAATTAAAACTCTCAAATATTTAGGAATTATGTTTTCAGTTATAAATATTGCAGTGCCTACACCTAATGGAATAGCAATTAACAATGAAGCAATTGACGTGAACATAGTTCCATATATAGCTGTGAATGCTCCATATTCATCTGTAACAGGATTCCAAGCAGAGCTAAAAAGAAACCTCAGTCCATATTTTGAAATTGATTCAATTGATTCATAGTAAACAACTGCAAATAAAAAGAAAAGGATCACTGCTACCATCGAAGCCATGGCAACAACAATATTTTTAAAACCAACATCAACAAGCTTTTCTGAGTTGGTTCTTGTTCTTAGCAGAAATTTAGATGAGATTACCTTTGGCACTCTCTAAAGCACTTATTCATATTAAATCTATTAGCAATTTCAGATTTTTCACTAAGAGAAGTTTAATGACTGGCATTAAGTGTTGAAGAGTACATAATATATGTTGAATACGTTTTAATGCTAGTTAATGTGGGGCTTAAATAAGTACTGCCATGGGGAGAATAGTTGGCATTGACTTGGGAACGACTAATTCCGTTGTTGCGGTGTTGGAGGCTGGTAGGCCAGTAGTTATTTCAAATGCCGAAGGTGCAAGAACAACTCCCTCAGTTGTTGGATATACCAAAGAAACAGAATTATTGGTTGGCCAGCTAGCTAGAAGACAATTAGTATTAAATCCAAAAAATACCTTCTCAAATTTAAAAAGATTTGTAGGAAGGTCATGGGATGAACTTGAAGACAATAGTCTTTCAGTTCCCTACAACGTTCGTGCAAATGATCAAGGAAATGTTCGTATTACTTCCCCAATAACAAAAAGAGAATATGCCCCAGAGGAGTTGATTGGAAACATTATCAGGAAGCTAATCGATGATGCTGAAACCTACTTGGGAGAAAACGTTGATTCTGCGGTTATTACAGTTCCAGCTTATTTTAATGACTCTCAAAGACAAGCCACCAGAGATGCTGCTGTGCTAGCTGGTATTAAAGTTGAGAGAATTTTGAATGAGCCAACCTCAGCTGCTCTTGCATATGGCTTTGATAAAAGTTCATCTCGGAAAGTATTAGTTTTTGATTTAGGTGGTGGCACGTTTGATGTTTCTTTAATGTCAATCGCAAACGGTGTTTTTGATGTAAAGGCTACTTCCGGTGATACTCAATTAGGAGGAAATGATTTTGATCAAAGAATTGTTGATTGGCTTGCTGAGGATTTTTTAGAAAATAATAAAATTGATCTAAGAAGAGATAGACAATCTCTACAAAGACTTACTGAGGCTGCTGAAAAAGCAAAACAAGAGCTTTCTGGAGTTCAAAGCACTCCTATCTCTCTTCCTTTCATTTCAACCGGAAAAGATGGGCCATTACACATTGAAACTTCGCTCACAAGAAATAAGTATGAAAGCCTTTGTAATGATTTACTTGACAGGCTCTTTGATCCTGTTAATACCGTCATTGATGATTCAGGATGGGCACCAGAGGAAATAGATGAAGTTGTCCTTGTTGGGGGAAGTACTCGAATGCCAATGGTCAAGCAACTAGTTAAAACATTAGTACCAAAACCACCTTGTCAATCTGTTAATCCTGATGAAGTTGTAGCTATTGGAGCAGCCATACAAGGGGGAATTATTTCTGGAGAATTAAGAGATCTTTTATTGAATGACGTTACTCCTCTTTCTTTAGGGCTTGAAACTGTTGGTGGTTTAATGAAAGTATTAATTCCTCGTAATACCTCTATTCCAGTTAGGCAATCTGATGTATTTAGTACATCGGAATCTAATCAATCATCTGTAGAAATACATATTTGGCAGGGTGAAAGACAAATGGCATCTGATAATAAATCATTGGGAAAATTTAGATTATCTGGAATCCCTCCAGCCCCTCGAGGTATTCCTCAGGTTCAGGTCGCTTTCGATATTGATGCAAATGGTTTGTTAGAAGTAAGTGCAACAGACAGAACTACCGGTAGGAAACAATCTGTAAGTGTCTCAGGTGGTTCAAATATGAATCAAAATGAGGTTAATAAGTTGATTGAAGAATCTAAGGAAAAAGCTTCAGAAGACAGAAGAAAACGTGCTTCTATTGATCAAAAAAACAATGCTTTAACACTTGTGGCTCAAGCAGAAAGAAGGCTAAGAGATGCTTCTTTAGAATTAGGCCCATATGGTGCAGAACGACAACAAAGATCTGTAGAGGTTGCAATGCGCGATGTTGAAGATTTGCTTGAAGAAAATGATTTACAAGAGCTCGAATATGCTGTTGCTTCTCTTCAAGAAGCATTATTTGGTTTAAATCGTCGTTTGTCAGCTGAAAGAAAAACCGATTCCAATCCTTTACAAGGTTTAAAAAGCACTTTTGGTTCATTAAAGGATGAATTATTCTCTGATGATTACTGGGATGATGATCCATGGGACTACCCACAACGAGACCAAAATAGAAATAGAGAAGGTGGATATAGAAGGGGAAATATAGATCCTTGGGATAATGAGTACTACCGTTGAACCAAATTATTGGTCTCTTTTAGGAGTTTCTCCTGATTGTGGTGTAGAAGAGCTTAAATTAGCCTTTAGAAATGAGGCTAGAAAGTGGCATCCTGATTTAAATAAAAATGATATAAATGCCGAAGAAAGATTCAAACTTATCAATGAGGCATATGCGATATTAAGTGATCCTAAGAAAAGGAATGATTGGTTAAAAAAAAGTAAAATTGACTCGAGTGATGTTTTTGAGAATAGGTTTCCTACTTATGAAGAGTATGTGGAGGTAATTTTAGGAATTAAAATTAACCTTGAAAATGATTGTTTAGATGATGATCAAGAAGAAGAGTATCAGAACTTAAATGACATTTATGAGGAATCTAATTTCAATGAAAATATTCCTACTACAAGTCAAGCTTCTCCACCACCAACATTAATATATGAGGATCAGGAATCCATAGTTGAAATCACACCTGAACAAGCTCTTTATGGTTCCTCAGTTGATATTCAATTGTTAGATGGAACACTTGTTGAGGTTTTAACACCTCCTTTTGCTGGAGATGGTTGGAGGTTAAGAATAGAAGGAGCTGCTATGGGATTCCGAGATCATTTTGTTCAATTAAAAGTTCAAACAGATGAAGGTTTAAGAATTGATGGTTTGAGGGTTTTATACAGACTTGAATTGTTTCCTCACGATGCATTACTAGGTTGTGCAGTAGATATCCCTACAATTGAAGGTATTGTAACTTTACAAGTCCCTCCAAATTCTTCTACAGGAAGGCTTTTAAGACTTCGTGGACGAGGTTTAGAATATGAAAATTTCCGCGGAGATCAAATTGTTGAAATTATTATTGTTTTGCCTGAAAGTTTAAGTGATTCGGAAATTGCACTTTATCAACGTTTAAATGAATTATCTTTAGAAAATTATTAGAAAGATATTGTTTATTCATTGTATAGATTTATAATAAATATAATTCCATAATTTCTATGTTGGTTCACGTCCTTTTGTATGAAGCAGGGACTGAAAGCGAGGGTATTCATTCGCTTGAACTTAAGGGTTCAACAGTTATTCTAATGTTCCAAGATCGAGATGATGCTCTACGTTATTGTGGACTACTTGAGGCACAAGATTTTCCTACTCCATCAATTGAAGAATTAACAAGACAAGATATTGAAACTTTTTGCATTGATGCTGGTTATGAGGCTCGTTTTGTAGAGAAAGGCTTTATTCCAAGTAATGATGAAGAACGACTTATGATTTCTCCTCCTCTTTCTAATCTTGAAGTTGGTGATTGGCAAAATAAAGAAAACTGTAATAATAAATACTCCTCTAATGATCAACTTGAAGATATTAAAAAACGTTTAGAAAATCTTTTATAAATCACCTTGATGAAAAACAAAAATAATAAAATTTTAACTGAGGAAATAAATTTATCATCTATAGAATTAGATACTAAAACAACTTTTGAAATTGTTAATCTTTTCTCTGAGGCAGACAAGGAACCTCAAAAAGCCGTTAATGAAGCAATTCCAGAAATAGTTAAGGCAATAGATGAAATAACATTAAAGCTTAAATCTAATGGAAGATTATTTTATTTAGGATCTGGAACCTCAGGAAGATTAGGAGTACTTGATGCATCTGAATGTCCTCCTACATTTTGTACTTCTCCCGATTTAGTTCAGGGAATAATTGCTGGTGGCGTTGATTCATTAACTAGAAGTTCTGAGGATCTTGAAGATTTGCCAGATCTTGCAATTTCAAATCTTGTGGATAAGAACTTTAATAATAAGGATGTTTTAATTGGGATAACCGCTAGTGGAAGAACTCCTTATGTTCTATCGGCTTTAAAATATTCAAAAAACTTAAACGCATTGACTATTTCTATCTCATCTGTACCACCTAATGAATCAATTCTTTCTTCTGATATTGATATTAGATTGATTACAGGGCCTGAAATCCTAGCAGGTTCAACTAGACTAAAAGCTGGAACGGCTACAAAGATGGCACTCAATATTATTTCTACAACAGTAATGATTAAATTAGGGAAGGTTTTTGAAAATAGAATGATAGATGTTTCTATATCTAATCGAAAACTATTTGATCGTGCTTTGGGAATTTTAGTTGAACTAGGCTCAGTTAGTAAAGAGACTGGCATTCAACTTTTGAAAAAAACTAATGGTTCAGTAAAATTATCTTTACTAATAGCTTTGTCAGACTTAGATATTAATAAAGCGAAGTATATACTTGACAAATCAAATGGTAATTTGAGATTAGCATTAACTAAAGTTTAATAATTAGAGTAATCTTATAATTATATTTATTTAATAAAAACTAAATTTTACTAATACCCTGCACTAATTGAAAAAACAGTTAATATAAAAAAAAAATTTAAAATGTCAAAAGTATTAATGACCACAGATAAAGGACAATTGAAAATTGAACTTTTTGACAATGATGCACCTAACACTGTATCCAACTTTTTAAAACTAGTAAATGAAGGTTTTTATGATGGTCTTTCCTTCCATAGAGTAATTAATGGATTTATGGCTCAGGGTGGATGTCCAAATACAAGAGAAGGGTCAAAAGGCATGCCTGGAACTGGGGGGCCAGGTTATTCTATTGATTGTGAGATTAATTCAAACAAGCACTTAGCCGGATCTCTTTCAATGGCTCATGCTGGAAAAAATACTGGGGGTAGTCAATTCTTTTTGGTTCATGCTCCTCAGCCGCATTTGGATGGCGTGCATACTGTTTTTGGTAAAACGGAAGATATGAAAGTTCTTCTTTCTATTACTAATGGAACTATTATTAATAGTATCAAGACTATAAATTAGTAAATATTTTTTATTTATTTCCAGACAATCATACTGTTTTTCTCTTTAAGATTCCAATCAAAAAGAGGAGAACTTTCTATAGTATAAAGTTCTCTTATATTTCTCCCTTCTATCAATATGTTATGCGATGGATGCAATAGCTGTTCATAATTATCAGTTTTTATAATTCCTATCCTTTCAGTGTTAGTCCAATTACATAGTTCTTTTAATAATGATTCTAATAATCTTTTATCAATAAAATCACCTTCTAACCTTGATTTAATATCTCTATGTTCAACATTCCAAATAAATAAAGGGTTTTCACATAGCGCTATTAATCTTGGAGCAGTCTGAATTGAAATGTTTAAAAAGTGATTTTCAGACCATAATTTAGCTTTGTTTTCAAGATGCTTTAATTCATTATCAATTACTTTACCGTGCCAAAATACAACCAAACTTTGTCTTTCAATGTTTATTGTTTTTTGTTTAGAATCTCCTATAAGATGACCAAGTTTCTCTCTTTTAACTTGAAGGTAGGCAGCATTATGATCACCTGGGCATATTACTAATGGAACCCTAGATTCAACCTTAAGTCCATAACCGCCAAGTCCTGCAATTTTTCTTGGATTATTTGTTAACAATTTAAGTCTATTTATTCCTAAATCAGTTAATATTTGTGCTCCAACACCATAATTTCGTAGGTCTGCTGGAAAACCTAGTTTTTCATTTGCCTCGACTGTATCCAAACCTCCGTCTTGTAAGTTATAGGCTTTTAATTTATTTACTAAACCAATACCTCTTCCCTCTTGTCTTAGATAGACAACAACACCTTCACCTTCCTGTGAAATTCTAGATAGAGCAGCTTCTAATTGAGGTCTACAATCACATCGTAATGAACCAAATGCGTCTCCTGTTAAACATTCGGAATGCATTCTTACTAATACAGGTTCTTTTAGATTCTCTGGATTGCCTTTAATTATTGCTACATGCTCAGATCCATCTAATTCATTTTTATATCCAATTGCTTTGAAATCTCCAAATAGGCTAGGTAACTTAGCTATTGCTTGTCTATATACAAATCTTTCATTCTCTAGTCTGTAATGAATTAAGTCTGCAATACTTATAAGCTTTAAATTCCGTTCTTTTGCATATTTTTTAAGCTCAGGGAGTCTGGCCATCGAACCATCTAGATTTTGGATTTCACAGATAACTCCAGCAGGAGATAGACCTGCTAGTAATGACAAATCAACGGCTGCTTCAGTATGTCCTGCTCTTTTTAAAACACCTCCTATTTTGGCTCTTAATGGAAATATATGCCCTGGCCTTCTCAAATCTATTGGTTTTGTTTGATTATTCAGAGCAACTTGTATTGTTTTAGCTCTATCTTCAGCTGAAATACCAGTTGAAACACCAAACTCGGGTCCTGCGTCAATACTTACAGTAAATGCTGTTTGATTTGAATCCGTATTCCTATCGACCATCAGTGGAAGATCCAGCTGGTCTAATCTTTCCCCTTGCATTGCAAGACAAATTAGTCCTCTTGCTTCTGTCGCCATGAAATTAATTTGCTGTGGTGTTGCAAATTGAGCAGCACAGATTAAATCTCCTTCGTTTTCTCTCTTTTCATCATCAACAACAACAACACATTCCCCATTTCTTATAGCAGCAAGGGCATCTGCTATTTCGTCAAATTCAATTTCATAACAATCTTCTGATTTCAACTTATTCCTCGTGTTTGTGGTGAAAAGGTTCTTGGCTAATTATTCTCAAATGAATACCCTTTATTCTACGAAATAACCTTTGAGTTATGGCATTTAGTAAATCAGAAATTGGGAGGGTTGCAATTATTGGAGCCTCTGGATACGGAGGGCTTCAACTTGTTAAGTTAATTGATGAGCACCCCAATTTTGATATTTCTTATTTAGCTGGTGAAAAGTCAGCTGGTAAAAGTTGGAATGCTAATAACCCATTCATCAATATTGATGTTGATCAACAAATTAAATCAACAAATACTGATGAAATTTCTCATATATCAGATTATGCAATATTAAGTTTGCCTAACGGACTTTCTTCTCAAATAACACCTTTATTATTAGATAAAGGTGTTAAAGTAATTGATTTATCAGCGGACTATAGATTTCGATCTCTAGATAAATGGAAGGATGTTTATACATCTGAAGCATCAAAATATCCACGATTTGACTATGAACTATGTGAGGAAGCTGTTTATGGTTTTCCTGAGGAGTTCACAAATGAGATATTTAATTCTAGATTAATCGCTTGTCCTGGTTGTTATCCAACCTCATGCCTTAGTGTATTAATTCCTTTTTTAAAACAAGGATTAATAGAAAGTGAGGGCATTATTATAGATGCAAAATCAGGAACATCTGGTGGAGGAAGGAATCCTAGTACCAACTTATTATTATCTGAATGTTCTGAATCAATTAAACCCTATGGTGTCATAGGCCATAGACATACAGCTGAAATTGAAAATATCTCAAGTCAATTTGCAGGGCATGATGTTAATTTGCAATTTACTCCTCATTTAGTACCTATGGTTAGAGGAATTTTATCCACAGTTTATGCTCGTTTAAGAGATCCAGGATTAACAGCAGAAGACTGCAAAATTGTTTTAGAGGCATTTTACAAAAATCATAAATTCATTAAAATATTGCCTGTTGGTGTTTATCCTGCTACTAAATGGGTTAAAAATACAAATAAGGTTATGATTTCAGTCGAGGTTGATAAACGAAATGGAAGGATTGTATTGATGTCTGTTATTGATAATCTTTTAAAAGGACAAGCAGGACAAGCTGTTCAAAATTTAAATATTATCCATGGACTTGAACAAGATGTAGGTTTACCGAAAATTACATTTTATCCTTGAAATCATTCATAATTTTCTTGGCTACTATTCCTATCGCAATTGGTAAAATTATATGTTCCAGACTTT
>CACFCB010000038.1 GCA_902564695.1 uncultured Prochlorococcus sp. | reverse complement strand
TTTTTTTTGATAGGCAAGATTATTTTTATGTAATTGATTAAATATATATTGAGTCCATTTATAATAATCTTTTTTGCAAGTAGTAACTTCTTTAGTCCAATCTATTGATAATCCAAGTCGATCTAATTGGTCTTTCATTTGTGAAATATTTTTATCTGTCCAGGTAGATGGACTTGTCTCTCTTTCTATTGCTGCATTTTCAGCCGGTAAACCGAAGGCATCCCATCCCATTGGATGAAGGACGTTATAACCTTGCATCCTTTTATATCTAGCCAGTACATCTGTAATGACATAATTCCTCACGTGCCCCATATGTAAAGAACCGGAAGGGTATGGGAACATTGATAAGGCGTAAAAAGTATTGTCTTTGTTTACCTCAGTATTTGTCCTATATAGCCCTTGTTTAGCCCACTCTTTTTGCCAATAAGCTTCTTTATCTCGAGGCTCGTAACGCTGGTCAAGAATCTCTGAAGTAGTATTATTCAAGTCAGATCACCTTCAGTAGTTGATTTGCCAATCAGATAATGTTCTCATAAATTGAGGCCCAATATGCGAATAGTTCTGAAATTACTACTAAGAACGCTTTATTTTCTCAGAGCATAGTTAAACAATTTTTAAATCATGAAAAATAATTTCTCTAAATATCAAGGACTTGGTAACGATTTTATTATCTTTGATGCTCGTGGTAATAACTTAGATGATTTATTTAGTGAAAATAAAGATAACTTTATTCAATATCTATGTAATAGAAATTTTGGTATCGGTGCTGATGGCATTATTCTTATATTAGAGTCAAATAATGGATGTTTTGTTAGAATGAGGATTTTTAATTCTGATGGATCTGAACCAGAAATGTGTGGAAACGGTATAAGATGCTTGATTGCTTTTTTAAATGATAATTATGAAATTAAAGATAAGTCTGAGATTCGAATTGAAACTAAAGCTGGTCTGATTATTACCTCTATTGATGGTAATAATAATATCAAAGTAAATATGGGCGAACCTATCCTCTCTCCTGAAGATATTCCTACTAAATTGTCAATTAATAATTTAACTATTCCCAATGGAAGGATTACAATAAATGATCAAACTTTAAATGTTTATGCTGCTAGTATGGGAAATCCTCATATGATCGTATTTGTTGATAAAATTGAAAATATACCATTTGAAGATTGGGGAAGATACCTTGAAAAACACAATACATTTCCCAATGATACCAATGTTCACTTTGTAGAATTAATTGATAAATCAAATATTAAAGTTAAAGTATGGGAGAGAGGATGTGGACCCACACTGGCTTGTGGAACTGGAGCTTGTGCATGTCTTGTAGTAACAGCTAATCTAGGTAAAACTTTAAACAAAGCTAATGTCTATTTACCAGGCGGAAAGTTAGAAATTGAATGGCCCAATCAAGCAGGTCCAGTTTTAATGCAGGGGCCTGCATTAAAAGTATTTAGTGGAGAGATAGATATATAATCATTCTTCTATATGAATAATATTTATCTCGATGCATCAGCGACTACTCCACCACATATTGATGTTATTAATAAATTAAAGGATATACAATTTGAATGCTGGGGTAATCCATCAAGTATTCATAAAGTTGGGGTTATTGCAAGAGATATTTTAGAAAGATCTAGATTATCAATAGCTAATAAATTAAAAGCTTCATCTGAAGAAATATTTTTCACTTCTGGAGCAACTGAGTCGAATTATCTTTCTCTTAAATCTGTATCTAAAAATCTTGATAAAGGAAGACTTGTTATAAGTAGCGTTGAACACCCTTCTATTAACTTAATAGCCAATCAATTGCGTATTGATGGCTGGGATATTAAACACTGGCCTGTAGATAATTATGGAATTATTGACTTAGATCTGTTGGATGAAATGTTATCTCCTCCGACAAAAATTGTTTCGATAATCTGGGGGCAAAGTGAGATTGGATCAATTCAGCCCATAAATCTTATAGGAATGGAATGTAAAAAACGAAATATACTTTTTCATACTGATGCGACACAGGTCCTCCCTAGTGGTCTTTTTGATTGGAGTAATTTAAATGTTGATATGCTTAGTGCCTCTGCGCATAAACTTCAAGGCCCTAAAGGAATTGGATTATTAATGTTGCGAAAAGGCGTTCGAGATTTATTGATAAATGATTCTTCCTATGGATTTAAGAATGGCTCTATAAGATCTGGTACTGAGTCAGTTCCGCTTATTGCAGGTTTTTCGACAGCAATTGACCTTCTAAATGAATATATAGAAGTTTCTGCTAATGAAACTTTATTTCCTGAGAATAATGTTTCTAAAATGACTTCTATTTTAAAAAATAATCTAGTTAAGAATAAACAACTTACATTTACTGGTCATCCTAAAGAACGATTACCGAATAATCTTTCATTTCTCTGTCATACAAAATCAATGATTCCAATTAATGGTAGAGAAATTGTTCGATTATTGTCACAACATGGCGTCTATATAAGCAGTGGTAGTGCTTGCTCATCATCTACTCAAGGACCAAATCCCATACTGGTAGCAATTAATATTGATAAACCACTCCAAGAATCTGGATTAAGAATAACTATTGGTCCATGGATTTCAAATGATGATATTAATTCAGTTTCAAATATAATATATGAATTATTGCAATCTTTAGAACTCAAAAAACAATGATCATCAAATTATGAATATCCTACCCTCAGATCTTAGAGAAGCTGAAACAAATGTATTTGAATCAATTCAAAGTTATTTTTTAAGTAATTCTGAACAATCTTTTCTTTCTATCAACCTTAAATTTGAAGGATTACGAATCAATCCAATAATTTTTCGTTTATCTAACAAACTAACTGACATTAAATTAGATAATGTTTTATTATGGGCCGATGCTGGTGGAGCGGCTCTTGCTAAAAGAGATAACCCTGAATTGGCCAGTAAGATTTTTACATTTAAGGAGTTTATTAATTCTACAGATTCGTTGAATTCAATATTATTAGTCTGTTCTCCTCAACCATATGATATTGAGATGTTTGAGCAAGTATGTTCTCTTACTAATTCAACGGTAATTATGGTTAACGGTAAGTTGGAAGATCCAATAGTAGGAATCGGAAGTGTCGGTAGGGAAATGAGAAAAAGATTTGCTGAAAAATGGAAGGTACTTTACTTTGTTCAACCATTATCTATGGGTGCATTATTGAAAAGATTTCCTAATGACTGGGAGCTTTTTAAATTAAACCCTGATGGATATTCTTTTGTTAAATCATTTGATAAACGTCCTGATGATGAAACTATAATCCTAAACTTATAACTCTATGATTAAAAAATATTATTTATATATTGGTATAATTTTATTATCAATTAATATATTAAATAGTAATCTATTCAAATTATATTCATATTTAAGACAAAGAATTAATATTAATACTATAGGTCTTGAAAAGTTTAATATATGTCAGCCATTGCAAAATAAAATTGAAGATTATACTTATAATTTTAATCCTAATATTAGCGTTAGTATTCTAGATGATTCTGGTGACTTCATTGCAGATATTAATGGTGAAATCCCTAGGATTCCTGCCTCTAATCAGAAGATCCTTTCCAGTGCTTTCGCTTTAGATATTCTAGGACCTGATTATACTCTTAATACATCTATTAAAGAATTAAATGATGGAAGCTTATATATAGATGCATCAGGTGATCCTGATTTTGATAAAAGTCATTTAGAAGAGTTAATTAGTGATCTTAATAATACAAATTATAATTTACGTTTAAAAACGCCAATAATCGTTAGAAAAAGCAATCCAAAAAATTGGTGGCCTTCAAGCTGGTCGTATGCCGATAGAAGCGAAGAATATGGTGCACCTATTACTAAATATTCAATAGCTAGTAATGCAAGTATTTATTCTTTAAATAATCCAATCGACAATTTTATTTTTGAATTAAAATCAGCTTTAAAACGTCAGAATCTATCTAAGAAATATTCTATAAAGGCTGTAAATGAAAACTATCCCATTACTTATAATTCTACGATCAAAGTTATTAATTCTGCACCTTTATATGTTTTATTAAATCTTGTTAATTCTGAGAGCCACAATTTTACTGCAGAGGTTATTTTCAGACATTCAATTAGTGACTGGTCTCATGATTTCCCTAATCTAAAATACAATAATTGGATAAAAGATCAAAACTTTAATTCTGACAATTTTATCTTTGCTGATGCTAGTGGTTTATCTAGAGAAAATAGAGTAACCACCTATGGTTTATCTCAGTTTTTGAGAAGAATGAAACTTAATAGATTTTCTGACTATTATTTCTCATCATTTTCTATATTAGGTGTTAGGGGCTCGTTAGCTAATGTAAAAGCTCCAGTAAACCTTAAGGGTAGAATTTTGGCTAAATCCGGGAGACTTAATAATGTTAGATCCTTTTCTGGTGTTATTTTAGGAGAAGGCAAATTTTTTAGTATTATAGTTAACAATATGGATAATTCGACAAAACATATAATGAATATATTATCAATAGTAGATAATACTGATAATTGTAATTAATTAGTATTTAGTGCCAATAGATCTTTGGCTATAAACTCAGGAACCATATGACGAATCTCTCCACCAAATCTTGCGACTTCTTTAACTACAGAACTACTTAAAAAACTATGATGTGTTTCTGTCGCGAGAAAAATTGTTTCGTATTGATTATTTAAAGACCTATTTATATTAGCAACCTGTAGTTCATATTCAAAATCACTCATAGCTCTTAAGCCTCTTAAAATTAGATCCGCATTATGTTCACGAGCACAATCCACAGTTAGACCTTTAAAAGCTATTGTTCTACAACCTGGTATCTCTCTGGTTGCATTTTTAATCTGCTCTATTCTTCTCTCGCAAGAGAAAGTTGCCTTTTTCGAAGGATTTTCTAATACCGCAATGAGGACTTCTCCAAATAAATTACTTCCTCTTTGAATTAGATCAAGGTGTCCGAACGTTAAAGGGTCGAAGCTGCCAGGATAAAGTGCCTTCATTGTTTTTTAACTTTAAAAAAGTCCATTTCTTTCATAGAATCTCATATCTATAAACGTATCAAAGCGCATGACTCTTAATCAGGATGCCAAAAAAGTTCTTTTGCGCAAAATCCCTCATGGATTATTTATATGTGCAGTAAGAGAAGGAGAAGAAATAAATGGTTTTACTGCTAGCTGGGTAACACAAGGATCATTTACGCCACCTTTAGTTGTAATGGCTGTTCGTGCTGATGGATCTAGTCATGGAATTATTCAAAGAACTAAGATGTTTTCTCTAAATATTTTGAGAGAAGATCAAAAGGATCTAGCAGCTGTGTTCTTTAAGCCCCAAAAAGGATTAGGTGGACGATTTGAAGCTTGTAAATTTACTTATGGAGAGCTTGGTATGCCCTTAATCGAAGATGTAATAGGTGGGGTTGAATGTGAAGTTATTTCGGGCGTAGAACACGGCGACCATACAGTCTTTGTCGCTGAAGTAAAGAGTGCAGTATTGAATAAAGATGGATCTGCCTTAAATTTAGCGAGTACAGGTTGGAACTATGGCGGCTAATTTAACGAGATATGATCGGTGGAATTAACGCCGTTAATTAAGGACAAGTCAAGACTATCGAATTTTTTGAAGGATATACCAAACGATCCTGGTTGTTATTTGATGAAAGATCGTGAGGATAGACTTTTATATGTTGGTAAGTCAAAAAAGTTAAGAAATAGAGTTAGAAGTTATTTTCGAGCCAGTGATGAATTGAGTCCAAGAATCTCCTTAATGGTTAGGCAAGTTGTAGATATTGAGTTGATAGTTACTGATACCGAAAGTGAAGCTTTAACCCTAGAATCAAATTTAATAAAATCTAATCAACCCTATTTTAATGTTCTATTAAAAGATGATAAGAAATATCCCTATATTTGTATAACCTGGGGTGACAAATATCCAAGAATCTTACCCAAACTATTAAATAGTTCAACTAACGAAAAGACAAATTTTCTCGAGGCTTTAGACGGTAAAAGAATTTCTAGCGGTCCTTCTGGGGCTCCTACAAGAGGGAAATTAGAAGTTTTACCCACAGGTAAGAATTTCTTTTCGGTTGATATAAGAGCAATACCAACTGAAACAGCTTGGGACTTAGGGAAAAGAAGTGCTGAACAAATAATGGAACTTTACCTACAAGAAAATGGTGAACACCTTTCACACCTTGCTATTTCAATTTGGGGTACTTCAACAATGAGAAATGGTGGAGAAGATATTTGTCAGCTTTTTGCTCTCATGGGTTTAAAGCCAATATGGGACGGTACTTTAAGAAGAGTAGTTGACGTTGAGGTCATTCCCCTCAGTGTATTGAACAGACCAAGAGTAGACGTAACATTAAGAATTTCTGGTTTATTCAGAGATGCATTTCCACAGATAATTGAATTAATTCGAAGAGGTCAAAATCTTATTGGTAATTTAAAAGAATCCTCTACTAATAATCCACTTGCTGAGTCATATAGAAATGGAAATACAAAATCAAGGATATATGGATCTGCCCCTGGATCATACGGAGCAGGATTACAAGAAATAATCAATAGTGGATCTTGGGAGAATCAATCAGAACTCGCTGATGCTTTTATCGAATGGAGTAAATGGAGATATGAAGGTTCAAGTAAAATCATAAAAGACAAAGATGGATTAGAAAGTAATTTATCAAAGGTAAAAGTAGTACTTCATAGTCAGGACAATAGAGAACATGACATACTTGATTCAGATGATTACTATCAATTTCAGGGTGGATTAATTTCCGCGATAAAAAAAACTAGTGGAACAAATCCTCAAGCCTATTTTGCAGATAATTCAAGGTATCAACGGCCAAGAATTCATAAACTCTCAAAAGAAATTGATAAAGTCGTTCGTAGTAGATTATTAAACCCTAAATGGATAGAGGGGATTAAAGAACACGGATATAAAGGAGCTTTTGAAATGTCAGCTAGCCTTGACTATTTATTCTCTTATGATGCAACTACAAACTTAGTTCCTAATTGGTGTTATCAATCTATAGTGAATAATTGGTTAATGAATAATAATACGAAAAATTTTATTAGTGAAAACAATCCTTGGGCTTTAAGAGATATCGCTGAAAGATTACTAGAAGCATCTAACAGAAAACTTTGGACGAATGCAACTATTGAAGAAATATCATCCATAAAAAAATTACTATCAGATATAGATAGTAAAATTGAAAACTATACTTCTAATAATAATTTATAAATTATTTAACGCCTAAGAAGAGATAGTCCGTGGCTGTCGGTACCACAAGTTGATAATAATGAATAAGAGTTTGCGCAATCAAATATTTTATCGCATACAAATTCTGATGGGATCCAATTATGTGATCTTTCATAGTTATACCAAGTTTCAATAGCATCAAAACCAAGTTTTGATGCTTCATTAATCAAGAGATCAAATGGAAACTTATATCTAGCGGGATGAGCTAAAACGGCAATTCCATTAGCTTTATGAATCGAATCTACTACTGTTGAAGCTAATAATTCTTTACCAATAGCAGCCTTATGATCAACATAAGGTAATAAATATTTTGAATTATGATCAAAACCAAGACCTAAAACATGAACTAAACACCCCTTTAATAGACAAGTAATTTCTATACCAGTCCAAAGTTTAGGAAAATTTGATCTCTCCTTATATATAGAGTCGTTAATTTTGCTTAATTCAATATATGCATTAACTGAATGATGATCTGTAATTGCATAATGATCAATATTTAATTCAATTGCTTGGTAATAAATTTGTTTAGCAGTCAAACTTCCATCACTAAATGTTGAATGCATGTGAAAGTTGATAGAATTTGGACAACTATTCTTAGTAATTGATTTAATTATGTTAATTAATTCAGTAGAATCAATATCAGACATACTAACTAAGTGAATTGTTTCCTATTTCTTCTCCATTTAGCATAAAACTGTATACTTGCGGCCATAAAGAGAATTAAACCAAATATCAACCAACTTGCTGCACTAGTTGGAAACTGGTTTTTAAATACAACAAGCATTACAACAACTACTAATAATAGTGTAGGCAACTCATTCAAAGCACGGAGTTGCTGTCCACTATAATTATATTGATTATTAGTTAATTCGTTCATGATTTTATAGCAATAAAAATGATAAATAAGTAAAAAGGCGACAAACAATAATTTAATCTGCATCCATGTTTGTGTAAGATATACAGGCTGCATATATAATAATCCAGATGCCATAATGACAGCTAAAATCATACCAGGAGTTGTTATAATATTAGCTAGTCTTTTTTCCATTAATGTATATTGCTTATTAAATACATCTCTTATTTCTTCTTTTTCATTCTGGACTTCTACATGATAAATAAATAATCTGACTAAGTAAAATAAGCCCGCGAACCAAACAACTACGCCGATAATATGAAAAGATTTAAACCATAAATATGTCTCTGGTGAAAAAATCATATTCTATAAAATGTTTCGTACCTTCATATCACTCTATACATTACTATAATAAAGTTTAACTGTCCCATTGTCGTTAATAATTTATCAATAGATTATTTATTTTCATTTGGGTGAAAATAATTTCGAATAACACCAGCAGTAGATGATCCTAAGCCTGGTGCTGATGAAAGTTCGGAAAGAGATGCCATTTGAATAGCCTCTATTGATCTAAAATGCTCCAATAATAATTTGATTCTTTGTGGTCCCAATCCGGGTATCTCATTTAATTGAGAGCGTTTCATACGTTGACTTCTTTTTTGTCTGTGAAAGGTAATTGCAAACCTATGAGCTTCATCTCTAAGTCTTCTTAACAAAAGCATTCCAGGTTGATTAGGGTCAGTGTCTAATGATTGTTTAACATTTGGAATAAATATCTCTTCTTTCTTCTTGGCTAAAGATATGAGATTTATATTTTGATCTAGATTCAACTCTTTTAAAGCCTTTAATACCGAACTTAATTGCCCTTTACCTCCATCTATTACAACTAAATCAGGCCAATCATTCAAATTATCCTTGTCTAAAACACTAGATTCATTACTTGATAGTTTATTCATATCACCTCCATCATCTTTATAACGAGCCCATCTTTTAAATCTCCTAGTAATAACTTCAGCCATTGATTCGAAATCGTCACTATGTCCTAGTTTTATATTTGAACTTTTAATTTTATATTTTCTGTAATGTTGCCTAGCGGCAATACCATCAATAAATACTACCTGAGAAGCGACAGCATCACTACCTTGAATATGACTAATATCATAACATTCAATTCTTTTTGGAATTCTTACTAACTCAAGTATATTGCTTAAATCGTCAAGCTCAACTAAATTTTTATCATGAGATTGTCTAATTCTTTGCAACTCCATATTTGCATTCTTTTCTACTAATTTTATAATTTCCGCCTTCTTAGATCTTTTTGGGATTGTTATATTAACTTTTTGCTTTTTTAATTCACTTAGCCAATCCGATATTATATCTGTATTTTGTAATTGATGTTGAACTAATATTTCTGAAGGTATTTCAATCGGATCCACATTTGAGTAGTGATTTTCTAAAACTTTTTGAAGTATTTGAGAAGTACTGAGATTATTATTATCTGAGAAATATCCAAGTCTTCCAATTAATTTACCTGAGCGCATTTGAAAAATTTGAATAGAGGAAATATTCTCTTCTGATGCCAATGCGATTATATCTCTGCATACAGATGAATCAGGAATAATCATCTTTTGAGATTCATACAATCTATCTATACCTTTTAGCTGATCTCTGATAGATCCAGCTTCCTCAAACTTCAATGACTCTGAAAAAGAATGCATCTGTTTTTCTAATAATAGTCTCAATTCTTCAGTTCTACCTTGAAATATCATTTCAACTCGTTTTAGTGTATTTTTATAATCTTCTGAACTTATTTCTTCTTGACAAACGCCTGGACATCTTCCTATTGAATAGTTAAGACAAGTTCTATCTTTGTAAAGCGGTATTTTTCTTTGTCTAAGAGGAAACAGTTTTTTTATATTAAATAGGGTCTGTCTAAGTAAAT
>CACFCB010000037.1 GCA_902564695.1 uncultured Prochlorococcus sp. | reverse complement strand
GCAAATGTTCATAGAGGAGCTCATCAGCTGAGTGCTATTGCTACAGAAGAATTTGAAAAAGCAAGAAAGTTAACAGCAGATTTTATAAATAGTAAGAATTCAAAAGAAATTATATTCACGCGAAATGCTACAGAAGCTATCAATCTCGTCGGTTATACTTGGGGTAATTTTGAACTTAAACAAGGTGATGAAATATTAATTAGTTTAATGGAGCATCACAGCAATATTGTTCCTTGGCAAATAATAGCTAAACAAAAAAAATGCAATCTTAATTATATTAATATCAATAATAATGGAGAATTAGATATTGATGATTTTAAGAAAAAGTTGAGTCATAGAACTAAATTAGTTAGCATTGTTCATGTGAGTAATACGTTGGGTTGTTGTAATCCAATTGAAGAAATTACACATCTCGCACATCGAAATGGAAGCTTAGTACTTTTAGATGCTTGCCAAAGTCTTGCACATAAACCTCTAGATATTAAAGAACTAGATGTTGATTTTCTAGCTGGATCTTCTCACAAACTTTGTGGGCCTACAGGAATAGGTTTTTTATGGGGCAGAGAACAGATTCTAGAAAAAATACCTCCTTTTCTCGGTGGAGGAGAAATGATTAATGAAGTTTTTAAGGATAAAAGCACTTGGGCTGACTTGCCACACAAATTTGAAGCAGGTACTCCAGCAATTGGAGAGGCCATTGCTATGGGAGCAGCTCTTAATTATTTACAATCAATAGGGTTAAAAGAAATTCAAGATTATGAAAAAGAATTGACAAAATATCTTTTTGAAAAATTAGAACAAATTAATGATTTAAAAATACTTGGACCTCATCCAATCTATCAGCCTAATAGAGGTCCACTGGCAACTTTTTTTATCAAAGGGATACACTCTAATGACATTGCAGAATTACTTGATAATAGTGGAATTTGTATAAGAAGCGGCCATCATTGTTGTCAACCACTTCATCGATTCTATGGCTTAAAGAGCACTGCAAGGGCAAGCTTAAGCTTTATATCTACTCCTTCAGAAATTGATGTTTTTGTAGAAGAATTAAAATCAATAATTTATTTTTTAAAAAATAATTCTTAAATATTTAGATATTTTCTGAAAAAAGCTTCAGTTTTTTTTAAAACATCAATCTTTACTTTTCCATCCTTAAATCCATGGCCTTCATTTTCAAATAAATTTATGTCAACTGGAATTTTATTTCTTACTAATTTATCTTTAATTTCTATAGATTGTTCAAATGATATTACTTGATCTCTTAATCCATGAAATAAAATCAAAGGAACATTGATTTTATTAACATTTTTAATTGGTGATCTTTGAATGTAATTAAGATGATCAGATTCCAGATTCCCTATTAAATAATCCAAATAAAATTGCTCAAATCTATGCGTTGAAATAGCCATGCTAATTAAATCAGTAACAGGATATTTACATGCTGCAACCTTAAAAATATTAGTCGAAGACAAGCAGCTTAAAGCAGTAAAACCAGAAGCACTACTGCCAATCATAGCTATAAATTGTTTATTAGCCTTACCAATATTAATTAACTTCTGAGCAGCTTTTGTACAATCGATCACATCTACTTTTCCCCAATTTCCTCTTAAGCGATCCCTATATTTCCTTCCAAAACCAGTAGATCCTCCATAATTGACATCTACTAAAGCCCAGCCTCTTGAAGTCCAAAATTGCACTTCCATATCTAATCCACAACTTGCCATACCCGTTGGTCCACTATGACTTTTAACTATCAAAGGTGGAGGTGTGATATCACATTCAAGAGGTGGATAATACCAAGAATGAACCTTGTCTTCGTTTGCTCCCACGAACCAAAATGATTCTCCAGTACTAATATCTTTGATGTCCAAACTACTGGAGCAAGCAGGTGTATGATCCCAAGTGAGATCTGATAAATCTATTTCAAAAATTCCTTCACCAATTAATGAGCTACTTGCAATTGCAACAAGTCTATTTTGAAAAGACTTAAGCGCAGATAAATCGTGAAAAGGTTGATCAATGATGCTAATAGATCCATTTTCCTGAAAGAGAGCTAATCTCCAAACACCTTCTTTAGCGAAAGTTCCAACAACATAATTTTCAATACAAGCAAAGCTCGACATTCCAAGAACCCATTGAGGGAAAGCAACCTCAGCTTGAATAGTCCATTTATTTTGATAGATAATAATTGAGTTATTATTTTCACCTACTCTAATCTGTGTAATATTCCACCAGCCACTGCTATCTTCAGCAACATAAAGATCTCCGTTAACGGACCATATAGGATTAAAAAATGATATTTTTCCATTATATTTAAGATATTGACTATTGATAGATACTATATTTTTAATATCTTCCTGGTCATTCAAGTAAGCCAATTTCAACTCATTCGAATCCCAAGGCATTACACTTTTATTCCATTCAATCCATGCCAACTTATTTCCTTTAGAATTCAAAGCAAGATACCCCAAAAAACCATCGGAAGAATAGATAAATTTCGGATTTTGATGAGTTTCATCTAAAGAAAAATACACTATATAATCTCTACTATTATTTTCCATTATTCCAATCCAAATATTTTTATCCACATCAATTACTCCACCTGCAAGAAAATAATTATCTTTTTTTGATAAACAAATTGATTTTGTTTTTGGTATTAATTTAAAAGATGAAGATTCATTATTTTTCTTTCCAAAAGACCAATATCTCATCCATAAACAATTATCGCAATTGTCTATCCAAGTTAATAAAAGATCTGAACCACATTGAGCAACTGTTAAAGGTTCACCTCCATAGCCATGAAGCTTAGTCCTAAGGTCAATTGGAAAAGGAGTTAACTCCTGAGGTACTGAATCTTTTTGTCGCCAAGGTCTAATTAAAGCTGTGGTTCGTCCCTTTTCGCAAGGTCTTTGTTCTAACCATAAAACCCAGTCTCCTATTACCCGAGGCTCTTTAAGTATCGGAGTTTCACCATAGACTTTCTCAGCATCCAAAATTCTCATTATTAAATTGGTCTTTGATGTTGAGAGTCAATGATGAATGCACTCATAGAACTTAAAACAAAGTAAAGTATAAATGTTGTTGTTTTTAAGACTCCTTTGGCTGGCAGTTTTGCTCAACTTGCAAAAAATGCAGAAAAGAAGAAGCCTTCAATTGCAGTTTCGAAAGAAGCTGTCAAAAATCCTCCATTGAAGGTGTACAAGCTTGGTCACGAAACTTTAAGAACTCCAGCCAATCGTATCGTCAAAGTTGATGACTCAATTCGAAAGTTAGCTAAAGATATGCTAATAACTATGTATTCTGCCAAAGGAATTGGTTTAGCTGCTCCTCAAGTTGGAATACAAAAAAGGCTTCTAGTTATTGATTTAAATTTTGAAGATCCAAATATTCCACCAAATGTATTTATAAATCCTGAGATCATTTCTTCAAGTGCAAGTTTAGAAACTTATGAAGAAGGTTGCTTAAGTATTCCTGGTGTTTATCTAAATGTTCTACGACCTTCATCAATCAAATTAAGCTATAGGGATGAAATGGGAAGACCCAAGAAAATGAATGCAGATGGTCTAATGGCAAGATGTATTCAACATGAAATAGACCACTTAAATGGTGTTTGTTTTGTGGATAAAGTAACTGATGAAGGGGAACTTAAAAAACAATTAAATGAAAATGATTTCAATGAAAATGATGTGATAAAAGTAAAGAGTTGAAAAACTTATTTTCAACTCTTTGATATAAAAATCACATTAAATTTACTGCTCTTTCCTCAAATTTTTATAATATGAAAACAATTTTCGATAAAATCATTTCTGGTGAGATTCCTTGTGATGAGGTTTTTAGTGATGATAAATGCTTAGCTTTTAAAGATATAACTCCACAAGCTCCTACTCATATTCTAATAATCCCTAGAAAACGTATTCCAAGCCTGAATCAAATAAAAAAAGAAGATCAAGTATTACTTGGTCACTTGCTTTTAAAAGCTCGCGAAATTGCTAATTCTTGCGGTCTAGAGAGCTGGAGAACAGTTATAAATACAGGCGAAGAAGCTGGACAAACAGTTTTTCATTTGCATATTCATATAATTGGAGGCAGAAAATTAAATTGGCCTCCAGGATAAATAAATAATTTTAATCATTTCCAATCCAATCACACAGCACGATTGTCCTACTGGCTTAGTTATTCACTCATCTTCGCCCAAGAATGCGCTATAAACATATCCAATGAATAGAGTTAAATGGATTCTAAATCTGCTGTAAATAAAAAAAGCTTTATTTACCGAGTAAATTCAAATGTTCAAGACTTATTGTCAAACCTCAGTGAGCAACAGCAAGCAATTATAAAAAGAATTTGGTCAATATTGACTTACAAATGGCAATGGCAAATCATTTTAAATTCTCCATTTTTAGTTATTTGGATTTTAGACCAAACCATTCCTGCTGTTCATGCTTTTGATATGCAGCTAATTTCTTCACTTCCAATTCCAACATCATTAAAAACACTTTTAGGTTTAGCTAATATATCCAACTAAATCTTTATTACTAGTGTTAGCTTTAAAAAAAAAGCATGCACTTTTACTTTAATAAATGAAGCTAAGCTAATTACCAATCATGAAGTCTTCGACTTTGGAATAATCAAATTAATATGACCTCATCAATTTCTAAAGCCCAAAAAGGACTAGTAAGCCAGCTCATTAAATTAAGAAAGCTTACTCAGCCATATTTTCTTCCTTACACAAAAAACAATGGATGGCTATTTGTATATTTATTAATAGCTCTATTATTTTGTGTAGGAGGAATAGTTCTGTTTTTATTAACAGGTTTGATGAGCCTGTTAAGTAATTTAGCACCTGAAATAACAAACCAATTTTTAGGCGGAGTACAAAATTCGCTAAAAATTATTTGGAATGGTCCTTCCGGAATAATAATTTCAATCTTATTCGGACTTGGAATTTTTTCATTTATAACAATTCGTGGTCAATTACGACAAAGAAGATGGCTTCCATGGCTTTTATTAGGATTAATTATCCTAATGCTACTTTCTGTTAATGGAATTAATGCCGGAATTACTTTTCTGGTAAGAGATATAACTAATGCCTTAATCCAAAAAAACGAAAATGAAAGTTATAAGAATTTATGGATTTTAGGTATTTGTTTTATAGCAGCTCTTCCAATTAGAAGTTTTCAATTCTATTTTTCAGCAAAACTTCAGTTACTTTGGAGAGAATGGTTATCTAAAAGTTTAATAAATGATTATTTAGATGATCGTACTTATTATATTTTGAACCCTAATGATGAATCTGAAACTAATATTGACAATCCTGATCAAAGGATCACAGAAGATGCTCGAGACTTTACAGCACAAACAATTGATCTATCATTAAATATTTTTGATTCATTATTAGTATTTTCATTAAACATTTTTATTCTATTAAGCATTAGCAAAGAATTAACATTTGCCCTAATAGTATATGCAACATTGGTTTCATCATTGCTTCTTTTTGCTAGTAGAAAACTTTTTAAATTAAATTATGATCAATTAAGATATGAAGCCGATTTTCGCTATGGTCTTGTTCATGTAAGAAATAATGCAGAATCTATTGCTTTTTATTCTGGTGAAAATCAAGAAGCGAAAGAAGTCAGTAGAAGATTAAAATCTGTTGTTGATAATTTTAATCTTCTAATAGTCTGGGAAGCTTTGTTAAGAGTATTACAACGTTCAGGTATTTATGGAAGTGTATTTATTCCTTTTATTATTTTGGCAGGTCCAATACTTAGTGGAGAAATGGATTATGGAAGTTTTCAGCAGGCCAATTTAAACTATAACCTTCTTGAAGGATCATTATTTTTTATTATTTATAAAATTGAGGCATTAGCAAGATTTTCAGCTTCTATAGGCAGACTTGAAGGATTCCAATCAAATATGAATGAGATAAAAGATAATCAATTTGATGATTTTAAAGCAGAAATAAAAAGTAATGATTCGATTATTCTTAAAAACGTTAGTATCAAGACTCCTGGCAAAGATAATTTCTTAATTAATAATCTAAACTTTAGTTTAGGATCAGGTCAAAGTTTACTCGTGGTTGGTCCGTCTGGATGCGGTAAAACCTCACTACTTAGAGCAATTAGCGGTTTGTGGGCAATACAATCAGGAGAGATACAAACACCAATAAATGGTGATTTACTTTTTATTCCACAAAAACCATATATGACTCTTGGCTCCTTAAGAGAGCAACTGTGTTACCCATTAGATAAAACTCGATTTAGCGATGATCATTTAAAAGCTGTCTTAGAAGAAGTCAAACTGCCTCAAATAATCCAGAGATATCCTGACTTAGATATCAAACAAGATTGGCAAAGATTGTTGTCTTTAGGGGAGCAACAAAGACTTGCTTTTGCAAGACTTTTGCTGAATTCACCTAAATATGTTGTTTTAGATGAAGCCACTAGTGCATTAGATGTAAATACAGAAAAACATCTTTATGAACTTCTTAACCAACGCGAGATGGCTTGCATTAGCGTTGGGCATAGGCCAACCCTTAAGAACTATCATGAGAATGTGCTTGAAATCTCCGAAAATAAAGGCTGGAGATTATTGCCTGCTGCAAATTACAAATTTAATGAGAACTAACTGATTTCTATGAACTCAAATCCTGAAAAAAACCTAGATAATCAGTCAATAGAACAACAAAACACTGATTTAGAAAGTCAAAAAGCTATTCCAAGCGCAACAACTAATGATATTCCTGAATTTGGCTGGAGCAATTATGCAGAGAGAATCAATGGGAGATTTGCGATGATTGGTTTTATGGCCGTCTTATTAATAGAAGCTCTCAGCAAGGTTTCTTTTTTAGAATGGGCAGGAATACTTCAAAAATAACAAACCCTTAATGTTAATCATCAAATCTAGAACTGTTATCTCTTGGCCTATTTCTTCTAGGAGATGAAGAATAAGAACTTTTTGAAGGAGAACTTTGGCTAGAAGGATTTGAACTGGAGTTTTTTGTTGGCCTTTTACTTGATCTGGAAAATCCCTTATCAGCATTCGAAAAAGCTGCATCCTCAATATTCTTGTTATTGTTAGTTGATTTATTCATTCTCGTAGAAGATCTATTTAAATTATCGGTATTTATTCTGGGTGATGTTCTGCCAGAGGGTTGTTTATCTGAATTTAAAGAACCAGCTCTTCTGCGACTTGAAATTTTTTCACTAGCTGAAGAAGGACGGCTTCCTCTTCTGGTTTCTTGACGACTGGTGCGTCTATCTCCAAAAGTCGAGGTCCTATCAGTAGAAGATTCTGAAGGTCTAAATCTTTCCATTCTCCTATCTCTTTCTGTACGCAGATCATCAACATCTGAAGAACTCATATTGCTAGGTCTTCTACTCACAGCCTGTTCAGGGATTGCTGCTCTTGATGTTCTACGTCTTCCATAACTTTCGTTATCTGAATATTCTTCTTGATAATCTTCAATACCTGAAAACCTTCTATTTATTGGTTGAGATTCGTCAAAACGATCATATGATCGAACAGATCCGCCATCAGATAGTCCTCCTCTCGCTGACCTTGGCAACTCAGGCTCATCATCAAAATAGGAAGATCTACGAGCTTGATCAGTTGCAATTCCTCTTAATCGAACACTTTCATAAGCAAAGAAAACAGTTGTTCCTGCGAGCAAAAACTGACCAAACTGAAGAATTGGATCTAAACGCCAACCTTGAAAAAACAGAATTCCACCACAAAGTAAACCTATTGCGGCAAAGAACACATCGTAATCTCTTGCCAAAGCTGGCTTAAAAGACCTTAGAAAATATAAGCCAGCTCCGCATACAGCAAGAACTATGCCAACAATGCTGGCCCAATTTAGACTGGCATTGACCAAATTTGCCCTCTGAAATAAAGATTTTCAGGTTGTCATGCAACCTTAGTTAAACCAGTCTATGACAAATTTAGGTAATTACTAGCGTCACCTACTTAATGCATCTTTTCGACTCACCCAAATCAATGCAGCCGCAGCAGGTGCGACTACTAAAGCTCCTGCTCCGAGAAAACTACCAATCATTCCAACAGCAGAATTTGTAGCAACTTCGCTAGAAACTCCAGCAGTTAGGAACAAATTTAATAAATGAAAAGCCATTTCAGCTAATTCTAATGCGACACCACGGTAATCTTACGAAATGAGAGATGATTTATACCATCTATTAAATAATGCTTTGAGCTTTGTGATGCCTCTATTAATTAAAAGCCTCCCAGTTATCCATTTTTTAATGGGATTTGCTATTGGTTCTCTAACTCTTGCATTTCTTATTCGAATTATTTTAACTTGGTACCCAAAAATAAATCTAAGATCTGGTTTCTGGCCAATTATCTTTATACCTACTGAACCAATTTTAGTTGCAACCCGCAAGATTGTTGCTCCAATAGGAGGTGTGGATGTGACACCAATTATTTGGGTAGGTCTTTTGAGTCTTTTTCGTGAACTTTTTCTTGGTCAACAAGGCTTACTTACACAAATTATCTTTTGATATTCAAAGATCATTTTCTACAACATTTCTTGTTCAACAAATTTTGTATGAACATCGCCATTAACAAATTCTTTTCTTTTCAAAAGCTTTAAATGAAAATCAATTGTAGTAGTGATTCCTGTAACCGCACATTCATTTAAAGCTCTTTCCATGCGCTTAAGTGCGGCTTCCCTATCTCTTCCCCAAACAATTAATTTACCAATTAAAGAATCATAAAAAGGAGGTATATCGTAGCCTGTATAAACATGGCTATCTACTCTGACTCCTGGGCCTCCAGGTGGCAACCAACCTGTTATTTTTCCAGGAGAAGGTCTAAAGTTATGACTAGGGTCTTCTGCATTAATCCTACATTCAATTGCATGTCCCTCAAGTTTGATTTCTTCCTGACTAAATTTTAATTTTTCGCCTCCAGCTATACTTAGTTGCTCTGATATTAGATCCATACCTGTTACTAACTCAGTCACAGGATGCTCAACTTGTATACGAGTATTCATTTCCATAAAATAAAAATTTCCTTGCCTATCAAGAAGGAATTCAACTGTTCCGGCACCCTCATAATTGATACTTTTTGCTGCTGCAACTGCTGCTTCTCCCATCTTGACCCTTAATTGGTCATCCAGTGCTGGACTTGGTGATTCCTCCAATAATTTCTGATGGCGTCTTTGAATCGAGCAGTCTCTTTCTCCAAGGTGAACAACATTTCCAAAACGATCAGCAAGAATCTGAACCTCTACATGTCTAGGACGATCAATGAATTTCTCCATATAAAGACCTGGATTACCAAATGCAGCCTCTGCTTCTCCCTGTGCAGCTTTAAAAAGATTCTCCAATGAATCAGCATGCTCAACTAAACGCATTCCTCTTCCACCACCTCCAGCAGTGGCTTTAATCATTACTGGATAACCCATTTCAGAAGCAAGCCTGGATGCGTCTGAAACACTTTCCAGCAAACCCTCACTTCCAGGGACAGTGGGGACTCCCACTTTTTGCATTGTCGCTTTAGCCGTTGACTTATCACCCATAGAACGAATTGCATGGGGAGATGGACCGACAAAAATAAGTCCATGGTCTCCACAAATCTCTGCAAAGCGATCATTTTCAGCTAAAAAACCATATCCCGGGTGGATTGCATCCACTCTTCTTGAAGTTGCTGCAGCTAAAATATTAGGAACATTGAGATAGCTTTTACTGCTTGGAGAATCTCCAACGCATACTGCCTCATCAGCTAACTGAACATGCAGTGCATTTTTATCTACAGTACTGTAAACAGCAACTGTTGCTATTCCCATCTCACGACAGCTTCGGAGAATTCTTAAAGCTATTTCGCCACGATTAGCTATCAGCAGTTTGCCTATGGGCATTCAAAATTATTCAGTCCTCATCTGGATCGTATCAGTATTAGTGCCCAACTCTATAACCCATTAAGTAGAAGCTTAATAGGTTTAGCATTATGATTAGGGCTAACTTAGTTATTAACTGAGTTTAATTGCGGATGTGGCGGAATTGGTATACGCGCATGTCTAAGGAACATGTGGCTTCGGCCTTGCGAGTTCAAGTCTCGCCATCCGCATTTTTCAAAACTGAAACTCATCCATAAATGAGTAATGATCCTTTAGCAATTATCTTGGTTTCAAATGGCCCAGGTGAACTAGCTACATGGGTAAAACCACTTGCAGAAGAACTTCATAAAAAATTAGCTATTCAACCAGTAGCAAATAATTCCCAAATCTCATTAAACTTAGTGTTAGTGCCAT
>CACFCB010000036.1 GCA_902564695.1 uncultured Prochlorococcus sp. | reverse complement strand
CCTTATAAGAGCCTTGCTAAAAAAAATAGTTGGTGTAGTGAGCCCTGAAATGGGCTCTACGAAAATCAAACAATCATACAGACTAAGACTTAAAGGGCTAAAAAGAGGTATAAAAATCATAGATACTCCTGGAATATTAGAAGCAGGACGAGAGGGAAGAGAAAGAGAAAAAAATGCCTTAATTCAAGCAAGAAACGCTGATCTAATGTTAATTGTAATTGAAGGTGATCTTCGTTCCGCAGAGATAAACACCATCCGGAACTTACATAAAATTGGTAAAAGACTTATAATTGTTCTTAACAAAATAGATTTAAGAGCCGAAAACGAGGAAAGACAATTAATTAAAATCCTTAATACTAGATGCAATGATTTCATAAATCCAGAAGATATTGTTTGTACCTCTGCGTCGCCACAAACAATTGCGATTCCGGGAAAAAAGCCATATCAATCTCCACCTGAAATTGATAGTTTAATTAGAAGATTAGCTAATATATTACATGAAGAAGGTGAAGAATTAATCGCCGATAATATTCTAGTTCAATGTAGTAATCTTGGTAGAGAGGGTAAGAAATTATTAGATAAGCAAAGAAGAAATTCAGCCAAAAAATGTATTGATAAATATGGTTGGTTGAGTAGTGGAGCATTAATAATTACACCATTGCCAGTAATAGATATGATTGCAGCCGCGGCGGTTAATGCCCAAATGGTAATGGAAATAGCAAATATTTATGGAGTCGAAATAACAAAGGATGGAGCAAAGAATTTAGCAATATCAGTTGGGAGAATTCTTGCAACAATGGGTTTAGTAAAAGGTGGGGTATCTCTTATAAGTTCTACATTAACTTTATCATTGCCAACATATATTGTGAGTAAAGTAATTCAAGGAATCAGTGTCTCTTGGTTGACTAGAATTGCAGGAGCAAGTTTTATAACTTTTTTCCAACAAAATCAAGATTGGGGAGATGGAGGCATACAGGAAGTTGTCCAATTTCACTATAACTTAAACAAAAGAGATGACTATTTCAAAAGTTTTATTAAAAGGGCATATGAAAGAGTTATTGATCCACTTGTTGAAAATAATTTCAAAAAACTACCGCCGAGATCAAGGCCTCCGAAGGAGGAGGATTCATCGGACCTCTAAAATCTAAAATAAAAACCAAAGCTAGATAAACTAATCCTATTAAAATTGATATCAAAGCAGTTAAAAAAGCCAAAATATTCTTTTTACTAAAAAATTCTTTATTCATCTCAAATTTAATTAATTGATTGATTAATAAAACATGCTAAACATTTTAAATCATCAAGTTTCGTATTTGGATTTCCTAAAACTGCCTTTAAATAATATCTTCCTCCATAACATGGTCTAGAAAGCATAAACTTATTTTTCAAAAGAAAATGTCTCGTTTCAACTGACCAATCAGAAGCCTGAGAATTACTATAATTATGTGGGGTTATAGCTAAAAGATGCAATGGACCTGATATTATTTTGAATTTTGATGTATCAATTAAAGATTCTAAATAACATCTTCGCTTAATAGACTCCGAAATTAACTTTTCTATTCCATCTTCACCTAATTGTCTCAAACCTAGCCATAACTTTAGTGACTCAGCAGATCTTGTACCTTGAATACCAACCTCTCCTCCATGATAATCAGTACCTGAAAGAGGTTCGGCATAAGGCAAACCAGTAGAAAAAACAGA
The DNA here is from genome assembly GCA_902564695.1 of uncultured Prochlorococcus sp. Lineage (GTDB taxonomy): Bacteria > Cyanobacteriota > Cyanobacteriia > PCC-6307 > Cyanobiaceae > Prochlorococcus_B. The sequence goes on along the minus strand of CACFCB010000036.1, from coordinate 8,696 downwards.
AGAAAGATGATTTTTATTCGCTACTAGTAATAATGATGAAGTTTTTGCAATACCTAATAGTTTTTTGAGGATTAACAGTTATTGAATTAGCAGAAGAAATTCCCTCTAAAAGTTCTGAAGTAGTTGATGAAAGGCCAAAAACGCCACCAACTGCAGCATCAACATGAAACCAAATCTTTTCCTTTTTGCAAAATGTTCCTATTTCAAGAAGTGGATCAATAGCTCCTCTAACAGTAGTACCTGCTGTTGCAACAACAGCAAAACATTTCCTCCCTTCAGAATTTACTTTTTTAAAAATTGAAGATAAAAAAGACATCTTCAATTTACCTTTCTCATCGGTGGGTATTTTTTGCAGAGAATCCTGATTTAATCCCATAATTTTTATTGCTTTTAATAGTGAAACATGAGAATCTTCACTTGCGAAAAAAACAGCTCTTGGATCACTTTCTAGACCAGCCAAATTTCTTGCTACAACTAAGGCCATTAAATTACTCAAGCTCCCTCCACTGGCTGCTACGCCTCCAGATAGAGGGCCAAGACCTAATTTTTTACTAAACCATTCACAAAGTTGTTTTTCCAAAGATGACAAGCCAGGTGATAATTCTTCTGCTAGAAGATTGTTATTTAAACCTGCAGAGATAAGCTCCCCAACAATTGATACTGAGAGAGGAGGGGGGTCTAAATGGGCAATTGAACCTGGATGAGATGGTCTATAGGAACTTTCCATTAACAATTGAAGTTCTTTCAACAAAACCTCGTTTGAGACGCCCTCTTTATTTGGAAACACCTCAGGAAGTTTGATTGATTCAGGTATTGGACCTTGGCTATCAGTATTACCCAACCAATCACAAAGATCATTTGAAGCGTCTTCAAGTAAAGATCGCAATTGACTATCAAAATTGTGTGGAGAAGCAAATGGGTCCAAAGAAAATAATTCTCTATTTGTGATACGAGATGATCCAGTTCAAACCAATAAAAATGATTACTCTGTAAATAACCATTTTATTTGATAATTCTCCAAACATCTAAAAAATTGTTGAAACCAATCTTTCTTAGTCAGCGAACAAAAATTGAATGGATGACAAGATTGTTGTCTAAAGCAAAACTAGTAGGAGAAGAAGGAGAAGTTCCGATAGCAGCTGTTGTTCTGGATAGCAAAGGAAGATGCATAGGCTATGGCAGTAATAGAAGAGAAACAATGAAAGACCCTTTGGGCCATGCTGAGTTGGTTGCTCTTAGACAGGCCTCCTGGATTAAGAATGATTGGAGATTTAATGACTGTACTTTGATAGTAAATCTGGAACCATGTCCGATGTGCGCAGGTGCGTTAATACAGGCGAGAATGGGACAAGTTATTTTTGGGGCTGATGACCAAAAAAGAGGAGCACTAGGAGGAACTATTAATCTATCCGAGCATAAAAGTGCTCATCACAATATGTTGATTTCTAAAGGAATAATGGAACAAGAATCAAGAAAAATAATATTAGATTGGTTTAAAGATAAAAGAAATATATCCAGAAAATAACTAACTTCTAAACTTAGGTAGTTCCGTTTCAAAAATATTTACTATTTTTGAAACATTAGATGAATTTGAGTTATATCCCATTAAACCAATTCTCCAAACTTTTCCAGCTAAATCACCAAGCCCACCACCAATTTCAACACCAAAATTCTGAAGTAAATGATTAGTAAAAGCCTTACCATCTACTCCCTCAGGTATTTTTACAGTTGTAAGAGTAGGCAAACGTAATTCTTCTTTAACATGAAGTTCTAGACCCATATTTTCTAATGAATTCCATAGAGATTTTGCATTATTTCTATGCCTATCCCATGAAGCATCCAAACCTTCCTTAGCTAATAATCTAAGAGCTTCTCGGATACCAAAGTTCATATTCACAGGGGCAGTGTGATGATAGACACGATCACTTCCCCAATATTTATTCAGTAACGAGACATCTAGATACCAATTTGGAACCTTATCTTTTCTATTAATCATTTTATTTTCAGCTCTCTCATTCATTGAAAAAGGACCCAATCCAGGAGGGCAACTCAAACCCTTCTGACTACAACTATAGGCCAAATCTATTTTCCACTCATCTAAGTAGAGTGGAACTCCGCCCAAAGAAGTTACAGTGTCAACCAATAATAAACAATTATATTGTCTACATAAATCACCAATTCCTTCCATAGGTTGACAAACACCTGTTGAGGTTTCAGCGTGGACAATGGCCAAAACAGTTGGTTTATATTTTTTAAGGGCACTTTCAATTTCTTCAAGTGAAAATGCTGTCCCCCAATCCTTGTGAATAGTTTCAACTTTTGCTTTATATCTGCCTGCCATATCCGCAAGTCGATGTCCGAAATATCCTTTTATTGCAATAAGAACCTTATCCTCGGGCTCCACAACATTAGCTAAAGTAGCTTCCATTGCAGCACTTCCAGTACCACTCATTGGAAGAGTTAATCGATTATTGGTTTGCCATACATATCTAAGTAACTCTTGCACCTCACCCATCAGATCTACATAGAAAGGGTCTAAATGACCAATGGGCGGCTGAGAGAGCGCTTTCAGAACTGCAGGATCTGCGTTTGATGGACCTGGCCCCAATAATAATCTTTCAGGGGAGACAGTTGGACCAAAATCTTTACGATGTTGATTATCAACAGAAGGACGAGTTTGTGTGGTCAAGAAAACAGATCAGCTGATATATTTCAGAGCCTAAACAGCCATAGGTAATGTCTGGGTGTTTTTTTTAGGGATTGCAATAGGAATTTGCCAGAAAATCACTAAAAAACGAAAAAGGTTACAAAAATAATCGAATTATTCTATTAAAAGTCCAAAAAAGGTACTCATTGATACAAAAAGGGAAGCTAACGCTTATTACGTTCATAATTAATTAACTCAGTTGTAAATCAAATTCACCATGAGCAAGACCCCTCAGGATGTTCTTCGTCAAATTAAGGATGAAGGCATTGAGCTTATAGATTTAAAATTCGCTGACCTACATGGTAAGTGGCAGCATTTAACAGTTGCTTCAGATTTGATTGAAGAAAGCTCTTTTTCAGAAGGGCTAGCTTTCGATGGCTCTTCTATTAGAGGTTGGAAAGCTATCAATGAATCGGACATGGCTATGGTTCCCGATGCTTCAACTAGCTGGATTGATCCTTTTTATAGTCACAAAACTCTTAGCTTGATTTGTTCTATTCAAGAACCAAGAAGTGGAGAGCCATATGCCAGATGTCCTAGAGCCTTGGCGCAAAAAGCATTAGATTACTTGGGTAGCACCAGTGTTGCAGATGCTGCATTTTTCGGTCCTGAGCCAGAATTCTTTATTTTTGATGATGTTAGATATAACTCAGGAGAAGGTGGGAGTTTCTACAGCGTTGACACCATAGAAGCTCCTTGGAACACAGGAAGAATTGAAGAAGGTGGCAACCTTGGATACAAGATCCAATTAAAAGAAGGTTATTTTCCAGTCTCGCCAAATGATACGGCACAAGATATGAGATCAGAAATGCTTCTTTTAATGGGTGAATTAGGTATACCTATTGAGAAACATCACCATGAAGTTGCAGGGGCTGGACAGCATGAATTAGGGATGAAATTTGCCCCCCTAATTAATGCTGCAGATAATGTAATGATCTACAAATATATAGTTCGAAATGTAGCCAAGAAATATGGAAAGACAGCAACATTTATGCCCAAACCAGTTTTTAACGATAATGGAACTGGAATGCATGTGCACCAAAGTTTATGGAAAGGAGGTCAGCCTTTATTTTATGGCGAGGGCACTTATGCAAATCTCTCTCAAACAGCTAAATGGTATATCGGTGGGATCCTTAAGCATGCGCCTTCTTTCCTTGCATTTACTAACCCAACTACCAACAGTTATAAAAGATTAGTGCCGGGATTCGAAGCACCAGTAAACCTAGTTTATTCCCAAGGTAATAGATCGGCAGCTGTCAGAATTCCTTTAACTGGTCCAAGTCCAAAAGCCAAGAGGCTTGAGTTCAGGTCTGGTGATGCGCTAGCTAATCCATACATTGCTTTTTCCGCAATGATGATGGCTGGTATTGATGGAATCAAAAATCAAATAGATCCAGGTGATGGAGTAGATGTTGATCTTTTTGAGCTACCTGCAGAAGAATTGTCTAAAATTGACACTGTTCCTTCTTCCTTGAATGATGCTTTAGAAGCATTGAAAGCAGATAACAAATACTTAACTGAAGGTGGCGTTTTTACAAATGATTTTATTGACAACTGGATTGACCTTAAATATGAAGAAGTTCAACAGCTAAGACAAAGACCTCATCCTCACGAATTCACTATGTACTACGACGCATAAATCAAGTTAATTTTTTTATTTAAATTGATTTTTTAAGGTTTATGTTCTAAATGTGCATAGACCTTAAAATTTCTTCTATTAATAAGTCACTAATCAATTAAATCTGTTAGATAATAAGAAAATTCTTAAATGGTTCATGGCAGCGCCAAGCCTTAAAAAAATTGCATATCACACTCTTCAACAGGGGAAAACACTTGCTGGACTAGCTCATAAAGAGTTGAGCACAAAATTAATGGAAGTTTTTGCACCTGATGCTGCGCCAGGGAAATTTCCAATTGATCAAGATCTAATTAAAGAAGTGAGACGGTCAATGGAAGAATTAGAGAGAATTGACTGGAAAGAAGCAGAAGAAGGTATTTATCCAAAATCTCAACTTTTTGAAGCTCCATGGCTGGAATGGGCAAAAAAATATCCACTTGTTTGGCTTGATATGCCATCAACTTGGGAAAGACGTAAAAAAAATAAAACAAGAGAAATTCCTAAACATATCAATGAACAAGATTACCCAAATTATTATTTACAAAATTTTCATCACCAAACTGATGGATACCTAAGTGAACATTCCGCAGAAATTTATGATTTACAAGTTGAGATTCTTTTTAATGGAACTGCTGATTCTATGAGAAGAAGGATTTTAGCACCTCTTAAAAGAGGTTTGAAAAAATATATTTCTGAAAATTCTAAGAAAGCCAAGGTACTAGATATAGCAACAGGAACTGGTAGGACTCTTCAGCAAATACAAAGTGCTTTACCACAAGTAGAACTTTATGGTCTTGATTTATCTGGCTCATATTTGAAACAAGCAAGTAAATATTTAAGCTCCAGAAGTGGGGATATTGTTCAACTAACCAAGGCAAATGCTGAAAAAATGCCTTTCCCCTCAAGCAGTTTTCAAGCATTAACATGTGTATTCCTTTTTCACGAACTCCCTAGAGAAGCTCGACAAAATGTTCTTAATGAATGTATTAGATTACTTGAGCCAGGAGGAACTCTTATCCTTGCAGACTCTATTCAAATAGAAGATTCTCCTAAATTCACTTCAATAATGGAAAACTTCCATAAAATATTTCACGAACCCTATTATAGAGATTACATAATTGATGACATAAATTTAAGATTAGAAAATAGTGGCTTTTCATCAATATCATCTGAATCTCATTTCATGACTAAAGTCTGGAAAGCAAACAAACCTCTTTAAAAATTCACCAATAAATGAATAGACCAAATTCTCCCTGTGTTAATTAATCTTTTTTTAAAATGAACCAAAATAAATCAATTTGGCCTGAAAGAACAAAGATGCTCGTCAAAGAACTGCATAATGAAATCAGTATTGATAACTATTCTTGGCATAAATTTAGAGGTAATAAGAAAAGGAGAAGCGCTGAATTAATTATTTCAGCAGTTTCACAATTAATTAATGATGGAGATGAATTAGAGATAGAAAATCTACTTAAGCAGGCAATATTATGGATACGAGAAGAAATAAAAGATGATGGGTGTATCAATCATTAAATATCATTTCTTAAGTGATAATTGAAGCCTATTTCCTTTTCTGCTCCATCTAACATCATCAAAACATTGATGAATTAAATATATTCCTCTTCCTCTGATTTCATCAACTTCAAGAGGTAAAGAGCTTATTCTTTTTTTTTCAACAATTCCAATTCCCTCATCTTGAATTTGCCAAATAAACCATTTTGGTGTGAGGATTCTTCTAACACGAATAACTTTACTTGGATTAGACAAATTCCCATGTACAACTGCATTAACTAGAGCTTCATGAAGCCCTAACTCAATTTTTTTTGATGTTTCACTACATATTACAGGCTCTACAAGAGTTTGAATAAAGGATGTTAGTTTTAAAGTAGAGGGATGAATAAATACAGCCCAATTAGTTGAAGACTCCAAAATCAATTAAAACAATTTTCTAAATTCATCCTTCGACCTAATAATATTGTAGCTGCAAAAAAATATGTTTTACATTTAAGTCATAAATACTTATTTTTTAAAAGATTTAACATTAGAAATTATTGTCGCCTAGCTATTATTGCAGGATGGTTTAGCAAAGAATCCATAAGTCGAACTCCTCTTAACTGATTCACCAATGGCATATGACCATTAGGAGCTTCAATTGACCAATTAAAAGCTTTGGGATATCTAGTCCAAATACCATCTTTTTTCCACCCAATTCTAGGCCAAAGTTTGTCATACCTTCCACCAACGGAATCTAATATTTTTGCTTGTACTGTAAATCCATATTTACCTCTCGAATAAATGATCCATAATTTATCTAAAGTGGTTAAATCAATTACAGGAATTGATTCAACTTCAGAGAAATAAACATATCCTCTTTTTACAGCTTCCTCACCCGCTAGCTCCCTAAGTTTTGCACTAGTGAAGCGATCTGCCTCTTCATAGTGTTCATTTAATAAATACTGCTGTAAAGAAGAATAATTAAAACCAACTTCAGATGGAGCAGTAAACCAGGCAGAATCATTACATGAAAGATTATTTTTTATAAAATCCTCATCATTTTTATTAACGAGCTGCAAAATAAAACCAGGAGCCCAATCACCCTCATCAGAATCAAAACCAGTCATCAAAGACGAACCAAGTGCAATAAGCTCCTCAACTCGTTTCTCCAAAGAAGGAATAATAGTAAGCCTTTTTCTTTCTGGAGCTTCCCTAAAAGACTCCAATAACTCTTCTATACTCTCCTTATTTGGATGTAGTTTTTCGTCAGCCATGCTCAACTAACGGCCTAAAATGACAATTGAACTAACACTATGTCAGAGAAACCTACCAATTCAAGTTATCCGTTAACCGTTTTTCGGAATTTAACAAGTCAAATTGTTGATGTTAGAAGTCCTATTGAATTCTCTAAAGGACATTGGCCAGGTGCTATTAATATTCCTTTGTTTACTGATATGGAAAGAGAGTTAATAGGAAAAACCTATAAAAGAGAAGGCCGATTAAAAGCAATATTAAAAGGTTTAAAACTTACATTACCCAAAACGACAAATCTTGTAGATCAAATTTCAGACACGGTTTCGAAAAAAGCAGGATTAACTAAATCATTGAGAATATATTGCTGGCGGGGTGGGATGAGGTCAAATGCTTTTGGTTGGCTTGCAAGAAAAAATGGTATTGAAACTTATATATTAAAAGATGGATATAAAAGTTATAGAAGATGGGTATTAAATCAATTTGAGGCTGATTTACCATTAAGACTTTTAGGAGGAAAAACAGGTACAGGAAAAACCGATCTACTTAACCAGATAAATTCGAAAAGTATATATTCTATTGATTTGGAAGGACTCGCTAATCATAGAGGAAGTAGTTTTGGCTCATTAGGAATGAAAGCACAACCTTCAACACAACAATTTGAAAATAGCCTCGCGGAAAAAATTGATGAATTTTATAGCAGCAATGCTAATGAAATCTGGCTAGAGGCAGAAAGTTCTAATCTCGGTAAATGTCGAATTCCAATAGGCTTACATACAAAAATGAAAAAAGCACCAATATTAGAAATCTTAAGAACTGAGAATGAAAGGATAAATAACTTAGTCAGTGTTTATAGTCAAAACTCTCAAAGTGAATTAAAAGATGCAGTCAATAGAATAAGTAAGAGATTAGGACCTATTAGAACGAAAGAAGCAATAGTTGCTATAGAGGAAAAAAATTGGTCAAAAGCTTGCTTAGCAATGCTTGATTATTACGATCGATGTTATGACTACGAGCTTCAAAAAAACAGAAATTTAAATTCAATTGATCTTAGTGGTTTGAGCATAGAATTATCTTTAGAAAAAATCTTAAATGAGAACCTCAATCCACTATAATTCTTTTTAAGAAAATATCTATTCAATTAAATCTAAAAAGTAAATGACAAAAGATAATGAGAAAGTATCTATTCAATTTATAAGAGGAGAAGATGAAAAAGACCTTCCTGAAATACGTTTATTTAGAAATCTTGATGGAAAAAAAGGTAAAGCTATCTATAAATTCAATAAACCATCAACAATAACATTAAATAATTTCAAATCAATACAAAAAATGTATTTGATCGACAAAGAAGGTGAGCTGGCAACAAGTAAAATAGATCTAACTATTTCAGAAAACTATATCTATGGAGTTCAGTCAACATTCAATTGGAATTCAGAAGAGGAATTTCAAAGATTCATGCGTTTTGCCGAAAGGTACGCGAAAAGTTTTACTAATTAACTGATATTCAAGTTGAAACAATCACCCTGGTTATTAATTTCAACATTATTTATTTCCATACTTATTTTATGGAGTTTAAAAGAGATTTTTATATTGTTTTTTGCTTCAATAATAATTGCAATGGCTTTA
>CACFCB010000035.1 GCA_902564695.1 uncultured Prochlorococcus sp. | reverse complement strand
GTTTAGAAGGCAAACTTTAAATGGTCAAAATTTCTCAATAACTGGAAAAAATTATAAAAACGCTGTAAATGGAACTATTTTTTATGACAGTGCTATTTCTGCCTTTATAGAGTGGGTATCATTAGCTGCTGTTGCCTTAGTTATTTCTTTAGGTGGCTATATGGTCACAGCAGGGGCTATGGGATTAGGAACTCTTACTACATTTATATTGTATTCTCAAAGATTATTTGAACCCCTAAGGCAGTTGGCAGAGAGATTTACACAAATACAGGGTGGTTTGACAGCTGTAGAAAGAATTAGTGAATTACTTGAGAAAAAAATAGAGATATATGATCATGACTCCCCAAGATTTAAAAATAAAGTACTAATTAATCCATCAAATAAAGTTTTTGGGGAAGTTATATTTGAAAAAGTAAGTTTTTTTTTATAGAGAAGATGAACCAATAATAAATGACTTAAGTTTTAAGATTCAGCCAGGTGAACATATTGCACTCGTTGGACCAACTGGCTCTGGTAAAACTACTTTGATTAGATTATTATGCAGGCTGTATGAACCTCAAAAGGGAAATATCTATATTGATGGTCAAAATATTAAAAATATACCAATTGAGTCATTAAGGAAACAGCTTGGAGTAGTTTTGCAAGATACTTTTCTCTTTAGCGGAAACGTTGCAGATAATCTTCGTTTGGATTCTTCAATAAATGATAAGAAGCTAAAAGATATTTGTTATGACTTGGGTCTTGAAAACTTATTAAAAAAATTACCAAATGGATTAGAAACTTATTTAAGAGAAAGAGGTGGGAATCTTTCTTCAGGAGAAAGACAGCTTTTATCAATTGCTCGAGTCGCAATAAGAGATCCAAAAGTATTAATTATGGATGAAGCTACTGCTTTTATGGACCCATCAACTGAGGCAACTTTGCAAAGAGATCTTGATAGATTATTAGAAAAAAGGACAGCACTTGTTATTGCTCATAGACTAGCAACAATAGAATCCTCTGATCGAATACTTGTAATGAAAAAAGGAAGGTTAATAGAGGAAGGAACTCACAATGAGTTGAGGTCTCTTGGCGGACTATATTCTCAACTTGCGGATTTGCAAGAAAAAGGACTTACTACAATATAATTCTTTTAATTTATGATTGATTTAGGATCAAAAAAACTAGACCATTCAGGATGGAAAAATCAAAATACACTTTCTAATGAAATTTTAATAAGTTTATATGGTCAACAAGCTTCTCAATTTTTCTTTAGAAATAATCCAACCCCCTTTGTATTTAGTGATTCAAAATCTTTTGATTTGATTGAACTTGAGCAACTCCTTCAGGCCGTTGGCTGGGGGAGAAGGCCTCTTAGAAGAGTAAAAAGAGCTCTTGATAATAGCTTGCTGAAAGTTGGTTTATGGCAACATGATCCTAAATTCCCAAGATTAATTGGATTTGCACGTTGTACTGGGGATGGCATTATCGATGCAACAATATGGGACGTAGCTATTAATCCTGTTTATCAAGGAGTTGGTTTAGGTAAACAACTTATGACATATTTGATGAGAAACTTAAAAAGAGAGGGGATTAAAAGAGTAACTTTATTTGCTGATTCTGATGTGATTACTTTTTATAAAAGACAAGGTTGGACATTAGAACCAAAAGGAAATAAATGTGCCTTTTGGTATTCAAATTAATAAAATCTGATTTAATTATGAATAGTAATCTTTAGATAGTGCTTCAATGTTATAACCTTGCCTCCACTTTTTCCTCAATCTTAAATTTTTTATGGCACGTTTAAATATATTTGAACTAATCCATCTTTTACTATCAGTATAAATATTTGCTTTAATTCTTTTTAAATTATTTGTTTTTGTAATCCTAGTTATTAGATCTAGATCCTCCATTATCTCGAAAGGATAAAAACCTCCTGAAGATAAATAAAGTTTTTTATGTATTAGAAGACCTTGATCTCCATAAGGCCTCTTTAATAAATAACTTCTCAATGCTACGGCTATTTCTAATATTCTAAATTGAATATTATTGTCCTTGATTTTAAAGTCGAAGTACCATGCAAATTTATTTGAAGACTTTTCCTTAAGTATGATTAGTAACCTATGAATCCATTTTGGATCTAACCTGCTATCTGCATGTAAAAACAAAAACCAATCTCCTTTTGCGTTTTCAGCACCAATATTTAGTTGATAACCCCTATTTGATTTTAGACTCTTGATAACTTTAAGACCTTGTATTCTTGCTATTGAAACAGTTAAATCAGTACTTCCTCCATCAACAACTGTTATATCTAAGTTGTAAGGCCATGCCTTTAAATCAGCCAAGAGAAGAGGGAGATTATTTGCCTCGTTTAAAGTTGGTATGATGATGCTGAGAGTTGGAATCTTTTGTAATCTAACCATGGCGAAAAATCTACTAGAGTATCTAGATCATTTTTTGTTTGTAGTAATTGATAGTCTATTTGATTTAAAGATGCTAACTGGATTGTTTCTTTAAATACTTGATCAGTTCCCCAACTTATTCCAGAAAAAGGCCAATAGGAAAGAGGATTTAGAGGGCCTTTTGATAATCCAATAAGCCAATAACCCCCGTCATCAGATGGCCCTAAAACCATTTCTTTATGTTTTAGTATTTCTATAGCTTGAGTTAGATCAAAGTATGAGATTGAGGGGAGATCAGTTCCAATTAATAGAATAGGATTTTTAATTTTTTGTGAAATAGTCTTTTTGTAATGTGTCATTAAAAATTGTCTTTTCATTTTTGTTCCGAGGCTTCCAGCTCCTTGAGCAGCTATTGCTTTGATTCCTTTTGAGGATGCCCATTTTTTCGCTGCCTTAATTCCAATTCCATCAATGGCAACTTTTACCTCTGCAAGACCTTCTTTTTCAATTTTTTTAGCTACTGCAATAGTATGGGATGTAAGTTTCTCTTGGATTTTCGCTGCTTGAATAGCGCCTATTTCTTTAGATAAACGGCTTTTACATCGATTGATGCCATGCCATCTTGTCATTAAAATGAGGGTTGGTTTATTATTTTTGTGAAAAATTTTAAGTTTTGTTCGTTTGTTTTTAACCAAATTCATATGTTTTAATTTGTACCTTCGTATTCTCACAAGCAGTTTAAGTTAACTATCATTGCATTTAATTAATTTTTGTTCTGTAAAAAAAAATTCCTTGCTTTTTATTAGTCTGATACTTTGTGGTAATTGCTTTCCTATAGTTTAGTTAAAATATTTATAGAACTGGATTCCCAAATTTAATAATGACCTTTCTAAGTTTTGGGCTTAGATTCGTAATCCATTAGGTAACGCCGGTGCCAACTCGGAATGAGCTATGGACGAAGGTTCAGCAACTATTACAGGAAAATTTAAGCAAGCCTTCATATGAAACATGGATACGACCTGCTGAATTTTTTGATTTCAAAGATGATTGTTTGACTTTGATTGCTCCCAATAGCTTCTCAAGTGATTGGCTAAGAAAAAATTATTGTCAGACAATTGAGGAGATTGCAACCGAGATCTATGGCAATCCAGTTAAGGTATATATAAAAGTTAAAGAGGAATATCAGGCAAGCAAAAAAAATAAGAAAAAAACAATTTCAAATACAAATAATACTAATTCGAGTACTAGCAGAGACAAAAATGATGGTAGATCTAACCAGACCCCAGGGAAAAAGTTTTTACCAGGTTTAAATCTTAGATATGTCTTTAATAGGTTTGTTGTCGGCCCTAATAGTCGAATGGCTCATGCAGCAGCTATGGCAGTAGCTGAATCTCCAGGACGAGAGTTTAATCCATTATTTATATGTGGAGGAGTTGGTTTAGGTAAAACCCATCTCATGCAATCAATTGGTCATTACCGATTGGAAATAGATCCAAATGCAAAGGTTGCATATGTTTCTACAGAGACTTTTACAAATGATTTAATTGTTGCGATTAGAAAAGATGGGATGCAAGCTTTTAGAAATAGATATCGAGAAGCTGATTTGATATTGGTTGACGATATTCAATTTATCGAGGGTAAAGAATATACGCAGGAAGAGTTTTTTCATACTTTTAATGCTTTGCATGAGGCAGGGAGGCAAATTGTTCTGACAAGCGATAGACCTCCTAGTCAAATACCTCGATTACAAGAGAGATTAATCTCAAGATTTTCAATGGGTCTAATAGCAGATATACAAGCTCCAGATTTAGAAACGAGAATGGCAATACTGCAAAAGAAAGCTGAATATGAAAGGATGCGTTTACCTAGAGATTTAATTCAGTTTATAGCTGGGAGATTCACTTCTAATATTAGAGAGTTAGAGGGTGCATTCACACGTGCTGTGGCATTCGCATCCATCACAGGGTTGCCTATGACAGTGGAATCTGTCGCTCCTATGCTGGACCCGACTGGACAAGGCGTTGAAGTTAATCCTAAGCAAGTTATGGAGAAAGTGGCTGAGGTTTTTGGTGTTACAGAGGAAGAGATGCGAAGTGCAAGTAGACGTAGACCTGTTAGTCAGGCAAGACAAGTTGGCATGTATCTAATGCGTCATGGTACAGATTTAAGTCTTCCTCGTATCGGAGAATCTTTTGGAGGTAAAGATCACACAACAGTTATGTATGCAATAGAGCAAGTGGAAAAGAAATTATCTAGTGAGCCACAATTAGCAAGTCAAGTCCAAAAGGTTAAGGATCTCCTTCAAATTGATTCTAGGAAACGTCGTTGAGTATCAAAATTGCAATTTCATTTTGTTTAGTAAAGTTAATCTATTTAATTAAATTGTTTGGGATTTTGATCTAGTCTGTGATTAACGGGTATTTCTGGACCTAGCTCTATACCGTCAATTCTTGCTGTACGTTCAAGCGATTGTCTAAATAATCTCGCGGATAAAACAGGCATATCTCTTGGGACTGAAATCCTATCTCGAAGGTAGCGAATTGCAGAAGCACTATTTTTTTCTGGAGAGAAATCAAAGCCTGAAATCATTGAAGTCAATGAAGCTCTAAGTGGCTGGTCAAATTTATTTTGTATTGGATTTACCTCAATGATTCTTTTTTTATGTTTAATAACTCTTTCTAAAGCAATGGCAATGAATTCCTTTGTTAATGATGGGCTTGTTTTAAATTCTGCTAATTCTAAATTTCCTAATCCGATTCCAGTATCAATCTTGTTTGCAAAAATCTGTTGTTTTGAATTTGAATTTGTGAAACAACCTCCCATTTGAGGAGGTAAATCGTGAGCATGAGTATGGAAATCACCTTGAGTACCTCTGTATTCATCGAGTTTTTCAAGATTTGTAAGCCATTTATCTATTGATGGATGCTCTTCTCTTAATGAATATCCTTTGTAATAAGCAAGTGAGGCATTCATTCTCTCTATATAGGGAATAAAGATCACATCTCCTGATCCAGGATTATCGCCATTTTTTGTTGAGACTGGAGTTAGCCATCCAGAGGAATTTTTTTGCAATTCTTTTTCAAATTTTTTTGCAACATTTGTAAAATTTTCTTTTCTTTTATTTTCTTGAATTTGGAAAGGAGAGTAATGACATAGCCAATTACACCATGACGAGAATAATTCTCTTTCAAGTCTTCTATGATTTAAAACGTTCTCTTCATTTAAAGATTGGCCCAAAGGACCATAGATTTCTTCCAAAAGAAATAGGATATTATCACTCTCAGTTATTACATGATTTTGAATTTCTATTGCAGGTAGCATTCCTGAAGGGACTTTTTTTAAATACCACTTTTCTTTACTTCCATAGCAACGCATTGTAATTTTTTTTACGTGATATGGAATTCTCTTTAGCTCTAACCAAAGCCAAACCTTTTGGCAATATGGACACCAGGCATGATTGTCTCTGTAGAAGGTAATTACTGCCTCAGATTCATTTTTGTTAAATAGACGTAGTGAAGAATACGAATTAGTCGGTCCATTTATTCGATTAATCGGATCAGCAGCATATATTGCTAATTCCTCCCAACTCATTGCATTTTTGGCTGAATCCATTTATTTGAATGAGAATATGGAAATAATACTAGGTACCAAAATTGAAAAGGTCTTTTGATTTAATTGTCATCGGTGCAGGGTCAGGTGGCTTGGCTGCGGCGAAGAAGGCTGCAAGTTATGGAGCTTCTGTCGCAATCGTCGAAGGTGATCTTGTTGGAGGGACCTGTGTGATTAGAGGTTGTGTCCCAAAAAAATTATTAGTATATGGCTCTTCATTGAGCGAAAGTATCTCATATTCACCGTCTTATGGATTTGGTTTTGATAATTTAAAAATCAATTCAAAGACTTTACTAGCGAATGTTAAGAAGGAAGTGCAAAGGTTGAATGAATTGCATGAAGAATTTCTATTAAAATCTAATGTTCAGCTACTGAAAGGTTGGGGAGAGTTCAAAAATTCAAATTGTATTGTTGTTAAAAACAGAAGAAATGGAGAAATTTTAAATGAACTTTATGGAGAAAAAATTCTCATTGCAGTTGGAGGTAGACCCAAAAGACCAAGTATTGAGGGAGCTCATTTTGGTTGGACAAGTGATGATATGTTCCTTCTAGAAAAATTTCCAAATAAAATATTAATTGTTGGTGCAGGTTATATTGCTTGCGAATTTGCATGTATATTGCAAGGATTAGGAGTTGAGGTTACTCAATTAATAAGAGGTCAAAATTTATTAAGAGGATTTGATGGTGAACTTTCTTCTGCATTATCTGAAGCAATGAAAACAAAAGGAATTAAATTAAGATTTGGTGAGAATATTTGTTCAATAAAAGGAAAACCAGGAGAATTAATTATTAGAACAACTTCAGATGAAAAGTTTGATTCAAATGGCTTGCTCTTTGCTACTGGTAGAGAACCATTTTTAGAGGGATTAAGATTAGATCAATCAGGAGTAAAAATTAGTAATAATAAAATTACAGTTAATAATGAAAATAAAACTAATATTTCTAATATCTTTGCTATTGGGGATGTAACTAATAGAATCAATCTTACACCCATAGCAATAGATGAGGGTAGAAGCTTTGCTGATAGGATTTATGGAAATATTAATCGTAATGTCAATTATGATTTAGTCCCTTATGCTGTATTTAGTCAACCTGAAATTGCCTCTGTGGGTATGACTGAGGAAAAGGCTAAAGAATTAATAGGTAAAGATAAAATCAAAATATATAGATCCATTTTTAGACCTTTATCAAAATCTATACCGAAGAAAGGATCTAAATGTATTTTAAAGCTGGTTGTCGAGAAAAATAATAATAAAGTTTTGGGTTGCCATATGATTGGCGAAAATGCATCTGAAATTATTCAAATGGCTTCGATCTCACTATTGTTGGGGGCTAAAAAAACTGATTTTGATAATACAATGGCATTACACCCAACAATAGCTGAGGAATTTGTGACTATGAGATGATTTATAAAACTTGTTTAATTTGAAATATCTTTTATTCTAAACCAATACTTAATTGTTTTAAATATAATTATTATGGTAGATAATGTTATTGCTAAAAATACTAATTCTTTGAATTCTGAATGTAGAGATGGAAAAGTTAAGGGTATAATTTTATCTGCGAGATAAAGCATATATAAACCTAATAAAACACCACCTTCACCTCTACTTATTATCCCTTTCGTCCAAAAGATTGGCATACAAGCTAGTGTTGTGATTACCATTATGGGGATATCTTTTGTCCTTAACAAATTCTCTACAACTAAACCAGTTTGTCCTGATAGTATAGCACAACTACTTAAAACTAGTAGTTGATTTAATAAACAACTTCCAATTACATTTCCTATTGCTAAATCAGTTTGACCACGAATAGTTGCTACTAAAGAGGTGATTAACTCTGGTAAGGAGGTACCAAGAGAAACTATAGTTAACCCAATAATTGCTTCACTTACTCCAAATAAAACTGCAATTGTGGATGCTCCTTTGATTAAAAGTCGAGAACCAAAAGTAAGTAACAAAATACCCCCTAATAACTTTGCAGTAGCATTGAACAAACTTGATGAATCTTTATCTGCATTAATTTCTGGCTCAGCTTCTTGTATCTTTTGAGGCTCCTCACTTGCAGTTCGAATCTCCCATATTGTATTAATTATCAACGCAACTATCAAAGCTACTCCAAATTGCCAAGTTATTAACTTTGAAGAAGCCATTCCCCATGTTGCCGTTGATACTCCTAAAAGAAGAGGAATATCTCTTTTAACAAGACGACTTTCTACTTTTAAAGGTTGTAATAAAGCGCTACCACCAAGTACTACTAATACATTAAAAATATTACTACCAACTATATTGCTTAGGGCAAGACTATCAAACCCTGTTAAAGAGGAATTTAGGCTCACGAAGAGTTCAGGTGCACTTGTCCCAAGAGAAACGATTGTCAAGCCAATAACTAATTGTGGGATGCCAAGTATCAAAGCTAGTGCGACTGATCCTTGAATAAAAAATTCACCACCACTAAAAAGTAAAAGTATCCCAGTAATAAGCTCTAAAAATGAAATCACAAAAGAAGACATAATTGGTAGGTTTATTCAGAAATAAAATAGTGAAGCAATTTTTTATATGTCTTTTTGGTATTATTTTAATATCTTAGCCTTTGAATTGATAATTGAAGACTTATAAATCAAGGTTACGTAAGATAGAAATCGAAAAGCTAGAATCCTGTGATTGAGCCTGTTAATCAAATCTCATTATTAAAGCCTGATGATTGGCACTTACATTTGAGAGACGGAAAAATTCTTAAAGGTGTCGTAAGCCATACGGCTGATGTGTTTAGTCGAGCGATTATAATGCCTAATCTCGACCCACCAGTAACAACATTAAATCAAGCGAAAGAGTATAAAAAAAGAATTGTCCAATCTATACCATCTGGGAGTTCCTTCTCTCCTTTGATGACAGCGTATCTTACAGATAATATGTCTCCTGATGAATTAGAGAGAGGTTTCATAGAAGGGATTTTTCAAGCAGCAAAACTTTATCCTGTTAATGTGACGACTAATTCTTCGTATGGAGTAACAGATCTAAGTAAAATTGACAACATATTTGAGACGATGGAAAGAATAAATATGCCATTATTGATACATGGAGAGGTTAACGATTTAAATGTTGATGTTTTTGATAGAGAGGCAGTTTTTATTGAGCGTCATCTGAAACCTTTGCTACGAAGATTTCCATCCCTCAAAGTTGTTCTAGAACATATCACGACAATAGATGCAATTGATTTTGTAGAGAACAATAAGTGTGACATCGCAGCTACAATTACACCTCATCATTTACATATCAATCGGAATGCAATGTTTCTTGGAGGACTACGTAGTGATTTTTATTGTTTACCAACAGCAAAACGTGAGATCCATCGAATAGCTTTAAGGCGAGCTGCTACAAGTGGTAAAGCCTGTTTTTTTCTTGGGACAGATTCAGCTCCTCATACTCGTAAATTTAAGGAAAGTTCATGTGGATGTGCAGGTATATTTAATGCTCCTTTTGCGTTGGAAAGTTATTTAACAGTTTTTGAAGAAGAGCAGGCTTTAGATAATTTTGAAGCTTTTGCAAGTATCAATGGTGCAAGGTTTTATGGATTACCACAGAACAGAGAGAGTATCACTTTAGTCAAAAGAGATGTTTCAGTACCAGAAATGTTTGATGTTGGCTTAGAAGGTGATCCTAATAATTTTGTTAAACCATTTCATTCAGGTGAAACACTTAAGTGGTCAGTTTTGAGGGATTAATTAAATGATTGAATGTCTTTTAGCGCCTAATCTAAAGAGTACTGATTCAAGCACATACATTTACGCTAATATGTAAATGCCCTAGAGTTTAACTATAGTAAATAAAAAATACTTGCTATCACAGGGGAGTGTGGCGGAATTGGTAGACGCACCAGACTTAAAATCTGTTGGCCGCTTTTTGGCCGTGGGGGTTCAAGTCCCCCCACTCCCATCATGTTTTGTTTATCAAAAGTGTGTTTTTTTGCTATAGGGATAACAGCCTCCGTTAGTCCTTTGGTCACAACATCTGCCTATGGATTTTTGGGCATTTTGTACTTATTAGTTGTTCCGTTATTTCTTTTCTATTGGATGAACAATAGATGGAATGTTATGGGGAAGTTTGAGAGACTTTTCATATATGGGCTTGTGTTTTTATTTTTCCCAGGACTTGTTTTGTTTTCACCTTTTCTTAATTTAAGAATGAATGGTAAAAGGGAGTCTTAAATTTTGACAAGGGCAAAGGTTTTTCAAATAGGTTTAATAGTTTTTATTTTAGGAGGATTGGGGTACGAAGTATTTCAATTACTTGGATTTGAGTCAATATCAGCAGGTATTGGGGCTCAGTTAATATTAATTTTAATTATTTTTGCTTGGACAGGTTCTTACCTTTTTAGAGTTTTTTCAGGGAATATGACTTTTATGGAACAACGTAAAAGATATAGAGAGGCTTATGAAAAGTTGACTGATGAAAAAATAAAAGAAAAGTTTGATTCCATGACAGAAGAAGAGAAAATAGAATTAATTAGAATCGTTGAGAAAGAAGGTAGTACCTAGATTTAAGTATTAAGTTAATAAGTATCAATGGATTTTTACTCTTAGGTAAACAAAGATGATAAAAAAGATAAATACCAATGACTTAGAACTTTGAAAAATTCAAATATCAGTAGATCTTTCTCAAAGATTAAAGAGGATAAAAGAATTGCACTAATGCCATTTCTCATGGCTGGGGATCCTGATTTGGAAACTACAGCAAAAATTTTGTTGGAACTCCAATCAAGTGGTGCAGATATGATTGAGCTTGGCATTCCATATAGTGATCCTTTAGCAGATGGACCAATTATTCAGTTAGCAGCTTCTAGGGCTCTTTCATCAGGAACGTCCCTTG
>CACFCB010000034.1 GCA_902564695.1 uncultured Prochlorococcus sp. | reverse complement strand
GCCCTCTTTTTTCTATTTCTTTCCCTCTGTAATGCGGAAATTCCAATTGGTATGAGGTGCTCGAATTGCTTTTAGCCTTTGATATTCATCAGATTCATAGCATTTGATAGCTGCATCTTTCCCCTTTGGATGTCTTGCAATAACAGTTAGAGGACCACCATCTCCTTTCTTATTTCCTTCTCGAATATCTGTATTTCGATCAAGCACTAGGGTAGTAAATCCACATTCATTAGAAAATTGATTAATGTTTTGGAAATACTCTTTAGCGGCCTCTCTATTTTTTGTTGTTCCAGTAATGACTGCATAACCAGCAGTTCCAGATTTAGGAAGTTGTGAACCGACCACAAGACCTATCGCTGCAGCAGCAACTCCAACAATCGCAGTTGTTTTCATTTTAATTTTCAAAATCTTTGAGAGAATATCTAATTTCTTATTAACTGCCTAACTAATAATTGTTCTTGCTGACACACGACATTTCGAAACAAAAACTTTATAAGAAATAAGTTATGTTTGTTTAATTGGAATAAATTCAATGTCGTTTGGAACTGAGACGCCTTTCATTCTTCTTGCTCGTATTCAAGTTAAGCCAGATAAAGTTCAAGAATATCTATTGCTCGCCGCCAAAACTGATAAAGCAGTGGAGGAATCTGAACCAGGAATGTTACACCACACTTTTGATCAAGATCCTGAAAATCCTCTTTGTTTTGTTTGGTCCGAAGTTTATAAAAATGACGAGGCTTTCCTTGCTCATCTAGCAAATCCACCTGTAGGAGAATATTTACAGGGTCATGCAGAACTTGGTGATAATTTCACTGTCGAGGTTTATGGAACTGTTGGAGAAAAATGTAAAAGTGCAATGGAAGCTACTGGATTGCCACTGAAAATATTTGAGACCAAACTTGGTTACAGCAGGGTCTAATAAATAATAGAGAAACGTCTATTCCGTCTATTGGGTCCTTTGATATATAAGTCCATGTGGGTCATCCGAAGGATTGATAATTCTTTAGCGTCAACCTCTCAAACTTGTAGACAATTAACTTAGTGGAAACGATAAGAGTATTCATTTTTAATCAACAAGCTCAATTTTATAAACGGTATCTTGGCAATTATTCTTTTTATCCCATTCAGTAGCAACGGGATCAGCCATGGCAGCTCCCAATTTTTCCAAGTCAGTGACACTCATAAGTAAATGGGATTTATGCTCGTTAACTTTCACAAACTCGTAAGCCGTTACAAATTCCTTGCACATATCTTCGAGAAATAATTCAGTAACGTCTTTTTTAAAAGAATCAAAACTACAACTAAAAGTGGACACGATAAGGGTATTCATAAAAAGGTGGTAAAAATATAATAACCATTGCACGATTAGCATAATATTTCTGTTCAGAAAGCCATCTTTTGAGGCTCTTCTAACAAAACATTAAAAAACTAATGAAATCTTTTACATGTTTAGTTTTTGATTACTTCTCTTAAGTTTTCAAGAGCTGTATAAGGATTTTCTATTTTTCTTTCTTTAAGAATTAAACTATCTGCTGAAATTATGGGATTATTATTTGGTTCGAAAGGACCTCTCATAGGAAAAACTAGACCTTTAGCTTCAATATTAATACCATCTTCCATATGAAGTATTTGAAAAGTTATAAAATTCTTCCAAAAAAGATTGAAAGTATTGCTTATATAAACACCACGAATTTTAAAGAACATGACTTATTGAATATGTAATCAATAGTCAGCAAAAAAAACAACTAAATGTAAAAGGATTAATGGCTTTTTTCAGTCATAGAAAATAAAGAAGGTCGCCTTTGTTTACGGATTAATTCCTAAATTGTTAGAAGGTGATCTATATCTTAATAAGTTGATAGCCTTTTACAGGGTTATGCACAGTCCAACCAAATGACTAATATTGAATAACTTAAGTATAGAGACATACCAAAATAAATGGACTGAATATATGCAATATTTTGTCGATTAAAAGATTAAACATAGCTTTGCATTGTAGGTAATCAATTAAAAAGTGATGGGTCATTTCCAGATAACCTAATAAAGCAGAAGTTATAGAAAATATAACTAATATTCCTTGACTTATTAAATTTCCAATCATGAACATTTCCTAGAAAAGTGTTATCTTTCCCTGGGCATTATTCAATAGCTAACCTATCGTTTTGCAATACAAATTGACACATCAGAAGTTCTATTGCGAGTGATACAAAAACTCCAACTTTGAAAAAGGATAAAGCAAATTCTATGGTGGCAATAATAATAATTATTTTATATATAGTTTACTGAAAAATATATAATTAATATATATTTTAAGAATCCCAAATAATAATATATAAAATTTAAAGTATTTAATTTAGAAAAAGAATACCTTCACATTATTGAATTTCATGGATCATAGACAATTTGAATATTTATTTTTGATGTCAAGTTTAATTATTGAAGAGAATAAGTTGTTTAACATTTAGGGTGACGAAATTAATAAAACTACCTATCAAGGTTATGTACATATAAAAGTTTGTTTATGGTTGATAAGCAACAAAATGCAAAAGGCTCGGAAGAAGAATCAGATGCTTTATCCCTAGACGAACTCTCGGGAGTAGCAGGAGGTACAGGGCCAGGAGCACAACCACTTCCACCAATGCCTGGTGAAAGCATGCCAGGAGGGGTAGGCATGGCAGGTTTTGATGCTGGAGCCCCTTCAGGAGGAGGACCAGGAGACTTCTCTGACGGTGGCCCTGGCGGTGGTTATGGCGGCCCTGACGGCGGCCTGACGTGGCCCTGGCGGTGGTTATGGCGGCCCTGGTGGTGGTCCTGACGGTGGCCCTGGCGGTGGTTATGGCGGCCCTGACGGTGGCCCTGGCGGTGGCGGCCCTGCTGACGGCGGCTTCCCAGGAAATGGACCTGGTGATCTTCCAGGTGTCCCAGGAGGAGGGCCAGGAGGTGGTCCAGATATTGCTTACGAAGGTGCAGGAGGTCCAGCTGGTGACTTTGGAGGCGATCCAGGTCCCGATGGGGATATCGATGGTGATGGGACACCACCACCAGAGTCTTAAGGCCTAATCCTTTGTCTTAACTGGCTTTTTATTGGTTTGTTAACTGTTATGATTTGCCCAATATCTTATTAATTAGTTTTAGTTTTTAGATAAAAAACATTGTGGATTAAATCTTCCGCAATGTTTTTTTATTTATTCCTAAATTCAACTTAATGGTCTACTTATTTAAAAAAAAATATTACCTATAGATATTTAAATTTTGATTAACTTTTCAATTAGATCCTCAAAAAAGTCTTAGAAATTTATAAATAGTTAATTTCCTACTAAAGATTTTTATGCTTTCTCTGCAACCTCACTTAATAATGTCTGATAAGGACTACCAACGATAGAAGACATTGCTTGGTGAGTACCTCTTTGAACAACCTCTCCATGATTCAAAACAATAATCTCATCAGCATCTCTAATTGTGCTAAGCCTATGAGCAACAATGATCTGAGTACATCCTCTTCTGCGAAAAGCCTCATCAACCAATCGTTCTGTTTCTGCATCTAGTGCAGCGGTTGCTTCATCAAGAATAAGTATTGCTGGGTTTTGAACTAAAACTCTTGCGATTTCAAGTCTTTGTCTTTGCCCACCTGAAAGATTACGACCACCTTCGATCAATTTAGTTTGAAAGCCTTCAGGTAGTTTCCTAATTGTCTGTAAAATCTGAGCATCTTGGCAAGCTTTTATAAGTGTGGCATCAGGAATCTTGGAATTCCACATAGTTAGATTTTCCCTGACACTGCACCCATAAAGAGCAATTTCTTGTTGAACCATTCCCAAGGAGGCTACTGCGATAGATCTAGGTATTGTTCTTAAAGGGAATCCATCGTATAGGATCTCACCGCTTGTTGGCTGATAAAGGCCGGCAATCAACTTTGCAATGGTGCTTTTTCCAGAACCACTCCCGCCTACAAATGCAATTCGCTGACCAGGTTTGATAGATACATCTAGATTATTAATTAATGGGGCTTTTACTGGTACATATCCAAAACTCATATTTCGAATCTCTATTGCACCTGAAAGTCGATTAATATCGCTTTGGAAATTCTCTGATTCGTTTCTTAATTCCAATAAAGGATCTATAGGCTGTTCTAAAACATCTTCAAGACGAAGAACATTGGAAGAAAAAGTAGGCAATGCACGGGCAAAGTTTATAACACTTTCTATTTGGCCTTTTAGGTTCAAGGCTATGGTTTGAGCGGCTAATAACATTCCAAGAGTAAGCTCTCCTTTTAGTACAAGTAAAAAGCCAACACTAAGAATTAGAATCTCATTAATTGTTGTCAAGACACTTGGAATCATTGCCATGCGTGCATTACGCATGCTGACATCTTGATTGAAATTGAGTAAACGTGTCTGATATCCAGTGTATTTTTTGAAAATATCATTCTCTAATGCAGCTGATTTTATTGATTCAATTTCTCTAACTGCATTTATAATTATTGCGCCTGTTTTAGCGCTATCTTTGCTAATTTGTAAACTTGCGTCATTTAAAAACCTCAAATTAAGGCTTACTGCAATGGCATTAATTCCTGTTGTTATAAATATAATTAGCCCTAACAATGGGCTATAAAGAATAGTGAGTATTAAATAGAAAAGTAGAAGAAATGAGCCTGATATTAATGGAATTAATTTACTTGAAATGAAGTCTGATATGGCATTATTATATTGAACCCTGACAGCAATATCACCAGCGAATCGTTGAGAAAAAAATCTTTCTGGAAGTGATAATACGTGACGTTCGAATTGAGCAGCAAAACGTCTAGTTAATCTTTTCTCGAGAGATCTTGTCCCAATCAATTGAAGTTGCTGAACAATTGCTTGAAAAATAATAGTAATTGCCATTGCCCAAAGCATTGGCTTAATCCATTGATCTAGTTGATTACTAATTACCTCATCTAAATAAATTTGTGCATAAATAGGCATTATCAACTGCGGAAGAATTAGCAGAAGTCCTGTGGATAAAGCAAAAAGGACACCTAATCTTTCTGTTGCCATCCTACGTATGACTATAGGCCATACTGATGGACGAGTGCCTCCTGGTTCAAATGATTCGTTAGGTTCAAATCTAATTGTAATTCCGGTGTAACTTGTTTGAAACTCCTCTTCTGATACAGAACGTGGTCCAACAGCCGGATCATTAAGCATGATTCTGTCACCTACAAATCCTTCAAGAATTAGAAAGTGATTAAATTCCCAGAAAAGAATTAAAGGTAACTTCATTTTTCTTAATGCTTCAAGGCTTTTCTTATAACCGTTGCCCTTTAAATCAAGTTTTTTGCCAGCAAGAATGAGATTGGCCGCATCACTGCCATCTCTTGAAACACCACATAATTCACGCAATTGAGTCAGTGGAACATATTTTCCATGATGTTGAAGGATTATGCTAAGAGATGCCGCACCACACTCTGTGTTTTCCATTTGGAGAACAGTTGGTGTACGTATCCAATCACCATTTACCCTTGCATTTTGAGTAATCAACAATTTTTGAATTTCCTGCCAAAGTTTCATGGTTTTTCCTTAGGAATGTTTATCAATAAATGCCACTCATATTCCTCAACAAGGGGATGACATAACTAATAGGAGCTCTCTCTTCAACTATTACACTGATACTTGTTGTAGTACCAGCACTTAGATTTAGATTTGGGCCTTTAGCTCCTCCCCAGTCATATCCACTAATTGTATTAGAGTCTCTTTTTAAAGATGTTGTTATCTCAATCAAACCCCCACCAAGGACTCCAGCTTGTTGACTAACACTGGTTACGGTGGAATCATCTCCTAGTTTTAGTCTTAAAGCAGCTTGGCTAACTGGCAATGGACTAATTTTTGTTATCACTCCCTGAATGCCACCATGACGTTGTGGCTTAGTAGTTGTAGGAGTAACTCTAACAGCTTGACCTAGACGTAAACGTTTTCCATCTTGAGCCACAAAGAATCCTAAACTCTTTAATTCTTGGTTGCCATTAGTGGCATTAAGTTCAAACAGTGTGGTAGCGGGCTGAACTAACTGACCAATTTGAACTTGACGACCAACAATACATCCATCTTGAGTCGCTTTTACTATAGCTGTTTGATTTATTTCCATTCTAATTCTACTTAAAGTCAGCTGGAGTTGTTGAATTCTTTGATCACGTCGATTATTTTCGGTAACTATTTGAGCTTCAAGCGTTTTTGTCTCCTGTTGAAGTTCTTCCAAATCCTGTAGGCTTATAGCTCCTTCTTTGGCTAGTTTTGTTAGGCGATCCAATTTGCTAAATTGAAGTTTAAGACGTTGATCTGCATAGCTGTATTCACTTTCATCATCTACTATAAGCTTAGTAAGTTCCTCTTCTGTTTTTCTCTCATCCAATAGTAATCTCACTGGTTGAATTGTCGCTACAGTTTCGCCTTGCTTAACGCAAATACCAACATCAACATCCATAGTCTTAACTCTACCGAACGCTTCAGATTGAAGTAGATGCAAAGTATTAGGCATAGTTAAAACACCTTTCCCTTGTATACGTATAGGTAAACGACCAAAAACTGACCAAAGCAAGATGGATCCACCACATCCAAGAAGGGCTATTAACAATGTCCAGTAACCAGGACGTAAAAGTTGCATTGGTTGGTCAAGCTGCTCAGGAGTACTAAGAGCATCTAATGCTTTTTTTCGGAATAGCGACATGAGATCAAAAATAAAATTTGATAGGTATGTCCATTGGGATTAGGTCATTTGTCGT
This sequence comes from uncultured Prochlorococcus sp., assembly GCA_902564695.1. Lineage (GTDB taxonomy): Bacteria > Cyanobacteriota > Cyanobacteriia > PCC-6307 > Cyanobiaceae > Prochlorococcus_B. The sequence continues at coordinate 4,116 of CACFCB010000034.1, read as the reverse complement.
TTCATTAAATCTGCAAATAGACTTTTCTCTTGGACCATGAGTTGATCAAAATTACCGACTTGTCGAATTTGACCAGCCTGTAAAACATAAATCCTATCGGCATTACGAATTGTGCTGAGCCTGTGGGCCACAGCAATTCTGGTGATTGACATTGCTTGAAGACTTTCAGTGACCAATCTTTGTGTACGGTTGTCTAATGCACTAGTCGCCTCATCAAAAATCAATATTTTGGGTTTATTTACTAATGCACGTGCAATACATAATCTTTGACGCTGACCGCCAGAAAGTGTACCGCCACCTTCAGGTAGAAAAGTTTGCATTCCCATTGGCATTCGTCGTATATCATCTGCAATTGCTACTTGTTCTGCTGCTTCCCACGCTTGCTCTTGAGAAACCAAACTGCCACCAGAAATGCACTCAAAAATTGTGCCCGATATAATGCTGGAATTTTGCATAACAGTGCCTATTTGTTTACGAACCTGATCTTTTCTTAGTCCTTTTAAGGGTTGCCCATCAAAACTAACGGTTCCTTCTTCAGGGTTACCGAAACCTAGAAGCATACGGATTATTGTGCTTTTGCCAGAGCCTGATGGACCAACCAAGGCAATAAATTCTCCAGGGTAAGCCTTGATATTTACCTGATAAAGAGTCAAAGGTTGTCTCCTTTCATAGCGATAGCTGACCATGTCTAGAGAGATACCTCCCTGTAAATCACCAGGGTCTACAAGGTCATCAAGCGATTCAGGGATGGCATCCAAAATAGGTTGAGTACGTTTGTAGATCATGGGGACATCAAAAGCCCCAACAAATAAGTTGGCCAAACTGGCCATTGAACCGATAAAAATCCCAAAAGCAGAAAAGAATCCAAGTAATTCTCCAATATTTGGACTGTTAACGTTAGGGTTTTGAAGTGCTTCTGAAGCTAACTTACTAACAACGATATACAATAATAAATTTCCTAAGTTAGGCATAACGCTCTGCAATAACTTTGATACACCCTCTTTTGCATCTCTTGCCATTTCCAATGTAGTTATTCGCTTGAATTGATCTCCCCACCAATGAGCTGCAGCAGCTTCTGCTCCAGCAAGTCGAAGTTTTGAAACTGAGCTAATTAATTCCAAATTGCGTGTTTGTGCGCCACCTGCTACAAGTTGCTGTTTGCGTATAAGCGCCCTTGACTGCAAGCTTACAATTGCAGTTGGGACAAGCAACATTAAAGCGATGACAAGAGCAAGTAAAGTCAATTTCACGCTGATCTTGAGCATGAAAAGTATGTAAATACTCGTAAGAGTTGCTTTCAGCAAACCTCCTTCAAGAAGAGTTTGAATTTCCCCTTTAAGTTGCTCAAGTGCAGCAAATCGCATTTGAACATCTCCAAATGTATACTGCCTAAAAAAATCGGTAGACAACGTCAACATCCTATTCATTGCCGCAAATTGCGAAAGGACAGCCCCACGTTGTTGAGCACTTTGCAGAGCCCGGCTTTGAGTCCATTCCAAAGCGACCCTGGTCATGCCAGCTATAAAAAGGATGCCAGCTAACTGAATAAGGAGCACAAAGTCTCTATCAGGCAAAGCTTGATTTGTGATAATAGTATTAAAAGTAGGTGTCAATAGACCCAACAACGTTGCGAGCAGCATTACGCCTACTGCAGTTCGGAATCCGCCACTTAATAAACCTAATGTAGCTCCAAACAGAAGCCCACTTGCACCCATTCCAAATATCCATCGAGCAGCACCTACTTCCGTCCCAATCGAGAGAACAAATCCAAAAACAAGACCAAGTAATAGACCTGTGATGATAAAAGTCTCTGTATTCTGTGGTTGGCCATAAGAAAATTTTAATAATCCCATTGTCGTTAAATCCTGTTTCCGAAATCCAGGAAAGATACTTATTACACGTGGATTAAGACGATTTAAAACATTGGAGCATTCTTTAATTGGAAGAGGACTATCCATCACAGATGGTTGCCAGACCTGATAACCATCTTTTTTCGAAAGAAGTACTATAGGGGAATCATCGTCATCATCAACAAAGCCAATCAACTGTCCACAATCATTTTCTAATGATATTTCGTTTAATACTACTTCCCTATGTATAAAACCACTGCGATTAAGAATGGATATTAATCTCTCTCGTTGATTTGATGGGATTGATTTGGGTTGAATTAATGTTCTATCGAACTCAGTGGAAATAAGCTGTAGAGCTAAAAATAAAGGATCCTTTTTACAATTACTTCTCCTTAAATCTTTAACTCTACTCTTTATTTGAGATTGCCCTGGATTTCCCTCTTCAAAGGATAAGAATAGACGTTGCTCTGCAAAATCATCAATTAATTCATAGTTAGCAGATTGTTCCTTTTGCAGCAACATTTGCTGAGACATTAAATTAAAAGTTTGTTGAACAAACTCCTGCATAACGTGATTTCTATCTATCTGAACTGTTCTTTTATCCCATATATCTAAATTCTGTGTAATCAATCTTTGATTAAGTAAAGACCATATATTGTAGTTTCTACTTTCTAAATTACTTTGGTTTACTTCCTCCAGATTTTTAATATCTACTTCCTCTAAATCTGTGTTTGTGACCGCTTTTAATTGAAAGTTAACAAGAGGGCTATTTACTAATAAAGCTGGGATGATTTCTCCTGAATAAAAACTAAGCAAGCCACGTCGTAGGATGATGGACCCTTTATTATCAGTCAACTCAGCAATTAAAACTAATTCTCCTCTAACTATTCGAGATTCTTTTAAAGGCCACTGTATGTATTCCCCAACAGTAAGTTTGTTAGTAGACATAGAATGTTTATCTGTGGTTTTTGGCAGTTGTATTTTGAAATTCCTTGCACAACCAATCAAATTTAATTCCTGCAGTAGTGATTCCTGAAAGCATTTCGAAATCTATAACATCATTTACATTATTATCGTCTCTTAGTTCTTTTTTCGTACTAATAGAGGCCAAACCCATGCTTGCAAGTTGATCTCGACCACGTTGTGAGAGCATTCTTGCCATACCTCGGTAAAAACGCATTCCAAATTCGGAATTAGAATGGATATAGTCTTGAAGTATTTTTTTGTTGATGCCAATAACCTCAACCCCACTTGAAGCTCTAACGGTAGCTGTTGCAAGATTATAATCACTACTCAACATTGACATTTCTCCTAATAATTCTCCTCTGATTGAATTCCCAACAATTTTCTCTTTCTCTTCAATTTGAATACTCACACTCACATCTCCAGCAAGAATTAAAAAGAGATCTGGAATAACCTCACCTTGACGAATTAAAATTTGATCAGGCTGCAGTCTATATAAGAAGCTATTTTTTGCTATCCAATTAACATCTGATTCTTCAAGGTCACTAAATAATGTCAACACCTTACGCAATGGTTCAATAATGCTACCTGAAAACGTGTGGATCAATGCGTTTTGATCCTGAATTTGTTGAGAAAGCTTTTGTGCTAATAAATGAAATAAGGCACGACCAAGTACAAAATCGGCATCGATCTCTTTAAGTAAAGATTTTTTATTAATTGCAAGAACTTCACTACCAGCGCTTACTTTGACTGTTGCAACAGGTGGTCGAGATTCTAGAAATGACATCTCACCTACAATTGAACCTTCACTAAGATTGGCCAGTAAAACTTCTTCGCCAGTTTTACTGGATGTAGTTACTGTTAATTCGCCACGTCGCAAAATGTAAATTTCTTCACATTCTTTCCCTTCCTTTATAAGGACCTCTTCGTTCTGAGGAAAGAAGACTTTAGATCTACTTTCGACCCAACTCTTTAGAGAATCTTCAGCAAGTTTGAAAAAATTCACATCCATGCTTATATGCTATCAACAATTGCCAGTTTGGATTATTTTTTGTAGTGTTAATTTCTTTTGCTATAAATCAAGTTTAATATTACACAGGTTCAAATGAAAGAGTCAGAAATCAACTCTAGGCACTTAGACTAAACAATATAAACATCTATTTTTAAGTATTATTTTTCAGTTAAATTATAGTCTAATTTTAACGCTTGAAAAACCCCCTCACCTAACAACCAATCATTCCATACATCTGAATTGTCATCGGTTTCGAAGGAATCAACAAAACCTATTTACATAACCCATTTT
>CACFCB010000033.1 GCA_902564695.1 uncultured Prochlorococcus sp. | reverse complement strand
CCCATAAGCTTTTGCAACTTTTACCCATCGTTCTCCAAACTTTCCATTTTCACCACATATAACTTGATCATTTTTGCTTAATGTATTAATTATTCCTGCTTCCATCGCTGCCGTACCACTTCCAGTGATTGTCAGTACATCTGATTTTGTTTGGTGAAGCCATTTAAGTTGCTCTGTTGTTTTGCGAACAATTTCTTGAAACTCTCCACTTCTATGCCCGATGGGATGTTTCCCCATGCAATTCAAAACATTTTCTGGTACCGGAGTTGGTCCAGGAATCATTAGATTGAGTTTGTCTTTCATTTACTTATTTAAACCTAGATTATTATTATTATTTTAAAAACTTATTTAAGGAATTTCTTCTATCGTCAGCTCTTCGAATGATTTGAATGAATTTACTCTTCCAGTTTGGGTAGTTGCTGCCGCGAAGGCTGCAACTACTCTTCTGACTGGTAGTAACTTTACTGAGATTGTAAGAATTGATTTATCAAATAGAGAAGATCCAATTTTCGTCCCTATTTCTTCTGCTGCTGTATTAGCTAGTGGTAAGAAATCGTTAGCTATTTGTCATTGCCACTCTGGATTATCTCTTGATGTAACAAGAAACTTAGAAATTTGGGCGTATGCTCAATTAATTGAATCAAGTTTTGATTCTGAAACGGTAAGAGAAAATGGTTTTCCTACTTGGCTTGATTTTCATGCAGGGTTTGGTTTGGGTAAATTTGAATCCACAGGACAGCCATGTATTTCTACATTTGCTCGCGAATTGTTATGTATCAACATTTATCCCCTTTTACCTAATGGCTGTTCAATCAAATTAGAGATTATTTTTCCTGAAGGGAAAGACCGTGCTGCAAAGACAAGTAATAAAGCATTTGGCGTCGTTGATGGATTGTCATTGATTGGGACACAGGCCGAGGTTCAAGTCAGCGCTTCTCCGCAACAGTTAAAAAACTGTAAAGAGAGTTTGAAAAGTAAATGTTCTGAATCCAAATTTGATGGATTTTTGACTTTTGTTATTGGTGAAAATGGAATGGATTTAGCACAACAATTTGGAATTTCTGCAAATCAAATAATTAAAACGGGTAATTGGTTAGGCCCTCTTCTTGTTGCAGCTGCAGAAAATGGAGTAAAGAAACTTTTATTATTTGGCTATCATGGGAAGTTAGTGAAATTGTCTGGAGGCGTTTTTCATACGCATCATCATCTTGCAGATGGAAGACTTGAAATACTTACTTCAATTGCAGTTAGAGAAAGGATTTCTTATAACTTGCTTGAACTAATAAGTCAATCAACTTCGGTTGAAAATGCTTTATTAGCTCTTGAGTCAAATTCACCAGATGTTGTTCCTTTGATTTGGGGAAGGATGGCAAATGAAATTGAACTTAAAAGCAAGAGTTATGTCAATCGATATTTGTCTTCATCTATGAAAATAGGATCTCTTTTATTTGATCGAAAAAGAGAAATTCGTTGGGCTGGTATTCATGGCTCACAACAAATAAAATCTTTAGGGTTAATTCTTAAGTGATAAGCACATTCCTGTGCCCTTAATTAGGCTATTTGATAAGAATGGTTCAGAAGGATTCACCAGGCTAATATGGCTTCAATGATTTCAAAAGAAAAACGTAATCCAGCAATTGTTATTCTGGATTTTGGCTCTCAATATTCAGAATTAATTGCTCGAAGAATTAGAGAGACAGAGGTTTACTCACTAGTTATGAGTTACACAACATCTGCGGAACAATTACGGATTCTTAAACCTAAAGGAATAATTTTGAGTGGTGGTCCCGGTTCAGTTTATGAGGAAGGCGCTCCATATTGTGATCCAGAGATTTTTCATTTGGGCATTCCTGTTCTTGGCGTTTGTTATGGAATGCAATTAATGGTTCATCAATTGGGAGGTTCAGTAAAACCAGCTACTGGTAAAGCTGAATATGGAAAGGCTCCATTAGACGTTGATGATCCAACAGCTTTATTAACTAATTTTATGAGTGGCTCTACTGTATGGATGAGTCATGGAGATTCAGTTCAAAAGTTGCCAAAGGGATTTGTTCGTTTGGCTCATACTTCTAATACTTCAGAAGCGGCTATTGCATTGCATGATCAGAATTTATATGGAGTGCAATTTCATCCTGAAGTTGTTCATTCAATTCAGGGAATGGTTTTAATAAGAAATTTTGTCTATCATATTTGTTCATGCGAGCCAGATTGGACAACTAATATATTCATCGATGAAGCTGTTTTACAAGTACAGCAACAGGTAGGAGATAAAAAAGTTTTATTGGCTTTATCAGGTGGGGTTGATTCATCAACTCTTGCATTTTTATTAAATAAAGCAATTGGAGATCAATTGACCTGTATGTTTATTGATCAAGGTTTCATGAGGAAAGGTGAACCAGAATTTCTCATGTCTTTCTTTGATGAAAAATTTAATATTAATGTTCAATATATAAATGCTAGGGAAAGATTTATTTCGAAATTAAAAGGTGTTACTGATCCTGAGCAAAAGCGTAAAATTATAGGACGAGAATTTATTAGGGTCTTTGAAGAGGAGAGTTTACGTCTTGGCCCTTTTGATTATTTGGCTCAAGGAACACTTTATCCAGATGTAATTGAAAGCTCAGGTACAAATATTGATCCTAAAACAGGAGAGAGAATTGCAGTTAAAATAAAAAGTCATCACAACGTAGGTGGTTTGCCAAAAGACTTACAATTTAAATTGGTAGAACCATTGAGACGTTTATTTAAAGATGAAGTTAGAAAAGTCGGAGAATCACTTGGTTTGCCTGATGAGATTGTTAGACGACATCCTTTCCCAGGTCCAGGCTTGGCGATTCGGATTTTAGGAGAAGTTACTCATGAAAAATTAGATTGCTTAAGGGATGCGGACTTAATAGTGAGAGAAGAAATTAATAATGCTGATTTATATCATGAGATTTGGCAGGCTTTCGCTGTTTTATTGCCTGTGTATTCAGTCGGGGTAATGGGAGATCAAAGAACCTATGCATGGCCTATTGTTCTTCGTTGTGTTTCAAGTGAAGATGGAATGACGGCGGATTGGTCTCGATTGCCACATGAAGTGTTAGAGATAATTTCTAATCGTATAGTTAATGAAGTTGAAGGAGTTAATAGGGTCGTCTTAGATATAACTAGCAAACCTCCAGGAACTATTGAGTGGGAGTAGCAGGAACGTCTCCTTTCCAGTGATAACTTGATTTATATGGTTTTGTTTTAGTTTTGTGTGGGAAGATTGATACCGATATAACTAGGGTTTTGAGGTGCTGGTTTTGTGTGGTTTTTGTGTGGCACACTTTTACCGTCTCCATGGAGAAATCGTATAAAGTCGTTTTTCTCTACAAAACCAAATTATTTTTATAGTTGTGAAGAGGTCTGATTTTCGCTTTACAAACCCAGAACAGGTACATTGCTTTGAAAGTGTTGGCATGTTGCTCTTATGTCTTGCCCAGTTTTCTATATGTTTTTAGGAGGTGATGTCTTTATATTTATTAGTTTGCGTAAGTATTTCAATAGCAGGTTTTAGCATCTCTTTGTAGTTCTTCCATCCACCAATAGATTTTGAATTAATTGGGGAACGAACTTGAACACTGCTTGCTGTTGAAACTGAGCGTGAATTCAGATGAGGTGTTAGATATGAATCATCCCAGTTCCAACCTAACCAAGAGATCAAAGATTGAATTTCTTTATGAGGATTACTCACTAATAAATCATAATTTAAGTCGTATATATTTGATCTAAATCTATTCTTATATTCAGTCATTATTTCTTCTTGATCTAGATAAACTCTTGCGCAATCAACTAGGGATGAGGAATATTCATTCCCTTTAGCAAAATGTGCTCGGTAAATGGAAAGAATATTATCTAAAGGATTTCGAAAACAGTGAATAATTTTTGCGTTCGGTATTTGCTTAGCGATGATACCTGTGTATTGATAATTATATAACCACTTGTTAGTTGTGATATTCAATTCCGTTTGGTTATTTACTTTTCCTCTATAAAATTCAGCAATATTTATATCTTGTTTAGACTTCTTATACTCTAGGAATGATGCTTCTAGAATATTAATTTCACCTAGATCATAGACGTCATTGCTCATACTAAGAATTGATTCCAATAATGAAGAACCACTTCTAGGCATCCCAACAATAAAAACACTTTCAGGATATTTTCTAAGATCTGTTTTATAAATTCCTGCTGTATCAGATTCTATAAGTAATACTTTCGATTGTTTGATTAACCTATCTGCTTTAGATGGTTGAAGAATCAGTTTGAATTGATTTGCTAATTTAAGGTATCTAGAACTTTCATCGTATTGTTTCTCTCTATGAAGAATATTTGCCCTTGCGAAGTAAATATCAACATGATCTTTTTGTGATTTGTTATGTAAGATATTTTCAGAAAAAAGTTGCTCTTGCCAAACTTGGTTATTATCAAAATATTTAAGTATAGAAAGGGAATAGTATGCTTTTGCTAAATCAGGATTGAGTTCAATTGCTTTGAGGTATAAGATTTCTGCTTCTTTTAATTTCCCAAGGTCCCTCATTATGATTCCCAGATTGGAATGAGCATCAGCAAAATTTGGATTAAGTTCAATTGCTTTGCGAGTAGATAATTCTGCTTCTTTTAACTTGCCAAGTTCTTTCAATATATTTCCCAGATTGGAATGAGCTATTGAGTAATCAGGTTTGATTTTAATTGCGTTGCGATATGACAATTCTGCTTCTTTTAAGTTGCCAAGATCATTCAATATGCTTCCCAGATTGGAATGCGCTATTGCGTAGTCAGGTTTGATTTCAATTGCTTTGCGAGTTGATATTTCTGCTTCTTTTAAGTTGCCAAGATCATTCAATATGCTTCCCAGATTACAATGTGCATCTGCGAAGTTAGGATTAAGTTCAATTGCTTTACGAGTAGATAATTCTGCTTCTTGTAATTTGCCAAGATCTCTCAATATGTTGCCAAGATTGGAATGTGCATCTGAGTAATCAGGTTTGATTTCAATTGCTTTGCGGTATGACAATTCTGCTTCTTGTAAGTTGCCAAGATTTTTTAATATGATTCCATAATTAGAAAAAACTCTGTGATCCTTGAATCCTTGATTAATGAAATATTGATAATATTTTGCTGCTTCTGAAATGTTTCCTTGTGAATGAAACTTAAATGCTTGATTAATGATTTTTTCTTTAGAAGGTTTAGAAGGAGTATTGGGATTAATAGTTATGTTTTCTTTGATTTCTCCTAAAGCAAATGGCACTGGGAATGTTTTTTCTTCAGTAATTTTCTTCTTTTTTTCTCCTTCTTGACCAGAATTATCCATCTTTTCGTCTCTTTCTTTTCACTTTGATTTTTTGACTTTACTGCAAATTCTAATCTTTATTGATTCTTTCTTAAATTATTTTGGACTTCATAGACCGAGAATTAAAAACTGGTCTGCAAAGTTTTTCTTTGCGTAGAAGAGCAAGTGACAAGGTGACAAAAACATAGATGAACACATAAATCGTATTGATTTATATACTATTTCTCTACATAAGCGTCATTGAATGTTTTTCCCCTGTAATCCATTGGCACGACTGGGTTTTGTGCGGGTTTTGTGTGCTATGTATAAAGATAAAATCCGTTGATATGACTGGAGTTTATGGGTGCTCTTTTGCAGGGAACTATTGAGTGGGAATAGTTCAGGGCAGTAAAACGTAGTCAGTCACTCAAAAACGGTGTTCCCCGTGAGTTCCCCGTGAGATGTAGATGACAGAGTGACAAGGGGGGTTTTAAGTGCTCTGTTCCCCGTATGTTCCCCGTGTCACCTTCTCCGTGAAGACATCGTAGATAGTTTGTTTTCTCTACAACAACACTTTATCAATCAAGCAAAACCTGTCATATCTGTGAATAATGCTTTGTTCTCTGCTGATTCAGAAAAACCTAAAAGAACCTCATGTCTTTGTTCGATCCCATTATTTAAATTACCTACCCAGTAGTCGTATCCACCTTGATCTAATTCTCGATTTAAAACATTAAGGTATAAGTTTTGAACATACGTCTCATTTGTAATGTTGTCTCCATAACGTTCTTTAAATTCAGCAGAGGCAAGAAAAGAAGATGAAACTGCTCGTTCATCGTTTTCTCCAGAAGTGTATTTAGCAATCCAATACTTCAATCCATCGGTGTCAGGAAGACGCTTAAAGGCAGCGTTATACAGGCGGAACATCTTTGCATCGTCTGTGTTCAATCCAGTGACTTGATCAAATGTTCCTTTGATATCAACGATTGCGCTCACGTCACGAAAGGAACTCGTTGTTGCTTCTCCTGTAAAAGTCAATAAAGGTATACCTGTTATATCGTCATAACCAGAATCAGTTTTGATTTGATAGACACCATTACCTTTGTTATAGAACTTGTAATCCCTGAAATTTCCGCTAAAGGATTTAGATATATCTATCTTTGACTCTTTTACGGTTTGCTCTGAAAACTGAATGTATTCAATATTTTGAAGAGTATCTGTTCCATCATTGGTACCTGTTCTTTGGTCTGTTATGACTAGAGAATTAGTTTCTCTTGTAAAAGAATAATCAGAAAATTTACCAGAATAAATCGACGTGTCTGAACCACCTCCTCCATCAATGATGTCGTTACCTCCATGTCCCGTGATTTTGTTGTTATTAGATCCACCATTTATTACATCAATCTCGCTGGTGCCTGTTATGACATCGTTTAACTCATTAACATTCAATGACATTTTTATTACATATGTATCTTTGCCTCCACTATGAATTTCATTATTTAAGTTACCTTGTGTAGTTCCACTCACATAAATTGATTTATTATTATCGACTTTTAAAGATCGTCCTTCGTCCCATGTTGAACTCCCAAAAACTTTTGTCCAATCTTCCTTTCCATCAGAATTTAATTTAATGATAAATGTATCAACTAACCCGTTGATAACTTCACCATTTAAATTTTCTCCAGTTGTAGAACCAGTAATATAAATAGATTCATCTTGATCAATATCTATAGAATTTGCATAATCATAAAAATGATTTCCAAAAAGTTTAGTCCATAAATGATTACCATTGTTATTTAGTTTCATTATAAATGCATCTAGGTTTCCACTATTCACTTCTCCATTTAGATTGCCTTCTGTATCCCCAGCGATATATATAGATCCATCTTTACCTATAGAGATAGACCATGCTTTTTGCTCTTCTTTATTTCCAAATAATTTAGTCCATAAATGATTACCATTATGATCTAATTTGCTAATAAATATATCTTGTTCTCCTGAATTTACTTCTCCATTTAGATTGCCTTCTGTGTATCCTCCAATATAGATAGAACCATCGTCGTTAACTACAGAACTAGTTGGATAATCATCTTTTTTTGAACCTATTAGTTTAGTCCAGATCTTATTGCCACTTGGATCTAATTTAATAATATAGATATCGTCATTTCCGTTATTACTTTGACCATTTAAATTATCATCAGTTTCTCCAAAGAGATATATAAAACCTTCTTTATCAATATTGATAGACATTGCCTCATATTCTTTATCACTGGAACCAATTATTTTAGTCCAGACTTCATTCCCATTGAGATCTAATTTAACTATAAACCCAGCATATTCATTTTCTCCATTATACTTTTGACCATTTAGATTACCATTTGTAAAACCAGAAATATAAATAGATTCATCATTTGCGATTTCAATATCAGTTATTACATCTTTCTTATTTGAACCAAAATGTTTTGTCCATTTCTTGTTACCATCAGTAGTCAATTTTACTATGAATAAATCTTCTTCTCCATTAGTTTTGTTGCCGTGAAGATTGATATTGTCATCTGTTGTTCCAGCAACATAAATAGATCCGTTGTTGCCAATTGCTATTGAGGGATCCTCTCCTTCATTTTCAGTAGTGCCTAATAATTTTGTCCATTTAAAAACTGGCATTTATAGAATAATTTTTGTTTTATTTCTAAAGAAAGAGATAAGATTCAGTGTTATCAACTATATCCTAAAAGTCTATTGAGTTTAGTATTTTTCTTATCTTTACTTCATAATTATTTTGTTATAAGTATATGCATCAATCTTGTTGGCTTTTCGTTTTCCTAAAGATCGGGTTTTGAGAGTATGCCACAGAGACTTTACCTTAAGTTTGATGTGACAGTCTGACAAAGAGGCGTCTCACGTAAACAGTTCCCCGTATCTTCCCCGTGCTATATTACATTTAAGAAACCCAGTCACTCACTGCGTTTTTACACCCCATATATGGTAGGAACTATTGAGTGGGAATAGCATTGACTACTAAAAAGTAGTTATACTATAAAAAAGACACTTTACCGTAGAAACTTTTTAAGTGTGAAGTGACAGAGTGACAAAGGATCTTAAACAGGCACTTCACCGGGACTTCACCGTGCTATTATTAAAGAAATAAACCCAGTTTATGACTGCGTTTTTGCCCCCTATTTTTACCAAGCACTATTGAGTGGGAATAACTCATCTACAAAAGGTAGATATAGTCAAAAAATAGGGTTTGTCATAAGTTCGCTTCCTAATATTAGATGATGAAATAACAGGGATTTAAACTCCCGTGTTTGTCACGGGTTTGTTTTCTGACCTTGTCAGCGCCTTCATGAAGAAATCGGAGAAAGGTATATTTCTCTTAAAGATTAAATATGTTTATTCTGTGGAAGTAATTAATTCTCCGTTTTAGAAACCCAAAATTGATACATTCCTCTGAAAGTGTTGGGATGTTTTTCTTCAAACTTTGACCAGTTTTGTAAGTTCGTTTGTTTTTTATCTTCTGGGAAATATTTCTTATAGAGAGATTTAACTGGTTTTGGAAGCAAGAATCCAAGAAACTCTAATTCATTAGATTTAAGAGTTTCTTGTAGTTGGTTAATGCTGAATCTATGTTCCTGTGTGTGAAAGCATAGATCACGGAAAGTAGATGTTGTATAAAAATCACCAAAGGATTTAATAGTATTGACCTCTTGAATATTTTCTGAAAGAACATACTGTCTAAATTTACGAATATTCTCCTCAGTTGCTTCAATATTGTGTTTCGTTATAAATTCTCTTGTTTTTATTACACCTTGTCTGGCGAGTTCACTATATAAACCTAACCTTAGAAAACCATTATTATTTAAAACACCTAATAATGCTTGCAATCCTTTTATAGGATCATTCATATGGTGTAAAACACCGCTAGATTCAATAATGTCAAATCGTTCCTCTAGTAAATCAATTTCTAATATGTCCATTTGAATCAGTTCAACATTGTTAATTCCAAGTTCATTTATCTTTCTTTGAGCATAAGATAGACTAGATAAACTTAAATCTATAGCAGTTATTTGAGCATTCTTATACTTTTGTGTGTCTAAAATATGCCGACCTGTTCCACATCCAGCAACGAGGACTTTTAATTGCCCATTACCTATAATATTATTTATAGAATTAGGTTTGATATCATTATTAATTGCTTGGTTAAACTTAACCTTCTTTGAAAGATTTCCATATCTCCATCTAGGATACGGATTTTCCTCATATTGAGATTTTACTTTTTGAGAAACATCATCATTAATTGATCCTAGTTTTTTGATATTTTGGGATAATTTAATTTCTTTTATAGGTTCTGTTATTTGTAATTCTATTAGTTCTTTCAAACTTTGATTAGAAGAATTAAAAGATTTTAAAGATGGTATTTGATCAAGAAGTTTGTATAGTGGGAAATAACAAGACAAAATTGAAATATTTATTTCATTTACATCACCATTTCTACATTTATTTATAATGATATCAATAGATATATTTTCTTCTTTAGTTAACGAGTAAATATATTCATTTAGGAAGCATTGTTCTCCTAAAGCAATAATAAATTGTAATTCAGAGTAATTAATAGTCTCTATATTTGTAGCAATGCGATGGCATATACTTTTTCTGACTTTAGTAAGGATTTTTTCTAATTTTGGATCTTTAAATATAATTTTTTTAAATGCATTAATTATTACTTTATCATTAATAAGTAATTCAATTTCGGGAAAGTCTGAATCTAATTTTTCTAGATTACTTATTATTTCATTTCTATATAAAAAGTTAAATACCTTGAATAATTCTTGATGAGGCAAATCATTTTTATCTAGTAGAATATTTAATATTTTGTTTAATTGAGATTGATTTAACTTCGATGGATCTGAATCTCTTAACAATATAGTAAATAAGGTGTAAAGATTGGAATGTGTCGAATTGATCTCCATTACTTTCAGATAGGAATCAAATGCGTCTTGTGATTTGCCAAGATCTCTTAATATGGTTCCCAGATTGCAATGTGCATCTGCGTAATCATGTTTAAGTTCAATTGCTTTTCGAGTAGATAGTTCTGCTTCTTTTAGTTTGCCAAGATCAATTAATATCACACCATAATTAGAAAAAATTCTGTGATCATTAAAACCTTGATTTATACAATACTGATAACATTTTGATGCTTCTGGAATATTTCCTTTTAGATGAAACTGAATTGCTTGATTAATTATTTGCTCTTTAGAAGGTTTAGAAGGACTATTGGTATTAATACTAATATCGGTTTTGATTTCATCTAAAGAAAATGGAACTGGGAATGTTTTAATTTCATTCACTTTCTTCCCTTCACCGTTTTTATCAGAACCATTCATCTTCTATTTTTTTTTCTTTCTTTTTGTTTTTCCGATCTTACTGCTAATTTGGTCTCTTATTAATTCTTGCTGAAATTATTTACTACTTATAGAGAAAGATTAATAAATATTTTAAATGAACTTTCTACGATTATTTAGAAAATCAACTCATAGACTAGAACTAATTCTGTTCATATCTGAACTTTGTCAGTTTGTCATGGGTTTGTCACGATCAAATAATCCTTGAGAATCCAGTTATATCTTCATTCTTTTTGGTAGGAACTATTGAGTGGGGATGAATCAAGAAAGCAAGTCTCGATACTTATTACTTTGAGTAAGTATTTCAATAGCAGGTTTAAGTAAATCTTTGTAGTTCTTCCATCCACCAATTGATTTTGAATTAATTGGGGAACGCACTTGAACATTGCTTGCTGTTGAAACTGAGCGTGGATTTAGATGTGGTTCTAGATATGAATCATTCCATTCCCAACCTAACCAAGAGATTAAAGATCTGATTTCTTGATTAGGATTGCTAACTAACAAGTCATAATTTAAGTCATATATTTTAGATCTAAATCTATTCTTATATTCTTTCATTATTTTCTCTTGATCTAAATAAACTTTTGTGCAATCCACTAAGGAAGAGGAATATTCATTGCCCCTAGCAAAATGTCCCCGGAAAATTGAAAGAATATTATCTAAAGGATGTCTATAGCAGTGAATAATTTTAGCATTCGGAATTTGACTCGAGATGATACCTGTATATTGATAATTAAATAGATTTTTATTAGTTGTTATAATCGATTGTTTTTTAATCTTTTTGATTCTTTTCCAATATTCACCAGCAAGACTTAATTCTTGATCAACTTTTTTACTCTCTAGGAAGGATTCCTCGAGGATCTTAATTTCCCCTAAATCATCAACATTAGCATTCATACTAAGAATTGATTCCAATAATGTAGAACCACTTCTAAACATACCTACAATGAAAATGCTCTCTGGTTGTTGTTCATATTCTTTTTCAATAATTTCTTTTTTATTAGATTCAATAAGTAATGCTTGAGATTTACTGAATATTATCTCAGGTTTAGATGGGTGAATATCAAGTTTTAATTTATTCGCTAATGTAAGGTATCTAGAACTTTCTTCGTAATTTTTTTCCTTATGAAGTATATTTGCTCTTGAGAAATAAATATCAACTTTATCTTTTTTTGATTTGTTATTTAAGATACTTTTAGAAAAGAGATGATCTTTCCATCTTCTATTATTACTTGAGTAGTTAAGTTTCGACAGACTATAATATGCTTTCGTGTAATCAGGATTAAGTTCAATCGCTGTGCTTAGAGATGACTCTGCTTCTTGTAAATTGCCAAGATCATTCAATATGCCTCCTAGATTATAATGCGTCTGTGCGTAATCAGGATTAAGTTGAATCGATGTTCTTAGAGATAACTCTGCATCTTTTAATTTGCCAAGATCAATCAATATGCTTCCAAGACTTGAATGTAGCTCTGCGAGATTAGGATTAAGTTCAATTGCTTTGCGTAATGAGATTTCTGCTTCTTCTGACTTGCCTTGATCTTTCAATAC
>CACFCB010000032.1 GCA_902564695.1 uncultured Prochlorococcus sp. | reverse complement strand
CTGAAAAGGTAACGGCAGAAAGACTTAATGGCTATGCAGCCTTATTTGGTTGCATTGCTTTGGTCGGTGCTTATGCCACAACCGGTCAAATTATCCCAGGTTTCGTGTAATGAACAAAGAAACTAACTATTGGAAAATAGCCGAACAAATGAATGGTCGCCTAGCGATGATGGGCTTCTTTGCTGCAGTCATCAACTATGGAATAACAGGCTGGATCATTCCTGGTATCGTCTGATCTCAATTTATAAGATTCTTAAAAAGGACTCTTCCTTGTCATTACGGAAGAGTCCTTTTTTATTGTTTTTGGTGTAATAGTAATATTTCGCAGGCTCATATTTATCTCTTTTATAAGTCAGATAAGTTAGGGCCCTTTAGATTTCTTTTTTTCGAGATTATCTTTTATATACCTAATGGATCTACAGATTTTTTCTAGCTATTGATAATGTCTTGTTCTGTTCTTTCTAGTAATAATATTTCAGCAATTTTGCCAGTTAAAGAAAAGATTCAATTGCTACAAGAAATAATACAAAGTCAATCGAATTGAGAACGATTCCATCAATAACTTGAACCACTACATGAGTCAGAAAAGAGATTACAACGAAAAAACTTTTCAGCGCTCTAGAAAATGTATCTATCTATTAGGTTTTTTTTAAGTTAATTTTGGCGACACTGGTCTCATTGTCGAGGATAAAATCTGCAAAGTTCTATCATATGTTGGAGGTGGAAGGGATTCTTTAACCCCATCATTTTTCATTGTCGTGAAAAATAATTCAGGAGAAATCCATTCGGTCCACGGCGAAGATGTTAAAACGAAAATTGCTACTAGAAAAAGCTTATGTCCACACGTCGTAAAAAAAACTCAAATTCATAATGAATATTTTTGTTGTTTTGAATGTTCCCTTTGTTGGTTTCGATAAAGTTGAGCATCCACTCAGTTATTTTATCGGTGTACCTATTTGTACTTGGGTGGCTTACCTTTTGAGTAATGCATTTTGTTCTGACCTTATTTTTGGAGAATATTAGATTAGTATTTAGGAAATTTTATAAAGACCTAAATTGTTAGCTCTGATAGCTCAGGTTTAGATCACCCGTGTGAAAAAAGGTGGGTGAAAAGAAATTAGGTTGCGATCAAATGAAGCAACTAAAAGCCCTATTTCCATACATTGCAGCTATTTGTGTTTTCTTTTTGTCTAGTAATTCGTCGATGTGGAAACAAATGAATCAAATCGACTCAATCGATAATTAAATCAAATATGTCCCCGTAGAGGGCTTTAAATAGTCGAAGAAATGTGGGGACTTAAGTTCCTGTATCTTTTTATTCCATTCCTGTTTTAGTTTTTTTACTATAAAAAAGTGTGTTGCTACTTCAGAAATGGGAGAAAAAAGGAACCTTCAAGGCATGATAGCTTTATGATTAAGACCTTCTAAGTTATGGGAGAAGCCAAAAGAAGAAAAGAATTAGGACTTCCTCCTAGAGTAAAACCAGTTGAGTTAAAGTTACCTGTCCTTGATAAAGAAAATATCCAAAAAAAAGTTAGGTCTTTTTTGTATAAATATCCAATTGTTCCAATTCTTTTTTATGCAACTGTTATAGGGTCTCTAGGTTGGGGTGTATTCAATCTAGTGAAAGTCTATAAATTGAGTTAACTAGTAAATCACTGCGTACTAATCACGCTGAAATTGTTGAATAACTCAAACGTACTGTTGATAATTTGCTCAACTAAATCACAAGAGTGATTCTTATAATCTTATTTGTGAATTCCTCTAAAGAATTACCTTTAGAAAATTGTCTTCATATTCACAGCAAATACAAACTCTTATTAAAGGTTTTAAAGATAGGTCACAAAATAATACTTTTTAACCTCTAACGTTACAGATGACTTCTTAGATATACGACCAAGCGGTATCAAATTACCACAGAATGGCTTCTTGAATGTATGAAAACGCAGATTTGGTTATTGAGTTTTGTGAATTAGTTAAGATTCACGGTTAGAAGCTAATTCCAATTGAGGCTTTGCGGTGTTTACCTTGAAAGAATCATTTAGCTATAAAGGAGATTAATAAAATGATTTATCGAGTTATACATTGATTTTTAAGAAAATAAATGACACTTGGATGATTTCTTGTATACAAAGATCACAAGTAACTTCGGATCTAGTAAAGTGGAACAAATATTAATTAAAAAAGGTGCTGAAAATTTTCAGTTGAAATTTAGTAAGACTTAAAAGACTAATTAATTATGGATCCAATACAAGTCTTAGGCCGAAGGGATGTGAGGAGAGAGTTTAAAATTAACGACGAAAACACAGCAGGTCAGTTGTTAGTGAAAAACACACATGTGAGGGAAAGGTTTTTGAGAGGAATGTCGAAGACTGCAAAAAAGCACTTTATAAATAGGAAAGATTGTCCGGTAAAGAATCATTTTATTGAACTACCAAAGTGGAGTAGAGATGATGCGGTAAAGACATTTGATACTTATCTATGGTCTCAGCATCAGAAAGATTCAATAGAGAAACCTATAAAAGATTGGTTTAATGCCCGAGTAAAGGAGTTAATGGAAGGTCACAACATAGATCTTATTGATGATATTGATTATGTAAAAAGTAATAATGATTCTCATGGATTTACTTTAAAAAACTATATTGAATATTTAGCCAGAGAAATTTAGGTTAAACCTGCAAGGAACTAAATCATGTTAATCAACTTATATTTCTTAGTATTCATAAACTTATTAACATAGCTTGCATTGAAAGAATCTATGAGACTTACAGGATTGTTTAATTTGATAAATGATTACTATAAAATTTCAACATCTTTCTCTAAATCGAACAATTCGTTATTTCTTTGAGCCTCTTTATGACCAATAATAGATTTTTTTCTTAAGTCAAGAATTTTTGATCTATCAGAAAGCAGTAGTCTCTAATCTTCAGTTAAAGATTTTATTTGATCAATCTTTCCAATTTTATTTAATTTTGAAAAATCAAAGTCAATCTCTAGATGAATTGAATCATTCGATTATAACTCGATCATCCATAATTCTCACCTCTTTAAGGATTTAATAATTGAAATGTAGAGATTAGAAATGTGAGATAATAGTTTTTAATTAGTTATGTCTTTGGTTTTTTTTTTTTTGATTCAATATCATTTTTAGAGCAAGCTATCTCTGATTTCTTTGTAGATGATTTACAGCCACTAGAATAAGCAGGAATTACTTCAATAAATGAATATAAACTTATAATTGAGCAAAAAAGAAATTAAGTTAAATTTTTTATTTCAATTTATTGATAATGTAATCATTGAATAAATCAATGCGATTCGTTAGTGGTAACTGAAAGGTTAACTTCATAAATAAGACGAATAAAGGATCATTTAACTTTTAAATTCAAATTTTGATAGCATAAAAAGCAAATATTGATTAAGGAGTAAATTAATTTTTTTATATTCACCCAAAATATGTATATTTCTAAGTAAAAAGTACTCTTTAGATTTGAAAAAGATTCAAAAACAATCTTTTTCTAGTAGTGAAAGAATCTATATTTATTATTGCTGGAGGTAACTATGTGGACTCGAACTGTTGCTCCTGAGAAAAAAATAGAAGATATACATTGAGGGCTTGAAGAAGGTGTTTTCTTATCGGTGTTCTTTGTTCCCATCTTTTTAATGAAATATTGAAAAGGACGCACTCATTTATAGATCCTTTGCTTTTGATTTCTATTTCGTTAATAACATTCTTAAAGACAGGGTCACATTTGTTACTCCATCTCGAATCTTTTACTATATCTTCTTTTAATTCTCACCCTGCGATGAGTTTTTCTACGACTTTGCTGAATAGTTTACTCACCAATAAACTTTTATTCCTCAAAAATTTTTAACTCAATTGCTCTTCTTGTTTCGGTCATTATGAGAACACTATAGTTCTTGAAATTTTTAGAAAATTTTCTCAATTCGTTTCCCCATCTTCCTACAACTTTTTCTGATAATAATTCAGGAGTTACTAAGTCACTGCATATCATTACTTCTTTCTTTTCGCTCAATTGAGTGTAAACACAAAATTCTTGGTTTTTTAAATAGTTTTACTGGTTAGAAAGTATCGGTGTTTTTTGATAATGACTATGGTTTCAAATCATCCTTGAATTAATTTTGATCTTTAATAATTGGGTCATGTTTAATTTTTTTTAACCAGATTACTGAGAGGTGCTTTTCCTGGTCTGTGAGAGTTGTAGGCGATTTTTGTTTTTTCTTAACTCAAATAAAACAATTTAATAATAGGGATTTAACTGCCTTGGGCATAATGTTTTTATGACTGACAATGGAATTGAGTCAGTTTTTACAAAAGAAAAACCTTGATAATAGTATTCTTCTGAGGATGAAATAGGATAATTATTTTTCATTTGTTTGATGTATTAGATATTCAGAGCCATCCACCCTCTTTTATTGTCAAATTTGAGAACGGACCAATAAATTTATTCACCCACTGAAATGAATAGTCAGAATCAGTTGAATTATAAGTTTCACTAATTCTCGAAAACCCAACCTTTGAACAGGCACGTCTTAGAGCAATTGTGCCTAATTTTGTTATATCTTTTTTCATTCACCTGCGAGTACAAGGTCAAATGGCTCAACGAATCAACGTTGCATTAAACTCAATCCCTCCTGGTTGCAGAGATTTAGTCGAATTTGCTTTCTTCTGCGGGATCGGATTTACTTTTGGGACTTTAGGTCTTATATGATTTCAATTAAGAATGAAATAACACTGTTTAATTTCACGAAAATACCCCCATGTTTCCTTTTCGTGAAGTTTGCCCCCATCCAGTGGTTTATCTCTGTACAAAATGATTGGTTAGACTTATGACTTCTACATTTTTTTTAATTGCTTCGGCAGCATTCTTTTATGTGATGGCTTGTCTATGGAGAGATTTAAATAATAATTCAAGAAACTACTTAAAGTAATAATAAGTGATTAGCTTATGTTTTTATTTATTCTTTTTCTTAAAAATTCTTGTTGATAATTAGTTCTTTTTTTTTATGTGTGGCTGTTTTTTTGCTATATCTACTGCCATTTCTCTTGAAGCTTTTACAAGCTAGAAAGCATACTTATGTGATTCTTTTGAAGAATCCATAATCGAAGTATGTAGATAAATTATATTTGCTAGTTAATAAAACATTTGTCTATAGAAAAATAAAAAATAAGTATTTACTCTTTTTGAATCGTTTTTTAGTGGTTCAACTAATTAAACCTTGTAGGGAAAAACAAATATTTTGTTGGCATTTCTAATGCTTTC
Organism: uncultured Prochlorococcus sp.; assembly: GCA_902564695.1. Lineage (GTDB taxonomy): Bacteria > Cyanobacteriota > Cyanobacteriia > PCC-6307 > Cyanobiaceae > Prochlorococcus_B. Next base: position 7,105 of record CACFCB010000032.1, on the reverse strand, counting down.
AACAAAGTGACATGTAAGTTTCATTTATTTTAGTCTTATGCAGCGCTATTTGATCTCCTATGAATTTAATAATGGAGAAGATCAAGAAATAGGAGGAGATATGTTGGTAAAATGGTATGAATCTGGAGGAGTTGAGAATAGACCTGAAACTTATGAGGTTCACTCATGGGCTTTTATGATTCAAAATGGTATTGGTCACTGTGTCGTTAGTTCAGATTCTTTGGAAACGATTTGGAAACTGTGGCATCCATGGAGAAAATTAATGGATATAACTATTCAACCTTGTTTGGATCTAGATGAAACAATTTCACTGATCAAAAAAACTAAGCTATAAAAATGCAAAAATTATTTATTGTATGTACCATTGACTGTTCTTTTGAATACTACAAAGAAACGATTGATATGTTTATTTAAAGGATATGGAGAAGGAGTAGTAATTAACTATGACTTAAACAAATCAATGATCATAAATCAAATTCTTTTATAATGTGACAAGCTTAAAAGCTTTTGCAGAAATCCTTGATAATCCATTTGCGAGGAATGGGGTAAAGTCAACAATTGCAAAGATATTGCTTATAAGCTTGAGCTTATTGAATAAGTCAATCCTTTTTTTTATTAACAAGCTATAATTTCTAAGCCTTTTATTTATTTATTTATTCTTAGTATTTTATTAGATAGAAAGTTGGTTTTGTTTTTAAATATATTTTTCTATTTTAATTATCTGATGTGCTAAATATTTTTACAAACAGATATGCAAAACCTAGAACAAAAAATTGTTATTCAGTGATTATGTTTTTTAGATCACTTTTTAATTGATCTACTTTTATAATGAAGTATAACTTTAGCCTAGTGATTCCCTATTGACTTCAGTTATAACTTCAGGTCCTGTAAACACAGTCCATAAAAACAGAATAGTTACAGGGCAAAGGGCTATCTGAATTAGTGGCGCAAAGTATTTGAGTGAATTGATTTTTGATCGCATATTTATGCGATCAACTCATTTTGCCTGGTATAAATATCAGCCGTAAGGCATGGAATGAATTTTTCACAATTTTGATAATGCACTTCTCTAATTTGATACACAACTGTAAATATTACTTAAATGAATGCATTTTTTTAGTGTTTCATTTACATAACGAAGCTTAAATGTATAAGTGACTATTATACTTCCCAAAAATACTTAATAGCTAATTTCTTCTTTCTAGAAGCAAAAGTCTTTTTTTTTTTTTTTTTTTAGATGCATTTACATAATGTATTTTGATTGTATCAATATTTGCTTATTGAAATTGGAAAAATTTTACATATTTTTTATATGGCTTTATGGAAAACCTTTAGACATCTTTATTGATTAGCTGATTGATGTTCTGTAAAAATAATTTCGGATTTGGTTTGGAGATGCAAGTTAATCAAATCTTTTAAGGCAAGTAGTAAGAGTTGATTATTCCATATACCTTTAAGAATAATTTTTTTATATTTTGATTTTCAGTTTAATTGTTGTATGGCTTACGCAAATATTGAACTACATCTCTTTCAGCTTGTTTGATTTTTAATTACTAGCTATTAAAACTTTTTGAAGAAACCTCCTTTCTATGTTGCTTCTATGAGCTTCAATTTTTGCTTCTTGCTTTGTTGGATTTGGATATTCGGTCAGTTTAGTCATCAGATCTAAGGTCGTATGGGTGATGATTTCTGAGTAGAGAGACGACGATTGTAGTGTTTGATTCATCTCATCGGTCAAATTTAAACTAAATGTAGCGTCGCCGAGCTTGATTTGCTTTCATCTTTACATATCAGTCTAAGTGAATTTGTAAAGCAAATTCGATAATAATAACCATTCATATCAATTATTTAATATATAATCTTATTGAGTTCTGAAATTATACCTAGAGATCAAAAGATTTATTTAGTATTCCTAACCGAACTGGATAGATAGCCCATACATAGTACCCAGTATGACAGGAAATAGATAATAATAGCTACTTTTTTGAGATTAAATGTTTAATTTCATTTTACTAAAGTATTTCCTAAAACCGACACTTTAAATTTTTTATTAATTCATCTAACAGCACCCTAAATTTGTCGTACTTTAATGAAATAAAGCATTTTTCAGTCAATTCAATAAATTTAAATATTTGCAAATATTGTTAGTTATGCCCTCTTCGCTTTACTAATCATTTCTATTTGTTTTCTTAGTTATATAAGCAAGTTCTAATATTTTGTTTTGAAATTAAAAAAAAAAATGTTTAAAAACTCTATTTAGTTTTCAAACGGGTTGTGAAGGCATCCCCTTTAACAAAAATCTTTTTTCTATTTATACCTGCTGGCAGAGCGAATATGGCCGCGATGGATAGGAATACAATTAAATCTAATGGGAATCTGCCTATTCCCCATTCTGAAAAAGCTATAGCAAGTGTTGTCATTGCTTTTTTTATAATTAAGTATTTAGTAAGTTATCCGAGAAATTTTTAATTTGAATAAAGGCTTAGCAAAAATTATTAGAATATTTGTTAAGAATTGACATATTTAAATTTTGAGTTTCATCTAATTGAAATAGCAATTTTTAAACAATTTTTTTTATAGTAGAATTTATGGAAGTAGCTTGAATTGTTTTATTTACCATTTCTAGTTTTTTTTTGATTTTGTAAAGGTTAAAAAAATAATTAATGGATATAAAATTTAGATACCCATTATTCTAAATATTTGATAATGTATATGTTTTCAAATTAAAAAATTATGAGATAGATATTTTTATCTTTTCTTGTGTTTTTTTTAGCCCTCTTGTAAAATGACTATGAACATATTATGTTTATGATTTTAAAGCTGAATTCCAATGATGAAAATAATGATGTACTTATAAAATTGAAAAATATTAGCTTTTTGCTTGAATTTTATTGTCTTCCTTTATTACTTTTTCAGGTTTAAATAATTAAATGAAAAGTTTAGATGAACTAGAAAATTTCTTTAATAAATTTTTTTACAGAAACAAAAATAAGCAAAGAAAGCTAAAAAGAATTTTCCAGTGGAGAAGATATCTTGAATGGAATGATTTAACTCTTGAAGAAAAACTTACAGCCAAAAGATTCTTGTTATTACCAGTATTTGCTTATATAATACTTGGCATTTTTAGTCAGTATTTTTTATTAATTTCATTATTTCTAATAGGATATATACTTTATAAGAAATTTGAAAATAATAACATTGTAAAAAAATAGATAATGTAATTATTTTAAAAGGATTCGGTATAGGAATAAAGGAAAAGCAAATTTCTTATGCTTTTGAAATTCCGGATTCTTAATTCACATTTCATTGAATGACGGTAAACTTAGTTAAGTAATTAGACTTTTTTCTGAACTGGTTAGCACTACCTCTACCGATATGCAACGATAAGAAATAATTTCTATAATCCAGGACCTTAATAAAAATAAGAATCTCAATTTTAATTATGCACGCAAACAATAAAACAACAACTGTGAAACTATTGGTTAATTTAACCTTTCAGTATTTCTCTTGATAGTAGGATTATTTTAAATTGCTTCTTGAGTTATGACATGAAAAATTCTTCCTATCCTTATTGATTTTAACTAAACCTAATTTCTTGATTTCTTAATTACCATAGTTTTGATAATCTATTTATTTTTTAGCTTATATCGCTAATCCCTCTTAAGCTCGTATTCTTTACTGTTATCAAGATATACAACTAAAAATCAAATAAAAGTCCAATAAAAGCTACAAAAACTACAAGTTGATTAATTGGAGAAAGATTTTGATAGGAATTCATTATTAATTTTGGCTTTTTTTCTTGATATTAATTTAATGAACAGAGTCTCTTCTCTGAAAATTCTCATCAACTTTTGTCATCTCATCAATATCTTGATGAAAACAACATGTATACAATAAATTTATTAAGCGATCTATACCTATTCTTCTATCTCCAACATCTTGCCAAAGTCTCTTCGTTAATATCCATATCAGCATTGATAAATTGTACTTGAGCTAGTTCTTGTACAAGTTCAAAAACTGCTTGACGGTCATTACGGACAATCTCCTCTTTTGTCCCTAAAGTGAATTCTGTAGAATTGGAAATTAAATTTTTCTTAAGAGCCAATGTAATAATTTTGCACTTTTTCTGTATTCTTACAAAAAAACTATTATGGGAATTAGTAATTACTTGGATCTTTTAAAGGGTGTATAGATTTTTGGTAAATTCAATATCTGAATTTTACTTTTCCTAAAAAATATTTTTTATAAATTCTTTTTAGGAGACAATTATTCACAAATTTTAATCAGGTTGATTATCTGGATATATCAAAAATTTCAAACAAATGAATTCCTTTTAATCTTATTTTTTCCCCTCTGTAATACAGATTTTTGACAAAAATTTCTAATGAAGTTATAGAATTAAGCTCTACAATTAATGCGAGGCGTATTTTTTGATTTTTTCCACTCAGTTTGGTGCCATAAAAGATTTGCCTCTTTGGCTAAGTCCATATATTCGTTTCGGCCTTTTGCTTTATGCATCTTCAACAGAATGAAAGCATATTTATAACTGATTTTTTTTGTCATAACCAATAAGATAGTTTACTTAATGATCCATCAAATAACTATAAAAGAATGTATTGTAAATCACATCATCAGTTTTTTTATTTAAATATTGTTCAATTAAGTCATTTCCTCTAGATCCTTTTGCAGCATAATAGGAACCTTTTGAACGCTGAATCGGCTTTTTAACTTGGAAAGTTTTCTTTTTATGGGGGCAAGTAATTTCATTAATATTTTTTAACTTGTACCCTTTATATCATTAGTTTTATTTTATGCAATTGCCCAATAGCATTAATGTGCATAAATTTTATAAGTAAATACTTATTTGTAAGTATAGCGAGGATAAAAAATATAGTTTTTCTTTTAATTTATTTTTAAACGATGCAATAAAAAATAAATAATTTTAATTAGCGAATATATTTTAATTATTTATCTATATTATTTTTATATTTAGTTTTATCTAGTATTTTTGTCTTACATTATTTTTAGACTCTTGAAGATTAATAATTGAAAGGAGAAGAAAACCAAGTGCAAGTATTGTCTCAAAAAGTTCTTGATGCCACCATTCGATAACTCCAAAAGAAACAGATAAATAGAATATAGCTGGAATAATAAAATATAATGATAAATACCAGGTAGGAATAAATGTTCGAATAATCGAATTTCTTAACTTATTTCTATAAGGGAAAAATAATCCCAAAATTAAACCAAATATTATAAAAAATATATGAAGTATACTAAATGGTAAGGAGAATATTGAAAATTCTGACTGTAATGGGTTCAAGTTGTGAACTGTTATCTGGTTTTGAAAATTAACTTTTTTTATAACTTCTGGAGTTATAAATCCAAAGATGTTTTGTCCCCATGAAATTTCTTCCATTGCTATAAATAAAGAAAAAAAAGCAAAAACTATTAAACTAAATCTTTTATTGTTTATTCTATTGTAATTTTTAGTTAAAAAAATACTAATTAAAGTGACAATAAAGGCAGAGAGGAAAAATATAAATTGAAGCCACTCTCCTATTGCATAAGGGTATTTACTTTCATGCCCCCACAAGTAATTATAATAAACACTTGGGTAAAATTTAAATAAGTAATGAGTAATCATCAAAAAAAATATTGGAAATAATGAAATTAATATTTTTTTTATCTTAGATTTCTTAATACTCCTAGAATTCATAACTTACTAACGGATATAACTGATTTACTTTAGCTATAAATGTTATACTTTGTATATAGCTTATAGTTTATTTTGCGATTTTATTGTTAATTTATTAATTTCTTCGGCAATTATTACTTTTTTTAGTGTGCAGAAGAAAAAGGTTTGAACAATTAAGATCTTTTTTAGTTCGAAAGAAAAATCATTTTTTGAGAAAATTTAGAGATAATTTAATTGAGAAGAGATTTCATATGCTTTGAATTTCCCCCATAAATTATTAGCTCGTGAACTATTATCTCTATTATTAATAGTTAATTAGTTCATGCTATTAAATAAAAATTAATTTATAATTTTTATAGGCCTTTTATCTCTTCATTGTCATCTGTAATACTTAAAAACTAATTCATTATTAGGATTTTTTTTGATATAACATTAATACATTAAGCATATAATATTGTTTTAAAGCTTAGTTTTAGAATTGTTTTATACAGTATATAAAAATATTCTTGTGTTTGTGCTCTGTATTTACGTTTAAGCGAAAGCATGAGTTTGGTTCGTAACATTTTTAGTTTTCTTCATTACTTCAATCATAATTATAAATTTTTTTTTAATAAATGAAGCGAGGCCTAGATCAAAAAGTATATGTAGATATAGTGAAACACAGAAAATTACATAGAATATTAGAAGACATATAAAAGTATTTACAAAATCTTTTTCTTCACTTGATGTGCTTCCAATTAGTTTGGATTGAGTTAGATTTTTTATTGAATTAATATTTGTTTGCTCAACAAATCCAATTGACCTTAGGTCCCTATCTTTTACTGATGGATCAGCAATGGCAGTCATAGCAGCAAAAACTTTTTTACAATATAGCTTACTCTCTCATTGATAAGCTTGACTTATGACATTATTTTCTGAAAGAGTAATTATTTTGTGCCCTTTGCTTAGGAAGCTAAGGGAATTATAATTAAAATTTGACTTTAAATTTTATAGGAGACAGAAACAATGAGAAGAGAAATCCATAATGAAAAAAGTTTTCAGCTTGGAGGGGAGAAAAAACTGCTTACGATCGACCATAAGAACTAATAATTTTTACAAATTCTTAGATCAATTATTACAAAGGATACTAATGTCTTTGAAGATATAGAACATCTCAATGCCAATTTCTTTATTTGCGCTTTCTAGCTCTGCTTTCCCTTGGCTATGGCTAAACAATACTGATTTTGGAATAAATCATTTTACTACTGACTTAATACTGGTTGTTTCATTTGCCGTTCTGACAGCACTTCCTATGTCTTTCCTTAGACCGACTATTAAAAAGTGGGAACAAGGCGGCGTAAAGAGTTCTCTTTTTAAGAAGTAATTCTTTATCTTTGAGCTCTCTATCCTATAAGGGGGCATAATTAT
>CACFCB010000031.1 GCA_902564695.1 uncultured Prochlorococcus sp. | reverse complement strand
TGGTCTGAGAGGATGATCAGCCACACTGGGACTGAGACACGGCCCAGACTCCTACGGGAGGCAGCAGTGGGGAATTTTCCGCAATGGGCGAAAGCCTGACGGAGCAACGCCGCGTGAGGGACGAAGGCCTCTGGGCTGTAAACCTCTTTTCTCAAGGAAGAAGATATGACGGTACTTGAGGAATAAGCCACGGCTAATTCCGTGCCAGCAGCCGCGGTAATACGGGAGTGGCAAGCGTTATCCGGAATTATTGGGCGTAAAGCGTCCGCAGGCGGCCATTCAAGTCTGCTGTTAAAGCGTGGAGCTTAACTCCATTATGGCAGTGGAAACTGATTGGCTTGAGTATGGTAGGGGCAGAGGGAATTCCCGGTGTAGCGGTGAAATGCGTAGATATCGGGAAGAACACCAGTGGCGAAGGCGCTCTGCTGGGCCATAACTGACGCTCATGGACGAAAGCCAGGGGAGCGAAAGGGATTAGATACCCCTGTAGTCCTGGCCGTAAACGATGAACACTAGGTGTCGGGGGAATCGACCCCTTCGGTGTCGTAGCTAACGCGTTAAGTGTTCCGCCTGGGGAGTACGCACGCAAGTGTGAAACTCAAAGGAATTGACGGGGGCCCGCACAAGCGGTGGAGTATGTGGTTTAATTCGATGCAACGCGAAGAACCTTACCAGGGTTTGACATCCTGCGTACCTTTAAGAAATTAAAGGGTGCCTTCGGGAACGCAGTGACAGGTGGTGCATGGCTGTCGTCAGCTCGTGTCGTGAGATGTTGGGTTAAGTCCCGCAACGAGCGCAACCCACGTTTTTAGTTGCCAGCATTTAGTTGGGCACTCTAGAAAGACCGCCGGTGATAAACCGGAGGAAGGTGTGGATGACGTCAAGTCATCATGCCCCTTACATCCTGGGCTACACACGTACTACAATGCTACGGACAAAGGGCAGCAAACTCGCGAGAGCTAGCAAATCCCATAAACCGTGGCTCAGTTCAGATCGTAGGCTGCAACTCGCCTACGTGAAGTAGGAATCGCTAGTAATCGCAGGTCAGCATACTGCGGTGAATACGTTCCCGGGCCTTGTACACACCGCCCGTCACACCATGGAAGTTGGCCACGCCCGAAGTCGTTACTTTAACCCTTGTGGAGAAGGACGCCGAAGGTGGGGCTGATGACTGGGGTGAAGTCGTAACAAGGTAGCCGTACCGGAAGGTGCGGCTGGATCACCTCCTAACAGGGAGACAATTAATTGATTGTGATGTCTTGGTTATTTATTCTAAGGCCACAATCCTGTCACCTTAGGTCGATCGGTACCTCAGATTTTGAATTAATTTTTTAAAGTTAATCCAATAATTTCAGTTCCTAAACTTGTCTAGGTCACACCCAACAAGGGTTTCTCCTGGGCCATTAGCTCAGGTGGTTAGAGCGCACCCCTGATAAGGGTGAGGTCCCTGGTTCAAGTCCAGGATGGCCCATTCGTTGTTGGGGGTATAGCTCAGTTGGTAGAGCGCCTGCTTTGCAAGCAGGATGTCAGCGGTTCGAGTCCGCTTACCTCCACTGAAAACTACCCTGATAACTAAATTTCAGGAGAAAATTGAAATTGTGACTTAGAAGATGTCTATTTGAAAAGATCCTAGCCTCTTATCATCTAAATAAAGAGTTGGTAATATGCTGGGCTCTCATGGATCTATCCATGTGAATTCAGTAGAACCTTGAAAACTGCATAGATAAAAGAATAAAGCATCTCATGGATGCATAATTCTTGTTTTTAAATTAGTTTTAAAACTAATTTAAAATAATAGAATTCATGTTTAATTCTTGAGTAAAAGCCGAGCACAATTGATTTTGTGATTGTATTTAAGGTCAAGCTACAAAGGGCTCATGGCGGATACCTTGGCACACAGAGGCGATGAAGGACGTGGTTACCTGCGATATGTCTCGGGGAGCTGGATACACGCTTTGATCCGGGAATTTCCGAATGGGGCAACCCTTAGAACGGCCAGCTGAATATATAGGCTGGCACGAGCCAACCCAGCGAACTGAAACATCTTAGTAGCTGGAGGAAAGGAAAGTAAATAACGACTCCCTAAGTAGCGGCGAGCGAACGGGGAATAGCCCAAACCGATAGTTTCGATTATCGGGGTTGTGGGACAGTAACGTGGACTAACAAACCTAGAAGAAGCGTTTGAATGGCGCGCCATAGAGGGTGAAAGCCCCGTAATCGAAAGGAGAGTTAGCCTAGCTGTATCCCGAGTAGCACGGAGCACGTGGAATTCCGTGTGAATCTACGAGGACCACCTCGTAAGGCTAAGTACTCCTGTGTGACCGATAGCGCAACAGTACCGTGAGGGAAAGGTGAAAAGAACCCCGGGAGGGGAGTGAAATAGAACATGAAACCATGAGCCTACAAGCAATGGGAGCCCGACTTATCGGGTGACCGTGTGCCTGTTGAAGAATGAGCCGGCGACTTATAGGCACTGGCGGGTTAAACCGAGAATGGTGGAGCCATAGCGAAAGCGAGTCTGAATAGGGCGTTTTGTCAGTGTTTATAGACCCGAACCCTGGTGATCTAACCATGGCCAGGATGAAGCTTGGGTGATACCAAGTGGAGGTCCCAACCGACTGACGTTGAAAAGTCACCGGATGAGCTGTGGTTAGGGGTGAAATGCCAATCGAACCAGGAGCTAGCTGGTTCTCCCCGAAATACGTTGAGGCGTAGCGTCTAGTGCTCCAGCAGGGGGGTAAAGCGACCATTTCGGTGCGGGCTGCGAGAGCGGTACCAAATCGTGATGAACTCTGAATACCCTGTGTGTAACTAGGCAGTCAGACTGTGGGGGATAAGCTCCATAGTCGAAAGGGAAACAGCCCAGACCGCCAGCTAAGGTCCCAAAATCAACACTAAGTGATAAAGGAGGTGGGATTGCCCAGACAACCAGGAGGTTTGCTTAGAAGCAGCCATCCTCAAAGGAGTGCGTAATAGCCCACTGGTCGAGCGATCCTGCGCCGAAAATGAACGGGGCTAAGTGTTGTACCGAAGCTGCGGATTTAATTATTTAAATGGTAGGGGAGCGTTCTATGTGGGGTGAAGCGTTAGCGTAAGCGGGCGTGGACTGCATAGAAGTGAGAATGTCGGCTTGAGTAGCGAAAACATGGGTGAGAATCCCATGCCCCGAAACCCTAAGGGTTCCTCCGGCAGGCTCGTCCGCGGAGGGTTAGTCTGGTCCTAAGGTCAGGCCGAAAGGCGTAGTCGATGGATAACAGGTCAACATTCCTGTACCAATTATGTTTTGGGAAGGGGGACGGAGAAGGCTAGCCAATCCAGATGTTGGTTACTGGTTCAAGCGTTCAAGGCTTTGAGGAACGGAGAAAACGTTCTGAGCTGAGGCGTGAGTACGAGCTGCCACGGCAGCGAAGTTGGTGATGTCATGCTTCCAAGAAAATCCCTATACCCGTTAAGGCATAATTGCCAGTACCCGAAACCGACACAGGTGGGGTGGTAGAGAATACCGAGGGGCGCGAGATAACTCTCTCTAAGGAACTCGGCAAAATGGTCCCGTAACTTCGGGAGAAGGGATGCCAGCGCAAGCTGGTCGCAGTGAAGAGGCCCAGGCGACTGTTTACCAAAAACACAGGTCTCCGCTAAGTCGCAAGACGATGTATGGGGGCTGACACCTGCCCAGTGCCGGAAGGTTAAGGAAGCCGGTTAGCGTAAGCGAAGCTAGTGACTGAAGCCCCGGTGAACGGCGGCCGTAACTATAACGGTCCTAAGGTAGCGAAATTCCTTGTCGGGTAAGTTCCGACCCGCACGAAAGGTGTAACGATCTGGGCGCTGTCTCGGAGAGAGGCTCGGCGAAATAGAATTGTCTGTGAAGATGCGGACTACATACACCCGGACAGAAAGACCCTATGAAGCTTTACTGCAGGTTGGTATTGTTCTCGGGCTCTGAATGCGCAGGATAGGTGGGAGACATTGAAGTAGTGCTTTTGGGTGCTACTGAGTCAACGGTGAGATACCACTCTTTCAGAGCTAGAGATCTAACGTTTACCCGTTATCCGGGAAGCGGACAGTATCTGCTGGGCAGTTTGACTGGGGCGGTCGCCTCCTAAAAGGTAACGGAGGCGCACAAAGGTTTCCTCAGGCTGGTTGGAAATCAGTCGTCGAGTGCAAAAGCAGAAGGAAGCTTGACTGTGAGACCTACAAGTCGAACAGGGACGAAAGTCGGTTTTAGTGATCCGACGGTTCTGAGTGGAAGGGCCGTCGCTCAACGGATAAAAGTTACTCTAGGGATAACAGGCTGATCTCCCCCAAGAGTTCACATCGACGGGGAGGTTTGGCACCTCGATGTCGGCTCATCGCAACCTGGGGCTGAAGTCGGTCCCAAGGGTTGGGCTGTTCGCCCATTAAAGCGGTACGCGAGCTGGGTTCAGAACGTCGTGAGACAGTTCGGTCCATATCCGGTGTATGCGCAGGAATATTGAGAGGATTTCTCCCTAGTACGAGAGGACCGGGAGGAACGCACCTCTGGTGTACCAGTTATCGTGCCAACGGTAAACGCTGGGTAGCCATGTGCGGAGTGGATAACCGCTGAAAGCATCTAAGTGGGAAGCCCACCTCAAGATGAGTATTCCCATGGTATAAACCAGTAAGATCACGGGAAGAACACCCGTTGATAGGCTCTACGTGGAAGTCTGGTAACAGATGCAGCGGAGGAGTACTAATAGATCGAGGGCTTGACCTTCTTTTGTTTTTACTTAAGTTTTTGCTTTATTCTATATAATTATTTTTTAATAATATCTATGCAGTTTTCAGGGTTCAAGAATGACACTATCCTGGTGTTCATGGCGATGTGGAACCACTTCGATCCATCTCGAACTCGGTTGTGAAACGCATCAGCGGCGACGATATTTGGGGGGTAGCCCCCTGAGAAAATAGCTCAATGCCAGGTAAAATCATTAAAAAAGGGTCCATATGGACCCTTTTTTAATGATTAATTTATTTTTGACAATTAGCACACCAGTGAGTGCTCCTGCCACATATCTTTTCACGCAATATTGGTTCTCCACATTTCTTGCAAGGTTTTCCTGTTCTTCTATATACCAATGCTTGTCCTCCATAATTTCCATTAATCCCCTCTAAATCTCTAAAATCACTAAAAGTAGTTCCACCTTCTCCAATACTGATTTTTAAAATTTTTACAAGACTATTACGAAGTCTATTTAAGTCAGTTTTTTTTAATTTCTTGCTTTCAGTTTTTGGATTAATACCTGCATCAAATAATGTTTCGTCTGCATATATGTTTCCTACACCAGCAACAGTTTTTTGATCTAATAATGCAGATTTAATAGAGCGTTTTTTATTTTTTAGATAATTTTTTAAATAATCACTATTAAAAGCATCACTAAATGGTTCTGGTCCTAATCTCCCAATTCCAGATACTATTTCTGGTACTGAGCTATTTAAGGGGACATACCACATTTGTCCAAAATTTCTTACATCTATAAAACGAAGTTCTTTTCCACTCTTATCAATGAATCTAACTCTTGTATATGGACATGGGGGGATTTCTTTATTTGTTAATTTAAATTGGCCTGTCATTCGAAGATGAACTACTAATGTACCCTTACTTTTATTATTTCTTGATTTGAGATCTCCTATTAAATACTTGCCTTTTCTATCCCAGCTGTGTAAATAACTATTTTCAATTTTTTGAATGAAATCTTTAGAACCTCCACAACCTGCAATGGAACGTTCTTTTAATACTTCTATTCTTTCAATAAAAAAATCCTTCAGAAGTTTTTCAAGTCCCTTCCTAACAGTTTCAACTTCCGGTAATTCAGGCAAAAGTATTTATTGAGTTACTAACTTGTTGCAGCTTCAAGTTCCTTTATTGAGAACTGGCTTGTATTAGCGCCACCATCAACACCACTGAATGCTTTAAAATCGCATTTTTCAAATTTCACTGTAACTGGGTATCTCATTGCAGGAGATTTATCTATGGAGACTATTTCTCCAATTTGATTGAACCAGTAAGATTCTGGACGCAAGATGCGAACCTTGTCTTTTCTAGCAAAGCTCATCTGACCTAATGTAATAATTTCATTATTAATATTATCTATCAGAACAGGATATATTTGTATTTGTGTCACAGACTGTCGCTGCTATTTTGCAGATCCTTTCTGATAGGAAAGATTTTATGTCTGTGAGGAAAAAAACTTTCAAATTGATTTTAGGGTTAATTTTCAACTAGTTTTGACAAATGTAGTTGTAAAGACTTTATTTTTGGTGATAGAACAGACCTACATAGACCCCTCTAGTCTTCGTTTTGACTTGCCTGATCCTCAGCAAGATGACATAAGTACTATTGATTTTCTTAATAGCCTGGAGAAGGCATGGTCAATTTGTGAGCAATTTGATTTGCAAACTGAAATTTGGAGAGGAAGAATTTTACGAGTTGTAAGGGATCGAGAAAAAAAAGGGGGGGATGGACGAGGCACAGGATTTTTGCAATGGTTAAGAGAGATGGAAATTAGTAAAAGCAAAGCATATTCCCTTATTCAACTAGCTGATTCTTCAGATAACCTTGTTTTGGATGGAATTCTTGAAGAATCTAGTGTAAATAATTTTTCTAAAAGAGCTTTTATAGAAACAGCACAAGCAGAGCCTGAGATTCAACATATGATTTCGGAAGCTGCTAACGAGGGGAAAGACATAACTAGAAGACAGGTAAAAAGCTTAACTGATGAATTTTTGGCTGCGACCAGTTCTCTTTTGCCTGATGAAATTAGAGAGAAAACACAATCAAATTTATTACCTGCAAAATTTGTTGCGCCATTAGTAAGAGAATTATCCAAACTATCTCCACTTCAACAAGGAGAGATCTGTGAAACTTTGAGACAAAATCCAGAGATTGATTCAGTTAAGGATATGACAAACACGGCAAAATGGATGGGTAAATCTTTAGATGCCTCTTTAGCATTAAGAGCCTTGCAAAACAAGAATTTAAATCTAGATAAAGCGACTCAAGAGGCTCTAAGGCTGGATTCTTTGGGATTACTTTCCGATGCTTTTGGTCAAGCGAAAACTATAGAAAGTTCAATATTGAAGTTTCATTCTGCTTGGAAAAGATTAGAGGGATTGCAAGAAAGGTTGTGGGTCGAATCTGGAAGCAGTACGCCTTACTTGCGAGAACTTTTAGATACCCTTCAAACTCTAACAGGCCCAACTATAAGGGTTTCTCTTGGAGAACTTTCAGGAGGAAAGAAATTGAGATTGCAACTTGTTGAAGAAGATTCTGAAAGATTGGAGCCTCCAAGCATTGAAATGACTAAATAACTTAAAAACTTAAAACATAAAATCTTTCTCGCAAAAATCATTAATTATCTGAAATTCAAAATCATCTTCAGGAAAGTACCAGTTTGGCCAAGAGGAATTATTTAATGTGTTATTTAATGTTCTTCTATCACAACTTATGGCTAAATAGAAAGCTTTATTTTTTTTATTTTTTGCCTTAGTTACATAATTGCTATCAAAATAACTCCATGATGACCAATTTATCATCAAAGGTCCATAGCTTAACCATTTTGTAGATGGATTATCTCTTATTTTTAATTTTTTACTAGGAGTAACTTTTATTGGAGTATTTAGATTATTTAAATCAATAATTCTTTCAATTGAAATATTATGTATCAGAGCTATATCTGATAAAGTCTCACCCTCAGAAATAGTATGATAAAAAACTGCTTTACTAGCTAATTTAATATCTCTTTGATTAATTTCTTTTTTTTTAAGAGCTCCTTTTGGTAGGAGGATAACTTGGTTTGTTTTTAAATAAGATGCATTTTCTAAATTGTTAATGGAAATTATATCCATAAAATTTACATTATATTCTCTTGATATTTTGTATAAAGTATCACCTTCTTTTACTTTATAGGAGAGCGTATTAGTATTATTATTAGATATATTTTTTAAAGGTATTATTATTGGCTTGCCACCTAAATTTTTATTGGCATCATTGATATTGTTTTTATACATTAACTCTTTTAGCTCTACACTATATTGCTTAGATAAAGTGAAAAGTGTATCGCGATCTTTTGCTATAATTTTTGTATCAGCATTTACTTTTAGGCAAAATATTAATATATAAAAAATTATACTTTTAATGTAGATAATCCTAGAAACTATTCTTGCTTGCGTGTTCATTAATTTCTTAAAATAAAAATCTATCTCTTAGAGATTCAATATATATTAACCTATTAATTTTTTAAGTAAAGATAATTCTAATTTATAGGGAGGATATCGAAAGTTTAAATCTAGCCAAAAAGGTCTCTTGAGGACTGATTTATAATGAGTAAAATTATCAAAACCTGCCTTTCCATGATATTTGCCCATTCCACTTGATCCCACTCCTCCAAAAGGTAGTTCTGGAACTCCAGCTTGTAAAACAACATCATTAAAGCAAACCCCACCAGAAGAAGTCTTCGAAAGAATTTTTTCTTCTTCCTTTTTGCTTCCACCAAAAAGATATAGAGCAAGTGGCTTGGGAGAATTTTTTAAATCTGTAATTACTTGGTCAAGATTTTTAATACATAAAATAGGCAATAAAGGGCCAAAAAGTTCTTCTTTCATTAATGGATCGTTTCGGTCTTGAATCTTGATGAGAGTGGGACTTATTCTTTGTTCCTTTTCGTTAGATTCCCCTCCAAATATTACCTGATCATTACGTTTGGCTTGTTTAAGTAAATTATTCAGTCTATTAAACTGGGATTGATTAATAATGCTTCCAAGATGTTTTGAATTCAATGGAGCATTACCATAAAATTTCTGGATAGAATTTTTTAAATTGCTGATTAAAGAATTGAAAAGTTGTTTTTCAACAAGCAAGTGATCTGGGGCAATACAAGTTTGCCCAGCATTTAGGCTTTTCCCCCATATGATTCTCCTTGCAGTTACTTCTAAATCTGCATTACCGATTACAATTGCTGGGCTTTTTCCTCCAAGTTCTAGAGTTACTGGAATAAGATTTTTTGCAGCAGCTTCCATAACTTTTTTTCCTATATTTTCTCCACCAGTAAAAAAGACGTGGTCAAATTTCTTTGTCAATAAATTGGCTGCAATATTTCCATCCCCCTCAATGACTTGTGCGATATTTATTGGAAAATACTTTGCTATGAGCTTTTTAATTAGGCTAGATACATTAGGGGCATGTTCTGAAGGCTTAAGAACAGCTGTGTTCCCTGCAGCGAAGGCAGCTACAAGTGGTTGGAGTGTGAGAGAAAAAGGATAATTCCATGGCCCAATTATTAATATGCATCCTAAAGGATCTGATTGAACAAAGGCTTTGGAGGGTCTTAAGGATAAAGGAACATAAATTTGCTTTGTTTTCATCCATGCTGATAAATTTTTCTGTGCGAGTTTGATTTCTTGTTTTACAGCAACAATTTCGAAGAATGCCTCTGTGGGTGGTTTAGCTAAATCTTCTCCTAATGCAGTTAGTATTTCTTCTTGATGATTTTCCAGTAAATTTAATAAATTATGAAGTTGCTTCCTTCTCCATGTTGCTTGCCTAGTTTGTCCAGATAAGACTGCTTCTTGCAAGTGATTCAGTTTGAAATCTTCTAAAGCCAATGTTTTTTATTTTTTTATCTTCTAGCAAAATAAATCATCTTGCGAGGCTAAGGGGCTTATGAAGATATCCTCATTATTAGTTTGACTTAGCCTTGTGGTGTATTTGTTTATTAGAAGTTTTATAATCCCTAATTAATTTGAGGCTAAAAAACTTTTAGGTGAATCTGAAAGATGAAAATCAATAGCAATATACAAATCCAATTTCAGAAAAGCTTTTTGAGTATTATCTACGAGTTACTCAATAAGATATTACCTATAAAATGGTATTCCCAGTATAGATTAATTGATCAATCATTTAATTATTATTATGGTTTTCTCTCTGGCCTTTGTAGGGGTCGCGGAAATCATGTATTGGTCTTATAAAAAAGAATATCTGAAAGCAAAAGCAAAATATTTAAGAGGAGTAATAGATCTTAAAAATGATCATAACAGTAGAAATGAATCTTTTTATACTTGTGTATATGAGAAATGGAACTCTGGTGAAATGCCTTTAGCTGAAGCTAATACAAAGTGTAGCTTTATACTTGAACAGAATTAGTAAAAAATTTATCATTTAAAAAAAAATTAGTAGTATAATAAAAAAAATTCTTTATTAAAACTTAATCAATATTTATGATTAATAAATCACTAAATAGTAAAATATTAAAATTTTTGTATTTATTTGTAATTGCATTTTTTTTATTTTTAATATATCAATATTTTGATATTGATTTTATAAGTAAGCTTCTTGAAAAAAACAATTTAACCTCTGTCAGTATTTATTCAATAATACTTATATTTTTATTGAGGTCAGTTAGTATAATTATTCCTATTCTCCCTGGTACTTACTGTTCAGTTTTGGCTGGGTATTTATATGGTGTAAAAAATGGTTTAGGAATAATATTTATTGCTGACTTTTTAGCATGTTCGTTATCATTTTTTATATCTCGTAACTATGGTAGGAATTTTGTAGCTAAAATATTAGGACAAATGCAAATGAAAAGAGTAGAAACTATAAGTCAAAAATATTTAGAAAATAACTTTTTTCTAATGACTGGATTTCTATTGACTTCTTGGTTTGACTTTGTTTGTTATGCCGTTGGATTAACAAAAATATCATGGAAAAAATTTATGCCTGCCTTAATACTTAGTATTGTTATATCTGATATACCTTTTGTTGCGGCTGGTCATGCCCTTAAGGCATTTGATAATGTAGATCTAAAAATGATTTTGAGGGGAGAAGTTAGTATTATCTCTGGCAACTATTTTATATTATTGATAATATCTGCTTCTTTGATTTTTTGTCTTGCTCTTTTAAATATTTTTCTAAACAAACGGATAATAAATAATTGATGATACTCTGAGGCTTTTAAACTTTAAATATATATAAATGCAGGATGGAATTTAGTCAATAAAAAAGCCCTCTTAAGGACTTCTTGTGGGTTTTAGATCAGCTCTGATAACTCTTACCACAATAAGTAAGTTGCATATGCTGTTTCTCTACAACTGCTTTGTGCTGGTTGTACTTTAGGCCTCTGTAGGTTAAAGACATTTCTGGTCTACGAAATATGCTCAAGTCCCCGTTCCTTGGCTTGAATCAGAATGCGGTTCACTTTTGATGAGTTGAACGTTTTAGTAGCTATTGCAAATAAGGTACTTAATATTTCTGCACGTTGATGTTCAACTTGATACAAAGTGTTATTTGAAAGGTTAATATTTCTATTAAGTTTTGGTTATGTATAAAATTTGTTGAAAAATTTTCAGTTAAATAAACAAAGTAATTTGATTAGGTAATAAATATATATTTTGGTCTTGGATTAGAGAATTTTATTTCTTAAGTTTTTTTAATTTCGTTCTTTGTCTTTTTTGTTTGAAAATAGTATTATTCGAAGGTTGGTATCCTTTTAGATTTTTTGAAAAACTATAAAATTTAAATTCTTGTAATTCTTATCCAAATCATGGATTTGTTGGATTAGGAAGGTAGGACAACTCAATTCCTTGCACATAAGTTCTCTATTACCTCTTCATCTACTTAAATCCATTGAGAGGGATGATTTTTTACCTGTGACAGTTGATAAACTCAACTGCTTGAAATTGAAATTTTCATCCTTTCGAATATTTTGTTAATGTGAGGAGTTGGGATTCTCCAGCAGTGGAAACAAGGAAACACTTGCTTAAAGATCCTTAAAAACCCGTCTAATTATTTAGACGGGTTTTTTTATGTTTTTCAGTGCCTGGATTGGATTTCAGTTGGCAGCCCAGTTCATCCTTGTCCCCATCTAAGAGCACTATAATGCTCGGACATCATTTGATTTGATCTTGAGCTCGGTTTCTTTATGTCTAATGTCAGCATTTTCAATCTTGGGCTTTAGCTCAAATGACTTCGACACAAAACAAAGATGATATATCTATTACTTCTAATATAAAGAATATCTGCATTAGCATTATAAGTACTGCTATAATTGCTTAAATCTTGGTAATTTTAGTCTATTAAACTCTCTTCAAGTCTTATTTAAGAAGATTAGAGTGTAAGGAAAAATTGAGTAAAATCATTTATATGATTAGGGACATAACCAAGTTAAATGACTTCAATCAAGTAGTTGATTGGGAAAATAGTTCTTTTTACAAGCAAGCTCTGAGAACTCAAATAAAAGTCTGATATATTAACCACATATTCGTATTTTAAACTTGGAAGAAAATATAGAAATAGCTCAATCGTTTTTTCAGCAAAATAAATATCAAGAAGTAATTGATACTTGTAAGGAAATATTAGCTAATGATAATCACTCAATAGAAGCTTTAAAATTAATCGCAAAGTCTTTTTTAGCGACAAGAAAGATAGATGATGCTCGTTTATATTTAAATCAAGCCCTAAAAATTAAACCTGATGATTATGAAGT
Organism: uncultured Prochlorococcus sp.; assembly: GCA_902564695.1. Taxonomy (GTDB): domain Bacteria; phylum Cyanobacteriota; class Cyanobacteriia; order PCC-6307; family Cyanobiaceae; genus Prochlorococcus_B. The sequence goes on along the minus strand of CACFCB010000031.1, from coordinate 284 downwards.
CATTAAAGATTTAGGCAATACATATCAAGCTGTTGGAGATTTTAATACTGCTAAAAACTATTATCAAAAAGCGATAGAAATAAATAGTTCTTATGCTCCTGCCTTAACGAATCTTGGGAGTATTGAACTCAATACAGGCAACAAACAAGAAGGATTATTTTTATTAATCAAAGCGACTGAATATGATCCTAAATTAGCTCCTGCTTGGGGGAACCTTGCTAATGGCTATCTTCAATTTGGGAAAACACAAGAAGCTGAGATTGCTTGCCGCAAATCAATAGAAA
>CACFCB010000030.1 GCA_902564695.1 uncultured Prochlorococcus sp. | reverse complement strand
TGATTATTTAACTTTTCCTGTTTCATTTCTTCTACGGCTTTTCTACCTTCTTTGAGTGTTCTAAATACCCACCAAGTAAATATTAGTAAAATCAAAACAGCTAATAAAGCGATTGATGATTGGGATAGATTCATTTACCACCATTACATTGAATAATCGCTACGACTGCGGAATTGTATTTCTGACCTAGCTTTTCCATACAATAAATTTCCGCTGAAGTTTTAATTGCAACTGGCACTTGAGTTAGAGCTAATAACATCAGTGCGAATCCCGTTCCTGGTGCATGAATATTTAATTTAAAACCGCTCATCCATGTTCTTTTAGGCATGCGTATCAATCATTTACTCCTTTTTTATAGCTATGCCTGGGCGATAGTTAATGCTTGTATTAATTTTTACCTTTATCAAAATCAAAATCATGAAAACAGAATGAATTAACTCAACAATCGTTTTTTAAGTTAAAAATATCCTGCAAAATAAATTCTCAATGGCTTCTAACTTTTATATCGTTCATCACGAATTCAGAGCTGGTACTTCCTCTAAGTAGTGGGAAACTGCCTATGCAGCAATGGCTCCTGGTGGAGGATGGGATGAAGCTGTAGCAGCAAACAAAGAAAAAGGGTTTTACAACCATTCAGCTAATGCTGTTACTAAAAATGTCCTATCTACTGCATTTGGGAAACAAAAGAAGGGATTTCTATTGAAGAATTCCAGAAATTCATTGATGGTCCTAAAGGGCCTGGTTTTGGACTGAGTGCATTAATGAATATCTGCAAGCCAATAGACACATCATTAATGAACGGACAAACTCCATACCCAAGAGTTTTTTCCTAAACCTGTCAAAAAAAAAAGGTTGACAGCCGATTGCTATCTGAACCAGTGGGACTGGCCTAGGTCAGCCTTTTTTGTTCCCTATCGAATAAACAGAAAAAAGTATTGAGTAAAAGCCGAGGTGTTGAAATCACAAAGAATCAACTAGAACAAAGTTATCCGAATAGGAGGTTTATGAGGCTAAGAACTCCATTTTCTGTCATCAAAAATGCGTTGAGTGATATTCGAGTCATGCATGATTTCAATTATGAAGTTCCTGCTGAAACCAGAGAGGAGTTTTGGAAAGAAGAATGTGAAATCCACCCAACTTCGTCAATATGCAAAGTTTATGACGACTAATAAAACAAAGATTTAATGGATCCGTTCGATCCTGCCCTTCAAAGTACAGCTGTAAAAGGAGTTAAGCCTTTATTAACTCTGGCAATTTTTGCTGGAGTAGGCTCTTTTTTCCTTGGAGCACTTGTTACTGCTATCAGAAGAGGCATGAAAGAAGACGGCTGGTTCAATTTCAAAAAAGAAGAAAAAGAGCAAGACTAAGCAATTTCTTTTAAAGTTTCTAATCTGCACAAATTGATCAGCTTCTTACTATTAGGCCAAGCTGCGGATAACTCTTAATGCAAAGAATACTAATATACTCTTGACCTAATAATCGTCTCTATCGGTGTTCTATATCCTTACTTAAAACAAATAGGCTTAGGAAAATCACCTGGGGACATCATCCTTCGAGATAGGAATTCAACTTTTTATTTCCCAGTAGTTAGCTGTATTGTAATTAGTATGCTGCTTACATTCATTTTTAATTTATTCCTATCCTCCTAATGAGTTTCGCTGATAATTGGGCAAGGGTTTTTGTTGTGATTACTTTTCTGACTTTTGGAGAAGCTCAAATCATTGGAGGTATTGTTCCGAATCTGATTGCTTTAGTGTCCTGGAGCAATCGGATACTTTGCTTCGACGGGTGTAATGGCTGAGATGTTTGGATGGAAAGACAAGAAATAAAGCTATCACTTGCAAGTAAATAGTCAGGAGATCCCAGTCTCATTTGCCCATTAAAAAAGACAGTGACAGAAAATTAATCAACATAAAATTTATTTTTAGATAATTGACCTATTCCTGCATTAAAAGAATTACATGGATCTAATTTTTTGTAAAAACTTTCAAGGTCTTCATCCGCTTTGTATAGATGACCTACATTGTGCTCTGCAGGATATTTCGCACCTATATTATCTAATTTCCTAAGTATTTCCTTTTTTATCTTCTCTGCATTTGTACCTTTTTTTAATACAAAATCCCAATGAAATACCATACACATGAAGTGAGCCATTTGAAAAGATTCCAATGAATTTTCAAAAATCAGATCAGGGATTATTTCATACCAAGATTCGCAATTTCTAGGCAATGCCACATCTAAAGCTAACACATCTCCTGATACATTATTGTTCATTATTTTCGACCTTTTTGGAGCCAAGCCAGCAACATATCTATGAAGTAGGATATCCTCAGCTTCAGAACCTATGCATTCAAAATAATCAGACAAAGATTTATCGAAACATAAGCTATTTAATAAATTTCTTGTATCTTTAATAACAGTATCAGATGCAACTATGATTAAGTAATGATTAAATCTAAGTCTATAATCTCTTAGCCTTGGAGGCAAATGATCTGGTAAAATATTTGATAGGTATTGTAAAAATTTATCAAATATATTTTGAGGCATAAATGGGACAAGAGTGAATAAGATATCAACAATTCTCTTTAGCCTAAATAAAGTAGGCATGATTGATTTTCCTAGATACTTAATGATCATAAATGTATCTTTTCCATATTTATCTGCTCCATCAAATGATGAAGAATGCATGTATTCAGTCATATCAGGTAATTCACTAAATTGAGAAAGGATGATTTTTCTTATATCCGTTAATGTTGAGCTATTATTAGACCCAAAATAGAAAACTTTTTTGTTTTTTGATTTTAAAAAAGTATCTAATCTTACCGCAAATACAGCTATTTTCCCTGCACAACCACTTGACTCGAAAAGCCTTCTTTTGTCTGAATTAAACCTTGCAGGAGTTTTAGAATTAAAGTTTCTTATACGATCCTTGTAAGTATTATCAGAAGCCTTTTTCTCTGTGTTTATGATATTATCAAAATTGAAATTTGACTCTTGTAAGTTTCGAAGTATTTCCTCAGGGCTTTCTCCAAGATCAATTCCTAAATGATTAATTAATTCTAATTTACCATCACTATTTAATTGGGCATAAAGCGATAATTCCGTATAGGCAGGCCCTCTTTTAATTAAATTTCCGCCTGAATTATTGCAAACACCTCCGACGATAGAAGCTCCAATACAAGATGATCCAATAACAGAATGTGGCTCTCTATCAAGTGGATCAAGGATCTCCTCCAATTTATATAAACTTGCTCCTGGGAAAGCTAAAACTTGTTTTCCTTTATTGATCAGCAAAAGTTGATCTAATTTAAGAGTATTTATAATCACAACATCTCTGTCATATTTATCGCCATCTGGAGTTGAACCTCCAGTAAGACCAGTATTAGCTGCCTGAATTAAAATTATTTTTTCTAGTGAAACACACAATTTAATTATTTCCCAAAATTGAAGAAGATCCTTTGGCAGGACAACTGCAACAGCTTCTCCGAAACCAACCCTGATACCTGTCCTATAGCTTTTAGTCTCCCTTTCTCCAAAAAGTGCATTTTGGGGACCAACTATTGAGATGAGTTTCTCTTTTAAGGTATCTAATTGGAAAACTTTCAAATTTTTGCCTGTAACTTTTTCTTATCTCATTTTTAGCTGATCTGTTTCAATCAGACATCACATAAAAATGAACTGACTTAGGTCAGTCCATTATTTTCTAATTAGCCATCATAAAAAAAGAAATCCTGCAAGAATAGTTAGCTTTTGCACCAATACCATAAGCAATTATCTTTCCATATCTTAAGCCTCTGGAGTAATCAGACCAATGATTACCAGCCTTATCACTTGAAGTCATTTCTAATTAGAGAAAAGGTTTAGAAAGAAAAGGAACGGGAGGTCAACAATCAAAGAGATTCCACTGCCTCCTCACGAACAACGAGCAATTGTTCTTAGAGGTAATGGATCGTCATGGAAAGATGCGGCCAAAGCAGTAGGGGTAGATTAACGAACACTCAGAAAATACGTAGGGATCATCCTGAGGCGAATGAGTTCCTGGGACGTCAAACGCAAGACGCATTAGATCAAAGCCATAGCAAACTCATTGCCGCAGCTCCTGCAGGGCACAAAGATTAATTGATTTTATTAATGACGAGAGCAATAGAGGATATGTTGTAGTTCAAGCAGTAGAAAGTTTATTTAGGATTATTGATCGAGGTATTACTGATCGAGAGAACGCTGAGCCATTAAAAGAAATAAAAGAATCTATTAGTGCTCTTGAAGGAGGGAGAGTTATTGATGTCTAAATAGATCAGTCTGATAGAAAATTTTTTAATTTATGGATAGGTTGAGGCCCTGCTTTCCTATCTATTTTTCTTGCTGTAATCCCTTTCAGTTGAAACCTTATTACCACGCCAATTAGTTTCTCCTATATAAGGGTCTTCACCTAAGAGATCATTTATCTCAGCTTCCGTTATTGGGTCAAGTAAAGGTATTTCAGCTATTTCCTCTTGGGGCATTGACTCAATATCCTCTGCTTGAACTGCAAAAGGACAGAAAAACAGAAGAAAAGCTAGAACAAACGATAAAAGTATTTTCACTTCTTTGATTTAGCTATTTATTCATTACAGACCCAAATTATCTTTCGTAGCTCTACATACCAATATACGTATCATTTGTACACAGACAAATGGTTATCGTTGCCGCAACTGTATTGCTATAGATTCCCTGCTTCGATCATGGACTCTTCTTTAAAGGACAACTATAGGTATGCGTTCGAGCTTGTAAAGGCTGCTAGAGAAATGCCAGTCAGCAAAGTAGAAGAGCTTGAACCATATAAAGGCACTTAGATTTAGGAGTCAAATAAAAGCTTTAAGACAAAGAATCAATAAAAAGTTTCGCTAGACGAAAAAGAACCTACAAATAGATGAATAAACTTTTTCTATCTAATCTTTTTCATATAGAACATTCACTTAAGGTCTGACTTTCAAAAATAGAGATTTATCTATAAAAATCATCCTGCCCAAATCCATCAAGCAAGGGAAGTTTCCTTTTTGAGCAATTATCAGAAATTTATAAATTGGGTATTTCTTTCAGGTAGTAAAATCATTTTCCTTAGCGAATCTAGTTGTATGGAAATCTAATTTTTCTCCTCACCATGCCTTTTGCTGTTTTTTCTAGAACTGGTAATTGGGTTCCCTCTTCTTCCCTTCTCTATATTGTTTTGATAGTGGGGGCGCTCCTTACAGCTGGTGTCGCCATGTCAGCTTTTTCATTTTACGATGATTACTATTGGAATGATCAGGATTTTAGAGATCAGCTTAGGTTTCATCCTTCAAATAGGAATTCATCCAATCAAAAGACTGGAAAGGTCTAAACAAGATTTATAAAGTGATTCGTAAAAAAATATGAAAGGGGGCTATAAATTAATAATTAGATATTTTTAATGAATTTCTTACAAAATCTTTCTCCAATTAATCAACTAGTAATTTTAGTTGCTTTTATTGGACTTTTATTTGGTTTTTTGGTGGTTTATCTAGATAACAGCAAAGACTATGCATTAAAACGAGATTGGCGAGATAAAAAACAGTAAATAATCTCCTATTAAAGATAAAAACATGCAATATACATGACATAACTCAACAACATTGTCGATGTCCGAGATTTTGTCTTATTTATATTTTGTAACCCTACGGGATAGAAATTAACTCAACCAACTAAACCCGTCTTTTGATAAGTCTCATCAACTTTGGTCATTTCTTCATCGTCTTCATGAAAAGAGCAGGTGTACATAAGATTTATTACTCGGTCTAGATCAATATCTCGATCGACGACATCCTGCCAAAGTCTTTTTGTTAATTCTTTATCACCTCTGTCAAACTGAGCTTGCACTAAATCTCGAACAACCTGAAAAACTGCTTGGCGGTCATTTCTTATTCTTGCCTCTTGAGTTCCTATTGGAACTTGCGATGACTTTGAAGAGAATTTATTTTTTAGGTTCAATGTGTTTACCTAATATTTTTATCTATTTTTACAAAATAATGATTTGTCGCAATCAGTATTTATTTTGATCTTTCAAAAGTTTGATAGAACAAACGTATATTTCTAATACTTATGTTCTGTTGAGGTGGTGCTTTCCTACTCCCTTTTTACTAATAAGAGGAGTAGATCAAAGGTTTAGCAAGGAGGCCTTATAAAACCCCTCACTCCTTTCACCAATCCTCAAAAAGAAAATCACGATCTTTGTAGGATCAAAACCAATAAAAGAAGAGAAGTTGAAAACCCATTTTTAGATCAACTATTTAAAACTCTTTACAGGGATAGATTTGATTTCATCATCGACTGAGTGGGGTCGTTTGATTTGTTGATACATCGGCGAATTAAGTGCCAAGAAACAGATGCCAACTGACGAAATAAATGGGAATACAGCTTTCCGTTGATTCATTAACTTTTTCTAGTAAACAGCAATAAATCTTGCATTATTTATTTTCTAGTCATTCGATTCAGTGAAACAAAAAGCTACACCATTACACATGTAAAGCAGTCGTTTTGGTTTTTAAAATTCTTAGCTAATGTCAAGTAATAACCAACAAGTCCTGCGACTTCTACTCAAAGAATCTATATATGAAAATAAAAACGATTCTAAAAACTGTTGGATCTCTTCAAATTCTATTGGGTGTAATACTGATCCCCATGTTGATTTTCTCAGTTGATACCATTCTCCCATCAGTCTCAGATGAAACAACGTTATTCGTGAGAGGCTTTGTTGATGTTGTAGCTGCAAGTAATATAGGTATTGGATTCTTATTGATAGTTGCAAGTTTCATTAGAGAACATGAATCTGCTCGGAAAGTTTTATTAGGTGAATTGGGCTTGATGTCTTGCTTATTGATAGTTGCAGTATTCAATACTCTTAATGTGGGAATTATTGTCGATTCTGGTCAACCTTCACTGTATTGGATCCTCCTTATTGCCAACCCTGTTTTGTGTACCTATGGATTACTAAAAGATAAGCAATTGACCGCCTCTTACTACTCGTCTTAACCGCAGGGGTTCTCTCCTCTCTATAACTTCCATAGCTGAGAAAAACCATTAGAGACTAGAAATGGATTTATGAAATTTCCAATCAATTCAACTACTACAGTCTTAGATCCAAAGACAACAAAAAGAAAATATCCAGAAGCAAGGATCATAGTTTTAGATGACAATTTTAATTCGTTTGAACATGTGGCTAATTGTCTTGTGACAATAATCCCAGGAATGAGTAAAAAAAGATCATGGGCACTTGCCGTCGAAGTAGATAGGGAAGGTTCAGCGGAAGTATGGAGAGGCCCCCTTGAACAGGCAGAGCTATATCATCAGCAACTGGTTAGAAAAGGATTAACAATGGCACCAATTGAAAAAAATTAAATTTTCTCATTTAATAGAAACTCTCTGAAAAGCAATGAAAAGACCACTTTTTTTTGTTCTTGGTCTGCTTTTGTTTATCTGTCCTTTTGCAGTTCAAGCAGAACAAATAGCTGATGCATCTGAACCTGAACCAATGTCGGAAGACGCACTCAATTACTTACTGAGTGAGGACATGTATCAAGGCACTCTTTCTTGGCAAGGCAACAAAGCTTCTACAAAATTTAATTACGACAAGCCAAAGAAAAAATAGATTAGAAAGACCTACCTCATATGACTGAACCTGAAGTCCATCCAAAGAAATATTTTGACCAAATAGAGGTGTTTGGCTCCATGGAGAAGCGTTCATGGATCCATGGTCCAAAGTCACCAAAAAGATTCTTTATAAATGAACCCAAATGCCCTGTAAGAAACCCCTTCGACAGAATCGATGGAGTTGTAAGGGAAGAGGGAATAAAACTATTCGATAATTTAGTTTGGCAGCAATGGCATGAAGATAGACAAATGCCTGAGAGTGCAAAAAAGTGGTTTGAAGCAAGAGTGAAAGAGTTTAAATCCGGAACAGATATTGATCTTGTTTGTAATTGTCGAAGATTTAGAAGTCAAGATGATGCTTTAGGTCTACAAGTTAAATACCCTTGCGATTGCCATGGCTATACATTGAAAAAATATATTGAATATTTAGCTAACAATTAGGAACACTATTTTCTTTGCTTTTTTCTTCTTAATTGAAAAGCTAAATCATTTGGTGGATGAGCCAAATTGGAAAGAAATTTAGCATTTAGGGCAAGTATTGATCCATCGAGTTATGGTTGTTGGCTCATAAATATGACCGGATGCCTCAACAATTGGTTTTGTCTCAGGATTAGTGAAGATGTCGTATAAAACATTTTCAGGTCCTTCAAACATAACGGTTGCTCTTTTTGATTCGTCCTTGCATTGGCCGATATAAAAAAGTCTTCACACCCCATTTCCTTGAACATTGCTTGTTATTCAGGAGCCTTCATATGCGTGAAGTATTCTTCAAATGTATTACTCAATTTGAAGTCTAAAACTGTGATTTAAGTTGACATTAAGTGAGAAAATTTTAGAAATTAAAGCACAGAGCCTATCAAAATGACTGTTGAAGAAATAACAAAAGGGATAATGATGAAAGAATGAACTTCGCTTTTTAGAAACATTTAGGGCAGACTTTTCCATCACAAGAATTATCTTCACAAGTAAAATATTCGTCGTATCTACTTTTCCTGTAAACGGAATAGACGTTTAATTAAAACAAAATTTAAGATGATAAAAAAAAGTTCTTAACCAGACCGCTAAGAACTTTTGTTAGATCTTTTCAAAAGGTTTTGAAAAAATTGTTGATAGGGTTTAAATGGATTGAGCTCCACTTAGAAAATTCCAGGAATGATTTGACCTGTTGTTGCATATGCACCAAAGGCTGCAACTAAGCCAAGCATTGCTGCCCAACCGTTAAACTTTTCTGCTTCAGGAGTCATGGTAAAAATGAAATATGAACCAAATATAAAGAACAATTAGCAATACTGTGAGTTTTTACTCACGGCTTTTGATTATGAGAATTGATCCTTCTTATAAGAAAAGTTTATTTAATCATCGAGATGATTTGTGCTGAGTGCAATCTTTGCTCTCGCTCTTTTTTTCTGGCTAAGTGGCTATTCAAGCTGTAGGAGCTAGTACTGCATTTAGAAGCAAGATTCAATTCCGACTGATGTATTGTTTTTCTTTTTGACTTTTGCTTGAGTAGCCGAATATTTAATTCGGTTGAATTTGAATGACTTGGCCTGGAGGAAAGAAACAGCTCAGCGTTGTGGAGTGAGGTTTTCTTACAAAGGCTTTTTCTGATTAAAGGAAGGTGATTCATCACGTTTCTCGGTAGAGGTAACCCCGTTCCCTGTTACCTAAACATGCATTTCCCTGAGGAAATTGAACGTACATAAAGTGTAGCGGTTGATACCATTCCATACGATCAGGCGAAATACTCAATTATGATTTCATTAAAAAAAATCACCTTTCCTTATTTCTTTTGTTTTGTTCCTTTGATCAATTGAATACTTTGCTTTGACTTGAGAAATGGCTGAAATGTTCGGTTAAAAAAATAAAAAAAAGAAATAAAGCTATCACTAGCGAGTAAAAACTCAGGAGATCCCACTGAGATCCCAGTCTCATTTGCCCATCAAAAAATACAGGCTGGGAAACCTGTCTCTGACTGATCGGGGCTACAGGATTCGAACCTGCGACCTAGTGCTCCCAAAAGGAACATTCAAATTACTGCAATTACTAAGACTAAAGTTAAAGTCAATAACTAAAGTTATAACTGATATATAGATATCATTATAAGTCATTAAAAGCCGCAATAAGTTGACTCTTGCACACAGTCTGCACACAATGAAGACCTCAAAAGACCTAGTGCTTAAGTGCCACTAACAAGTTGTGACAATCGATAAGATGTTTTCACTTGCCCTGAGATAGAGACTAACCCTAACAATATGCTGCAAGGAACAGTTTTTTATATAAGTGATATTGAAGGTGATGATCCACATTGATAATTACTCATCGAGAAAGCTGGGCAATTAAAAGAGATTTGAGAACCTACAAATTTCCTCGACTCTTGACGAATTGTTGATGTATAAATAAATCAGTCAGACAAAGAAAAACCTCTTCCCTGTATGGAAGGGAAGAGACTACCGAAAAATTTATGCTTACACAACGTCCTCAAGTTGTTAATTAAGCAGTGACCTTCTCCTTCTCCTTCTTGGCTGGAGCAAGGGCTTTGATCTCTTCTTGGAGTTCTTGCTCACGTTCATCAAGCACCTTGACTCGAGCTTGATAACTCTCTTCCAACCTCTTACGAGAAGCCTCGATATTTTCGAGTTCTTCTTCTCTTTGGTTACGCTTAATTTCTTCTAGCTGACTATCAGAGACAACATAAACTGTTCTCATAGGGGAGAAGAAAGAATCAGCGAATACTGCGTCAAATAAAGATGAATACATTACGTTTATTTCAAAGAACACATCTACTTTGACTCGACAACCAAGAATTTAAAATGTTGCAAACCGAAGAATTAGATACGGCCTCTACGACCAAGATCGGTTGATACTACTAGTTGGTTGGGTATACCGATAGATTACTGAAAAGTCTTACACAAAACTCTTTTCTATTAATTAGTGCAAAATGGAGTTAGCAATTGAATTAGATTTGGTTATTAGGGAATAATTCTTTAGTTGACTCAGGAGGGTAATTTCCTTGTGGATGCATTGGCTGTAGATCCCTTGGAAAACCATACTTAAAAAATTCTCTTATGTTTAATTGATCTAAAGATTCTCTTTCAGGAATAACAAATGTATCTCGAATCAAGTTAACCTCAATTTTTTTTCTTTTACCTTTTTCGTTAGTTCTACCAATGACTAATTTAATTGGCTTACCTTTAGGACCTTTAATTAATTTAATTGCCTCCTTTAAACCCATTCCTATCGTAGACTTTCCATCTATCTTTAGGATTACATCACCTGATTCCATATCGGCATCACTAGCAGGAGAGCTATTAATAACTGATTGAATTGTTAACTCTGCAGTATTACTATTCAAAAAGAGTGTTACACCAATACCAGTTATTTCCCTTTTGAATCTTGTGATTGCCCTTTGGTTAGTTCTTACACAACCTGAGTAATCTCTAGCTTCTAGGCAACGTTTGTGAATCTCTTCTGAGACTTCAGCCTTTACAGTGATCGGCAATACAAAAGCAGAAATAAGAGGAAGTAGTAAGTGTTTCATTCTTGGATGTTCCCTACACTAAATTTAAGCTGTATGCGCTATCAATTTCTAATATATGCCGTCCACTTGATTTATAGCTACTCCTATTTTTAAAAGCTCTTTGAAATTTAAATATAACTAGTTAAAAATGAAAATACGGAATATCTTTTAGACGAGGAGGATTAGAGGAGCAAATACCAAATTGCATGCACTCAATCACATCATCATCATATTTGGGTTTGGAAGTGGAAAACAACTCATGGTTCAGGAAAGATCCTTTGACATTCTTTAGTAGATGATTAAATGGATTTCCACAAGACATAACAAGTCCTCCTAAAAATGTTGGGGAGGCATTCCATCCAATATGACTTTGAATGCCTTCCCCTCTACTATCAGAACCGAGTCTTAAAATAAAAGTTCTGATAATTCTTTTCTAATCAAAGTGATCTAAAAATCAAATCAGTATAAATTACTGTTTTATCTTGCATTTTTTGCGGGAGGCATTGAAACCTCCCTAAAGCCTGAGCCAATAATCAAAGTGTAGGCAGAGACCCTGGGAAAGGTTTAATTGAAAACGTAATAATTGAAAAGGGTGCTATCACCCAAGTATTACTACAGTTGGGTTAATTAATAACTAATAATGCAAAGGATACTAATTACACTTGGACTTGTAATCGCTTCTATTGGCGTTCTATATCCCTATTTAAAACAAATAGGGTTGGGACGATTACCTGGGGACATCATTCTTAGAGGTGAGAACTCAACTTTTTATTTCCCAGTCGTTAGTTGTATTGCCATTAGCCTGCTTCTTACCGTCATTTTTAATTTGTTCCGATCCTCATAATGAGTTTCGCTGATAACTGGGCAAGAGTTTTTGTTGTGATTACGTTTCTGACTTTTGGAGAAGCTCAGATTATTGGTGGTATCGTTCCGAATCTGATTGCTTTTACTTTGTTTATTGGAGCAATTGGATACTTTGCTTCAACTGGAAAAATGGCTGAGATGTTCGGCTGGAAAAACAAGAATTAACAGGTACAGAAGTTATAGTTGGGACTGGTGCAAGATTTAAAAAATCTATGGGGTTAGCCTTACTACTGTTAGTTGATCGTCTATGGGCTAGAAAGTTTATGGATAGCCTTATCAGACTTTTTTAAAATTTTTAGGGCCTCTTTTCTTGAAGTACAAGCATCCGCTTTAGCTTGAAGTTTTAAAAGTTTGGCGTGTTGTTTCTCTAAGTTCATCCAACATTGTATAAAAACCAAGAGAGTAAACTAGCAGCTTTAGGCCCTAACCGAGGAAAGCCGACTCGTAAGGTTCTTTAATTTGTATATATTGAATTTTGCAATAGAAAACCCCTTTTTTTTAAGAAGGGGTTTTCTAACTTTAATAGTTACTTAAAGCTCAAAATTGGAGTCTCGAAGGGAATGGTTAAGCCCGGTATGTAGTAGGAAATGCAGAGCTTAAATTTGTTTATCAAGGAAGGCGGAGGACTAACTTTAATAAATTTGCAAGCAAAGGGACAGGATTTCACCGACTTTCCCCTTCTCTGACTAGAGCTTGAACGCAACGTATCTTTAGTAGAAGTTACTCGGTCTTGCGTGAATAAAATATAAAAAGAATTTCTATAAAACTAATTTTCG
>CACFCB010000029.1 GCA_902564695.1 uncultured Prochlorococcus sp. | reverse complement strand
CTAGATCTTGTAAAATTGCTCCATAATTAGAAAAAACTCTGTGATCTTTAAAACCTTTAGTAATAAAGTATTGATAAAGTTTTGCTGTTTCTGAAATGTTTCCTTGTGAATGCAACTTAAATGCTTGATTAATTATTTGTTCTTTAGAAGGATTATTCTTTTTTTTAATTACTTTTTTCTTTTTAGAATTATTTTGTTTACCAAAACCTTTCATCATTAAAACTTTCAGTTACTTTCCTTGTAGGGATAATACTATCTTGCTCTGAGAATCAAGTTATTGATTACTAATATTTAAATCATTGTTCTTTCATTTTGAGTGCCATAAATTATCTGTCTCTTTGAATTATTGCCTTCGATAACTCTAAGTTTATGTCGTCTTTGAGAAGTTTTTAGTTTGTAATCGTCTCTTATGAGTTTCACTGAGAAATAACTTATTATCAAATGCTATGCTTTATTCAGTTTTAATAAGGGATCCTGAACTTGGTATTTTACAAGGTTCTATTGAGTGGGAATAGTTTAGGGCAGTAGAACCCAGTCCACCACTCAAAATCGTTGTTCTCCCTATGCTTCCCGTATGAGTTAGGTGAAAGAGTGACAAGGGATTTGAACAGTAAGTTCCACGTATGTGCCCCGTGTCACCTTCTTTGTAAAAAGTCGTAGAAGGATTGATTTCTCTTCACTTGTTGTTTTAATGTCTACGATTTGTTGCTAAAAATCTATGAACTACTTCTCGACATATTCTTCTTTCCTCAGAATTTAAAAAGCACAAAAAAAACCGCCTGGTTTTTACCCCCCTTACTTTTTCTTCATCTCTTCAATAATTGCCATAATTTGTTCTTCTTTTTTCTTGTGAGGAGCAAACCCCATCCTTCTTCCTTGTTCTTTTAGTTTTGCTGCCATTCCAGATGAATGCACACTAATGTTATTCAATGAATATTGCTTGCTAGTGAGATCAATAACTTCACCATTTTTAGTCTCACACCACCAATGGAACTGCCTGTTCTGGTCTTTCACTTTCCATCAAATTACCTTGCCTGCTACAAGATTTTTCAGAACCACACTTGCGACGTAGGACATCCCTTCATAAGGGTTTTTAGTGCTCTTATCACCTTGTTCATAAAACTTTTGAAGAGCAGCAATTATTAATGAAGATGCTCCCTCTATTTCAGGGTCTTGAGAATAATTCATTAACATTGCATCAACCTATGAGTTCATTTTTTCATAACGGTATTTTTTACTACGGATTGTTTTGCTCTCGTCTTTAAAGGTTTATAGATTAGGGAAGTTGGTTGTTTTATATGCGAGGTATAAAGATTGATCTTTCAATCAAATAACGGAACACCCTTTAGCAAAGAAGAGGCAATAGATCTAATGGTCTCATTGAGTGCAACTGACGCAAATTCAGAAAAGAAGTGGAGAGGTTTCTATAACTCTTTATCTCAGAGAGAACTGGAGGGTGAATGGGATGAGCATTGGAGAATTTGAAGACATAAAACAAGGGTGAGCCTTAAGTCAACCCTTTTCTATTGATATATTCATTAGTTGAATAAACTTTTTACCTAATAACTAGTTTCCACCATTGCAGAAGCGAACTGCATCAGAAGAACTCTTACCAGTCGATTGAACCTCTTCAACACATTCTTTGAATAGTTTTGATTCTTGTTTCACAGAACAAAAACTCAAGGCGATTGTAGCAAGAGCGACAGCAGAAACAACACTTGAACCTAGTTGAATAATTCCATAAGCAAACATCGCTTTGCCTTTTCCACCGCACTTCTTTTTGTCTTTTTTATTTTCTTCAGTCATTTAAAAAAATTAGTTAATGTTTAAATCTAATTGATTAGTTGGTTAAATAACTCTAAAAATTTGTGGTGAATACCGTTCTATTAATCTGTTTAGGTTTTTGCTTTTTAAAATCTAATTCCCGTACTAAATCTTCGCTGACTTACGACAACTCAAGTGCTAGAATTCCAACCCATTTCTGATCAAATCTACTGACCGGAACATGAGAGTAAACACGTGTTTGTTGTCCAAAAAGAAAAACCCCTTGCCTAATAGTGGCACTAAGGGTCTTTCTCTACCGCAGAACTGATTTTGTTGAGGAGTGTTCTGCTATTTCTTTTTTAATCAAATTCAGAAGAGGTCAACATGAGAATTTATTCCTAATCAGAGATCGTCTTCATGATTTCCAAAGGGGTTGAATTTGATATCGAAAATCAAAAGCAGTGCTGTTCCCAAAACAGTAAACCAAAAACACCTTGTGGAGAGGGAAATATCATTAGACCACTCTAGAGAAGGCACAAAAAAACCGCCCGTTTGTATAGGCGGTTTCTTTCTGAGATCAGTCGCAAGTGTTTCCTTGTTTCCACTGCGGAGGACCTCAACTCCTCACAAAAAAAGCATACTCAAAGTCGTGAAAAGAAGAATGCTGGGTATTTGAGTTCTTTAACTGTCACACGAGCCAATTCTATAAAATCAATCATTAAAAAAGCACCCCACTTAGGCGAAGTCGAGTGCCTTTTTATAACAGAACTATTGTGTGAGGAGTTGTTCTGTTATTACTTTTCTACTCCTGCATGAACCTTTTGTCACTACTATAAAGATAAACTGATGAGAATCTGCAAACTAGAGACAAGGAAAAAGGTCCAATAATAAAAAGCGGCGACCTTTGACGCGTTCTATCAATCATGAGATCCCGTCTCATTTTCGCTCTCTCTAAATTAAATCAAGAACGGGGAAGCATAAGAAATTATTCCTAATTAGCAATCAGCATTGGCAATGCCCATGCCAAGAACAGCACCTAGAGGAATAGACCATGCATAAGAATCTTTCTTGGAGATTGCAGCAGCAAGACCACCTCCAATCAATCCACCTGTAGTTACATTTCCTGAACTACAACTTTCTCCACTAGTTCGATAACTACGAGAAACTAATACTTGCTGATGAGTTTGTGTGTTATACCTGCGATGAGTATGAGGGAAATAATGAGCATGATTATGCTGGTAATAAGCGTGATTATGACGGTGAAGATATTTGCGAACTGGTGGATTCCAACTCAAGGAAGAGCAAGGTACTTCGACATTGTCTAGATAAGACTTAACAAAACCTTTTGATGATCTAGTTCCAGCAACATATTCCTCTCTGTAGATTTCTTTGTAGCAAGTTCGTTGAGTTGTATATCCCCTCTGGTGATGATATCCATCTGCCATTGCTGCCATTGGGGACAGAAGCATCGCAGTTAGAACTAATGGTCGAATTCTCATTACTTACCTTTTCTACTCATATAAACATAGGATTTTTCTGATCTAATTACCAGCAATTCAGGCACTATTAGAAGTGCTCTACGTACCTTAAACCAAGCCCCCAAGAATTCACTACGTTTTTTAAATCACAAATAGTAGGAACTATTTAGTGGCAGTAAAGTAAACGTCTACTTATCAGTGATAACTTGATTTATATGGTTTCACGTGGCAGATTTTAGGGTCTCCATCTAGAAATCGTAGAAAAATACTTTTTTCTACAAAATCAAACAATTTTATGCTCTGGATGTAGTTAAATCTCCGTTTTGCAAATCCAGAATTGATACATTCCTCGTGATTTTGCTTGTCAGGCTTTTCGTTGTTTTTAAGTTTTTTTTAGGAGTTTATTTCAGATATTTATCATTTTGAGTAAGTAATTCAATAGCAGGCTTTAACATGTCTTTGTAGTTCTTCCATCCACCAATTGATTTTGAATTTATTGGCGAACGGACTTGAACACTGCTTGCGGTTGAAACTGATCGTGGATTTAAATGTGGGGTAAGATATGAATCATTCCATTCCCACCCTAACCAAGAGAGTAAGGATTTAATTTCTTGGTTAGGATTACTCACTAATAAGTCGTAATTTAAATCGTATATTTTTGATCTAAATTTATTCTTATATTCTTTCATTGTTTTCTCCTGATCTAAATAAATATTTGTGCAATCAATTAGGGATGAGGAATATTCATTTCCTCTCGCAAAATGTGCTCGGTAAATTGAAAGAATATTGTCTAGAGGATTTCGAAAGCAGTGGATAATTTTAGCATTAGGTATTTGACTAGAAATAATACCTGCGTACTGATAGTTATATAACAATTTATTAGTGTTGATAGTTAATTTATCTATTTTATGGGTTATTTTTTTCCAATATATTTCTGAAAGAGTTAATTCTTTATTTTGCTTTTTCCATTCTATAAATGATTCTTCTAGTATCTTAATCTCTCCTAAATCGTCAACAATACTATTCATGCTTAGAATAGATTCGAGTAATGTTGAGCCACATCTTGGAATCCCTACGATGAAAATACTCTGGGGATAGTTTCTTTTTTCTTTTTTATTAATTTCTTTTTTGTCAGATTCTATAAGTAATAATTGGGATTTATTAATTATTTTATTAGAGTTTGATGGTTTAAGAATAAGTTTTAAGTTATTTGCCAAAATGAGGTATTTACTACTTTTCTTGTATTTTTCTTCTTTATGAAGAATATTTGCCCTGGCGAAGTAAATATTAATTAGATCTAATGTTGATTTATTATTTAATATACTTTCAGAAAATAATTTTTTTTTCCAGTTTTTATTATCAAGATCAGAGTATTTATAATTTGATAAAGAAAAATATGCTTTTGAGAAGTTAGGATTGATTTGAATTGCTTTATGTTGTGATAACTTTGCTTCTTCAAGTTTGCCAAGATCTTTTAATATCTAGCCAAGATTTAAATGAGCTTCTACATTGTTAGGCTTTATATCAATAGCCTTACGGATATATTTAATGGATTCTTTGAGATTATCTTCTTCTTTTAATAGATATCCTAAATTAGAGTATGAGTCTGAATAGCTTTGATATAAATTTATTGATTTTAAATATAATTTTTTAGCTAGATCTAGTTTGCCTTGTCGTCTACAAAGAATCGCATAATTTGATAAAACTCTGGGATCATTAAATCCTTGATCTAAAAAGTATTTATAATATTTTGATGCTTCCGAAATGTTTCCTTGTGAATGATATCTCAATGCTTGTTTAATTATTTGTTCTTTTGAAGGTTTCGTTGGAGTATTAGTGGAAATAGAAATACTCTTTTTAATTTCTCCTAATGTGAATGGAACTGGGAATGTTTTTATTTTAGTGACTTTCTTATTCCCTTGCTCTTGTTTGTTCCACCTTTCCATTCTTCTTTTCTACCTTTTGATTTAATAATTGTATGACTAATTCTAATTCATGTTTACTCTGCTTGAAATCATTTATTAACTTATAAATGTAGAAAGAGTAGTAGATCTTTATTAATTCTCGACTTAGAGAGTATTGGATATTGGGACAAAATCTTCAAACGGAAAAGGATTTAATATGACTTATTTAATCTCTATATCAATGTCTACAATGGAAATATAAAAGGGCAAATATGCTTTCTACATGTTCTCCACGAGAATTGATGGGAAATTGGTTGAGTGATAGAAATGGCTTATTAGTAATATCTGCGAAAGTAGCTATTGAGTGGGGGTAGTTATAATTACTTAGATACAGGTATTAATTTAAAATATTATCTCCATATTTTCTGTTGAGTTGATTTGAGACTCGTTTCATCATTTCTTCCCAGTTATGTCTTTCTTTTTGTCTAAATAATTGCATTGATGGATACCAAAATGTATATTTCCCTTCAATTCCCCATCTCCATTCAGGATAATGATGAAGAAGTAACCAAGTTGATTTCCCCATCCCTCCAGCCAAATGAGCCATTGAAGTATCAGAAGTAATAATTAAATCACAGTTCTCAATGATGGCGGCATTTTCAAGAAAATCCCAAGTGTTATCAACTTGTGGTTGGCATTCAATAAACTTATTTTTAAATGAGCACTGTTTTAATTGTTCTGAACCAAAGCCTTTTTGTAGTGATAAAAAATTGTAATTTTTATTTCTAGCAAGAGTAGAGAAAGTTTCCAAAGGTATTGAGCGACCTTTTAGAGGTGCTTTATTTTCGACTTTTGGATTTCCTTGCCAATTGATACCAATAATTGGTCTTTTTTCTTTGGAGAGTATATTTTTCCATTTATTTTTCAGTTCATTTGTAGGAAAGATATATGGTTTCGAAATGATTGGGTTGTCTGGACTTACTTTTAAATATTTAGGCAAAGACAATAGTGGTATCCATTTACCTTCTGAGAGTTCACTTGCTTCCTCTGGAGTTAATGGATGAGAATCAATTTTAGATGATTTGATTAATGAATGCAGTTTCTTTTGAGCACAAAAAGAAATATCTAAATCAAGAGTTCTTAAATAAGAAATATATCGCATATATTGAAGAGTATCGCCTAAACCTTGTTCACTAACGACTAAAATCTTTTCTCCTTTTTGTAATTTCCAATTGTTTATTTGTTTTAGTTTTGTGTTTGCATGAATAACAGCTTTTTGTATTTTAAATCTCAACTCATAGTTCGCGAGTCCAGATTGATAGTCTCCCCGTAAAAGTTGAATCAATCCAAGATTGAAACACGCATCGTAGTGATTAGGTTGAAGTTCAATTGCTTTTTGGTATGAGATTTCAGCTTCTTGTAAGTTGCAGAGATCTCTAAGGATGATACCAAGATTGTAATGAGCATTAGCTAAGTCTGGATTAAGTTCAATTGCCTTTCGAGTGTATAATTCTGCTTCCTTTATTTTTCCAATATCTATCAATATGTTTCCCAGATTGGCATGAGCAATTGCGTAATTAGGATTGAGTTGAATAGCTTTACGATATGACAATTCTGCTTCTTGTAATTGACCAAGATCTTTCAATATGGTTCCATAATTAGAAAAAACTCTGTGATCATTAAAACCTTTATGAATAAAATCTTTATAAAGGTTTGAGGCTTTTGAAATGTTCCCTTGTGAATGAAACATAAATGCTTTATTGATTATTTGTTCTTTAGAAAGTTTATTTGTCTTATTTTTTTCTTGTTTCTTTTTAGATTGAGCTTGTTCTCTAAAACCTTTCATTTTTCTCTTCGAAGGTTTTCCTCATTCTAACTAGCAACAGTATCCAATGGGACAAAATTACCAAACTTAAAGATGATGTAATATGAATGACATAATTTCTAAATGAATCTCTAAATTGAAAAATAGAGAGGATGAAAATGTCTCTTATACGTTTTATAAATGTTTCACGAAATGAATGAAGAAAATTTTATTTAGTGAGGTATAAAGATTTTAAGCAGTATTTTGAGTAAGAAATATTAAGTGGGAATAATTATTTACAAAATACTAGATATGAATAATAAAATAGCCTTGATGTATGGCTCATCTTATTGTATTTTCTTACGAAATGACAGGGTTTTCAATACCCTCCTTGTAAGGAGTTTGTTTTGTCTCCCTTTAACGTATCTATACTTTTGAAAAATTTTGAGTATCAAATAAGAACCTTATTCACTGTTAATTCGCAGGTGTTTTGTGATTTGGAAATTTTTGCGTGAGGAAATTCTCTAGTTCACTAATACCTTCCATTAGAGATGGATAGTCAATTGATCAGAAGAAAAGTCAGTAAAAATTGCCTAAATTGGTTGTATTCCTATTTCAGTCAACAGGCATTGATGAATGAATTACGTTTAAGAATCTATGATCAGATAATCAATGAATCTTCAGATGGAAGAACTTCTTTATTCAATAAAATTTGTGGAGTTACCATTTTTATTTCTATTTTTTTCGCAGTTATAGTTACTGAAGACTCAATCGATTATCAATTTGGAGACCAGATAGATCTTTTGGATTGGATTATTGGTGCTTTATTTTGCGTTGAATACTTTTGTCGCTTATGGGTCGCACCACTTGAAAAGAAATATGGAAAAGGTTGGAAAGGCGTCTTGCAGTATATGGTTTCACCAATGGCAATTATAGATGTAATCGCCATTATCCCATCTTTTATAGGTGTTCGCGCTGAATTAAAAATTTTAAGGATTATTCGTCTATTAAGAATTTTGAAAATTGGGAGAAGTGACAAATTCAAGCAAAGCATATATCACTTTAACTATGCACTTCGCTCAAAGAATCAAGAACTACAAATTTCGATGTTTTATACAGTGTTAGTTTTGTTAATTAGCAGTACTTTGATGTATCTAGCTGAATCCTCAATTCAACCCGAATTGTTAGGCTCAATTCCGAGATGTCTTTGGTGGTCAATTACAACTGTCAGCGCTGTGGGTTATGGAGATTCAATACCAGTTACAGCTGTTGGAAAAACAATTGCTTCGATTACTTCTATTATGGGTATCGCTGCAATAGCAATACCTACTGGAATACTTGCATCTGGATTTAGTGAATCGATTGGGGCAAAAGATAAAAATAAAAATGACATTTAAATCAAATAAAAGAAAATCTTTCGGTTTAAAAAAGTCTTCGATTTCATGGTTTCATTTATTGCAACTTATTTGAATTCATAAAAGAAGTGAAAAGGTTTCTATAAATCATCATCTACAACTGAATTAAAAGATCAATGGGATGATCATTGGAGAAATTAACTGAATCCAATAAAGTCTTTTAGTGCATTGCAAGAAAAATGATGATTGTGGATAAAACATGGTTGAAAGAACTCAATAAAAGAAATCTTGCGGCTGAAGGTGAAGATAGTTCCAAATGGGATGTCGCAATTGTTTCTTTGTCTTCTTCAGTGCTAAACAAATTAACTCAGGCAGAACAAGCAAAATTTGAGCTGAGTCAATTCCAAAGGGCAACAAATGAAATTGAGCATTGGGCAAGAGTCGAAGACATATGTGATTTCTTTGGAGTTGAAGATCCAGGGCTGGCAGGAGATGTTTATATGCGAAGGTTTAAAAACTTCAAAAAAGAGGATGAAATTAAATGGCTGGAATTAAGAGACATTAATGATGATATCCCTGAAGGTTTTGGTGTGAAAGTTGATTGGTGTTAGGGTTCAAGTCAAACAAATAAATTAGGCTTTACGTGAGACGAAACTTACTACAAGGTGAGTGAGAAAGTTATTTTCCCTGTGAATAACTTTCCCCTTTATTTTTCCTTTCGTTGAATTTGTATATTTCAAACAAGTATTTCAAGTATGGCAAAGTAACGAAGAAGGGGTGATCATTTCAAAAAGAGATAGTTTGTTCTAATGTCATTTCAAGTTGTTTATAAGGGTGATATTCAATACATCAAAGTTTTTTATTCAACTGAAAAAACGAGAGTAGGCAAATATTATGGCGAGTTTTATAAAAAAATGGATACACTTGCGAGCGATTTAAAAAGACTTAAATACGAACTTGATGAAGATAGTGCAAAAGCAGCGAAGCTTGCCAAAGATGCAGCTAATAAGGCACTTGCAGAAAGATTTGGTCCATTAAGATACATAATTGATGAGCGCGTTTGGGACGAAGACATTGTTATCAGTAAGATTTTGGATGATAGAAAAGTGGAGATGTTGGAACTAGTACAGAAGACTTTTAATTATGAAGTTCTTCTTGAAGAAGATGCTGCAGCGGAATATAAAATCCACCTGGATGAAGGACAAATAGAAGTTGATGGTACAAGTGTAGAGATATCAGTTAAGGAGTTTTTTGATTCTGATGATTACCAAGCATGGAATGAGGTGCAACTCGAAAAATATGAAAAACTCGATTGGTTTATTATCTGGACGCAGACAATGGCGGGAGAGTTTATGACAGAGGGTGGAAAGCACGAGGGTTATTTTTCATCAAAGGAATTACACCTAGAAAATAATTTACTTCATTATCGAGATTCACCTCTTGTTGTTCCCTTCAACGATATGGATATTTTTAGTAATGAATTTGAAATACATTTTGGGGATTTAACTAGAGAATCTATTGAAATTGCAGAGCAGACCAATTAAGCAGCATCATTAATTTGTTTTTCTATCAATTCACAACTATTAGATAATAGTTCGTTCTAAGTTTCTAATGTTGGTTCATAATCCAATCTTTTTGTGTTTTTTAATTTGGTTAGGATGCCATCTTTTGTGCAATGCCAGAGTTGAGTGAAGATACTAGGTGCATTCATGACAGACTTTCGATCACGAAAAAAGACAAACAACAATCTCGAGTGCGTGCGACTAACGAACCTGTTGGAGTTGGCAATGCTTCTCTGATTGGTTGATTTTTTTTATAAGTGATTTGTGATGGAACGTTAATTTGTCTCCTGATAAATTTGAAATAGAAGCACCTGCTCACTGGTGCTTCTATTTCTATTGGCTATGAGTGATCAGACCAATACAAATCTTCTATTTTGATATCACTCGTCAACCTTGGATTTTCGTTATTAGGTTAAATAAGAAAAACTAAAAATGACCTTGATATTTACTATGCAGTAGGCAATGTCAATACCTCCAGGTAGGAAATTGAGATTGGAGAAATGATAAAAAAAAGAAATTTCTTGGGATGGAAATTAGTTTTTACCACCACTGCATTTGTTGATATAACAAACCAGCTTTTTAATTTGTATCTCTTTTGCGAGAAAAACTATGATTGAGAAAAAAGAGAATTTCAACATGACGCAAGGCATGACTCTATTACTAATAAAAAATTTCATTACCTACAAATCTTGTGATTCAAATGATTATTTATGTAAGTAATCCAGAAAAAATTAGTGGTTACAAAGATTAATGGGTACAAAAAAACCTGCTTTAAAGCAGGTCTTTTTGAAGATCAGTCGCAAGTGTTTCCTTGTTTCCACTGCGGAGGATCTCAACTCCTCACAAAAACAATAGTAATCAAAGATATAAGAATAGAAATATGGTGTATTTGAGTTTGTCAACTGTCACATGTGATAATCGTTGGGAATGTATGCATAAAAAAGCAGTCAACTTTGGAAAAGTGGACTGCTTTTTTACAACAAAACGATTGTGTAAGGAGCTTATCTGTTATTTCATTTGTATACCTGTAAGAAGTTTTTGTCACCACAAAAAAGTTAACTCATGAGATCTTGCAAAATAAAAGAACAGAAAATTATCAAAAGTATTTTTGAATTACTTACATGTTTTAAGGATGTAATCGGCAAACAAAATAGAAATTTTTTATACCAATGTAAATAGTAATTATTTATTTTGAGATGACATTTTCTTATTTTTTGGCGGTAAAATTTTGAATAGAGAGTTTTTTCACTACTCAATAATTTGAGAAGATGATTTTTAGGAGAGGTATGATAATAGTGTTACATCTATTCCAAGAATGAATATAAAAGGATATCAGAGATTCCAAAGTAATCTGTTCATTTTTGAATAACAATATTTTAATGTTTGAATGCTTTTACTTAAGATATCTTATTAATATCTATCAATTCAATATGTATGAGTTTTTTAGCTAATAGATGATTATTTTAACGATTTTAATTTTACTGAAGTTTCTTTTTTAGTTATATAATTTTGCTTTGAATGATAAATTAAGAAATCAAATTTCGATATCTATCAACTTTAATAAGCATATCAATAGTAGGTTTAAGCATCGTTTTATAGTTTTTCCACCCATCAACAGATTGAGAATTAATAGGTGAACGGACTTGAATACTACTTGCTGTTGAAACTGAGCGTGGATTTAGATGAGGTGTTAGATATGAATCGTCCCATTGCCATCCCAACCAAGAGATTAAAGATTTAATTTCTTTATTAGAATTCTCAACTAATAAATCATAATTTAAGTCATATATTTTTGATCGAAATGTATTCTTATATTCAGTCATTACTTCCTCGTGATCTAAATAAATTCTTGTACAATCAGCTAAGGAAGATGCATATTCATTTCCATGTGTAAAATGTGCTCGGTAAATTGATAGAATATTATCTAAGGGATTTCTAAAACAATGAATAATTTTAGCATTCCGAATTTGACTAGAAATAATACCTGTATATTGGTAATTATCTAATTTTTTATCAGTTATGATGGTAGCTTTATTTTTCAATTTTTTAATTTTAGCCCAATATAAATTGCTAATACTTAAGTTTTGAGCAATATTTTTTTTGTCTAAATATGCCTCCTCTAGGATATTCATCTCCCCTAGATCATCAACATTATTATTCATACTAAGAATAGATTCTAGTAATGTGGATCCGCTTCTTGGCATCCCTACTATGAAAATGCTCTCAGGAGATTTTGGTTTCTCGCTTTTATTGATTTTTGATTTTTTTGATTCAATAAGTAATAATCGAGATTTATTTATTAAAAGATCAGGTTTTGATGGATTAAGACTAAGTTTTAATTTATTTGCTAATTTTAGATATTTAGCACTTTTCGCATAATTTTTTTCTTTATGATAAATATTTGCTCTAGCAAAGAAAATATCAATTTTTTCTTTGGGAAGTGTATTTTTTAAAATATTTTCAGAAAAGAGTTTATCTTTCCAGATTTTGTCATCCTCTTGTAATTTTAGTCTAGATAGTGAATAGTATGCTTTTGCAAGATGAGGATTAAGTTCAATAGCTTTGAGTTGGCATGATTTTCCTTCATGTAATTTACCAAGATCTATAAATAAGCTTCCCAAATTTAAATGAGCATCCGCTAAATTAGGATTAAGTTTAATAGCTTTTCGATAGGAGATTTCTGCTTCTTCTAATTTGCCTAGATCAATGAATATTGTTCCTAGATTAGAATGAGGATCAGCAAATTTAGGATTAAGCTGAATAGCTTTGCGTTGGCATAACTCTGCTTCTCTTAATTTGTCGAGGTCTCTTAAAATGATTCCTAGATTCGAAAAAGCATTAGCGAAATTAGGATTAATCTCAATAGCTTTGCGCTGGCATAACTCTGCTTCTTTTAATTTACCAAGGTCTTTTAATATGTTTCCTAGATTGGAATGAGCATTAGCAAAATTAGGATTCAGCTTAATAGCTTTTCGATAGAGGATTTCTGCTTCTTTGAATCTTCGAAGATTTCTCAAAATCATCCCATAATTTGAAAAAACTTTTGGGTCCTTAAATCCTTGATTAATGCAATATTGATAACATTTGATAGCTTCTTTAATTTTGCCTTGAGAATGAAACCATAATGCTTGACTAATGATTTGTTTTTTTGAAGTTGTATTTGAGCTGTTGGTCGTAATCGAAATATTTTCTTTTATTTCTTCTAAAGAGAACGGAATGCTAACTGTTTTTATATTTAAGAATTTTTTTTCACTATTCTCGTTGTTGGTAGATTCCTCCATTTCTATCTGATAGATTTAATACCTTATAGATATTTTACTATTAAATTTTAATGTATTTGACCATAGCTGAAATAATTTTGTGTTTAATTGATCGAATTAAATTTTGATCAGTTTTTATGAAAGAAAGATTTTAGGGAAAACTTTTTTCAAATATCTATGCTATTAAGTTTCAATAAAAATTATGTTTAAATTCTTGAATATTATTGTAGTTATGGATTGATTTTTAATTAAAGAATTTTTAACTTGGATT
>CACFCB010000028.1 GCA_902564695.1 uncultured Prochlorococcus sp. | reverse complement strand
GAAGTAAAGCAATAATTCTAGCTCTTTTAACTGCTATGGTTAAATCTCTTTGTTGCTTAGCTGTTAACCCAGTAAGTCTTCTAGGTAAAATTTTCCCCCTATCTGTAATAAATTTCTTTAATAATTCTACGTCTTTATAGTCAATAGGGTCTCCTGGCTTTATTGGAGATAGCTTTTGTTTGAATAGTGAATTAGTCATTTTTAAAAAGAGTATAAAAGGAAATGATTATTTAATTTCTCTATGAATAGTCATCTTATTTAACTCAGGGCAGAATTTTTTAAGCTCTAGTCTCTCAGTAGTGTTCCTACGATTTTTTTCTGTGGTGTATCTAGATACTCCTGCAGAACGCTTTTCTGAGCTAGGTACAGATCTAGACTCAGTACATTCCAAAGTGACCACTATTCTCGTACCTTTTTTAGCCATATGAACTTAGCTCAACTTTTGTGAGTCTAGGAAACAAAGTACAATCTTACTAGGCTAAGCACCCTTTTTTATAAATTCATTTGAGCAGCTATGTTTAACTCCTGTCAGAGCAAATCATGAAGGTATCAGTTTCTTGGTTAAAAGATCTTGTCAAATTTAACAATGATATTGATGAATTGGCTGAAAAGCTTTCTATGACTGGGTTTGAGGTTGAATCATTAGAAGACCTATCAGATCAAGCAAAGAATGTTGTTATTGGTTTTGTTGACGAAATCTCTCCACATCCAAATGCCGAAAAGCTAAAAATTTGTTCCGTAAATATTGGTTTACCAAAAAATCTAAGTATTGTTTGTGGTGCACCAAACGTAAAAGAAGGATATCACGTCCTTGTGGCGAAGGTTGGAGCTTATTTATCTTCAAAGTCATTAAAAATAAAATTATCTAATTTACGAGGCGTAGAAAGCGCAGGAATGATTTGTTCATTGGATGAACTAGGGATTGAAAGTAATAATGAAGGTATAGAAATTCTTGAAGAGAATGAAACAAATATCCCTCCAATTGGTTCAAATGCTGTCGATTATCTTGGCTTGAATGACACCATAATTGAATTAGCTATTACTGCTAATAGACCCGATGGGATGTCAATGGCTGGCATAGCAAGAGAAATATCAACGATAACAAATTCAAAATTAACATTACCAACTTTAAATTTTGATAATGACTTTGAAAAATTTGAGCCACAAATAAGAGATCAAGAAATGATAGATTCAAACTTAATTTACTCACTTACATATATAGATGATATTGACAATACAGGAAAGATAAATAAATCTATTTTTTATAAATTAAATTCATGTAAACAAAATTGTATAAATCCTGTTGTAGACATAACAAATTTTTTAATGCTTGAACAAGGCCAGCCACTTCATGCCTTTGATGCAGATCTATTAGATAATATAGTTGGAAGAAAAGTTATGCCGAATGATTTTGGTATTAGAAATGGTAAAGTAGGCGAATTGTTTATTGCACTTGATAAAAAACAATATAAATTAAATGAAAATATAAAGGTAATTACATGTGGCGATATTCCAATTGCAATAGCAGGCGTTATCGGTGGAAACAATAGTTCCGTAAGTACTAAAACTAAAAGAATTTGGTTAGAAGCCGCTGTGTTCTCTCCTACATCTGTTAGAAATAGTAGTAGAGAAATAGGGCTAAGGACAGACGCTAGTAGTAGATACGAAAAGGGAATATCACCTAACATGACAACTGCAATTTCAAAAAGGGCCAGTGAACTTATTTCGTTAGAACTAGGCGGTAATATTAAATCGACTCATATTAATAATCAATTTATTAGGACTGATATTAGTGTCAAACTTAGAACAGATAAAATAAACAAGGTTCTAGGTAAATTAAATTTTACCAATAATAATAAATTAGATAAAACTTCTAATACACTTCGTTATCTCAATAAGAATGAAATTGAGCCTCTTCTAAAAAATCTTGGTTGCCTACTTACGTCAACTTCTAGTGGTTGGAATGTACAAATTCCTCCTTACAGATCGTCAGATTTAACTAGAGAAATCGATTTAATAGAAGAGATAGCAAGACTAATTGGATATGATAATTTTGATTCAAATATACCCGATCCTCTTGAGCCAGGAGTACTAAAACCTGCTAATTTGATAGAAAGACGTTTACGAAATTCATTAAGCCATAATGGTTTTCAAGAAGTAGTTACTTCATCACTTGTTGGTCCTGAAAACACTGATTTAAATGCTGTATTAATTAAAAATCCACTACTATCAGAGACAAGTAGGTTAAGGACAAATATATGGGATGAACATCTAAAAATTCTTCAGAGAAATCTATCATTTGGAGCTGAAGGGTGTTGGATCTTTGAAATAGCTAAGACATACAAAAAAGTTAAAGAAAGCTTTATTGAAACAAATTTATTAGCAGGTTCTTTGACTGGTAATAAAAGATTTAGTAAGTGGGGAAAAAAATCAAAACAAATATCATTAGATTTTTTTGAAGCAAGAGGAAAACTTAAGCAATCTCTTGAAGTTCTAGGTATTGAAACTATTGATAAGCAACTTACAGACAAAGATTTCATGCATCCTGGACGAACTTCTGAATTATTTGTTGAAGGGAAAAGTATCGGCTTCTTTGGACAAATACACCCTACACTCGCCGAAAAATATGATCTAATTAACGAAACATACTTATTTAACCTTGATTTTGATTCCTTAATTAAAGCTGCGACAAGAAAAACTAATTGGACAAGAATTTACAAGGATTACCCAACTGTTCCATACATGGAAAGGGATATTGCGCTAATTCATTCAAGAAAATATAGCTCCTTAGAAATAATAAATCTAATAAAGAAATCTGGTAGACCACTTTTAGAGAAAGTGGAACTGATAGATCGATACGAGGGGTCTTCTATTCCCAAGGATTCGGTCAGCCAAGCTTTTAGAATAAAATACAGGGATCCTAAAAAAACCCTAGTAGAACAAGACATAAATCCAATACACAAAAAAATAAGAAATGCTCTTAAAGAAAAAATGAATGCTGACCTAAGAAGCTAGTCTCACAAGTCTAGGCAATGACTCAAAATAAGTCCAAAAAAGAGACTAATACTAGACAAGATAGATAGTTCTTGTTGAAAATATTTTTAAAAAATCAGCATAATTTGTAGATAATATTTTTTGTAACCTCTAATCCTTGTAAAATTAATTAAATTAAAAACTCCATCCGACAAACATATAACATCAAACCTAAATATTGTCTTATTCATCTATTATAAGATTCACCTATAGACTAATTAGTAGTCCCATGCTGGACTAACGAGAAAGTTTTTATTCCATTTTTTAAAACATTCTAACGTTTCGAAATCGAGAGAATTCTTAAGCACTTATGAAGGCATAACTGTCTATAAAGCAGTTATGCTGACTCGTAAAGTGTGTCATAGCAATCGAGTATAGCTTTAAAAGAATTAATGGACATCAACTGGACCTAAAAGTGTTTAACTACATCAAAAACGAATAAATCATGCGAGACTGCTAACAATAAAAGCCAATTTTTATGCATTTAAAATTGCAATTGATGACTAATCATACCTTTAATGTATTTTTTATATATAGAAGAATCAATAATATTTAAATTTAACGAATGTTTTTTAGCCAATTCGTTGGTTTATTGAATGAAAAATTTATCATACATAATCTACTCCATCTAGTCCGAGTCTTTGTATTGGACTAATTATTGGACACCTATAAGACGCATGAGAATCTAATTCTTGTATAAATCTTTTAGTAATTGATAAGCCTCATTTAGTTTTCTCATGGTTTCGTTTGACCCACCAGCATCAGGATGATTAGAAAAAGCCTTTTCTTTATAGGCATCTCTAATAAAAGAAAGTGTTAGAGATGATCCAGCCTTAGTTGGTAAACCCAACAACTTGAGAGCACCATTAACAGTCATCGTAGACTCAAGCGTTTGGAATGAAGTCACATTTTGACTACGCTTGAATTTATTAACGAATCTACGAATAAGAGTTGGTATTCTACTTCTTAGGTTTTTAGCTGAAAAGGGGTCTTCCAGAGCGCCTGCCAGTATCACCACATCATCAAAAGTTACTGAGTCAATTTTCCATTCACTGCAATAGGAATTAAGCATTTTACAGGCCGCATTCCAGGTAAAAGGTATACTTTCTGTGCCATCTACATTTGGCCAGATATCTCTAGCAAGCCATAACATTGATGCCTCAATTACACTTTCAGTAGGTTTTTGCCCATAAAGATATATCCAATGTTTTTCTGCAGCATCTTTCGCCTTTAATAGATCATCAACATTAATAGTTGTAATTGAGGTATCTTCCATATTTTTAAAAGTTTTATCTTTACTCAAACTTCTTTTTAGGTTGGTAGTTTGTTTTCTAATAAAACCTGGTAATTCAATGCCTGTGGAGACAGTATCTTTTTTATTACTTTGAACTTCATTAGCTTTGACATCATTGACAGCAACATTTTTTATCTCAATATTCTTGTTGCCAACAATCACAAGTGCTTTTTCTTCCTGGTTACCATTGTCTATTCCTTTATGAGGAGTTGAAGAGTCATTATTAATTTTATGATTTAAATCTAATTGCTCATTCTCGATTACTTCATCATCTAAATCATTTGATAAAATAACTTCTAATAATCTCTCGAAAACTAGTCCTCTAGCCCTAAGTCCCCACTCTTTGCGAAGACGATCGACGCCATCAACTAGATCAATTGGTAAATCAATTGATATTCTCTTAACTTCCTTGCCTTCCCCTTCCGTCACAAGATCCTAATATCTAGTCACATATTAATGGCCTTTTTATTTTCAACACACTTTTAGCTTTGAATTTATATAATTAGTCTCTAATTACAAAATATGAATAAATTTTGTAATATTATCTTAAAATCAAATAATGCCCACATAGTTAAACAATATTAAGTATTATTTGCAGACTGAATCAAATATTAATCAGAAATGAACAGCTGCGATTCGTCCAGAAACTGGAGTGAAAGAAAAAAATTCTTTCAAGCTAAAAAATTAAATTTTTTAATATCTGTTAAAGAATCTTATGAGAGAAAGCTTGCCTCTATTACAGCATCAATATCTAAGCTTGAAGAACAAATGAATTCAACTACACCTAGTGTGAAAAGCTAAATACCTTAAAGCTACTTCTTAAATTACATCTTTTAATATTATTTCTGGACCAAATTTAATAAGAGTATTAACATCAGATGTTTTTGTAGCAAGAAAATAACCAGCGAAACCTAGAGCATTTATACTAAACCCGTATGATCTATCTTTTTTACGTGTTATAAGAGCAATCCACTCTGATGTTATAAGTAAATTATATGGTTTTAAAGGTTTATTAATTATATCTATATCACCTAAATTCATTTCACTAATCATAGATTTATATGAGCTGAATAAATCGTAAGGACTTGAGTTTATATTATTGTTTCTTGGTCTAATTGAAATACAATGAGATATTTCAGAGTTATTGTTCTTAGTGTTATTTAATAAAGAACAAAACCAATCAAATCTAGGACAAACGCTCTCATTATAGCGTCTTGGTAATAATTGGAAATGTCTATGAGGTTGACTGGCACCAGACTCTCTACTACTGTTAAAGAACCATAAACCTGTAGTATCTTTGTCAACATTTTGAATAGCTTCAAAATCATCTTTATTTAGCCAGCCATTTTGAGGTTTCCAGGTATTAGTTATTAATAACATATGCCCTATTTGTACTGGATATTTATTTAATATTAATGTATGTTTATTTTTTATAGGCTGAATTTCTAATCTAGAATCCCAAGGAATAAATGGATTTCGTCTTGGACCGTATTCTATTAAATACTTGGGTAGTGGACTATTAAGAAAACGAAGCTCAAAATCACAACATTCTTCACTGGATTTATATTTTATAGTATTTAGAGGAATTACTGCTCCGCAATTAACAGCTTGTTTACTAATGTCCAGAGCTTTTGACCATATTGATTGGCGCTTCACCTCAAATAGACCTATGATAAATATATTTATAGATTATATAATTAATAATCTTAAAATTTAGATATAATTAAAAGCTTATTAACCAATGGTTAATCAATAAAACAAAAAATTTTAATGAACGTATTCAATATTCTACGGGTCATGGAATTTATGCCTTACAAGCCGGCCAGCGCATAAACGATCAATTCCACTCAAGCAATTGATTCGACGTCTTAGAGACGATATGCGGGCCTCTAGAGAAGGGTTGATTGCTTACAACATCTTTTGAGTTATTCGATTAAAGAATTCTTTTAATAAATAAAATTTATAAGATCAAAAATAATAAGAGTTGATACTCATAAAAATAGTAATCAACTGAGTAAAATCTCGAGATCGCTTGTACTGGAATGGTTTTAAGACAACAACTAAAAATTCAAATCTATCAATTTGCAAAATAGTTTCAGATTTTTTGCAAATAAGGTTGACGAAAGCAGGGGGCAAAGAGTTAAAACCTCATTCAGTAATGTGTCCTCAATGGATTGGGACTTTTCTGAAGACGAAGCTTTTTTAGCTTTATGCGAAGCGTTTCGCGAGAGCGGGGAAACATCTGCCATGGAATTTCTGGCAACGGGTGAGGGTGCATTTCACTTTCAGGAATTAACCCAAAATGCTGCCGGAGAGGGCATTGATTTAAGTGACTCAGAATCAATGGCTGTGTTTCAGATGGAAGTACTAGAAACTATCGATGAAATGAATAACTAATTTTTTAAATTAATTTATAAATATAGGAAAATTTTTAAATACCAAAGTATTTAGCTACTGGATGTAATGCAACAATAGCTGTTGTACTTTGTTCAGGATGAAGTTGGTCACTTTCATCCATAGAGATATTAATTTTTTTAGCATCAAGCCATAACAATTGTTTTCTGGAATCTGAAACTTCAGGACAAGCAGGATAGCCAAAAGAATAACGACATCCTCGATATTTAACATCTAAGATATCTTTTATATTATCAGGTTCACAGTCATTAAATCCACATTCAATCCTAATAACAGAATGAATATATTCAGCAAGTGCTTCTGCCAGCTGTACTGTCAAACCATGAAAAAATAGATAATCTGAGTATGAATCTTGACTAAATAATTTATGAGAATATTCACTAGCTGTTTCTCCCATTGTTACAGCCTGCATTGGCAGATAATCTATAGGCTGATTATTATTTAAGTCATTATAAAAATCTGCAATACAAAATCTTTTTCCAGATCTTTGCCTAGGTAATAAAAAATCGCCTAAAAGACTTTTGTGATCTTTATCATATACTTTTATATTATTACCAACTCTACCACAAGGAAAATAACCATACACTAAAGATGGATTAATAAGCTTTTCATTGATTATTTTATTCATCCAGTAATCTAACTTCGGTTCTGCCTTCATAAGTAAAAAGTCCTTATAATCTGACGCAGACATTTGCTTGGATCGTTTCATTTGCCATTGACCAGAGAATAAAGCATTACGATCTAAGAATTTATAAACCTTAGTTATATCTATATCTTTTTCTAATAAAAACTTTGGGCCTATGAATGGTGGTTTAATAGGATCTATTTGAAATATATCTTTTGATCTTGATGTATCTTCAATAAGTTTTTCTTTCATTTTGTTGATATTAATTTTTTGATGAGTATTTGTATTTTTATAATTACCAATAGTAATACCCTCGGGAGCACCTTCTTTAAAGCCTGAGAAATTATCCCAGTTATTTAATTCCTTTGCTTTCATATATGAATCCATAAATTTCAAATCTGTAAAAGCATCTTTACCGTAAATAACCTTCCCTTTATAAACACTTGCACAATCTTGATTAACAAATTTTGGAGTCAGAGCTGCTCCACCAAGAATAATAGGCACAGATATACCTTCTTCATTTAATGCTTTAAGATTATCTTTCATAAATGCAGTTGATTTAACTAGTAGCCCACTCATTGCTATACAATCAGCGTTATGCTCTTTCTGAGCATTAATTATTGAATTGACTTCTTGCTTAATTCCTAAATTAATAACCTCATAACCATTATTTGATAAAATTATATCTACTAAATTTTTGCCAATATCGTGAACATCACCCTTAACTGTAGCGATAATGAATTTTCCTTTTGATTGATTAACCTCAGATTTATCCATAAAATCCTCTAAATATGAAACAGCAAATTTCATTGTTTCCGCAGATTGGAGAACAAAGGGTAATTGCATTTGACCCGAACCAAATAATTCACCAACTACTTTCATTCCATCTAGTAAATATTCATTAATTATTACCAAAGGTTTATATTTCTTTAATGCGAAATCAAGATTTGAATGTAAATTAGTTTTTTCACCATCAATAATATGATTCTTTAGTTTTTCCTCTATTGGTAATTTAATATCATCATTATTTGTACTTTTGTTTAAAAGTGTCTTTGAGTCATCGAAATAACTAGTTAAGGTTGTTAAAGGATCATATGTGCATACATTATTTTCAAATATTCTTCTATCATAAATAAGATCCATGCAAATTTTTATCTCTTCTTCACTTATTTTGTTTAGAGGTAAAATCTTGGAGGGAGAAACAATTGCAGAATCAAGACCGGCCTTAATTGCTTCATTAAGAAAGATAGAATTAAGAACAATTCTTGCACTAGAAGATAAACCAAAACTTACATTTGAAATTCCAAGGATTAAATGAACTTCTGGATGTTGATCTTTTATTAATTTAATTGCTTTTATAGTTTCTAAACCATTCTTTCTATCTTCTTCTAATCCTGTTGATATAGGTAATGCTAGTGGATCGTAAAAAAGTTCATAAGATTTTAATCCAGAATCAGTCGCATCCATATATGCTCTTGTTGCTATTTCTGCTTTTTTATCAGCAGATCTAGCCATTCCATCTTCGTCAATTGTTCCAATTACGACCGCTGCCCCGTATCGTTTAGCAAGATCAATTACTTTATAGAATCTGTCTGGTCCATCCTCATAATTAGTAGAATTTAAAATACATTTTCCGCCAGCATGTTTTAGACCACTCTCCATTTTTTCATAATCTGTTGAATCAAGCATCAAAGGCAAATTAATATTATTAACAAGTCTTTTGACTAACATAGACATATCTTCGATTCCATTTCTTCCAACAAAATCTACATTTACATCTAAAACATGAGCATTTTCCTTCAGTTGAGATTTTGCAATTCCAACAAGTCCGTCCCAATCCTCATTGTTTAGGAGTTCTCTTACTTTTTTAGATCCACTAGCATTTAATCTCTCACCTACGATCAAGAAAGAGTTATCTTGTAAATACGGAATGGACTCATATATTGATGATGCAGCAGGAATTATAGATCTTTCTTTTGAAAGAGTATCCAATCTTTGCTCAGAAGATAAAAGCTCTTTAGATAAATCTGAAAGTTGCTTAATATGTTCCGGTCTAGTCCCACAACAACCTCCAATTAGTTGAACTCCTAAATCATTAATAAAATGACTAAGTTGGAACTTAAGTTCCATTGGAGTTAATCGATAATGAGCCTTGCCACCTACATTCTCTGGAAGTCCTGCATTAGGTATACAACTTATATGAAATGGTGAATGTTGCGATAAATATTTAATATGAACTTTCATTTCTTCCGGGCCAGTTGCACAATTAAGGCCCAAAATATCAATATTAAATGGCTCCAGTATTGTTGTAATAGAAGAAATATCACTACCAATAAGCATCTGGCCGGTTGTTTCCATGGTAACCGACACCATTAATGGAATTCTCTTTCCAGAACCAATAGCTTCATTTACGCTTTGTAGCGCAGCCTTGATTTGAAGAACATCTTGGCAAGTTTCAATAATAAAAAGATCAATTCCACCTTCAATAAGTGCTTTAGCTTGCTCAAGATAAGAATTTTTTAGCTCATCAAAACTGATATGACCTAGGGTTGGTAGTTTGGTTGTTGGGCCAATAGATCCAGCTACAAATCGTGGTTTTTCTGCTGATTGATATTTATTTGCAACATTCCTTGCTATTTGTGCTGCTTTTAAATTGATCTCATAAGCTTTATTACCAATTCCATATTCATCTAGAACAATTGAAGTAGCACCAAATGTATTTGTTTCGATTACATCACAACCTGCATTTAAAAATGATTCATGTACTTTTTCGACGCTGGAGACTGATGTCAATACAAGGTTTTCATTACAACCTTCTAAAGAAGCTCCGCCATAGTCATCTGCAGTAAGTTGTTGATCTTGCAGTGACGTGCCGGTAGCGCCATCAAAGACTAATATCGGTCTCTTTTCAGAGTTTAGATAGCCTAAAAAATCAGTCATAAATTATATATATAACTTATAAAAATGAAAACATTAATTTAAACAAGTTATATAATCTTATTTTAATCTATATGTACACGTTTAATCCAATTTTCATATTCGGGAACTAAACCTTCTGTAATTTTAGTCAACTTCGTTCTTAATGAATTCATTATTGGCATATCTTTGCTCATTGATGTAGTTTCAATCATTTTTATAGGGGTAATTTTTGCCGCCGTTCCTGTAAGGAATACTTCATCAGATATAAACAGTTCTGTTTTATCAACTGGTCTTTCAATAACTTTTAACCCATCTTTTTTTGCAAGTTCTATAACACTTGCACGAGTTATTCCTTCAAGAATATCTTGATCAACACCAGGTGTAATTAATTCACCATTACGTACTATAAAAATGTTCATACCACTAGCTTCACTGATTTTTCCTTGACTATTTAATAATAGTGCTTCGTCAAATCCACTTTTTACTGCCTCAGTTTTGGCTAAGGAGCTAGTGATATAAGCTCCACTAATTTTACCTCTTAATGGAAGTGAGTTGTCTTGCTGACGAGTCCAGCTACTAACGCGACAACTAACCCCTTCAGGTGATAGATAATCACCAAGTTCTATTCCATAAATAAAGAAATTAGTTTCTATATTATGTAACCTTGGTGCAATTCCTAAGTCACTAGTATATACAAATGGTCTGATGTATACAGGTTGAGTCGGTTTGTTTTTAACAAGAAATGTTTCAAGAGAATTTAATACAAAATCCTCATCTAATTCAGTCATCAAGAATCTAGCACTTTGACATAATCTTTTTGCGTGTTTGTCTGCTCTAAATAATAAAAATGAGTTACTATTATTTGGATCAGGAATAGCCCGCATTCCTCCAAAAGCTGCAGTTCCATAATGAAGTGCATGAGTAGCTATAGATAGCTTCGCCTCATCAAATGGGATACATTGCCCTTCAAACCAAGCGAATGGAAGAAAATTATGCATTATTAGTTCCAGCTAAGATGAAAACAATCAGCATTTCAGTTTTTACTGCTCTTAATACACATAATAAATGAATGCATAGAATTTCCACCCTTCCAGGGAATGAACCTCAAGAAGAAAATACATTTATCGAACAGCCATCAGCTCCAGTTATCTTCCTAACTAGCGCTACATCTGATATAACCTGTTTATCTACAGTATTAAAGCTCCATGACAATAATAAGTGGAAAAATAAAATAAGAGCATTACCTATAGCTTATTTATCTTCAAATGCATCAATTGATCATTATATAACTAATACATGTAATACAGCTGAAATTATTCTTGTTAGGTTTTTAGGGTCAAGATCATACTGGTCTTATGGCTTTGAACAATTAGGTTTATGGCAATTAGAGAAACCAAATAGACATCTGATAGTAGTCTCTGGAATTGAAAGTACAGCAAATGATGTTCAAGAAATTAGTAGCTTAAATCAGGAGAAAGTTGATTTAATTCAAACACTTTTAAATCAAGGAGGTATAAAAAACTATAATTATATGCTTCAAACCTTACAGAACATAATTGATGTTGAAGAAATTAATTTAAATTCAGATTTAATTGAATATCATCATGATTTAATAAAATGGAAATGGAAAAATAATGGTAATCCATCTATTGCCGTATTTCTCTATAAATCATTTTTACAATCGGGTAATACAGAGTTAGCTGATAAAATAAATGATATATCTAATAAATACAACTTAAATGCCAAAATAATATGGATTACAAGTTTTAAATCTCAAAATATAGAGAATCAAATAATAAGTTTATTAGAGAAAGAGAACATAAAAGCAATAATAACTACAACCTCATTTTCATCAGTTGAACATAAACATGATGATGTGATGAAAAACTTGTGGGATAGATTAGATATACCTGTATACCAACTCCTAATATCTAGCTCATCTATAACTGAGTGGAAAGAATCTACAGTAGGTCTTAACCCCATTGACTTATCAATTCAAGTTGTTTTACCAGAAGTTGATGGTCGAATATGTACAATTCCAGTTGCATTTAAAAACCTTATTTATACAGATAATGAATTATCAATTGCTGTATATAAAACAGAGCCATATGAAAAACATATTGAATGGTGCATAAAATATATAAAAAATCTAACTTATCTACAACAAGCGGATAATTCAAATAAAAAGATAGCTCTCGTGATAGCAAACTACCCAGTAAAAGACTCAAGAATTGGGAATGGAGTTGGTTTAGATACTCCCGAAAGTCTATTAAATATTTTGAACTGGCTTAAAGACGAGGGTTATAATCTAGGCAATGACGATATTCCTGATAATAGTAAAGAATTAATTAACCTTCTATTAAGTCATAGGACAAATTCTGAAGAGACAATCTCAAATGAACCTCAATCATATTTAAATATTCAAGATTATTTAATTTATTGGAAAGAACTCGAATCTAACGTTAAAGAAAAGGTATCAAATCGATGGGGAGACCCAATTGATTCTTTTCAATTAGAAAAGTCTGGATTTCCTATTAATGGAATAAACTTTGGAAATATAACAATTTTAATTCAGTCAAATAGAGGTTATGAGAGCGATAATTTATCTGATTTACACTCGCCCGACTTACCTCCTACACATAAATATATTGCACAATATTGTTGGCTATATAATACATTTAAAGCGAATGCAATTGTACATCTGGGTAAACATGGAAGTTTGGAATGGTTACCAGGAAAAGGTGTTGGTTTAAGTCATAATTGTTTCCCATTTATTCTTTGTCCTCCTATTCCAAATATATATCCATTTATTGTAAATGACCCTGGCGAAGGCTCCCAAGCAAAAAGAAGAACACATGCAATCATTATAGATCACTTAACCCCACCACTATCTCATGCTGGTAGTTTTAATGACCTGCTGATAATTGAAAATTTAATTGATGAATATTATGAATCTAAATTAATTAACGATAATAGAAATGAATTATTAGAAAAAAAGATACTAGATCTGTTAATTAAAAATTCATGGCCAGGCATTGAATCAAATAAATTAAAAGCAAAAAAAGATAAATTAATTATCCAAGATCTAATAGATAATGCAGAGAGTTATTTATGTGAAATTAAGAATTCTCAGATAAGAACTGGTCTTCATGTTTTTGGAGTTAATCAGAGTATAGATAAATTATTAGAATTAACACTCACAATTTCTAATGTACCTACAGGAAATATTCTCGGACTTACACAAGGTTTAGCAGAAGATTTAGGTTTTAAGTTAGACCCTTGGAGTGACGAAGAGAGTAAAAACTTACACCAAGTTGACATTAATTTATTTAAAGACTATACAGATATTAATGCAAGGAAAGTCGGTAATGTAGTTGACTGGT
>CACFCB010000027.1 GCA_902564695.1 uncultured Prochlorococcus sp. | reverse complement strand
GCTTGCTTTTGTCTTTCTTCAAAAACTGAAGATTTGAAAGAAGTAAATACTCCTTTCTTAAATGTTGCAAGTTGAGCAGCGTGAAGCCTTTCTGCTTTCTTAATACGCTTTTTAGTTAAAGCTAGGTTGTTCATGGCCTATTCAATTACTGGAAATCCCGTTCCATACTTCCATCTCATGCACCCCATAATCGGGGCGAACGTACAAAAAACAATACCAAATAAGAATAAGTAGGTAAAGCCGACATTACGACAATTTAAGTAGTGTTTTCCTACTCCCTACAGGCCAAAAGAAGGAGTAGACCAAAGATGTAGCAAGAGGAGGTCTTATGAGATTATTCACTCCCTTCACTATTCCTCAAAAGGAAAACTGTGACCTTTGCAGGATCAAAACTAATAAAAGAAGAGAAGCTGAAAACCCATTTCTAGATCAACTATTTAAAACTCTCTACAGGGATAGATTTGATTTCGTTTTCGACTGAGTGGGGTTTATTCATTTTTTGATTCATCGGCGAATTAAGAGCCAAGAAGTAAACACCAAGAGCCGCTAAAAATGGGAATACAGCTTTTAATTGATTCATTAGCTTTTTTTAGTCATTCGATAGGTGGCATAAAAGAACAAGCCAAGCACTGCAAGATTTGCAATGGCATAAGTAATTGCAATTCCCATTAATGATCTATCTTTTTTCTTCTTAGAAAATAAACCCAAGAAAGAAATCCAATTAATAAGGTTGCATCAAGAGCAAGATGCCAAGGAGATAAAAGGTTATGGACAAGGTCGTTCATTAGCCTTCAATAAATAATGAGATCGCAAACACATTTTCCACTGGCTTATTCATAACCAAAGAATAAACACTGGAGTTATTCTCCAAATGATTTATTCACAAGAAGAAGCTTCATTTAGGCACCCTTTTCTTAGTCTTTTGATCCAATTCTGCAAAGACTTTAATGTTCTTGTATCGAGTTGATAATATACCCAGCGTCCACTTTGCCTATCTGTGATAACCCCAGCCTCTTTAAGAACCTTGAGATGAAAAGAAATTTTTGATTGCGCTAGACCTGTCTCTTGCATAAGGTCACAAACACATTTTTCTCCACTGGACA
Source organism: uncultured Prochlorococcus sp. (assembly GCA_902564695.1). Taxonomy (GTDB): domain Bacteria; phylum Cyanobacteriota; class Cyanobacteriia; order PCC-6307; family Cyanobiaceae; genus Prochlorococcus_B. The sequence goes on along the minus strand of CACFCB010000027.1, from coordinate 14,688 downwards.
AGGCTTCAATTATTTCCAATCTGATAGGTTCTGCTAAGGCTTTGAGCGAATCTATTGCTTTTTCATTGGCGACACCTGTACTCATTAATTCGTCAGTCCAAGAGAATGTTGTAATTTTACAAGAATTGCCATAACTATCAAAGGAGCCAATATCACCTGTTATTCCTTTCGGCATTACTATGCTCTTCGCTGCCACCTGAAATTGATTGATTCTGGGAGTGCTTCACTAAGCATGGGGCATTCAATCGAAGCTCACCATAGAAATTATCCCTACTCAAAAAGATCAACAACAATAAACGCTTTCAAGAGAGCAAGAGAAAGATCAATTCTCAGTTTTTAGTTTTTGTTCAGTTCAAAACAGCTAATGATACATTCCAAGGCATATTAAAAGAAGCTAACTAATATATATAAAATATAAATTCAATACATAAATGCAGTCCAGCTTTAAATTTATAGATTTATTTGCAGGACTAGGCGGTTTTCATTATGCACTCAAATCAATTGGAGGGGAGTGTGTATTTGCAAGCGAGATAAACAAAACACTTAGAGACTTATACATTAAAAACCATAATCTTAAGTCAAATTTAATGCATGGAGACATAGCTGAATGTATAAACAAAGTTCCAGATCATGACATACTTGCAGCTGGTTTTCCATGTCAACCATTCTCTAAAAGTGGAAAACAATTAGGTTTCGATGACAACATAAGAGGAGATTGTATTTTCTATGCATTAGATATAATCAAAAAGAAAAAACCTAAATATTTTATCCTTGAAAATGTTGGGAATTTCGCAAGACATAATGATGGAAATTCATGGAAAGATATACAATTTGAACTAAGAGAATTAGGTTATACAGTAAGATCCACAGCTGATTCTATAGATAGTGGAGGCTACGAAAAACTTATCTCTCCCCATCACTTTGGCTATCCTCAAAAAAGAGAAAGATTTTTTGCAGTTGGTTCTCTTGATTATATTCCTAAAGACATTTTCCCAATTCCAAATGAGAAGAAACCTAATCTAGAAACAATAATAATCCCAAAGAAAAAGACCAAATTATCTACTGATAAATTAATAGACATTGATCAATGCAAAATAGGTACTCAAGCTCTAAAGGCAATAAATTTATGGAATAAATTTATTGCTGCTTTACCAAATAAAAACAAAGATATAACAGGTGCTTTTCCTTTATGGTTAGAAGAATTTGATGCTACATATCCATACATTTCTCATACACCTTATCAATCAATGCTTGATGATGGTTTTTCAAAAGAAGACACAAGAGAAAAACTTTTAAAGTTGCCTCCATATGCAAGAGAAGAAAAACAAGTATTCCCTTTATGGAAAATTAGATTTATTGACCAAAATAGAGAATGGTTTCATAAAAACAAGGCTTATATTGATAAATCAACAGTTAAAAAAATAAGGAAACTAGACTATACATTTAGGAAGCTTGAATGGAATTGGAAAGCATCTGAAAGTTCAAATATATGGGATCATACGATTCAACTTAGGCCTAGTGGAATAAGAGTTAGCAACCCATCCTATGTTCCAAGTATTGTCTCGATGTGCGCTACTCAAAGACCAATTCATGGTCCATTAAAAAGGCACTTAACAAAGAGAGAGATTGCCAGGGCTTTTGGCTTCCCCGATTCATTAACCCTTCCAACTAATGCAACATTAGCTTTATCAGCACTCGGAAATGCTGTCCACAAAGATGTTGCAAGACTAGTAGCCCAAAGACTTATGAACTATGGAAACAGAAACACTATTGAGAACAATTTAGTCCAACTAAAAACAACTAACCAGTTAGAGGTTATATCTGCATGACAAATTCAATAGATATTAAACCTAATGTTGGAATGTATAGGGTGCTTAAACACATTAAGTACTCACCCTGGTTTGCTTTAGCTGAATTTGTCGATAATAGCTTGCAAAGTTTTTTAGCAAAAAATGGAAAATATGGAATTACTAGAGACGTTTGTGAAGTTGAAATTACTTATGAACCAAATGAAAATTATCTAACTATTACTGACAATGCATATGGGATTTCTGAAAATGAACATCAAAGAGCCTTTACTGCAGGAATTCCACCTTCAAACAGAACTGGTCTTTCAGAGTTTGGAGTGGGAATGAAATCAGCAGGTATATGGTTTTCACCTAATTGGACTGTAAAAACTCAAGCAATTGAATCAGAGAAAGAGTATGAATTTGTTTTTGATTTAGATCAAATTGTTGAAAATAATGGTTCAATCGAACCATTAATAGGATCCGCAACAGCAAAGAAAGGTTATACAGAAATCAATCTTACAAATCTAAATCATCGAATAAAAGGAAGAACACTATCAAAAATCAAGGATCATCTACGGTCAATTTATAGATGTTTCATACGAGAAAAAAAATTAAAACTAACCTTTAATGGTGAAGAATTAATTCCTTCTGACCCAATGATCCTAAAAGCTGTTTCAGCTTTTGAAGATGAAGACAAGGAAGAAAAAGAATGGAAGAAACTCATTAATTTTGAGATAAGCAATGGTTGCAAAGTCAGGGGCTTTGTAGCCATTCGAGAAAGAGGATCATTTTCTCTGGCAGGATTAAGTTTATTTCGAAGGAATCGTCTAATAGTTGGTTCTGATGAAGAAAAATTCAAACCAAAGGAAATATTTGGGACACCAAACTCATTTACATCTTTAAGAGTTTTTGGTGAAATCCACCTTGAAGGAATGGAAGTTTCACATACAAAAGATCAATTCAATTTTGGTGAATACGAAGAAGAGTTTATAGATTTACTTAAAGAACAAATGGATTCAAAGCCCAAGCAAATAATTAGACAAGCAGAAAAATATAGAGCAAAAAGTATAGAAGAGAAAGCGGTAAAATCATTGGTAAGCATGACAAAAAAAGCTACTCAAGGATTAAGGAGTGAGGTTCAAAATGTTGCTGCAAGTTCTTTTCAAGAAAAAAGGCCTGAAACTTTTATAGAAAAAGTTTCTGACATAGTAAACCCGAGTAAAGAAGAAAAGTTTGCTGGAATATCGAAAACAGTTACTGAAAATAAAAGTATAGAGTCAAAAAAACTATCCTTAAGTCTTGAAGAAGATTCAAACTTTGAATTTAAAATTGCTGGAATCCAATGGAATATAACTGTTGGTTTAACAGATGAGAATGAAAAGGCTCTCTATAGCGTTGAATTTATGGATAAAGAATCAGCCAAACCTCAAAGTAAAGAAAAAAATACAAGAATAGTTATAAATAAGAATCATTCCTTATTACTAAAATTCTGCAACAATTCAAAGGAGGCATTAGGAGTTTTAATATCTCTTATTTTAACCCTATCAACTACCGAATTAATCCTAGTAGCAAGTGGTCACAGCTATGCAAGACTTATCAGAAAATCATTCAATGAACTTATTGATAAAGTAATTAAAGGAATAGAATAATATAATTCATGACTGAATATACTCCGCAATCAAACGAAATCTTTTGGGGACCAGAAGAGGGAGAGACATTTAATGATTTCATGGAGTATGTCAAGGAAGAGATTAATGATGCGGGATCATTAAAAATCATCAGGGACAATGCATTTCAGATCCTACAGAGATGCAACAACCCAAATAGCATCGTCACCACTGAAGAGATAGCAAGGAGAACAAATCTTCATTTAGGAGAAGTTCAAAGTGGTAAAACTCTTGCTATGTGTTCTGCCATTGCGCTTGCTTATGACAATAATTTCTTAATTACGACAGTATTAACAGGTACAAAAAATATTCTTAAAGATCAAAGTAACGATAGAATCAGGAAGATCTTAAAAAATATAGATCCCAATAAAGAAAAATTTTATTTTAGTAGTGATTCAAAAGCAGACGCTCAACAAGTCACTTCACTATTAGAAAAACTAAAAACCAATAGGAAGCATTCAAAACCTAGAATGCTCATTTTTACATTACTAAAACATGCAACTAGTATTGAAAATCTATATTCATTATTTAACAAGACTGAAGTAAATAAGTTAGAAATAGGATCGTTGATTTTAGATGATGAGGCAGATCAAGCTAGCCTAAATACAAATGCAAAAAGGAATATCAGTCCTAGCACTACATATTCTTCACTACTTAAATTAAGAGATATACAACCCAAATTCTCAACATATATACAAGTAACGGCTACTGCTCAAGCTCAATTTTGTTTATCTGAAAACGATCCTCTTTCTCCATACTTTGTATCAATGTCACCAACCCCGAAAGGATACATAGGGATTAGTACTTTCTTCAGAAGGAAAGAAATACAAGATAGCTATGTGAATATTATCCCTCAAGAAGATATTGATAATGAAAATGAAATGCCTGAATCTTTAAAAGAAGCAATTAATTATTTTTTTGTAGCTGTAGGTCTTGCAAAGAAATTAAAATTAAAAGGTCCTTTTACTTTCTATTGTCATCCACACTCAAGGCAAATTGAACATACGAGATATAGAAATTGGATAGATAAATATATAAAATCATTACAAGATGACTTATTAACAGAAGAGAAAGAAGATGAACTATTTGATAGGCTTAAAATAACATTTTACAATGCAATATCAAATTTAAAGCATAATGAAAATCTTGACGATATTAATGATATTAGGCAACAAATAGCATCAACAATTGAAAGAGGTCCAAATATTAGTATCGTTAACGAGAAAAACAAACCAGAGAACTTAGAATCTTTCTGGGATAATGCAAATGAACACATAATTGTAGGAGGAACATCCATTGAAAGAGGTTTTACAGTTAATGGTATTTTAGTTACCTATATGTCTAGGAATCCTGGAAGTAATTCCGACACGATTCAACAAAGAGCTAGATTTTGTGGATACAAACATGAGAATCATTTATATCTAACTAGATTATGGTTAGATGAACTTAATAGAAGATTTTTCTGGACTTATCTTGTTACGGAGGAGGCTATAAGAAGGGCTTTAGAACCTCATCTTTTGAGACCAAAACCATATCTAAAAGCAGGTTTTATGATACCTCTAATACCTCCTTATGTTCCTACAAGAAAAAATATAATAGCTGATGATTTAAATACAGATAGGATTACAGGATGGTTCTCAACTAAATATGCACAATTTCTTACAAAAAATGACTCAAATTATAATATGGAATATTTAGGGGGAAAATATTTAGGAGATCCATACAAATTTAAAAGGCCTACTGATAAAAAGTGGAGATGCTTCATTAGCGAAAGTTTTTCAGTAGAAGATTTATTAGAAACTCTAAATAATTACAAAACTTGCTTCTCTGATGATGCACCAAAAAACTTAATTAGTTCTATTTTAAAATCATTTCCAGAAGAGTTTAAACCAGATAGTCCTATATTTACATGCTTGTTGGGTGACGCAGATATACTTGATTATGAAAACCCAGGTAGACTTATTGATGCTCATCCACTTAATGAAAACAAGCATCCATTAATTCAAAGACGTGGAATAAAATTAAAAGATGATCAAGACGAACAATCAATCAAATTAGATGATGTTAATTTAAGAAGAGGTTATACAAAGAATTATTGTAGCGATGATGATATAGCACATAAAAGTCTAATTACTATGCAAATAGGGCTTTATAAATTCAACATAAACAATGAGACTAAGTACAAGGATAGCAATAAAAGACATAAGGAAATCTTTGATCGATTTTCACCTGGACCGACAATTTGTATAAGACTTAAATTTCCAGAGTTAGGCAGTTGGAGAAGCTTTAGAAGATAATGTTCTCATCCAAGTTATATAAAGATTTCAAAGATAAATATTCAAAGCATAAATTTGATAATGCAGAAGGAATATTTATATCTGATAATAAATTAGAAAGAAATACTTCATTTGGTATTAACAATAATGGGTATCTGATCATCCTTCTGCCTGAAAAAATATATCGATCAAGTTTCACAATCAAAAAATTATATAGTTTATTGCAACCTAGGCAATTTATTTCAGAGACGAATAATCAGAAAATAAAGGGATGCCCATTTACATATGAATCTGTCAAAACTGAATCTCAATATTCACTATTATCAGTTTTAAATCGTTTATTAATATCAGAAAATTATAATGACAAACTTTATCAATTCTTTGAATTACTTCAACAAGCAAGTCTAAGACGAGATGGGTTTAAAGCCGCTCCTTTTTTCTCCGAAGCAACTGTCGTCTACTCCCTTTTAAATAAATTTCCTTCATTAGTAGACTATTGGCGCTCCACCGGAAAAGCAATAATTGACATTATTGGTTCTCAAAGCAACCCTCCTATAGAAATCAAATCAACAACAAATGATCATTCAAGGATTCATAAATTAAGCATTCATCAGATTAGATTTTTCCAAGAGAATCCTAATGCCCTATTGGCATCTACCTTGGTAAGGAGAGAACCCACAGGCATCTCGTGTAAAGAGATATGCTTAAAAATGCTCTCAAAGATTGATCAAGAAAGCAAAGGCTATCTAACATTGAGTGGTTTAATACAGACTCTTGATGCTTGTCCAGAGTTCTCTAGTGAGCTTTTTGACGAAGGTTTCAGTGCAAATAGCTTGACAATTTTCAAACCAGATTTTAGTCAACTATCTCTGATCCAACCTCCTGCATGGCTTATTTCTGGAAAGTTAGAAATAGACTTCCAAGCATTCCCTGAATTTGATCTATGAAATATATATATAACAAATAATTAGTAGACGTAAAAGATGGACCACAGAAAGTGTCATTGCAGACAGTTGCAAACACTAGAACAATGAGATTCATTAATCTCATCTTGAATATTACAGAAATTTTATAAACTTACTGATTAGACCTTGCCAAGAACAAACACTCAAGGCATGATCAGGAACCAACTCACGAATCGGCACACTCGTTAAGGCTGTGCTGATGGGAAGCGAAATACCAGTTCCTTGGTCAATCACAGAAAGCCAGAGATTCACTATTCGAATTGAATTGATTTTTCGCTAGATACAACTCCTCACAATTGAATCCAATGAAAGTTCTATCTCTCATAAGAGCTTTACCTTTTAATGCGGTTGAAATTATTCGACGCACTCCTCCTCTAGTTTTTGCCACAACAGTTTTATCAATTGGTGGGCTTATTGGGTTTACAAGTGCATCAAAGATTTTGGTTGATGGTCTAAAACCTGCAGCGAACAGCATCACAGTTACTGGAGCCAGTACAGAGCGAATAGAAAGTGATTTTGCAAAATGGGACATTAAGGTTGAAACGACTGGAAATTCTCAGATTGATTCATATAAAAAACACAAAGTATCTATTGAAAAAACAATGACTTTCCTTGATCGTTATGACGTTAAGAACAATGACTACCAATCAGTTGCCCTATTACCTGCCTCAACGTCAAAAGAAATAAACAAAAACCCTAAAACAGGCGAAATAATTTCTAAGAAATGGGTGACTACACAATGGATCGAAATTGAAAGCAATGATGTTTTTAATATTGATCAAACATATAGACAGATGAGTGAACTGCTAGGTAAAGGAGTTCTTGTAAGGCCAAGTCGACCAGAGTTCACATACACAAAACTCCCAGCTAAACGGGTGGATATGCTTGCAAAAGCGACAAAGGATGCACATACAAGAGCTGAAGCCATTGTCTATCAAACGGGTTCAGAGCTTGGCAGTGTAAGGAAGGTTGATACTGGCGTTTTCCAAATAACAGTACCCAATTCAACAAGAGTAAGTAGCTGGGGGTCTTACGACACAAGCACAATTAATAAAGATATAACCGCTGTAATGGGAGTCACATTCGAAGTCAATTAACAGAGGTTAAATAAATGTCGTTTATGGAAACAGGTGACTGGCGCATCGTCATGTTTATTGATGGCACTGACACGGAAGGGAAAGCTACGTACCAACATATCTATCAACATCAAGATGGTAGAAAGGCTTGTGTAGGTCCTGGGTTTTGCAGTGATCCAGATTTGGAATGGCTTCTATTACAAAAAGATAGAAAGATTAAGGCATGGAATAAAAAATATACAAAAAGAAAAAAAATCATTCGTTATGTTTTTTATGCAGCCTGGATCTTCATTCTCATTCAGGGAGTCCTAGCAATTCCAGAACACAGAGCTTGGGTTCCATTTTCAGTATGGGGATATGGAGCAACACAAACATTCAGTTTTGGACTCATTCACGGCTTTAGACATTTACTTATTCCTAGTTCAAATTATCTAGACAACCCAAAAGACATTTCTCTCAATATCTTTGGTTGTTTAATTTTTCTATTTCTTAGCCACTGGCTTATTGATATTGGAAGATTTAATAGCTTATCGATTTTGTTTTTACAGCTACCTCTTTTCTGGTTTGGCTGTTTCATGGGATTCATCGAAGAGTTATTAAAAATTTGGACAGATGCAGAGCTTTCAACAAAACCCCATTCACCTACAACCCGAGAAAAACTATGTGTTTAGAACCAGAAGACCATATGGTCTGGTACGACAGAACAAAAGCTCTTTCAACTGAAAGACTCCATAACTTAGATCTTTACTGGAGAGACAACTTTGAGAACTCCGTTCATCAAGAACTTCATTCAATGGTTCAAATGATCTTGATTGAAAGAGGTGAACAAACCTTAGAAATGAAAAGGCAAGAACAAATCAAAGAACTTAATCGATCTTTCAGGTTATCCAATCCTTTTGGTCGAGTTGTTTCAAGATTAAAAAATGTATTCACTACGAAAACAAAGTCATGAGTAAAAAAAAGAAAACCGAGAAAGTTCAAAGACAACTCGAGATAGATCAACTTGATAAAATGCTGTGGCTGTCTACTCCTCTAGGGAAATTCATGAGTTCTATCAATAGACAGGCAAAAAAGATTTTACCTTCATCTAGACCCAATAAATACATTCAAAGAGCTTGGGTAGTTCGTATCCCCAATGCTTTTGTCAGAGAAAGATCTAAAAGCTCTCATGGATTCCAAACTGTTGTAATAGCTGAAACACCTGATCAAGCATTAGAGATAGCTTCCGAGTCTAGTAATTGGGAAGTATTAGATTTTGCAGTAAGTGATTTCCAAGTTTTCCCTAATACACCACTTTAGAGTTTGACTAGTTTCGTTACTAATAATGAGTAAGAAGAAACTTAATTCTGAACAACAGTTCTTGAGAAATCTACTAATCGGATTTTTTTCGACGTTATTCATTGTCTTTGTTATCTCCATGGTTGCACTGTTCCAAACATTGATCACTTATCCAAACTCTCCAGAACTAGAAACCGTTACAATTCATAATTGCTATGACGGTGATACGTGTACAACTACTGAAGGAGAGAAGATAAGACTTGCTTGTATTGACAGCCCTGAACTTAGAGGGGGAAGAGCTGATCCAATTCCAGCAAAGGCAGCAAGGGAATTTCTTAATGGTGAGATTAAAGGTTCAACATTAAATATTCGTCGCATCACTAAAGATAGATACGGCAGAACAGTCGCTGAATTATTTAAAGGACCTGTAAATATTCAAGAACAACTGGTTGAAAAAGGCTTTGCTCGTATCTATGAAAGATATAGAAGTCAATGTGAATGGAGTAAATAGTTGAACATCTTTTATGCATTAATTGTTCCAACAATAATAATTGGATTTATCTATCTTTTCATTCAGGAAAATGAGGTTATCCCAGATTGGTTAGAAAGACTATCTCAAAAAAGTGGTTCTTTCTGGACCTACGGTGTGATTACAATCACTTTTCTCTCAATCATTAAGTACTTAACTTCTTATTAAAAGGATGAGTGAATCTAACGACAAAATAAAGGGATACGAACTTAATGAAGAAGAGTGGGATCTTGTAGACATATTTAAAAACCCAGATGGCTTAAGCAAAGCTGAATGGCAAAAGAAATATCCTTTAAAAACTAAAAAAGATTTGAATATTCTTAAAAAAGAACTAGATAAAGAATGGAGTGAAGTATGGTCAAAGCCACCTGGTAGAGAACTGCTAAAAAGCAATATAAATATTGTGCTTCCTGAAATAAAAAGTCAGAGAGAACTTATAGATCTTGGTATTTCGAGAGTAGGACTACTTATTAAAGAAGAATATTTAATTGCAAAGGATTTGAGCCAAATGAGTTTCGATAATCTATTAAACATTCACCATAACCTTACGGCTCAAGGAGTGTTAGATATTTTCGTTAAACTAAGCAAGCATAAGATTATTAAAAATCAACTTGTAGTTGAATTAAAAAAAGCTCTAGAAACATTAACTCTAGAATGGACAGGGAAATATGTTCCATATAAAAATCAAAAAAATAAAATCTAAAAGAATGAATAAGCAAAAATTAATAAAAGACCTAAAGGAACTATCCATTCTTCGTCATTCAAAATGGGACCCATTGGGATTAATGGCAGTTCGTAGTTATGTCAAAGAATGCCTATCTTCTTTAGGTCAAGTCGAAGAACACTTGTTCAAAGAAGGTTCTGAAGAAGGAGTTAATTACATACTTAAATTTCCAGGAGAGAAAACCAATCTTGATCCAATACTGATAGGTGCTCACTATGACGGTCCTATTCAATCACCTGGAGCAGATGATAATGCAAGTGGTGTTGCTGCATTACTTGAACTCATAAGATATTTAACTGAGCACCCTCCAAGAAGACCAACATGGATGGTTGCTTTTGATCAAGAAGAATGGGGATTACTTGGCAGTAAAGCCCTATCAAAAGAGTTAAAAGCAAAAGGGCAAAAGCTCAAGCTAATGGTCAGTCTTGAGATGCTTGCCTTCACATCTGAAAAGCAAGATTATCCTCTCCCTGCCATGAAAAAGATCTATGGAGAAAAAGGAAATTTTATTGCATTAGTAGCCAATACAGGTTGTGCTGTCATGCTACCTGGCTTGTCATCAAGCATGGGAAAATATCTCCCAACAAAACTTCTACCAGTTCCTTTAAAAGGGGATGTTTTACCTGATGTTCGACTAAGTGATCACAGTCCTTTTTGGGACGAAGGATACAACGCAATGATGATTACTGATACGTCATTCTTGAGAAATCCTCATTATCACGAACCAACAGATACTGTTGACACTCTTGATTTAGATTTCTTCTGTAAGGTTGTTGAAGGACTCATTGCAAGTCTTTTTAAAATATAAAATCATAATCTTAAGACTGTTGGAGCTTATACGAAGTTCTCACACTTGATGAGGTTACAGTCCACGCCAGAAATCGAGCAGGTCATTAGATCTGGCTTCGTTTCTATCCTTGCTAACGCTATTGATGAGGCAGCATTAAATGGAAGCGGTTCGTCTTCTCAACCAACTGGAATCCTCAAGACTTCAGGGATTGGATCAGTGGCAGGTGGCACTAATGGGCTCGCTCCTACTCTTGACCACGTTATTGATCTCAAGAAAGCTGTCTCAATAGATAACGCTGATACTGCTAATGCGGCTTATGTCACTAACGCAAAAGTCGAAGCGGTTCTCTCAAAACTAAAAGATGGAAATAGCGCCTATCACTTATCGCCTTATGCAGGAGAAATTGGAAAGCAGCAAATAGCATCACGCCGCTTTGAAGTTTCTAATGCAATTCCATCAAATCTATCCAAAGGTTCAGGTTCAAACTTGAGTGCCATTCTTTATGGCAACTTCCGTGATCTTTATGTTGGCATGTGGGGAACACTAGAAATTCTTGTTGATCCTTACACCGATTTTGCTAAGGGAACTACAGGGGTTAGAGCTATTCAATCAATAGATATTTCTGTTGCTCATGCTGAATCATTCGCAGCAATGAAGGACGCAATAGCCGCTTCATAAGTCGCATCTGGGCAGGGAAGGTTTTGTGGTCGAAGCGTTTAGTCATCTCTCTTTGAACTGGGTTGCCTTCCTGTAAGTCCTATCTATTTATTAACTCGATAAATGCTTTGCACTATCAAACAAGCATCAACATTTCTTGGTTATAGATCTACAAGCACAATGTATCGTCTTCTACATAGTGGAATGCTTGATGATTACGTCGAACGAATAGAAGATGAAACTTATTTAGATATGGGTGGAAAAGGAAAAAAACCAACGCTTGCACGTCATGTAATGACCTTAGTGAACTGGCAAGCAGACTTTCAAGTAATCGATTTTGACCCGAAGCAATACATAAAAGAAGAAGCGAGCAGACTAAAAGAGTCAACCAAATAGTTAACCTCTCCTAAGCCTTAAACGCTGTTATATCAGCTTATTTGTGCTTATTAATCTATAACACTCTCCCAAAACCTGAAGCCCGACTCTAGAGAATTTTAGAGCCCTAAGACAACCGGCATCAATTTATTTTGATTAGGACCCAATAGACGGAATAGACGTTTGATTAGTAGTTGTTAACAAATGGAGAGGAATATGAGGGGAATGTCTGTTTAGGAGGTGTAAGTGCTCTACTTCTAATGGGTTGAGACACTGGAGCAGGGTTATTGATGATTACTGGTCGCCTAGCACTCTGAAGTTTTTTTTCTCGTTTATAGGCTTCGAGTTCTAAAGGGGTCATACAGCCAAGTTCTTCAGCTCCTCCACCTATTCCCAAGAAGCTTGGAGTAGTCTCCCATTGCATAGAACGCCCTTCTTCACATTCTCTACTCGCTATATATTCCTTACCTTTATGCATAAAAGTATCGAGACTAACGGTTCCAATTCTTTGAAGCGTTTCTTTGTCTAACGTGTTGGATTTATGTATTTCTACGTCTAAAGTGTAAATGTGATCAGCATCTGCAAGAACAGGTGAAGAAAGGCCAAGAAGTAATGGAAGTATTAGAGGGAAGCGCATAAAATAAACGAGTCGAAGCGTTGAACTTGTTGGTTCACCATCGGCATTAAAGCATTTCTAAAAACTAATGACATCTATTACATGCGCTTTCGCATGGCTTTGTGCTGTGCTTATGGTTCCACTAATGCTGTTTATCTGGGCGTTAGATACCAATAAAACAAGAATTAACAGGTATAGAAGTTATGGGTGGAGCTGGAAAAGAATTGCTGATATATACGGCGTTAGTCCTACTACTGTCAGGCGGTGGTCTATGGCTTAATTAACACAAGACTTTTAATTCATTCCAAGTTGATTAACCTTTAATTATCAGACATTTTTCTGTAGATATAAATGCAAAAACTATATAGATCCCTAGTCTTAATTGTTTTTCTTTTTCTTACCCAACTGATTTCTCAGCCAGTATTTGCATGTGTTGAAGGTTTGAAATGGGGGATGGACCTTCAAAAGGTAGAGAGCCATCTTGGTATATCTTTTAGTCCCATAAAAGAAGAAACAAACCAGAATCTTTTTGAGGTGAAAGATATTCAGATCAGTGGATTACCCGTAGAAGTTCTTCGAGTTCGAATTGAAAATGAGGACGGATTAAAGCAACTTGCTTATGAAATAGACAATGAAAATATGACTGAAGTCTTAGCAGGATTAAGGTATCGCTTTGGCCCTCCAGTTGGTACAAGTGTTGATGTTGAAGGTGGCTCTCCTCAGCAGCAGTGGATTTGGCATACGGGTGAAGATGTAATTGTGGCAGTTAAAAGCGAGCATCGTCCATTTGTGCTTTCTTATCGGCCATCACTTCTAGATCCTTCATTTTTATAGAAGTATTTTTCAACTAAGTCCCATAACCTTTACCCCATATACGATCAAGCCACATCCAACTAAGCAAGCGTTAATCAAACCCATTCCAACAGCACCTACTGTAATAATCCCCATTGATACTCCTCCTATAGCAATAAAGCCCATTGGAACGAGTCCAATAGCAATCACTCCTCTAGGAGCTATACCTATGGATACAAATTTTTTAAAACTATCATTCATTGCACAAAATAAAGAGGGCTTAATGCCCTCAGAATAAATCGACTGTCAACCGAGCTTTCACTTTAACTTTCAGGCGGTGGTCTATGGCTTAGATGAGTGCTTGAATAATTTGGGCATAGATTTTCAATTGATCTTACTTACTTCATTTACACAAGCTTGGTCACGCTCTTTTGATTTCAAGGGAGTAACTACTCGAAAGGATTATTGGTATTTCATCCTTGGTAATACTCTTTTTGGTATTGCCCTAAATATTCTTTTGGGTTTATCAAGCTTATTTAGAGAATTAGTTGCAAGTTCGTATTGGGATCTTCCTTGGATTGTATCTATAAGCTTTGGGACGATTTCTTGGATAATTGGTATTTCAGCAATACTCCATTATTTTGGATCGATTTTTGTGAATCTGACCGTAACGATTAGAAGATTGAGAGATGTAGGCAAGAATTGGGTTTGGGTACTTGTACCTCTTTGGAATTTTTATTTATGCACCAAGCCAACCAAGCAACTAGTTACTACCAATTTTTCTGAATAAGTCCGTTAAAACCCCTTAACTTCCCTTACCTCATCTTGCTTTTGGGTTCACTTTTGGGTTCAACGAAAAATTGGCATTAAAAAAGACAGGCTGGGAAACCTGTCTATGACTGATCGGGGCGACAGGATTCGAACCTGCGACCTAGTGCTCCCAAAGCACCCGCGCTACCAAGCTGCGCCACGCCCCGCTTCAAAATTAAGTTTAAGGCTTGGAAGGCAATTTATTGACTGTAATCAAAAAATATTTCCAAATCAACTATTTTAAAAGTCAAATTGAACAATGCTTGTTTTCTTAAAATTGTAAGAATTAAAAAAAAATTTAATTTCTACAAAAAAATAAATAAAAAATAAAAAATAAAAAAAA
>CACFCB010000026.1 GCA_902564695.1 uncultured Prochlorococcus sp. | reverse complement strand
CATGTTTTTATGATATTTGCTTCTTCAGCTTGTATCAAATTTGGTAGTACTTCTAAAATTTTCCAAACAAGATTATTCTTATCCCAGGAGTCTTCTTCATTAGGATCAATATCTAATATAGTCCTAACAATTTTTTTTAAATACGTTCCTGGAAATGGGAATTTAACTAATGCATTGATATCGTTGACTAGTGAAAGTTTTTCGCTAAGCCATTGACTTGATGGCCATGTACTCACAATAATGTTAACTTCCTCTGTTATCTCAGGAGGATTTAATCTGAGCTCTTGTCCTAATATTTCAGCTAACCATTCAGCTTTATTACTACGATAGATTGTTAACAAGAGTCAAAATGCGATGGAGATAATATTTGTATTTAATTAAATGTGTTTTCTTGGATTTATAATAAGTTCTTTCATTTCTCTTACGGCTTGAGAAAGTCCTACTGCAAGAGCTCTAGAAATAATTGTGTGTCCTATATTTAGTTCCTCCATT
Source organism: uncultured Prochlorococcus sp. (assembly GCA_902564695.1). Lineage (GTDB taxonomy): Bacteria > Cyanobacteriota > Cyanobacteriia > PCC-6307 > Cyanobiaceae > Prochlorococcus_B. The sequence goes on along the minus strand of CACFCB010000026.1, from coordinate 15,428 downwards.
CCTTCAATAGCTGCAATTTGCTCAACATTTTGATACGTCAATCCATGCCCTGCATTTACTCTTAGGCCATAGGATTTTGCTTTAGTAGTGCATTCTTTCAGAATGGATAATTCTTCAACTCTGGCAAGATTTTTTGTTGTGGCATATTTACCTGTGTGAAGTTCTATCCAGTCTGCTTTGATCTCTGCAGAGCTCTCTAACTGCTCTTGTAATGGATCAATAAAAAGACTTACAGGTATTTCTTTGTCAGATAATTCTTGAATTATATCTTTTAATTTTTGCTTGTATTTAATGACGTCAAGGCCACCTTCTGTCGTGATTTCTTCTCTTCTTTCTGGGACTAATGTAACCATATCAGGCTTAATATATATAGCCTTTGAGACCATTTCTTCAGTGGCTGCCATCTCTAGATTTAATCGTGTATGAACAGTTTCTTTTAAAAGATTTAAATCTCTATCTTGAATGTGTCTTCTATCCTCTCTTAGGTGAACTGTTATACCATCAGCCCCTCCTAATTCAGCCAAAAGAGCCATCGTTACTGGGTCTGGTTCGAATGTCTTTCGAGCTTCTCTGACATTTGCAATGTGGTCAATGTTTACACCAAGACTTGCCATGGGATTTAAAAATACAGTTTGATTCTATTCATCAAAAGAATAATTAGGTTTAGCCGCTGAAGTAACTGCCCAGTGCAATGGTTAATAAGAAAGCCTTCAGCGTTAACTTCATTAAAGCAGAATTATTAATGAGGGTTTCTTTTGCCCCTTCTTCAAAGAGAAAAAAGAATATGTCTTGGCATAGATCCTTTTTGGAGTCGATTAGCTATGGTCGCGACACAAGATATTGCGTTGAACAATTTCTTTCGAAGAAGAATAGTAATTGGGAGAGAAAATTTACCTTTACATGGTGCCGTTGTGCTGGCTCCTACGCATAGATCAAGATGGGATGCATTGATGTTGACCATGGCAGCAGGAAGAAGAATTACTAATAGAGACTGTAGATATATGGTCACGCGTTCAGAAATGAAAGGTTTACAGGGATGGTTTTTAAATAGATTGGGATGCTTTCCTATTGATCAAGGAAGACCCTCTTTAACCAGTCTTAGATATGCCGTGGATCTGTTGATAACACGTCAGCAACTGGTTGTATTCCCTGAAGGTAAGATAAATCGATTTGGAGAACCTATAAAACTAAAAAAAGGATTAATTCGATTAGCTCAACTAGCTTCTAATACAGGGTTGGATATAAAAATTGTTCCAGTTGGGTTGGCCTATAGCGAAGTAAAGCCAAGGTTTTTGGGATCTTCATCAATCTGTTTTTCTAAACCAATGTTGATTTCTAAAGAATTTAAGCAGTCTACAAATGATTTTAATATTTCACTTTCAAAGAGTATGCGCTCAGCAGAGCAATCTGCTTTACTAGCTGTTGGTCGAAGGTAATATGTTAATTAACGTAAAACGTGACTAAATGGAAAAGGTTATTTTTGTCTTCTTAACAATTTGTTGAACCTTGCTTGGCTTTTCCCTCTAAGCGATGACAACAATCATCCTTTTGAAATGTGACTTTTATTTTGAAACTTTTAATTACTCATTTGAATAATGATTACACCTCAAGAAGTAACTCTTCTAATTAAGCAATCACTTCCAGATGCCCTCATTGATGTTAAAGATTTAGGTGGTGGGGATCATCTTGAGGTGAATGTGGTTTCTGCAAGATTCTCAGGATTATCTCTTGTTCAGCAACATCAAATTGTTTATGGTGCTTTAAAAAATGAACTAAAAACTGAAATTATTCATGCTTTGGCCTTGAAAACATCCACTCCTAATTAAAATTTAAATCATGGATTCAAAAACTCGTTCAAAAATTGAACTCTTGATCAACTCAAAGCCTATATTCGTTTTCATGAAAGGAAATAAATTGATGCCACAATGTGGCTTTTCTAACAATGTTGTTCAAATTCTTAATTCATTGGGAATAAGTTTTGAAACTTTCGATGTTCTTTCCGATATGGAAATCCGTGAAGGTATTAAAGAATATTCAAATTGGCCGACAATTCCCCAGGTTTACGTGAAAGGAGAATTTATTGGAGGATCAGATATATTGATTAGCATGTATAACTCTGGTGAATTGAAAGAAAAACTTGAGATTGCATTAGCTTCATAAGATGTTACTTTTTTGTCTCGAGTTAGGTTTCTCTTTGAAAAAATAGGTTATTTATATCCCCATCTGGACCAATAAAGCTTGAAGGATCAAGTATCCATCTATCAATTAAACTCTCTAATTTCTCTTGATCGCGAGAGCCTAATCTCTTGCAATTCCTAAGGGAATGCAGGTAACCATCTGCATATATTCTAAGTTCAGATGGGCTGTGGTATCTACTTGTTAGCTCTTGACAGGCGTCACAAATTGATTGGAAGTGTTTAATTGCCTCTGGAGCATCAAAAGATGTCATGGTTTGCTAAGACACGGACTATTCTTGGTAGTCAGTGAACAGTTTGCTTTAATATCTCATCTAGTCTAAGGGTGTACTTTTCTGACTTGTGACATTAATACCTGCAGATCAGCTTTCCTCTGAGCAAATCCAGGGATCTTCCTCTGGTTCATCCTCTATTCAAGCCACTACACAATCACCTTCAAAGGTGCTTGTTGTAGAGCCTCATCCAACACTCAGGACAGTCTTGGTTCAAAGGCTAAGACAAGATGGCCAACTTGCTGCGGCAGTAGGTTCTGCCGAGGAGGCGGTAGATCTTTGCCGAGATCAATCACCTGATTTATTGGTTAGTGCTGAGTTATTAGAAAAAAGCTCGGCTCTTCGACTGGCTCAACAATTGGGATGTTCAGTAATTGTCCTAACGGCAAGAACAGGCGTAGAACCAGTTGTTGGTCTTCTTGATGATGGGGCTGATGATGTTTTGAGAAAGCCTTTTGGTCTTGAAGAATTAGCCGCAAGGTGCAGGACCTTATTGAAGAGAGGTAGAATTGGTTTGCAAGAGCGCGTAGCTGTAGGTCCACTTGAGGTTCATCTCCTTCTAAGGCAGGTTACATTGCGTGAAAAACCTGTAGAACTTAGTCCAAGAGAATTCGCTTTGTTATGTGCATTGTTGATGCCTCCAGGGATGGTAAGAAGCCGACATGAACTACTTAGAATGGCTTGGCCACCCTTTAGCGGAGGGCCTCGCTCGGTTGATACTCAGGTTTTAACACTTAGAAGAAAATTAGAACAAGCAGGTCTTGGTGATGGAGGCGGAATAACCACAGTCCGCCAACAGGGCTATAGGTTTAGTTTGGATAATCTTCCTTCATAGAATTTTCATTTACTTTTACAATTATTCAGGGAGATCCCATTTATTAATTCTTAACTTTTTGCCAATAATGTGAGCGCAGGCAAAACCGCTAAATGCAACAGCATTTAAACCTTGACCAGGGAAACAGGAATCACCAACACAATAAAGACCTTTTATGTTTGTAGTATTGAATGGCATTGGAAGAAGGCCAGGTAATCTCATAGAGGGAATTGGTCCATAACTTCCTTTGTTTCTAGAAAGAAATCTTCTGTGTGTTTTTGGACTTCCTATCTCTTTGTGCAAAATGTTTTGACTTAGGTTAGGAAATAATTTTTCCAACTTAGAGATAAGCTTATCACCGTCTTCTTTTTTCTTTGCTAGGTATTCCTTATTGCTTAGCTCATCCCAGTATTCTATTGAAGAAGGAGTAAAAGCATGAACTATATGACTACCCGATGGCGCTATGCTGGGATCTAACAAAGTCGGTATTGATATAAAAGTTACTCCTTGTTCTTTTTCCATTTGTTCCCATGAATCAAGAAGTAAGTGATGACAATGTGTATTAGAAGGAATTGAGTCGGAATTGACTCCTAAGTGTAGGGATAGAAAGGAGGGGGATGGAATGTATCTATTTCCCCATTTTGATTTTGAGCCTGATATCTTACTTAAGTCGATAAGTGGATCATTTACTCCTTCTCCACCAAATGTATCCCATCTTGTGGCATTAGAAACAATTGTTTTACCATAAATTTCTTCATCATTTTCTAAGGACACACCTATAGCTGTTTTATCTTCGAAAATAATTTTCTTGACTTTAGATTTATATCTAATCTGACCACCATGGTTCTCAATTCCTTTGGCTAGCTTTTCTGCAATTATTCCTACACCTCCTTTTGGATAGTTAATTCCTCCATAGTGTCTATCAGAAAAGACCATTCCCGCATTAATCATTGGAGTTAAGTTGGCAGGCATTACAGACCAACAGAAGCATTCTATGTCAATGAATTTTAACAGTATGGGATCTTTGATATGACGTCTTGCTACTTCTCCTGCGTTTATGGGTAACCATCTTGCTAGTCCAAGACATGACAAAGGAGATTTAAAAAAAACTTTCATTAGATATGCGGGATCTTCTATTGAAAGAAGAGGCATTGAATCTAGGCAATTAAAAACACTCCAACATGTCTCATAAAAGTGATTTATTCCTTTCTTTTCATGTGGAAATAATTCAATCAATTTAGTAATGAATTTTTGATAATCTCTATCAACTGTTATGTTTAATTGATCTGGTAAATGATATGCCAATTGTGTTGGGTCTGGAATTGTTTCACATTCTTCTCCAACCTCATTAAGTGCTCGCGTAAGTAAATTGGTAAAACCTTTTTTCCCAAAACCAAATATCATTGATGCTCCAACATCAAAAGTAAATCCTTTCCTTTTGAATGAACCACCACTCCCTCCAGGAATTTTATATTGCTCTAGAACAAGAACTTTTGCACCTTTACTGGCAAGCTGGCTTGCAGTTACTAATCCACCAAGACCGGAACCAATAACTATCGAATCCCAGCTATTTGATTCGTTAAGTGTTTTTGTTAATAGAGGCATGATTTAAAGAAATTTTTAAATGGTTGTGGTAAAAAAATTTTTATCTAATTAAGTTTTCTTTTACTTCTTTTATTTGTCTTAAGGCTCTCTCTCTATATTTCTTGTATCTTTCACGTTTATTATGAGTTTTATCATTAAGCTCAGGAAGCAATCCAAAATTAGCTGGCATAGGTTGAAAGTTTTTTTTACTTTGAATTCTTAAACTTGCTTGACTATTGCTTACAAAGTTGGTTAATGCTCCAATCATGGTAGACGATGGTAATGTAATTGTTTTTAATCCTTTTGCTAACAAAGCTGCGTTAGTTCCCGCTAACCAACCACCAGCAATAGCAGCAGCATAACCTTCTGTACCAGTGAGTTGTCCAGCAGCAAATAAAGTTTTTCTTTTTATGAATTGAAGTGTTGGCTCTATGAGCTTTGGAGATTCAAGAAAAGTATTTCTATGCATAACTCCAAAACGAATAAATTCTGCTTGAGACAAACCAGGAATCATTCTAAATACACGTTTTTGCTCGCCCCATTTTAAGTTTGTTTGAAATCCAACTAGATTCCATAATTTACCTGCTTTATCTTCTTGTCTTAATTGAACGACAGCATGAGCTCTTTTAAGCATTCGTAGTTTTTTGTTATTAACATCTCCCCACCTTGGATCCCATAATCCAATAGGTTTTAATGGGCCAAAACGCATAGTCTCAAGCCCTCTTTTTGCCAGTTGTTCTATTGGAAGGCAACCCTCAAAAAAAATAGCCGTTTCTTTTTCAAAGTCCTTTAATTGTGCTTGTTCTGCTTTTATCAATTCAGAGTGAAAATTTATATATAATTCTTCATTCATCGGGCAATTAACGTAGTCAGCATCACCTTTGTCGTATCTACTTGCTCTAAAAGCTGTGGAAAAATCAATACTTTCTCCAGTAATTATTGGGCTAGCTGCATCAAAGAAATGACATTCTTTTTCACCTGTAAATTTTTTTATATCCTCCGCTAGTGAAGCGCTTGTTAATGGACCTGTTGCTAAAATGGTTATCTGATTCTTTTGAGGGAGACAAGGGTATTCCTCTCTTTTGATTGTGATTAGAGGATGAGAGGAAAGTACCTTTGTGATTGAAAGACTGAATTGACTTCTGTCAACTGCAAGAGCTCCACCAGCAGGTACGGAGTATTGATCGGCTTTCTCGATAACAATCGACTTTAAGTTTCTAAGTTCTTCTTGCAGAAGTCCTGCTGCCCTATCGCTGTTTAGAGCTCCAAAGCTATTACTGCAAACAAGTTCTGCAAATTCTGATGTGTGATGAGCTGGGGATTTCTTTTTTGGGCGCATTTCAAAGAGGGTTACTTTTACGCCAGCATTTGCTATTTGCCATGCTGCCTCTGATCCCGCTAGGCCAGCCCCTATTACGATTACTGATGGATCTTCTTTCAATCTGAGGTGTTTTTATTTTTTTGAAGCTTAATTAAATAACTTTCTCATGTCCCTCAACTATTTATTAAGACTTCAGAAATATTTGAGAAATCAATGAGGGAGGTGAAAATTTATTTATTTTTTTTTTTTTAGTTCTCAAAAAGGAACATTAAGGGTATTAATGCTTCGACAACATGATATTTTTCATGTTGGTCAATTAGTATTGTCCATAAGTGGGTCGCTAGCTCAGCGGTAGAGCATCCGGCTTTTAACCGGCTGGTCCTGAGTTCGAATCTCAGGCGACCCATTTCAATTTAAGAATATTGCAGTAACTCATGAAGTGATTAAAAACACTTCCGAATCCTTAAAATTTTTTTTGCTTTTAGCATTTGTTTTTTCTACTTGTGTATCAGCTAGAGCAGGTCTAAATAATTTTACAGATTTAATTTTTTTAGACGAGTGGCTTATAGAAAGAAAGATTGATTTAGAAAAAAATGAAATAAAATGCAGAGCCTCCATACCATCAAAAGCCACTTGGTTTGGGGCTCGTGTAAGACTTGGGTCTGAAAATGAATTGATTAAACCAATTTGGATAACTTTAAAGAAGGATCAATTTATTGAGCCAAAATTAACTAAGCTTAAAAAGCTTCTTGATGAATGCAGATCTGGATTTATTTTCCTTCCTGATAATCAATAAAATGAAAATCTAATGTGTTCATGAGAAAATAAACACTTTCTCAAGAGAAATTTTGTTGCTGAATTGTAATTATAGAAATTTGTTTTTTTATGAAAAAACTTTCAGTAGGAGCTGCAATTGCCATAAACATATCCCTTTATATGTGGGCGTTGTTGCGGCTACCATTAAATTAGATTTTAGATGAGAATAAAAAATGTTCAATGTAAAATATTGACTTTTATAATTTCAAAAATTTATTTTATAAGTTCTTTTTACTGAAATAGACTAAGGCTAATTTTAGGTTTTTCAGGATTTTTCCCTTATAGCGTAATTAAAAGCTCTTTTTTAAATTTCATTTTTTTTTTAGTTGTTCAATCCTCTTTTTTTCCTGGAGCGGTTATGGTCAAGCATATGGCTTACAAGCCTTTTTGTCTTATGGGAATGGAGGTATGGTTAAGAAATCATCTTCAATTACAAAATCCAGTTCTAATTGGCTATGGAGGTGGGCAGAACCTGAAAGTGAGCTTTCAGTAATTCCAAAATCAAAGACTAAACGTTTAGCCCAACAGGCGAAGTTAGCAAATGTTGATGCTGAAAGAGCTGTTAGCAGGGCGTATCAAATCGAATTATCTAGAACAAAGGCAATTGGCGAGGCAATGTTCAAGTCGGGTAAAGCATTACGATTTACCCTTTCAAGTTCAGGAAGGCAATTCTTACTAAGAACACAGGCTGCAAGAAGACAATTTGAACCAGGCTTTAGGAATAAAAAATAATTTTTTTAATAGAGATTGCCTTTTTTAGTACAAAGGATTAAAAATAAAATACATAAAAAAAAAAAATGCAGCTTTATGTAGTTACCTGGAAATTTGAATCTTCTGAAGATCAACTTTATTCATCAGAAGCATTTGTTGATTATGTTGAAAGTGGGAAATCTGAGGATCTTATAGATGGTTATGAAAGAGTTGCATGGGCTCATACTCCTCAAGATGGAACTGGTGTGATAATTTGTAGAGCTTCAAGTGCTTACATTTTGTTTAAGGTCTTTGGGTCCTGGAGAGATAAATATGGAATGACTTGGGAGTATAAACCTGCTTTATCTACTGAAGAATTTGTTAGTTTAATAAAAGAAAAATCTCATTAATTTATTATTTATTTTAAATTTTATTTAAATTAAATTTAAAATAAATAACGTTCTAGATTAAGCTTTTTAAGTTAATCTTATTTGAATTCAATTTTTAATTGATGTCGTTTAGTTTACTTTTTTGTTTGACTGCTAGTGAAATAGGTCTTAGCCCTGCAATAGTAGCTTTAATATTAATTTCATCTTTTGCTTTTATTGTAGGATTCGCAAAAAGCTCAAGGGAGAATGAGTACAAAAAATTGATGGATTCATTTATTGAGCGAAAAGAAGAATCTGAATAAGGTTTGATTTATTCAAATTAGTACGAAGATTCTCTTGAAAATATAAATTCTCATATCTAATAAGGCAGGATAGAAGAAGAGTAGTTTTGAAATTGAACAATTTAATTGCAAAGGAAAGATTTATCTCTCCTTCTCGTGATGTTTTAGCTGGTCTTGTTGTCGCATTTGCAATGATCCCAGAGGCGATAGCTTTTTCTGGTATCGCAGGAGTAGACCCTAGAGTTGGATTATTTGGTGCCTTTTTATTATCAGTCACGCTTGCGATATTTGGTGGCAGGAAGGCAATGATTACTTCGGTAACTGGTTCAACTGCACTTTTAATGACTGGCATTGTTCAACAGGGGGAAAATATTAGTCCAGGTCTTGGTTTGCAATATCTTTTGGCAGCTGGTTTACTTACAGGGCTCCTTCAGATCGCTTGGGGATATTTAAGACTTGCACATCAGATGAGATTTGTCCCCCAGCCAGTAATGGATGGTTTCGTGAATGGATTGGCTATTTTGATCTTTCTAGCTCAATTGCCTCATTTGGGTATTGACTTGGCCCATTCTGGAAAAGTCGTTATTGCATCTCAATTACCAGCTGTTTGGGGATTAACAATTTTAACTCTAATTATTATCTATTTACTCCCCAAAATAACCAAGTTTTTACCTTCAGCGTTGGTTGCAATTTTTATTTGCAGTGCTATTTCTATCGGATTCAACTTAAATGTACCAACGGTGTCTAATTTAGGAATCCTTCCTAATGGATTGCCTAGTTTTGGGATTCCTAAAGTCCCATTCAATTTTGAGACTTTGGGTTTAATCCTTCCTACAGCTTTAGCAATTTCACTTGTTGGGCTTATGGAAACATTTCTCACTCAAGATATTCTTGATGATTTGACTGATAAAAGTACAAATAAAAATATTGAAGCTCGAGGGCAAGGTATTGGGAATATTGTTAGTTCTCTTTTTGGTGGTATGGCTGGATGCGCTTTAGTTGGTCAATCAGTTATGAATGTTGGATATGGAGGTAGAACTCGTCTTTCAACTTTAAGTTCTGGAGTTTGTCTAATAGCTATGATTCTTGCCGCCAAAGACTGGGTTAATCAAATACCAATGGCAACATTAGTGGGAGTAATGATAATGATTGCCATAAATACTGCTAATTGGATATCCATTAAAGACATTCGACGTATTCCTCGAAGTGATAGTTCAGTGATGATTTTGACTGTATTTGTAACTGTTATTACACATAACTTGGCACTAGGACTTATCTCAGGAGTTGGGCTTGCCGCTTTACTTTTTAGTAGAAAGGTAGCAAAAGTTATTAAGGTTGATTCTTCTTCAATTAGTCAAAGCCATAGAATATATAAGGTTAAAGGGCAATTATTCTTTGTAAGTAGTATTTATTTTAGGCAAGGGTTTGAATTACACGAACATCCTGAAAAAGTCACAATTGATATGTCAGAAGCTCATATTTGGGATCAAAGCGGAGTAACTGTCCTTGATCAAGTTATTAGAAGAATAAAGTTAGGAGGTTCTGAGGTTGAGGTGATTAATTTAAATGATGAAAGCTTGAACTTGTTTTCTCGAATTGGACAAGCAACGGAAGCAGGAGGAAGAGGAGGAGAATTTAAATCTTCTCATTGAATTACTTTTTTCTTTTATTTAGAAGTTCTGCAGAATTTTTTAATAGCTTGAATGAATGGCTTATAAGGATTCATTTCCATTTGAGAAGGAATTGTATATTTAGTTGCTGACAAATGTATAAGCCAAAGATGCATATAATCAAGCTTTATATTGGATAGTGATATCATTGATAAGTTTAGCTTATGTTTTAGGGGTTTGTTTGTATAGGTTCTTAGTGTCCTTAAGCTAAAAAGTTATTCTAATTTTTGTTTTGGACTTTAGATTTAGCCAAAAAATAAATTCCACCAAGTGCAGAATGACTCAATGGAATTGGATTTTTTCTTAATAGGAAAATTCCCTTTTTTAGATGTATGAAATCTAAAATCCAATAATTTCGGATCTAGGAATTTTAGCTAAGTAAATTAGCAGTGGCTACCTTTCTATGCTTCAGAATCAAATTTAGAAAGATTTGGTCCTGCTATTACACCAACTAGTGCAAATAGAACAAGAGATCCAACACCGACAATTGTTGCTGAGAGGCTTCCCCCTCCTAAAGCGAAGGTTAAGAATGTCAAATGAGGCATTTTTTTAGAGATGCAGATATATATTTAAACCTAAAATTGCCCAAAATTACTGATCTCGTTGCACCTTGAAAAATTCAGACACTTAATTGGGCATAATTTGTCGGATTTAAGCAGTAGGGAAATTGTTTGGAAACATAGTTGCTTGATCATCTTTGGTTGCATTGGTTTCACCCTTAAGCCAGTCTCTGACACCATTAGGCTTTACTTTTTGAGCATTGCGAGCTGCAAAAATAATCACATGAAAGGGAATTACTATCGCAAAGAAGAAAAAGTGCAGTAAATATAGATCCCATGGGATACCCTGATACCCATAATCTGGGAAAAATATTGCAGTAAGAAAGGGAAGCACCATTGTGGTCAAGATTTTTCTACATTAATCATTATCCATAAAGCATGAATTAATTCGAGATGGGTTAGATATTTTAACTTCTAGAAATGCTAACGATTTCGAAAACTCTCTTGCCTGACTGATATTCTGGCTTTAAAGGAGATATCCATTATTGAGAAATCATCAATATCTTTATTTTTGGTTTACTTATTTATCTGAATAAAATTAAAAAATGCCAAAAAGGGATTACTAGATAGTTTTTTCGAGGGCTTCTCTGAAAACTTCAAATATTAAGCAATTCATGTTTTGGTTATAAGCGTGCAAAGTATTTTTAAAGAGGGATCTGAACTTTATGAGTCAGAACATAGGAATTACTTAGCTTTTATAACAAGCAAAAATAATCAAAGTGTAAAAAATAAAGAAATTAAACGTTATAAAGAAGTAGAATTTTGATTTTGTAAAAATAAAAATTTGAGAGAAAAAGATAATGTCGCAATATGTTGAAAAATCAATGGTGCCTCAATTTAGTGTTGAAAAGTCAACAATCAGTTTTTTCAAAAGATATAAATGATTAATTTATTTTTTTAAGCATTAATTAATTAGGCCTTCTATTAATTTAACCAGTCTAAAACTGAAATATATACTTATTATTATCCATGTTGGTAAAATTATATTCCATGCTTTCTGATGTTTTAAGAGAATAATTTTATCAAGTATATAGGCACCAGAAATCGGAATAAATATTAATAAAATCATTTTAAGAAAAACCTCAATGAAAGCTATTGCAGCATTTGGGTTTATAAGCCATGCTATTAAGATACCACTTAATAAGTATCCTCCATATTGTCCTAGTTTCTTTATCATTTTAAGCTAATGCTTTGATTTTTTAGATTATCTCACTTTTCGTTGAATGCATGTCGTTAATGCTAAAAGATATTTCTTTATGAGAAAATCTCAAAAGTATTTAAACTAAGGATAAAAAATTAAGAACAGATTTTTATTCTTTAGGGTATAGTTTTTTTATAGCATCTTCCTGAGACTTTCTCTTTTTTGCGTTATCTTTTTTTGTTTTCAAGCCTCTAACTACAATTCCTGGAATGAACCAAATAAAAGTTATTACTGAAAAAATAAATATAGGATTATTTATTGTCATGTCTAAAAATGTATTCTTTATTGAAAGAAAATAAAGAATATTACTAAATAAGAAATGATTGTACATGTTGATGAAATTATCGAATTTATTATAAGTTAGAAATTGAATAATCCTTTTATATTAATTTTTAAAGATCTTTTTAAAATAAAAAAATTGGTTACTCATCAATGTTCTGCTCAGACTCTTCTTCTAAAAAAATTTTAGATTCATTTGCAATCATTTTTAAATAGTTATTATTTCCCTCTCTTGGATTGGCCAGTTCTCTATCTTTATTATATTTTATCTTAATATCTTTACCTGACCAGGCTGCTTGGTCTTTAAAAAGATTTCTTTTTGCAGAATAAATAAGGTTTTTACCAATGAATAATAAACTTATTATACTGAGGGTAAAGAAAATAAATATTTTCATTTTAGGAATTTTAATGGTACTACTATAACTTATTATCTTTTATTTTTTTTTGATATAAAGGCTTCTGTCTAAATCCCTTTAGTATTTATTCCTATTGTCTTGATCTCAAGAGAATCCTTAGTTTTATATTTTTTGTTTTTGTCAAACTTTAATTAAAAATTGCTTTGTTTTTATTTGTTTGCTAAAAATAAATAAATATATATATTTATTTTTTAGAAATTAAAAGATGATTTCTTGGCTAAAAAACAACCGTCTAATATATATAGCATCTAATTTGCTTGTTATACCAGCTATATTTGTCCCTAATATTGATTTTTTATCAAATATCTCTTTTATTATAGCTATCTTTTTTTTGTTAAAGAAAAATATATTTCACTCACTAGTAATTTGCTTTATCCTTATTCTTAAAAATAATGTAAATTATCGATTTAATCTTTTGATCAAAATTAAAGGTGTTGAATTATCTAAATCTGATAATGAATGTGTTTATTTGTATGCTTGGAGCACCTTATTGAGATATATTTTAATTGCTGCAGCAGTTAATCAAATATTTCTATTATTTTGATGCTCTAGTTTTCTTGAAGTTTATTTATTAAAAGGGATTAAAAAAACTTCGCTTTTTTACTTTCTCTCTTGGATTAATTAATCCAGTGTCTTTATTTAATCTTTGTTTGATATCTTGTATTATTAGATCCTTTTCCTTTTCATTTTTATCAGGATCTAGAGAGGCAAACCAATTTTCGAGATTCCAAGACTGGTTACCATCTTTATCCACCTCAACTGTTACAACTCCTTCGTTTCCAGAAAAAGAATAAATACCTTCTGGTGGGTTTTCGAAATCAAACTCTCCAGATCTTTTCTTTCTGTTTTTAAACATGCTTCTTTATTAGAACTTTATTCTAATAATATTCTATCTGAGTATTTATATTGTAAGATATTTCTTTTGATCAAATATTTCTCCTGATAGTGATATTTATGCTCTTTTATTAATGATTATTATTTGCATCTAAATATTTAGGAAATATGATGTTTACTTGCTTTTACATTAACTAGCGTGAATCATTAGAGATATACCTAATATTACTATGTGCCCTTTTAGCAAAGAATTTTCCCTTCTTGCCAAAACATTTGAGTATTCAGACTATCTTGAAGATTCTGATTGGAAATTTCAAAAATATAACTTGGTTAATGCATCTGGATACTCTGATCTTCTTGAGGATACAGAATGGGGGACAAGATCTGATGATCTAACAATTGCCTGAACTATATTAAAAGTTTTTTTATTGAATCTCAATCTGCAATTTTTATTTCAGAAATGAATTCCTTGTTGATCCAATCAAGTTGATGCTCTTCTTTTGAGTTTCTTCCAAGAATTATTATTGGTATACGAATTTCTTTATTTTCTATAATTTTTCGATACCCAACAACTAATGATGCATATTTTTTAAATGTCCATCCATTATTTCCTAATGTGTTCCACTTTGATGAGTTCCTTAGAGATCGATGAAAATCCTCAATCCCAAAGTCGTTCCAACATTTCTGAATAGCAAGAATATTGTCATATCCCTCTTTGAGTAATTGTTCATATTGAATTATTTCTGGAGCCTCTTGAGAGTTGTCAGGCTTAAGCTCTTTGGCTAAATCATATAAAGCAACCTTCTTAAGTCTAAACCAATCTCTATCAAAAAGATAAACTGGAAATTTTAATGACCATTTATGTCCTTCCAAGTTTTTGTATGTTTCTCTAAATTCATTCTTGTGTTTTTGTAGAAACTTGTAGTTTTTTTTCATTAATACCTCTTCTTATGTGATTACTATTAACTTTTAAGTCATAGCATTTACGTTAAGCCAAAGAAAATTAAAGTCGATTTTGTACGTGTTAAGTATATTATGTTAAATATGGATTGACTTTCATTTAATGAACAACGGTAATAAGAGGCCTATTTGGCTTAATTGGGTTTATCTTGGAATATTTATATATTCTAGCTATTTCTTATTTAATTATTGGTCAGCAATATTAGAAAAACAGTAATATATTTTGTAAATATCAATAGATAATTATATTAAAAAATAAGATGTTGATCTTAATTAGAGTAATTAAGACAAAATTTAAAACTATTAATTTGGAAATTCCTAAAAACAGCAATCAATAATTTAATGAAAGCTGAATTGATTTTAATTTGTTCTTTTTCGCTTTGTTAGCCAGCGAATACAGGCAAACCAATTGTTGCTGTGCTGATTAGAGCACCAGCAAAAATTAGGAAAGGAAGCAAAGGGTACTTTTCAATCATCTGAAGTCTTTGTTTTGGATGCTACATAGGTATTTATACCACATTAGGTATAAATACTCCAGCCTGGGCTGAAGATTGTCGTAATTGCTTGTTCGCTCATTCGTGGAGAAGTGCGACTTTTTACGTCCTCTTTCGCTTTTTGTCGTATCGATATTTTCTTTGATGGTCGCTGAATTTTTTGATCACACGCCATTGGTCTATAGGGAATTTGTTTTTTATTTCTTCTGCTAGTTTACTTTCTTCATTATTTAAACTTTTTCTTGAGTTGTATTTGATATTGATCCATTCGAAAAGTATTTCAAGGTCGCAGTTGAGTTTTCCATCTTTTATCCATTTGTTTATGTATTTTTATCTCCAACTTCAATGACAAAGCACTTCTCAGGCGTTGGTAGCTTTATCTCGTGAAGTAGCTCTGCAAAATTTGGAAGAAGTTTCACTTCCCGAGCTTTTTCTATTAGGCTTTATAATTATGAAAGAATTTTAATCGTAATGTGAAGAAAAAAATCAAAACCAACTATTAATTTAAATGTATTTTGATAGATCTATAAACATTTCAAAAAATTTAAATATTTTATGGAAAGAAGGCAGTTGAAATCAAATAAAAAACTGCCTTCAATTCATTCACTGACAGAACTTGAAAGGATTCCTTTCGAAAAGTTCTTCATTTATT
>CACFCB010000025.1 GCA_902564695.1 uncultured Prochlorococcus sp. | reverse complement strand
ACAAGAAGCAGAACTGTTATACCTCAAAGCAATTGAACTTAAACCTGATTACGCAGATGCGCATTCCAATCTGGGAAACTTATTGAATGATCTTGGTAAAAGAGAAGAGGCAACAGTTCATAAAATTAAGGCAGTCGAATTAAAGCCTGAAGATGAAAAATTACTTGTATCTTTAGCTGTTAGTTTATGTTATAAAGGAGAATATAAATTAGCATTAAAATATTTAAGTAAAAACAAATCTAATTCTTGCCAAACCTTATATCTAGGCAGTTTATTATCTCTAGATAGAGAAAAAGATTTTAATGAGAAGTATAAAGAGCTAACTGAGAAGAAGGCTTGTAATGCTGATATTGGTGGAGCAGTAGAGCATGCCAATATTATTTACGGAAAGAAATATGATTCGCCTTTCTGTAATGAAGCAATTAAGTATGTATTAATAGATAGAATTAATGAAGAATTGTTCTCAGAAAATCACTTAAATGAACTAATTTCCTACAATAGAAAAAGTAAGAAAGAACATAAAGCTCAAGGCATTCTTACGAATGGTATACAAACTTCAGGTAATTTATTTTCATTGGATTACCCATTTATTAAAGAAATAAAAAATGCTTTAGAAATTAAGATTGAAAAATACAAAGATAAATTCAAAGATAGTGGACAAGGTTTCATAAATAATTGGCCTGAAAATTACGAACTTCGTTCATGGATGATTAGCATGAAAACTGGTGGATTTCTGAAGAGCCATAACCATGAATATGGATGGATTACTGGCAGTTTTTATCTACAGATTCCAAAATATAATAATAATGGTGATTCAGGTAACATAGCTTTTAGCTACCAAGGTCCGAGATATCCTAATAAAGACAAAAATTTTAATTTAACTATTAAGAAAATAGAAACTAGAGATATTTGTATTTTTCCTTCTTCTTTATTTCACCATACTATCCCTTTTGAAAGTACCGAAGAGCGCATATGTTTTGTTTTTGATTTAGTACAAAAATAAGAATATTGTATTTTTAATAATTATTCAATTCAATAAATTCCTCTATAAATATTGGTCAGAAGATAAAAAACAAGCCAACTTAAAAAAAACTGGGCAAAATTTGAAGAGAAGTATCCCAATACCTTCGCAGTTATGTATCAGTTCTGGGTTTCTAAAGGCAAATAAATAATGATGCTAAAGACGAGAAAAATGAAATGACAGCAAAAGGTATTTACATAAATGTTTCAAGGCGAAATGAGGATATACCTCTGGCGTAACCAACTTTCATTACTGAACTGTTCTTTCTAACTTATAGAGATCATAGGAACAAGTTTTCTTTAATAGGAAAACAACTTAAAAAAGCCACTTGATGAAGCTTTTGACTTGTTCGTTTTAACTCAACTCAAATAGAAAAATCTTTCACTTTGACTGCTACCACTGTTATGTAAGTTATAGGTGCTTATAGGACGAATAAATTGGATCTGCTTTTACATACCACTTACATATCAATTTCACTCCTCTCAGAATCGCCTGTAACGCTCCAAAATATCTCTTGCCTCTACCTCTTTAAAATCCTTCTAAGGCATTGCTGCAACTAATTTTAGCAATTAAAAAACACCTTGTTAGAGGTGCTTTTAATATTCAAATTGTTGATGATTTGAATGGTGCCAGGACCCAGATTTGAACTGGGGACACGGCGATTTTCAGTCGCCTGCTCTACCAACTGAGCTATCCCGGCTTGAAACTTCTAATAATCTAACAATACGTTCGTACCTTAATCAAAAATAAATTGAAATTCCCTTAATTTTCTTTGATTCCTTTAGAGAAACAAATTTAAAATAAGAAGATTAGGAATTTGTTTTTAGAAGTCAATTTCAAGTCTTTGGAATAGCTTTGATCATCTTAACCAATGTTTTATGAGCATCTGTGCAGTCTTGAAGTATATGATCAAATTTTATCTCTAAGATTTGATCATCAATATTTAATTCAAATGATTTGGGAGATAAGCTAATCATTCTTGCTGATTCAAAACTTTTAATTTTTCCGTAGTACGAAGCGTATGCATTTAAAGCGTCTTGGTGATCTTGATTCATATGATTGCAAATGCGTGTACTTGATTCTTTTGTAATGGGTTCAGAATTCATTTGTTGATTTTAGTCTTTATAAAATAGAAATTTCTTTGAAAGTTTTTTTGATTTTCTTTCATAATAAACCTTGTAAAGCAATACTCGCTACTCCTGCTGCAGGAGGACTATTACAAATTTTTATTGGGATTCCTATTTCTCTTTCTCTTATTTTCTTCCAAGCAATGTTTTTTGCCCCCCCCCCCAATGGTAATTATTTGTCTAGGTAGTTCAGCTCCTAATTTATATAGTTTTTGCCAACCCCTAGCTTCAATCTTTGCTAACCCCTCTAATATTGCATGAAGATAAAGAGCATCACTAACTGGTCTGGGATTAAGTTTAGGTTCTAAACTTGGATCATCTATTGGAAATCTTTCTCCTTTTTTTGATAAAGGAAGAAGATCTATTCCAGATGAATTTATAGGATTTATCTGCTTACTTAACTCATCGATATATTCTAGATTGAAAAAGTCTAGAAGTATTGATGCTCCTGCATTAGAGGCTCCACCACACAGCCAATTTCCTAATAATTTATGATTAGAAATCCCTTTACCTGAGAGGGGCCTTTGGTTGAATTTTTTAATAACTATTGTGCTTCCAAGTATTGTGATTCCATCATGTATACTCGGGAAAGTTGCCAAAACACCTGCATTGGAGTCTGTCGTTCCTGCTATGATTTTAAGATTTCTTGGTAAATTTAATTCATTAGCTTTGTGCGAACATATAGTTCCCATTGTTTGACCTGAAGAAATTATTTTTGGTAGACATTTGAACCAATTTAAATTATAGAAAGTTTCGGGCCATGAGTTCTTCGAAATTTCCCAACCCATTCTTAGATTATTGCCTTCCTCACCATATTCCCAATTATTTTGAAGCCATCCACTAATCCAATCTGCTTGATGTCTCAGTATTATATTATGACCATATAAATCTAGAAGTTTTAAAGCTCTAGCAACACTTCCACTGGGACTTGAGCCCGCACAATCTTTTTTAAAAAGTTTGGAAATTGAATCTGAATATTCATTATAAGATAAGAAATAAGGTAGGGCTTTACCTAAAGGCTCTCCACTATATTTACAGGCTAAAAGAGTTCCGGATGTTCCAGCTACAGAGCATGCGATTAACTTTTTTTTTAATTCTTTAGGGATTTCTTTTATTAGATTTTGTAAGCAAAATAACCAGTCTTCCCATATCTCAAGGCCAGAAAAATATTTCTTTGAAGATGTGTACAATATTTTTTTTTTAGTATTAATTATTGCAATTCTTAGTCCTGATGTGCCAAGATCAATTCCTAGCACAAGTGAATTATTTATCATTAGGATTTAATTAAAAGTTTTTCAAACAAGAGCACTTAATTCTTTGGCTTTTTGAGAAACATCTTCCCAAGGAAGAATAATATCAGTTCTTCCGAAATGACCATATGCGGCAATATCTCTATAGAAACGGCCTCCTCTAAGACTAGGAAGTTCTTGGAGGTTAAAAGATTTGATAATTGCACCTGGTCTTAGATCAAATTGTTCTTTTACAATTTGAGTTAAGTCTGTATCTGAGACTTTTCCGGTACCATAAGACTCAACAAGTATTGAAACAGGCTTAGCTACGCCAATGGCATAACTAAGTTGCACTTCCACTTTCTTTGCAAGATTTGCCGCAACTAAAGTTTTTGCGACATATCTTGCTGCATAGGCTGCAGATCTATCAACCTTTGTAGGGTCTTTTCCAGAGAATGCTCCTCCACCATGACGAGCATATCCACCATATGTATCAACTATTATTTTTCGACCAGTCAAACCTGCGTCTCCTTGTGGTCCCCCTATAACAAATTTTCCTGTTGGATTGACTAAAAATCTTGTTGATTCTATTGAAGGTTTTAAAGGTAAGTCTTCTGTCGAAGGTTCTACTACATATTTCCATAGATCTTTAGCAATTTTTTTTTGTATTTCCTCTTCAAGAGTTATTCCGTCAACCTCAGATTTATGCTGTGTAGATATAAGTATTGTATCTATGGATGAGGGGATCCCTTCTTCGTAAGAAACACTGACTTGGGTTTTTCCATCTGGTAGAAGATAGTCAATTATTTCTTGATGCCTCACTTGGGCAAGTCTCCGAGCTAATCGATGAGCAAGACTTATTGGAAGAGGCATTAGTTCGGGAGTTTCATTACAAGCAAATCCAAACATGATGCCTTGATCACCAGCGCCAACTTGATCTAATGGATCAGTTGAATGGTCTTCGGCTTCATCTACACCTTGAGCAATATCTGATGATTGTTGGTCAAGTGATACCAGTACGGCACAACTATTGGAATCAAAGCCACCAGCAGTTGCTCCTTCATAGCCAATATTTTTTATGACTTCTCTAACCAGCTTATTGAAGTCAACTTCTGCTTTAGAAGTGATTTCTCCAGTTATTAGACACAAACCAGTATTTACTACTGCTTCACACGCAACTCTGCTTGTTGGATCTTCAGTTAAGAGTGCATCTAAAACAGCATCACTAATTTGATCGCAAATTTTATCAGGATGTCCTTCTGTTACTGATTCAGAGGTGAAAACGTATCTACTCATTGGGAATCTGAATTGAATACTACTTTAGGTGTTTCTATGAATCTTTAATTCATTTAATTCTTCTATAAGAAATTGTTTTTCATCAAGTCGGGGAGGATTTTTCCACCCACCTGTAAAGCCTATAATAATTGATATATCAGCTTCTTTGGCCATTTTTAAATCAGTATCTGCATCAGAAATAAGAGCACATTCAGAGGGCTTTAGGTTCATTCTTTTGCAAAGTTCTATAACTGCCAAAGGGTTAGGTTTTAAAGGTTTATTGTCGGAGCTCCATAGATAATCAAATAAACCTTCTAATTTATTTTTATGAATAAATTCTTCTATTCCTGCATTTGTATCATTTGTCATTAGTGCTATGGTTACTCCTTTGTTTTTTAAAGAAATTAATAGGTCTAATGCGCCAGAAACCAGAGGCCTTGTATTTTGATTATGTTTTTTTTGATTAGAAAGAAAAATATCTACTTGTTCAAAAATTTCTTGACTCATTAAGAGTGATTTAGACCAATCGAAACCAAATAAAGAAAATATTGTTGCTGTGGATACGATATTTTGATCTCTTGAAGCAATTGCCATTATTCCATTTGCTTTAAGATAGCTATTCTTTAATCCGTAAATAGAACTAAGCAATCGCCTAAGTAACAAGATTTTGAATTTACTTATTTTTAATTGGGCAAATTTTTTTTCAGTAAATAGTATTCGAGTCTTTGCAAGTTCTAAAAGATATTTTTCACTGTTAGAGAGTGTTCCATCTTTATCAAATATTAACGACTTAATATGCCCAACAGAACTATTTCTTATAAACAGCTCTGACATTTTCAATAATAATAAATAATCAAATATTCATTACTGCGATAGGATCTTCTCCCTCTTCAGCTTGCTCAAGTAGCATCTGTTTATATCTGGCTGCCATTTCTTCAGCTTTGTCAAAGACTTTTTGAGGGTCAGTAAGCATATCTCCAGGTTCTGGCTCAAGTGCCTTTGTAGAAAGAGAAATCCTTCCCCTTTCTGCATCTAGATCTATTATCATTACTTTCATTTGATCATTTACATTTAAAACCGAATGTGGAGTTTCAATGTGTTCATGACTTATCTCTGAAATATGCAGCAATCCGCTAACGCCTCCAATATCTATAAATGCTCCGTAAGGTTTAATTCCTCTTACCGCTCCTACAACAACTTCTCCCACTTCAAGTCGATTCATTTTTCTTTCAACTAAAGCCCTTCTATGACTTAGAACGAGCCTATTTCTCTCTTCGTCAACTTCTAAAAATTTTAAGGGTAAAAAATCAGCAACTAGTTCCTCTTTGGCTTTTCTAGTACTTATGTGTGAGCCAGGAATAAAACCTCTTAAACCCTCTACACGAACAAGTGCTCCTCCTCTATTAGTGGCAAAAACTTCAGAGTAAATTGTTGCATCTTCTTTTTGTAATTGTCTTACTCTTTCCCAAGCTCTCTGATATTCAATTCGCCTAATTGATAAAGATAATTGACCATCTTCATTTTCTTCACTCATTATAAAAAATTCTCTAATTTCTGAAGGTTGAAGAACATCACTTAACCCTTCGACTCTATTTATTGATACTTCTTGCATAGGCATAAAAGCAGCAGTTTTAGCACCTATATCAATCATCGCTCCTTTGGATTCAAGAGCAAAAACAGTTCCATTGACTATGTCGCCAGGTTTAAAGTTGTAGTCATATTTACTTAGCAAAGATGCAAATTCGTCAAGAGTGAAGCCTGCAGTTTCAAGGTCACTCTTATTAACTCTGCTATTTGGATCGTCTGCAGTTGGAACGTTTTTTGGAATATCGTCTTCTTTTATTTCTTCTATAGAATTATCTACAAATTCGATACTTTCAGAATTTGAGTTTTCTTTTTCAGGATTTTTTTCTTGAACTTTGCTTTCAGAGGTTTCAGACATGCTTTGATGGCGGTCTGTCTTTTTACGACAGTGCGAGAGAAATACAAAATGGCCCGCCGACCAAATTGAAATTAAATTCTACTTTATTGAAAGGTCCTTCTAGTTAAAGAACTGATGCCATTTGTTCTTTTCTTAGTGGCTGAAGGGATTCGAGGGTTGAAATAAAATCATTTATTCCATGAAATTGTCTATAAACTGAGGCAAATCTTATGTATGCAACTTCATTAATATCTTTGAGATGCGAAAGAACCATTTCTCCAATTTCAATTGATTCAATTTCTTTTCGAATATTTTGATGTAGTTGAAGTTCTATTTCATCAACAATAAACTCGATTTTTGCTGAATTAGTAAGTGTTTTTTCACATGCCCTATTTAAACCACAGATTATTTTACTTCTATTAAATAATTCTTTTGCACCATTCTTTTTTATAACTGTAATTGGTGTGGTTTCTACTCTTTCATAAGTAGTGAAGCGGAAGTCGCAATTTAAGCACTCCCTTCTTCTTCTTACGCTTCTTCCAGAATCAGCTGATCGAGATTCAAGTACTCGACTGTCTGTGTTTTGACAAGATGGGCACTGCATGCAGCCCTTTTTAATTATTTAACTAACTTTAAACATTTATTTGTATTCTGAGAAGGGGCAGATTAAATAAAACTACTTTTTTACTGCTGAAAAATAATTCTAAATTCGAAATCAATTGATTTATTAATTGAATTTGAACTTAGACATAAAAAAAGCCCTGATATATATCAGGGCTTTTTTTATGTCTTTTACTTGTCGTACTTCGGTGGATCCCGAAATGCGACTGCAAAGAAGAGTGTTACAAGTGCCAATGTAAGTATTAGCACATAAGAGAAAGCTTCCATCTAAGTTCTCGGTATAGGGGGGTAAAGATTCCTGATTTAGGCTCGACCAGGTACTCGACGGGTTGATTCGTCTCCAAGTTTTTTGAAGAGACCAAACTCAACCTGATCGCCAAGCTCTGGATCGATTCCAGAGAATCTGTCGCCAAAGAGGGTTCTCGCAGCGTGCCACCAGTGACCAAATAGGAATAACAAGCCGAAGCACAAATGAGCATAAGTGAACCATGCTCTTGGAGAGCTTCTGAATACACCATCAGATTTGTACCTGTCTCTGTCAAACTTAAAGGCTTCTCCAAGTTGAGCCTTTCTAGCAAGTCTTTTGACTACTACTGGATCAGTAAAAGTTTGACCATTTAACTGTCCACCGTAGACAGTAGCTTTAACCCCAGTTTGTTCTATAGAGTACTTAGCTTCTGCTCGACGGAAAGGAATGTCAGCTTTAACGTTCCCATCTTTGTCTTCAAGAATGACAGGGAAGTTTTCAAAGAAATTTGGAATTCTTCTAACTTCTAAATCATTGCCATCGCTATCTGTAAATGAGATGTGACCTTGCCATCCACTTGGGACTCCATCTCCATTAACCATTGCTCCAACTCTAAATAATCCTCCTTTGGCAGGACTATTTCCTACGTAATCATAGAAAGCAAGTTGCTCAGGAATGGCTTCGTAAGCTTCAGCTTTTGAAGCTCCATCATTCATTGATTCTTGAACTCTGCGATTGATTTCAGTTTTGAAATATCCAGAATCCCATTGATATCTGGTAGGACCAAATAATTCTACTGGAGTTGTAGCTGATCCATACCACATGGTTCCAGCTACTACAAAAGATACAAAAAGCACAGCAGCAAGAGCACTTGCAAGAACGCCTTCAAGGCTTCCAAGCTTCAAGGCTCTATAGAGCCTTTCTCCAGGTCTATTGGTGATATGGAATATTCCACCAATTATTCCTAAAAGTCCTGCACCAATGTGATTAGCAACAATTCCACCAGCGTTAAATGGATTAAATCCTTCAGCACCCCAAACTGGAGCAACTTTTTCAACGTGACCCGTTAGGCCATATGGGTCAGATACCCATATACCAACAGTTGAACAATGGAATGCTCCAAATCCGAAACATGTTAAACCTGCCAAAAATAGATGTATTCCAAATATTCTTGGAAGATCCAATGCAGGTTCTCCAGTGCGGGAATCTTCCCATAATTCAAGATCCCAGTATGTCCAGTGCCATACGGCAGCTAGCATCAAAAGACCACTGAAAACTATATGAGCTGCTGCAACCCCTTCGAAGCTCCAGAAGCCGGGGTCAACTCCGGTTGCACCGGTTATATCCCATCCGTTCCAGCTGCCTGTAATTCCAAGTCGGGCCATAAAGGGCATGACATACATGCCTTGGCGCCACATTGGATTAAGTACTGGATCAGAAGGATCAAAAATGGCCAATTCATATAAGGCCATTGAGCCGGCCCAGCCGGCTAGCAAAGCAGTATGCATGAGGTGCACGGCCAAGAGGCGGCCAGGGTCGTTAATAACAACTGTGTGCACCCGATACCAGGGCAATCCCATGGGTCAGGTTCGTATAACGAAGCTGCTTAATGCAGCAAGACTCGCATGATCGTAAATGGTATTGCCTGAGTTAATGCACAGGATGTAGAGACCTGAAATGACTTTTGACACTCTTGGATAAAATCTAGCTTGTTTTGGGCGCTTGAAATTCCTAAATAGACAGTGGTAGACAGGAGATAGGCAAAAAAAAGAAAAAAAAAAGAAATTTTGAAATTTCAAGCCAATTTGTAATTTTAAGCCGTTTTTTTATTAACTCACTTTCAAAAAACTGAAAATTTAGGGAAAAAATCTGCTGAAAAACGATTTTTTTTTAATTTTTTGGAACAGAACTGATTATTAATTAATTTGGTGATTCTAGAAAGCATAATTTTTCGGCAAATTACAAAATCTCAGTCTCTTTTAATTCAAATGCCAGTTTTTGGCTTAAGGGATATATAGTTTGTTTCAGTAATATTTGTTCTGAGTAAAAACCTAGGTTATGGAAACCACCAGTTTTGGCTTTGCCGCAAGTCTTTTATTCGTTGGGGTGCCAACGATCTTTCTTATTGGGTTATTTGTTTCTACCAGTGATGGTGAGAAATCAAGCTTTTATTCAGATTCTAGTAAAGGTAGATTAAGTCCTGGGCCTAAAAAGTAATTTAGGTCTGATTCAGAGAAACATGGATCTCAGGAATCTGCTTGAGATCACTTTAATTATTGAAGCTCTACTTAGAGGTATTGCTTCAAATGTTTTTTTATTGAATCATTGAGAATAATCACTTAGGGTTATCTTTTGAATGAGTTTTCCAATAAAAATAAGTGGAAACTAACTAAGAGAGTTCTTCCTCAACATACTGATCATGCAGGAGTAATGTGGCATGGTGCTTATTTGAACTTCTTAGAAGAGTCCAGAATTGATGCATTAAAGAAAGTTGGGATCTCATATTTCAAATTATCTGAAAAAGGTTTTGAAATCCCAGTTGTTGCAGCTCAATTGAAGTATAAAATTTCTTTTGTGCATGGAGAAAAAGTTCAATTAATAAGTCAATTTAAGCTTGTAAATAAAATACGACTTAATTGTGAAACTTTGTTTTTGAAATCTAATGGTGACATTGGTGCTAAAGCTTTAATAGAATTAGTTTTGGTAAGTAAACAAAACAACTCAATAAAATTAGTTAGAGAATTACCAGTACAAATCAAGAAAATATTTTTACTCCTAGAAGAAGGTCCTGAAATTTAAATAAATGATGATTAAAAATTTAATGACTGGCAATACTTTTCTTCAATGGAGAAAAAGAATGATATTAAAAGGAGGAAGAAAATTAGATTTAGATTGGCTTTTAGACATTGCTGCTGGGGTCTCTTGGACTAAGTTGCAAAAAATTATTTTAAATCCTGAACTTTATTTCTCTTTAGAAATTTCCACTGAAGAATTAGAGTCGCTTTGGGAACTACATTTAGAAGATCAAATCCCTCTTCAATATTTGATTTCTAAATGTCCATGGAGAGATTTTGAGTTAGAGGTTTCTTCACATGCTCTTATCCCTAGACAGGAAACAGAATTGCTGATTGAGCTTGCGATGAAGAAAGTTGAAAATCTCAATGCGGGAAGATGGGCAGATCTTGGAACAGGATCTGCTCCAATAGCAATATCATTAGCTAAGGCACTTCCAAATTGGGAAGGACATGCAGTTGACATAAGCAAAGATGCATTGAAATTAGCTGAAAGAAATTTAAATTCTCATGTCCCTAATGCGAATGTGAAAATCGCAATAGGAGATTGGTGGAAACCTTTACGAGAATGGTGGGGAAGTTTTGATTTAGTTCTAAGTAATCCACCCTATATTCCTTCTGAATTAATTGAAGATTTAGAGCCAGTTGTAAAAAATCATGAGCCAAGAATAGCTTTGGATGGTGGCAGCGATGGAATGCATGCTTCTAAACAAATAATACTTGGAGCATTAAAGGGTCTGGCTGAGGGAGGTTGGTTAATTCTTGAACACCACTATGATCAAAGTGAAAAGCTAACTAGCTTTATGAAGAATATTGGCATGGAAGATGTTTCTTTTGAAAAAGATTTAAATGGATATAAGCGTTATGCACTTTGTCGTAGAAAAAAAAATGATCAGTGATCAATTTGAAATTTCTGTTTTAGCTTCGAAGTTAAAGAGAGGATCTTTAGCTTTATTCCCTACAGATACTTTGCCAGCACTTTCCTCCTGCCCTAAGTATTCAAAAAAGATTTGGACTATAAAAAAAAGACCATTAAATAAGCCTCTTATATTAATGGGTGGATGCATAGATGATTTATTTGAGTTTGTTAAACCTTGTGCTTTAGAGGATGGCTTGAAATTGGCAAATATTTATTGGCCTGGAGCTTTAACAATTGTTCTCCCTACAATTGGAAATTTTTCTAATTTTATGAATTGTAATTCAGATTCTTTAGGCTTTAGAGTTCCAGCTCTCAGGCTTGCAAGAGATTTACTTACAAAAACTGGTCCTCTTGCAACTACTAGCGCCAATATTTCTGGACAGTCTCCTGCTAAAGATGCATTACAAGCTTCTATTCAGTTCCCAGAAATTCCAATTCTTGGTCCACTGCCTTGGCCAAAATCCTCCGGTATGGCAAGCACAGTTGTTAAATGGAAAAATGGTGAATGGGACTTATTAAGAGAAGGATCAGTAATTTTGAATTAATCAATGATTTATCTGTTGGTATTGGTTCTATTTTTTCAATCTCTGTTTTGGTGGGTTTTTCGAATCCCAGTATTGAGTTTTGATTGGATTATTGAACTGAAATTTGTCGATGTATTTCTCGTTGGATTTTTAATTTGGATTATCTCTGGTAAAGCTAAATCTTAAAAGAGCATCGAATTGTCTTGAGTTTTTGAGAAGGAATTTCCAAAAATGCCGGCTAACAGATTTGAACTGATGACCTTCGCTTTACAAAAGCGCTGCTCTACCGCTGAGCTAAGCCGGCAATGTGTTTATTCTACCTAAAAAAGTAATTTAAAAGTTAATCTATTTAAGAAATTTTTTTTTAAAATTTTTTTAACATTACTAATGATCTTCTCTTTCCTTTTTTTGTTAAAAACTAACTTTTAATTGATTACTCAGGATTTTGATCTTCTGTTTGCTCATCTTGAAGATTTTCGGTTGATTTATTCTTAGGATCTATAATTTTGATTTGACCATTTAAGGTCCTTTTTATTGGTAAATTTGCTACCAAGGCTGTCATTCGATCTTCAGTCTCTAGACTTACTGCTCCTTCATCCATATCTATTTCGACATACTTTGCGACCACTCCTAAAATTTCTTTTCTCATCTGATCTAAAATTTCTGTGCTTAAATCTGAACGATCATGGGCTAAAACAAGTTGTAATCTCTCTCTTGCAGTGCTAGCACTTGAAGGCTGCCTACGAAGTAATTTGTTGATAATGTCTCTCAATGTCATTGCGTTAGAAAATTTTTGTTTGCATTAGTTTTCTAAATTTTGCTCCAAACCCTGCACTTTCCTCGACTGGGTCTATAAGTGGTATGTCTTCACCTTGTAATCTTTTAGCAATATTTAAATAACATTTGGCTGCTGGAGAATTAACGCTATTCAAAGTTAGAGGCTCTCCTCGATTTGTACTAACAATTACTTGTTCATCCTCAAGAACAAGACCAAGTAAAGGTAAGGCTAATATATCCGTAACATCAGTGATAGATAACATTTCTTGGCTAGCCATCATTTTTGGCCTGACTCTATTGAGGACTAATTGAACTGGTTTGATGGCATTGGTATTAAGTAGCCCTATAACTCTGTCTGCATCTCTTACTGCCGACACTTCTGGATTTGTAACTACAATTGCTTCTTGGGAGGCAGCCATAGCATTCTTAAATCCATCTTCTACTCCTGCAGGACAATCAATTAAAACGTAATTGAATTGTTCACTTAACATATTGACTATACATTTCATATCATCGGGCTTCAACCAATCAAGCATTCTTGGATTGCCAGCTGGTAATAAAGATAAATTTGATTCTTGTTTGTGTTTTACTAGTGCCTGATCAAGTCGGCATTCTTCCTCTAGAACTTCTTGCGCAGTATAAACAATTCGATTTTCAAGGCCTAATAGTAAATCTAAATTTCTTAGACCAAAGTCTGCATCTAAAACAGCTGTTTTAAAACCCTGCCTAGCTAGTGAAATGCCAAGATTTGCTGTGAGGGTTGTCTTGCCAACTCCACCTTTTCCTGAGCAGATAAGAATGACGCGCGTATCTGTCGTCACGGACCTCCTTGGATTCGACAAACTTTAGTTCGATTTTGATGAAGAAAAAAGCTTTATTGTTATAACAGTTGCTTTGAGTTTGCTTTTGAAGACATCTCTAAGATCGTTTTTGATGATTTATTTTTACTTTTTAATAAAAAATCCTTTCTATATTTGAGTTTTATTACTAAAAATTTTCCAAAGGTGTAATAACAATTTTTCCAGAATCTATTTTTGCTTCTTCCACGAGACTAGGTTGAGGCTTCTCTTGAGGCCCTCGTGCCACTTTGTTTGCAATTCTTAGTTGGACTGGTCTGAGTTGAATTGCAGAAACTTTTGCTTTTGAGTTCCCTTTGCTGCCTGCATGAGCGATACCAAGAAGTCTTCCCCAAATAATTACATCCCCTTCTGCTCTAACAACTGCACCTGGATTAACGTCTCCAAGGATTAACAAATCCCCGGGACTATCAATATATTCCCCTGATCTGACTGTCCCTTGGTGAAAGTGTGTTTTAGAAAAATCTGAATTATTATTAGGTATTTGAGTATTATTTAAAGACTTTTTTCTAATAAAATTTGCTGTATAGCCTAACGAATGACAACTTACCATTGTCTTTACAGATGTTGAATAAAAACTATTAATTTCACAATCATACATATTTGAAATGTCTATTATTTCAGAGATAAATTTGCAATTTAAATCGAGGTCACCGAGGTCAATTGCTAGATGATATGATTGGATATTTTTTAATTCATTTTTTAAAAATGATTTCCAATTTTTATATTCTGTATCACTTAGATTAACAATTATTATTTTAGGTTTTGAAATCATTTTTAATTATATTTTATTTTTAATTTATCAATCTCTGCCTTTAGTTCATTTTCAATTTCTTTTGGATAAATCAACCATGAAGATTGATTTGGCTCGATTAGTCTCTCAACTAGTGGTGAAGCTTTTTCGAGAGCTTCTAGCTTCTCTCCATCCCATAAACGAAGTCCATATTTATAAGGATGATAGCTTTCAACTATTTGCTCTCTTAAGCCGCAACATGTGTCTGCTTCGAAACAATATTTTTCGGATATAGTTCGAGCTTTTGCAAGAGCTTCTAGTCTTATTTCTAAAGAAAAAGAAGATATATTTAATGCTTTTAGTAAATCCCTTTTTATAAAACGTTTACAAAGATTGGAAAGACTATTTGAAGATGATTCTTGCCATTTATATATATGATATCCGGTGATTACATCGTCATTAGATAAAAAGCTTTCTAGGCTCATTTCTTTATGATTCCAAAGCCATTCTGACATGTTTTTATCAGCCCATATTAATTTTGGACCAAGTTTTCTAGCAGTTTTTATTATTTGATCTAATAACCAATTACTTACCTCATTTAATCTATGGTTGTATACGCTTCTATACATTAAATTTCTTATAACTAAATAATGCTCAACTGCCATTAAACCTTTTGGTGATATTGCTAGATCTCCATCTGGAGCAATTGTCATTGCTGATATTATACGATCTATATCCAATTGACCATATCTTGCTCCAGTTGTATAGCTATCTCTCATTAAGTAATCAAGACGGTCACAATCAAGTTGACTACTAATTAGAGAAACTATTGCATTTTGAGGAGCTATTCTAGATTGAATTAAATTAGCAATTGCCTTGGAATTTTCCTCCCCATATTTATTCAAGATCATAGTGATTTCTTGATTGGAATTTATTAATTTAACTGTCCATTCTTCATGCTTGATTCTAAATATCTCCTCGCTTGTATGACTTAGAGGCCCATGACCTAAATCATGTAAAAGTGCAGCACCGTAAAGAATAAATTTATGTTCATTTAATTTTGAATCAAAAGATGATAAATGATTTATTGCTCTTCTTGCTAGATGAAATACACCTAAAGAATGCGTGAATCTGCTTGATTCGGCTCCATGAAATGTTAAATATGCTGGACCTAATTGTTTGATTCTTCTTAATCTTTGAAATGGAGAAGAATCTATTAATTCCATCACCATTTTTTCTTCTGGAATTGAGCTATTTAACGCAATAGATTGATGAAGAGGGTCATAATAGTTCCTTACTGACATGCGTTATTCAATTTCATTTATAGATGATTCATCATTTTCTTTTATTTGACTTTGTTGTGATAACTGCTCAGTGATTTCTTCTTTGTCCAAAGTTGCTTGCATAATTAATTCTGCATCTTGAAGCCATCTGTCATCATTAGATCCAGGGTTTAATGGCTCTGGCATTTCTAGCAAGCGATCGGGATCTATTCCAAGATTTTGTATGTCTCTTCCGCTTGGTGTTAGATAACTAGCAACTGTTACGGCTAGTCCACTACCGTCACTAAGCCTTGTAAGCGATTGTATTAGACCTTTCCCGAATGTTTTTGTCCCAATAAGTTCTGATCTTTTGTTGTCTTGAAGAGCTCCAGCAAGTATTTCACTTGCACTTGCTGTCCCCTCATTTACCAGGGTTACCATTGGTCCATCGTAAAGAGTTCCTAGACCAGATCTGATTGGATCATTTATTGAGTCTCTTTTTTTTGTTTCGACAATGGGCATATCGCTCAGAAAATCATCTGCAACAGCTAGCCCCGAACTTACTAGACCTCCAGAATTATTTCTTAAATCTAAAATTAGACCATCAATTTCTTTAACAGAAAGTTCTTCTAAGGCCTCTTTGACTTGCTCAGGAACTCCCTCGCTAAATTGCGTAATTCTTAAATAACCAAGTGTATGAGATTCATTCCTGATCCTTTTTGTTCTTACAGGTCTTAAATCAACGCTTCTTCTTTCTAACGAAATTTCTTCTATTTCTTTATCGGGTTTCTGTAATTCAACTATTACTTGAGTTCCAGTTTGTCCTCTTAATTTTGCTGCGGTGGCCTCAAGCCCCAATTTTTTTGGAGATTGCCCATTGACTTTTTTTAAAATTGTTCCACTTGATATATCTGCATCAGAGGCGGGAGAACCTTCAAGAGGTGA
>CACFCB010000024.1 GCA_902564695.1 uncultured Prochlorococcus sp. | reverse complement strand
GAGAAATCTACAAAGGGAAAGGAAAGCTAGAAAGCTTTCACGCCTTTCAATGTCTTCGCAGTTATTTCTCTGATCTTTCGATGGATAACTTAGAAGGTATAGCTAGTATGGAATTAATATTTAAATAGTTCAAAGAATCCGAGAAACAATTAGCATCTGCCGTGTAACCACACCTACAACACAAAAAAGAAATAATAATGCTTACCTGGAGCAATAACTTGGCTCCTTAGTGCTCCTGTCCTTTTGATCTGCACAGAACGTCTCAAACTCGCTTATTCCCTGCTTTTAATATTCTTGATACCAGCAAGAATTATTTTTCATTTATTACTTTTCACAACACGCCACAATCCCACGAAACCTTTCTGAAATTGGAGGGTTACTATTTGCCATAGAAAAATTCAAATAACTAATATGGATTTAATATTTTAATTCTTTTGAGCTATCTTTTGTAAGTCTTTTTTTAATGAAAAAACTACAAGTAATTATTTTATGTATTTGGTTCTCTCAGCCAATTATCATTAGAGCTAAGCCTATTAAAGGAATTAGCGACTTTGATGGAAGCTTCAAAGGTGTTGAGAGAATAACTTTTGAATGTCCCGGCAACAACGAGAGAAAGATAAAAAGAACTAATGGCGAATTTAGCGATCAACAACCAAAAGAAAAATGTTGGGTTGATTTTTACCCAACTTATTTGAATGTTATGAACAAACAGGTGATAGATAAAAAAGATGTCATTAGTTTTTGGCAATCCCCGCCTCAATCAGGAGAATGTTGTGCAAGTTGGAATCTAATTTATATGGATGTAGGAGGAAAGAATAAAATCCTATCCATGAGAAAGAAAGAATTTCCTTTTCCACTCACAAAGAGAAAATTAAAAATACTCGGCACACCATCAAACATTATTAATCGTTGGCTGACTCAATAGAGGTGAGAAAAAGATCAAACTGACAACAAGAAGTCTTAGGTTTATAAGATATTATTAATCTTCAGATCGAAAGAGCAACAACCATTAACTATTAACATCGGAATTAAAGTCAAGTTCTAGTTGATTCGATTAGATAAGCTCAGAACTTATTCCACATAATTCACCTCGTTCTGCGGCTTCTAAAATAGATTTATAAAATTCTGAAATATAGTTTGACATTGTTTTAGTTGATTGTAGAAGCAGCAATATTCTCTTCACAATCGGTATCCCTTTCTTCACAGATAACTTCAACTTTGTCTGAATGTGAGCCACAACTCATTGCCATCACAGATGAAACACCAAGAACTATATGTAAAGTAGCTGCTGAAAAAAGAAGGTAAGGAATGAGTTTTTTCATAATCAATCTTAGAGTTTCATTGATGATCTATCACCCGATTACCAACTGTGAGGTTTCAATGTTCGGTTAACTACTTAAAGCTAATAGGAATAGAAACTATTTATAAATAAACAAGTCCTAATAAAAGTAACTTATAAATATGAGTAGCTGGTTTTAGCATTCATCGTATCTTTTGATAGATATAGGAATCAAGAAAAATGAGTCACTTCAAATATACTGATGAACAATTTATCAAAATCATAGAAATCTGAAAAGATATCAATCCTCAACACCAATTGCTGCACGAGCAAAATGGTTGTCCTGATAGTGAAATAGACAAAAGGATTGACTCTACAAGGAGTTATGGGGAAAACAAGATTTGAACAAAGAAAACTATTTAAGCATTAAGTTTTTCCCAGATCACCTCAGATTCTTTGATCAAGTCAATAGCCTCATCTCTACCAATTATCTTTTGTGCATCATTCATCAGTTGTATATATCTAAACCTTAGTTCTTGTTTATTCATGAGCTGCATTTGTATTTCGTGTAGAGACTTCTCACTAAGTGCAACATTATGTTTATTAGGTGCGTGTGAACAGTTCAAAGAGGCATTGTGATAGCTCATTAGAATAAATCTGATTAACTTATTAGCAAGAAAGGGAAGTTGCTATGCAGAACAATTTCCCTAGCTCTAGTTGAGTGTCAAAAAGGCGCTTTGCAAAACCTTTTTAAGCAGATGCAGGTGATTGACTAACCTACACAACGTGTACAGTATTTTGGCTAGCCAACTTAGCTGTTGAGTTGGTTAACCGGTACGGTTTCCCTGATTAATAGTTAGAACTTGAAGTGTCGTAGCTTTATTTATATAGAAGTAGACATAAGCAGTGTTATCCACGAACAAAATTCTTGCTAATTGCATAGCTATATTTATAACTATGTAGCTTTATCAAGGTAAGTTACTGTTTGACAAGCCAAAAGCAATAATTAGTCGTTGAGTATTAACCATAAATATAATTGATTCAATCCCAGACATCACCATGGTTATTACTTGTTAAATCAATATAAAATAATACTCATATGGAAACTTTTTTATTCTTACTTATTCACAACTAAATCAACTTTAAGATAAAATTATATAGAGTTAATTGCATGTAAAATAGGAGATGAAGAGAAGGAGAAATAAATGATCGACCTCAAAAGAAACAAAAAAGGATTTGTGAAAGCAACTGGATGCAGAATCAAAGAATCATCGATCTATTCACCTAATCAACAAGAAGACTTCAAAATAAGTAGAGGTAAGTTCTCTGATTTTCTTTCCTGCCCTAGATGCTTTTATCTCAATCGAGTCAAAGGTTTAGACCCACCCGGGACACCCGGATGGAGCCTCAATGAAACCACTGATCGTTTACTCAAAAAAGAGTTTGATGAGTGCAGACATCGACAGATTCCTCACAGACTTTTTGCTCCAAATGGTCTAAGTCATGTTATTCCTTTTGATCATCCACAAATGGATAAATGGAGAGACTCACTTCACCATGGATTGATGCTTCGATACAAGAACACAAATATTATTTTGACTGGAGGAGTAGACGATATTTGGCAAGATATTCGAACTAATCAATTGATCGTTGTTGACTACAAATCTCAAGCAAAGAGTGGACTGGTTGATAAAAGAGAGTATCTAGATGATCCATACCATCAGGGATACAAAACCCAAATGGACTTCTATGCCTATCTACTTGCAGGAATAGGTTTTGAAGTTCATCCGACTGCTTACTTCTTGGTCTGCAATGCCAAAAGAGATGATGATGGATTCCATAGGAGAATGAACTTTGATGAGTATCTAATTCCGTACAACTGGAATATGAGTTGGATTGAAAAAGAGGTTGATAAAATGGTTGCTCTCATTAATCAGCACAAGATCCCACTACCTCATGAAAGTTGTAAGAACTGTGCCTACTCAGATCAATATACAAGAGCAGTTCATCCAAATGGAATTGATCATGGAGGTCATTATCAAGGCAGTTTGTTTTAGCAGGAAAACAGATTCACATGCTTGACGACCCACTAAAGATTTATTAGTATATCTGTACTAGGACATTCCTCGCACAAGCAGTCCTGACTCATTAAGCACCTGCGTCATATAAGTGAGCAAGGTGCTTTTTGATGCCTTGATTTAAAAAGAAGAAAAGCATGAATGAACCAGTAAGAGCAGCATTACCAACTCCAACAGGATGGCTAGTTGCACCGACGAGAGAATTTTGTTTATTCTTTATTCGTGATCCGAAGTCGGTCATGGTTGCCCCAACTGTTTACACACAACTGTGGTATTGCCTTGAAGATGGCACTCCAACCAAATTGAAAAACACAAGAAGACTTGATTACGAATGCGCTGTAGAGACTTGGTATGAACTCTTATCTCAAGATTGGGAACTAATGGAGCATCAGATTAATGAAGACGCTGCTTAATTTATTAATCCAATAGAGGTTCATAAACCTTGGTATTCTTAGCAAAAAAGGTTCTACCTTTACTTAATTCTGTTGTAGATAGCTCTATTTCATGGTTGTAGTAGAACGCCTCGAGGTTATTTCTCTGATCTTTCAATGGATAATTTAGAAGGTATCTCATGACAGTACGGAATCAATATAAGAAGTTCAAAGCAGTCCTGAAAAATCAGCATCTGCCTTATAAACACACCTACAACACAAAAGAGTAGTAATCGACTTAAGACATACAAACGGAGATTGTTAATTTAATTTTTAACTTCACGAGATCTAAAAAATCGAGGGTGTCGTAAAACAAAGCAATCACGGGTAAGACTGGTCTACCTTTTGAGAAATTCAGAGTTAACTATTGTACTTAGGCACTAAAAAAACCTGTTATATAAATACGGTTTTGGAGTTCAAAAGAAACAAGATCTTCAGTCAAATCATGATAAAGAAGATACTAGATTTTCCAATCTATATGACTTTAGGAGAACCAGTTCTTCCGACATAAGCCTGCCTCTTCACCTTCTTTGAAGAAAAAAAGTTCACTATGAATATTTTTAGAATATACATATAAAACGAAACTTTTTGATATTGATCACTTTTTGATCACCAAATCGATAATGCTTTCGGACTGTTTTATGAACATCCCATCTGCAGTCCATCCCATCCGGGAAAACAACTAAGTCTCATACTCCAAACTTCATAGATTCTCATCCCTCAGGATTGACCGTGACTTCACCCTCAATCAACAAACAATTTTCTTTATCGTCATAAGTACAATCAAAAGAGCTTTTTTCACAAGTCCAGATTGGCCAGTTTTTAATTCCTAGCTCATTAACGTTACTCTCAGGAAAAGACGAGGTAAATGATATAGACAAGAAATAAAAACATAGTGGACTTCTTTTTTAGCTCCTAATAGAAACAGTTGTCTAATAGCTACTCAAATTTTTGACAAAAGTGTTTGAGAAGTATTACGTATAGAGCGAAGATCGAGAGTCCCACATACCCCTTTTCTGATATAGAGAGAACAAAAACTTTTAGAGATGAGATTGAAGAAGAAAGCTAACAATCACCCAATCAATAATCTATTTTTGATTGTCTGCTCTTTTTTAATTCTCCTCGTTTCTTTTTTGAATCAACCCTCTTCTTCTGTGAAGATCGTGTAGGCATGGTCTGCCTCCTCTTATTTGGAGGTGGCTTTAAAAGCTCTCGTAATGTTGAAGCAAGTCTCCTCAAAGCTAATTGTCTGTTCTGGTATTGAGTTCTCTTATCCTGAACAGCTATACAAATACAGCCATTAGTGAGCTTGACTTCATCCTGAAGTGAGATTCTATGCTTCTGGTATGAAGTTAAAGTTTTCGATTCAGATACGTTAAATACAATTTCAACTCGACTGTCTGTCTTATTGATGCTCTGGCCACCTGCTCCTGATGATCTAGAAAATCTCCAGTATATTTCCTTAGATGGTATTTCAAGTTTAGTATTTATCGTAAGGTTCATTTTTCTTCTTTACCATTATCTTAATAACACTGAGTTTTCTACTTAGATGATTCCATACAAGCGATAATAAAAGAAATTGAGCTCCTAAAACTCAATGACGAGCAGACCTGAAATATTAGATGAGATAATGTCCTATATCAAAGTCGACGTTCATTGAGATAAGAGCATTTGACATGGGGATAGAAATTAAACATAAGAATAGAGAAAAATCTGGGTTAATTATGAAAAAGCGTTTTTAATCAATTTTATTTTCTAATTTATATGTCTCGACAAGAGTTACGTGTATTAGGATAATTAAAAAGCATGATGATTTTCTAATGACATGGTCTCTTGTAAATATTGAAGAATTAAGTGTAAGAGGAACAAGTGCATTGGGTGTAAGTGCTCACTTGGAAAAAGGTGAAGAAAATAGCAATGAAGAATATCAACTCTTTTATACAGGGAATGGAGGGGTAACTGTTAATAGTATGTCTAATGATGCTCAGTTAACAGAGCAAGGAGTTATTAGATTAATTCAAGATCTGACAATCATTACTACTACTGAAGGTACACGTAGAGCATATTATATTGAAATAGATCCTAATTCTGGTAATCATGAAATTTTTACTGCATTAATTTCTGAAGATGGATTAACACTTTCTCAACCTATAACAACAGGAATATCAGACAACGGAGATATGGCTTGGGGTGTCCCAGATTCAGTCGTCCTTCCAGATGGAAGAATTAGATTGTATTGGGTTAGCTCTGATTGGGCAGCTAAAACACTAGCTAATGAGGTAATACTCAGTGCGACTTCAACGACTACAAAGGTACTAATTTTGTTATTGACGAAGGTTATAGAACTGAAGGTGGATATGTTGATTTTGAGGTTTTAAAAGCAAGCGACAACGATTGGTTGGCGATTATGTCTTCTTCACCTGTAACAATTCCAGACAAACCTCAAGGGATATATGTAGGAGTTTCAAATGATGGTCTGATGTGGGAAATCAATGGCAATAATCTAGCTCCTCCTGAAAAGAGCTATCTTGACCCAACAGGAGTTTTATTATCCAGTTCGAATGATCAATATAAAATTGTTATGAGTTCATCTCTATCAATTCTTGGAGATAGAGAATATACATTAGTAACAGCTGAGCTTAAACCTTCTACAACTTCATATTTAGGTAATAGTTCTGATTATATATTCTTTAATCTTGGCAATGGAGAGTATGGAATTAGACCAGATTCTGGTGGAACTATTGATGCATTAACGGGAATTTCAAATATTCAATTTGATGATAAGAAGCTAAATATCACAACTGATATCAAAGCAACATTTGATCAAGTCACAGGATTAAACACTAACTCAGGTGAAATATTCCGTCTCTATAACGCTGCATTTGCAAGATTCCCTGATGCTGATGGTTTGGAGTATTGGATTGATCAGTTTAGTTCTGGACGAAATACTAGACGTGTAGTTGCTCAATCGTTCTTAGGTTCTGCAGAATTCACTGAGAAGTATGGAAGCAATGTAAGTGATGAGACGTATGTGAATAATCTGTATAAGAATGTCCTTGGTAGAGACGCCGATGCTGAAGGACTTAACTACTGGGTAGGTAACCTCAGCAGTGGAAAAGAAACCCGCTATGAAGCGCTCCTAGGGTTTGCAGAGTCAGCAGAGAATAAAGTGCTCTTTACTGATATGACTGGGTTTGGATAACAAATGAAGAACTACTTAGCACTTATACTCACCGCCACACTTCTTGAATGTGTTTGATCTCTCGAGATAACAAATGTAAGTTACTAAATCTTCATGCAATCAAAAGTACTCGATGATTTTATTGATGACTGCTTCCTAAGTGGAGACAAGATATACACATTTGAAATATATAAATCAAGGAAATATGAAAAGAGGGTCAACCCATTTGCATCTGAATTAATTGAGAGCACATTTGAGCAAGATGAAAAAACATGAAGAAGGAGGCGATATTTTGGTCGACCCCTTTGATTCAAGCACTCAACTGACTGATCTAAATTTTCATCCTTTATTTTCCTGTGACCCTCAGGAGGTGCTGTGACTCCTAATTCATTTTTAACAAATCTGGATTAAGTCAAGATTAGAAAAAAACCTGTTTAACCAAAGACCCAAGAATCTTTGTGCTTTCTGAGAATTAGTTTAAGAAGATCAAGAATCATTTTTTTACCTCAATATTTCAACTGAAAGTAATAAGGAATGAGATGAGGAAGTGTCCCCATAGAAATCAAACAGACAGAAAACCAAAGAAA
Organism: uncultured Prochlorococcus sp.; assembly: GCA_902564695.1. Taxonomy (GTDB): domain Bacteria; phylum Cyanobacteriota; class Cyanobacteriia; order PCC-6307; family Cyanobiaceae; genus Prochlorococcus_B. The sequence continues at coordinate 8,766 of CACFCB010000024.1, read as the reverse complement.
GATCGATGAAAGAGTATTAGACCCATTAGATCTAAAACTATGGGTTGTTTGCATGATTAGACCTCCTGTTAGTTTTTATTAGTAGTCCATCGAGCAGTTGCCAAACTGCAAACATTCATTCTCGTAATCAACCTCATCAAAATCAGTTTCATAATTAGAAACTAAATCGCACCAATCATTCCCTTGGATAGGAACTCCACAAGATTTCGAGAATGTTGCTTTTACGTCTTCGATTGCATGTTTAAAAGGATTACCGCATGACATGGTTAGACCTCCTAATAGTGCTTTGATTTATATCTACTCCTGCTAATTGAAAATATCTATAGGAGAAAAAACCTAAAGCATTAATCTTTATTGCTCCCAAAAATAAAGACCCCCTTGCTGTAAGAGTTGTAATGAGTATTTTTTCTACTAAAAACCTAAATTTTTTTAGGAGTGGTCTGCTTTTTCTTTGCTAATCAATTCCCAACATGGTCAAGGACAGAAAAATTAAATCTCATGTATTGCTTGTTGATTATTTTTAGACCCAATTTGCTTCAACAACTTTTGAAGATGGATTGCAATCTTGTGCTGGCCAAATTGCCTCTTGCTTATTGTTAGCAATGATAGTTTCTTAGTGTGTTTGTCCTTTTGAATTAACCATTCTGACTGCAAATCTCATTGCAGATAAGGCAAAAGCATTTCAATCCTTAATAGTGCATACAAATCATTATTGACAAGTTCGCTTTTTACAAATTTAAAGAACAAGCTGTTAGTCAGGGATTTATCAGTAAAGATATGGTCCCTGATATTCCCTCAATTAGTAGAGTTAATATCAACTACATTGATTAATTGTGATGCAACTATATCTCCAGTATTTCCTCCGCTTCTTGCACTCCTCTCCATTACATCAATCTCCCAATCACAATCGGATACCAATCACTTTGTTGCAGGAGGAGTTTGAGAATTAGATCTAGGCAATAGAGAGATGCCTTTGATACCTAAGCAAGAAAGTGAACAAATAATCCAAACAACTCATTTAGTCTGCACCTTCGTTGAAGCAAGTCATCATGTATACAGGAAGAACTAAAAAAAATTAAGAAATTGGACTCATCTCTATAGAATTCAAGAAAGGAGCGCATGAATCTCCGAGTCAAGCTTCCAATCCACTGCAGACTCTCTTCACGATATTTTTAAATTAAAATTTACTATCGAGTAGAGATGGCAAATAAATTTACACCAGAAGGCTCTAAACGTAGTTGAGTTTGATCAAGAGAGTAGCCGCCAGACTCGGCAAGAGACTTCATTGCAACTTCATCCCGATGGATAAGTCGCCAGTCAAGTAAATGATCCATCAACCCTCTTGAAGGGTTATTGATATGAAAATTACCAAGAATCGAGCGACCACCTTGGGTTAGAGCTTGATAGATCCATTTTTGGAATTGTATGACAATTCGATCATCAAAATAATCAATAAGACCTATTGAATAAATCAAATGTTGAGGAGGTAAATTTAAAGTCTGCCGACCGACACATAGGTGAAGCAAGTTGCGACGTTCCAATCTGATTGGCCGCTGAAAGTACTTATTGACTCCTTCTTTTTTTAAACGAACTTTAATATGATTAAGAGCTTCTTGGTCAATGTCAACTAAAGTTAACTCCAGCTGGCTTGCAATTTCAGGTTCGGTAAAAAGATCAAATACTTCCTCCGCAGGACCACAAGCCAAACTAGTAACCCGCAAAGGTCTCTCCTTTGTCAGTCGAAGTGCTTTTTCTAACTCTTCATGAAGCAAAATGCGACGGTTTCTAACTGCTTGAGCAGCGGGTTGATTAAGAAAACAACGATCGAGATACCTACCTAACTCCCCACTACCACCCGGTTGGTCCGTGTACATCCATTGTATTGTGAGGAAATCTCCTGCATAACCACGAGGTTTTCGATACATTCTCTCAGCGGTACGAGTGAGCAACAAGTAGGGTAGTAGCTCAGTTCTTATAAACTGTAAAGAAGCACATTTGGTCGCTGGTTCTGCACCTGATCTCGCCGGGAATAATTCATTTATGGTTCGCACTACACAATCAAATTCTCTAGCTAGTTTCTTTTCCACATCATGTGTTGAATTGTTATGGCTTATCTTCTCCTCAAATGCTGCAGCAGCGTGCTTGAACTTTTCTATCGCTTTGTTAAGAGTTGGATCAAGCCATTGTCTATTGTCATAGGGCAAAACACTATCCAAATGTGTTTGGGTAATTAAACGTTGAGCATTAATTTTTGCTAGGGACCGATAGATCCTGACGGCTTGATTTGGAGAATCCCTAGCTATAAGTTCCAATGAATCATGTGATAATTCAAAACATTCCACAGGTTCCAGTGCTACAACTTTTGCCCTTGCTGTTCCACCTAATAAAAAAGACACATCACCTAATACACTCCCTACACCTACGCGAGGTTCCATTCCTTCTTGGAGACCATCCCAACTTATCTGACAGACGCCGGAAGAGAGAAGAAATAAACTTTTCAAAGACTCTCTATTCTCGATAATTACATCACCAGTTTGGAAATAGCGAATGGGAAGTACATCAAAAACTTTATTTATACCTTCATCGATTGCTTCCAACAAAATCAATGATTCATTTTTCATATCTCTACCTCTAACGAACTAAGCACCACAATATTAATATAAAGAACTCCTTCACTTGGAAAATTGTCTTTCAAGCTGGATTAAATATCATAGCGAATGGTGCATGGGTTGTTCTGTCTTTAGTTGGTGTACTTGGAGAATTCTTAGGAACTTCGTTTTTGCTTGGTTATAAAGAATCACGTAATCTTCTGATTGCCGGAATAATCTTATGTGTGATTAGTTATTGGTTCATTACTATTGGACGATTTAGGGAGTTATCTTTGGTGTCTTTTGATATCTCATTGTTCTGGTTATCTTTTTCTGTAGGCATTATCCGAATGAAAGTCGTTGATACATTGAATATTTAATAACCATCGTCATCAATAGCTGAGGCTGGTACTTCTGCATGTATTCTTTTCCGAATCAATTAATACATTAAAGAATTACTTGACAACACCTCCTTACCGTTGCTAGTACAGGTGTACTGCTACAGACACATGGCTCCAACGTCCTCACCCTATGCCGTTTTTCGTGCATCAGATTGGAATTCAGTGGTAGCAGAACCTATTGGATTAAGGCAATGTCTTCGTATCGCACCCAAAAAGTTCTCCCCCAGAAGCGTTACAACCCAGCAGAGGAGTGGGACTATCTCGAAGAAGACACTCTTAAACACACACGTTCAGCTAGCGTTTGCATGACATGTCAACATTTCAATTATTGCTGCGACAGACATTGCAGAACAATTCTTACTTGTCATCTCCATCAACGTCTTATACCTCATGGAGATCATCTAACTTCAAAATGTCGCTGTTGGATGCAGCGACTCGAGAGAAAGATTGGATGGTGTCCCGAGGCGGCTTGATTAAATGACAAAAGAACAGCTTGCTCTAAAGATTGCTAGGGAAATCTACAAAGGGAAAGGGAAGCTAGAAAGTTTTCATGCATTTCAATGTATTCGTAGTTATTTCTCTGATCTTTCGATGGATGACTTAGAAGGTATCGCAGGACAGTACGGAATCACTATTTAAAAAGTTTAAAGAATCCCAGAAACAACCAGCATCTGCCTAATAACCACGCCAACAATACAGAAAAGGATTAATCGACTTAAGACGTAAAAAGGGAGATTATTCATTTAACTTCTCACCAGATCAATCAATCAATAAATCACCAAAACGATAATGCTTTCTGACTGCCTTATGAACATCCCATCGACAGTCCATTCCTGATGGGAAGACAACTAAATCACCTGCTCCAAACTTCACAGGTTCTCCTCCATCAGGAGTAACTGTGACTTCACCCTCAAGTAATAAACAAGTCTCTTTGTCGTCATAAGTCCAATCAAACGAGCTTGCTTCACAAGTCCAGATTGGCCAGGTTTTAATTCCTAGCTCCTCAACGGTACTCTCAGGACAAGGAGAAGTGACTGATATAGACAAGAGACTAAAGATAGTGGACTTCTTTTTTAGCTCCTAATAGAAACAGTTGTCTAATAACTACTCAAATTTTGACAAAAATGTTTGAACGCGTATTACGTGTCGAGCTAGGATCGAAAGTCCCCCATACCCCCTTCTAATAGCAAGATAATACGTCTTATAATACTGTTACCTTAGTGTTACCCCTTTAATCTATATTCTTCAAAAGCTATGCTACAACTTCAGTCTTGAGTTACATTGTATAATCAAAATTGATACGCATCGTCTGGATTGAGACTATTAATCTTTCTCTAAACTCCTATCAATACTAATATCTATTAAGAGTATTTTAATCACAATTTAGTCGCAACTCGTTTTAATTGAGTCGCAGTTTTTAAATCAGGTCTGGAACTCGCTTCCCAACTCTACCCAGGCCAAAGGATTTTAAGTGATGAGAAAAGGTGCGTATTAGGCATATAGTCGTAATATGGTCGGAATTTATTAGACGTTTATAGTCTGCTTTTTATCTAATTTCCAAAAACACAAACCTGATCGATAACACCCAAAATCAATTTATCTCCATTTGGATCATTCCATTCTGAATCTTGATTCTTGAACTCATTAAATTCCTTTGCTCCTACTGCAACATCTCTAAAAGAATTTTCCGAACAATTGACATCCATCGTGTACAAAATGTCTTGAGTAATGTCAGTAGTGCTTTTAGGAATAAATTTGCTGAATACTCGGATGGATCCATCTTGATTTTTTTGAATACTGTTCTTATCCCATAATTGCTCTCCGTACTGACTCTTTGGAACTGCAACCCAATCATGTGATAGAGCATCTATTTTGGACGGGTAGAGAATAAGTAGGAGTGCGAAGCAACTAAGACAAATACTTCTAATAGTTCTGAAGGTCATTAGGTAAAAAACATTATTGTTATCATTGATGGAAACTTCACATCAGTACGTCAATTTTATGAACAGATTGCTCTCCAGTAAAAGATCTAAATGGATATTTGTAATTGGACTTGTTGCTATCGGTGCAGGTTTTTCAGCAAAGAATGTAATCTCATATCCAACTGAATGCACTACCCCAGATATGGTCACGTTGAGATGAAATACAACTGGAAAAAGATTTTCTAGTGGATGCAGCAATCGTGGCAGTTGTTCTTGGAGCAGTGGCACTAATTGTTGGATCTTTTCCAGCAACCTTTAATAAGTTGCTTCCATTTCTGAAATAAGGGATTGAAAAATGTATAAAACTAAAAAAGAAATAGAAGATTGGATAAAAAAATTCAATCCAGAACAAGTTGAGAGGATGAGAGCAGACAATTATTTGGATCACATAAACGATGACGATTTAGATGAAAATGAAAGATTTAGAGGTGGTGGAAATTGGTCAGTAGAACTTGTTGCTCCACACGCATTACTTGATTTACTGCCAGAATGGGAAAGTAAAAATTGGTGGGAAGTCAGTGTTGTTATTGATGGTGACGGTGAAGGAGTGTTTGATTCAGAGCAAGAAGCATTAGATGAATATGGGGTTAATAGTATTGATGAAATAAATGCACATTTCGCAAGAAGTTTTTATGACGTGTCTTTAAACGAAGAGGAATGGTGGATCTCTTTAGAAAAAGAAATCGAAGGTCAAACTGGTCTGCCTTTTGAGCAATTTAGAGTTAATTACGGTTAAGCAGCATCAACACAAGCACCGACAATTTTTTCCATTAAATAAGGGAGCGAGATTTTGGTCGCCCCCTTTGAGTCCATCACTCCAGACCTATTGAAGTGCGTTGACTCCTGAATCTTTTATAACCCATTAAAATGATTCAAACTAGGGGTAAAAGCACCAGAGTATTATTACTAAAATATGAATATTAATTATGACTTACTCATAAATATAATTCTTGTTTCAGGAGCAGTATCTTTTGTCTTAATTGCAAGGAAAATGAAAAAGGAAAAACCCTGAAATCAATCATGGGTATGGGTTGTTCCGACCATTGCAGAGACCGCACGAAAAGTATTCTCTGTCCACTCAAGAGGTGTGAGTGCCTCCTTAGAGTCAATGCACTTACCCTTTTAAATAACTTCGAGAGTGCTATGAATCTTGATTTATTTCTACTCCTACCACATGAAAATATCTATGTTATTTACCAAACTTAAGCAGCATCACGTATCTGATATTCCATTAGTTACAAATCTTGGGTTAAGCGTTCATGCCAAGTTTCTATAGCAGATTCGAGATCAATTCTTCTTGTATTTTTTAATTTGTTTGGAGTGCCATCCTCGAGGCAACACCAGAGTTGTGTATACACTCTCGGGAATGCCATTTCGGATTTTTGATCACGAATAAAGAACATACAGAATTCTCAAGTGGGTGATATCAACCATCCTGTTGGAGTTGGGATTGCTTCTCTGCTTGGTTGATTCATTTGTTATTTCCAGAGATAAAAAAAGGATCCCGCTCACTGGATCCTCTAGTTGCCTAGCAATCTTGAAACGGCGAAAAAACTAATACAAAGATACCACTTTTGTCCAGATTTTCAAGTGATTATTCTCTTGACTTAAAAAGGATTGCGTGAAGAGGTAAGTTCTCCTTATGCCTTTAACCAAACTCAAAAAAGGTATTAATGATTAAGCAACTCTTTTCCCTTCAATTTCCAAGGAATGGCATCCAATAAAAAATGGGGGCTTAGAACCTCCTAAGGGTTTTACAAAAGCAAGTAGTAAAAAAGTTTGGTGGAAATGCTCAAAAGGATATGAGTGGGAGGAGGAGAAAATTCAAAAAGAACCATTAGAAGGTATGGATGTCCTTATTGCTCTGGGAAAAGAAAAAAGGGAAGAAGTAAAAATAAGTGTTCTAATTCTTCACATTAAAGAAGGGGACGAGATTTTGGTCGTCCCCTTTAAGTTCAGCACTTTTGTATCCATGTGAACAATCCATTTCCCGTACTAATCACTTCGCCGACCTACGACAACTCAAGTGCTAGAACTCCACCCCATTTCTAATCAAACCAAATTATTTGGACATGAGAGTAAACACCTGTTTATCTCTCAAAAATAAAGACCCCTTGCCTAAGAGTGGCACTAAGGGTCTTCCTCTACTACAGAACTATTTTGATGAGGAGTGTTCTGCTATTTCTTTTTTAATCAAATTCAAAAGAGGTCAACATCATAATTTATTCATAATCAAAGATCGTCTTCGCTATTGCCAAAGGCGTTGTATCTGATATTGAAAATTAAAACCACTGCTGTGCTCAAAAGCAGTAATCCGAACACAACTTGTGGAGGTGGAAATATCATCAGACCACTCTAGAAAAGTCACAAAAAACCGCCCGTTAGAATAGGCGATTTATTTGTGAGATCAGTCGCAAGTGTTTCCTTGTTTCCACTGCGAAAATCTCACCTCATCACGGGAGTTGAGATTTCTACTTATTAGTGACTTTTTGGCAACCTTTCATTAAGAAAAGCACCCCGACTCACTGGTGTCCTTGGGTGCTTTTCTTTACTACAGAACTAAATTGTGTGAGGAGTTGTTCTGTTATTTCTGTTTTAACTCCTTCCGAGTGACCTGATCAACGGGAAAAGTACCTATTTTTAGTGTTCCAAAAAGAGGACAATATAAAAACGATCATTTAATACAAATCTAAGTTATGAATAAATCGAACTTTCAAGGGTTTTAGCGTTCCAATAACTATGTTTTGTTGATATAATAACGATATAGCAAACCATATACGAAACACCATAGTTTCTGGAACAATCAAATGGGGAAGAAGTTCACAAGAGAGAAACCACTGTTCAGAGAAAGACCTTAGATAAGTTAGCGCGTTTGATATGGGTATATCAATCAAAGATTAACTAAAGTCAAAGTACTATCTAACTATATAGTTTTGATAGATCATAAATACATCTTGCATAAATAATAAAGATTATAATTTTGACAACTTTTACTTGGACAGCTTATGGATACAAAGCCTAGTGGTGAAAATGCACCCATAAAAATAAAACTTCCAGAATCTTTATGGATATCACCATTTGGATTATTAAAAGAATTATTAGCTTTTTGCTATCAAGATTCTAGTAAAGGATTTGGTCCACATATTACAAGATATGCTTATAGAACAGCAATTGCTAAATTTGTTCATTCAAATAGTGAACTTAATAATAGAGAGTTTAAAAATGTACTTGACGTTTCAGGAAGCACCGGTTTGGGTATCAATACTGGATTAAAATTCGGAAAAGAATCAATTACTTCAATTCAATATCCTGATTGTGCATTTCCGAATACTGGATTAAAAACAAATGCATTTGATTTGATATTAAGTGACCAAGTTTTAGAACATATTGAAGGTTCACCTTGGGAAGTAGCTAAAGAGACAGAGCGATTACTTAAGCCAAATGGATATGCAATAATTACGACATGTTTCATGAATCCTTTTCATGCTTGTCCAGGAGATTATTTACGCTTTACAGGTCAAGGTCTTAAATCAATCTTTAAAAGTAATAATTTAGAAATAGTTAACCTTGGAGAATGGGGGAATAGATTAGTTGGGATCATTTGCGAGCTTGGATTTAGATTCACTCCTGTTCCACATAACCTTTCAAATCCGGTAAATAAAGTAGCGCGCCTTAACGAAAAAGGAGTAGCTATAGTTACGTGGATCATTGTAAAAAAATTAAAATAAATTAATTGTCTTCGCTCTATTGCCTGACGCAGATGGATTGGAGTATTGGATCGATCAATTTAGTTCA
>CACFCB010000023.1 GCA_902564695.1 uncultured Prochlorococcus sp. | reverse complement strand
TATCTGTTCATTTGTTAATTTCTTATCGCCAATATCCTTAATAAGGCCACCATGTTTTTTTGAAACTATTAAAGCAAAATTATTTGAAGCAATTGATATTGATTGAGGAAACTCAACTTTTGCTTGTCTAGCGAGACAAAAATAACTAATACCAATTTGCCTATATAAATTGATTTCTTCTTGACTAGCTGGCTTAAACTTAATTTCTTTTTTTAAAGAATTATTCTTAGCTGGATTAGACTCTGATTTTAGCGATGAGCTACAACTTGATAGAAGTATTGAAGCAACAAAAATAGATATGGCGAAGATTTTTTTTCTTGGAAAATTCTTCATTGTCGTTAAGTAATTACATCCGTATAGATCGTTTGCAATAAAAAATCTAGAAAAGATTTTTAAATATGCAAATTAAAAAACATAATATTCTACTAAAGTCCAAAAAGATAGATTTTATAAAATTATCAGTTGGGATTCTTAATCCTTATTTCATGATGGTTTTCAACTATCTTTAATTTATCATTCAACCAACTATAAATAACTCTGGATCTAAATTTGTCCTGATCTATTAAACGTGTATGTTCTAAAATATACCAATTATCGTAATTAGATTCAAAAATCAATTCGTGCTCATCAACTTGTCTTACACTTGATAGGCTTGATGAATCAGATAGATAAGAACTCTCACGAAATAATTGGTGGCCTTGTAATCGCACAGTAATTATTCCTTCACTTTTAAAAGTTGATCTTTTAATAAAGAAATCCATCTGATCCTCACACCACCATTTAAAACGATAGGTTTCAAATTCACAATTATTGTCATTTATTTTTTCTACATTGATAAACATATCCAAATTAACAGGCTTTTCGTCATCAAAAAAATATTGTCTTCTTGAATGCCACAATCCTATATTTCGATTGAACCACCTTCTCAAATTAGAATCAAAATTAATTCTCAACCTATCTATACCTTCAGAAGAATTTTTAGGATTCCCAATACCAGATGAATAAGAAATTGCCATTTACCTGGGATTGAGAAAATTAAAAGTATTCACTTAATTATTAGCGAAAACCTAAAATGAGTCTCATTACCTTAAGGTGTACGTAATTATTGCAATTGCTCGTCACTGTGATTAGTGCCGAAGCTACTGATAGACGACAGTTAAAACTGTTGCTTGTGGCATCTCGTCACCATCTCTCAAGGAGAGATATTATTTCGTTGATAAATTATTTAGAAGGGGAAGATTGTGGCTTTAGGGTCACTCTTGAGTTATCAGACCCTGCTGAGAATCCTGAATTACTTGAATTACATAAATTAGTAGCAATTCCTGCTCTAATCAAATTAGAACCTAGCCCTAAGCAAATTTTTGCTGGAAGTTCAATATTTGGTCAAGTTAAGACCTGGCTACCAAGATGGCAACATGAAGGTGTCATAAAAGGAATCGGAATAAGTCTTAAACCTTCAACAATTGACTCGAATCAAACACAAAAAGAACTCCTTCTTGAAGATGAACTTCTTGTTCTTAGGCAAGAAAATGAAACTCTCACAAATCAAATACATTCACAAGAAAGTCTTTTAAGAATGGTTGCTCATGAATTGAGAACTCCACTAACTGCAGCTGGATTGGCCCTTCAAAGCCAAAAATTAGGTCAAATAAGTATGTCTAAATTCCAAGAAGTTTTAAAAAGAAGGCTCGAAGAAATTGAATTACTTTCTATGGATTTACTGGAGGTAGGTAGTACTCGTTGGGAAACATTATTTAATCCTCAAAAAGTTGATCTTGCAAGTATCACCGCAGAAGCAATTCTTGAGCTTGAAAAGCTATGGCTTAATAGAAAGATTCAAATAAATACAGATATTCCAACAGATTTACCATCTGTTTTTGCTGATCAACGAAGGATGATGCAGGTTTTGTTAAACCTCATAGAAAATGCATTGAAATTTTCCAAGGATGAAGGTGAGATTTTTATAACAATGCTTCACAGAACAAATCAATGGGTTGAAGTAATTGTTCGCGATAATGGTCCCGGTATCCCCCCAGAAGAACAACAAAGAATTTTTGTTGATCGAGTAAGACTCCCACAAACTTCTCAAGAGACAATCGGCTATGGCATTGGTCTTTCAGTTTGCAGACGAATTGTTGAGGTACACGGAGGCAAGATCTGGGTGGTTTCCAAACCAACCGAAGGGGCATGTTTCTATTTCACAGTTCCTGTATGGCGAGGTCAAAAGAAGGATCAAGAAGCCTTGACGAGTGGCAAGGTTGGCCCGTAATTTTTAAGTGTGATTATCTTCATTTGTTTTTAATCACTACATCTGGCCCCATCGTCTAGAGGCCTAGGACACCTCCCTTTCACGGAGGCGACAGGGGTTCGAATCCCCTTGGGGCTATTAATAAAATTATTGAAAACTTAAAAATCAAGCAAGCAAACAACAATAACTTGCTCGAAATAAATAAAGATATATCTACTTGGAATTTAAAATTCGGAAAATTTCTTTTTTTAAATTTTTAACGTTCGACATTAATAAAATTTGAAAGATAAAAATAAATACATTAATTGGAAAAAAAATCAAATCCTTTAAAAGGCAGGTGAGCATAATGATTTAGGAATATTTATGAACATGTGACGGTATTAAAAGATGACCTTTTAAATTAGTAATATCAAGATAAAACAGCTAAATGTCACCTCTTATTGGTATTCTCACATTCTAATTTGAGTTCTTATGGCTTACTCAGAGACAAAAGTAGTACTTGGTGGACTTGCACATATACCTATAATTATTGGGTTTTTCTATCTAATACGCAGGCAATATTCATTTGGAGCAATGTTGCGTAATGGTAAAAATACTTTGAGTGATCAAATCAAAGCTGCTGCACCTGCAAAAGCTGCTGCACCTGCAAAAGCTGCTGCACCAGCAAAAGCTGCTGCAACTGCAAAGAAACCTCATTCAGATGTACCAGTAAACACTTATAAACCAAAGGCACCTTTCGTCGGTACAGTCACTGAGAATTATTCTGTACTCAAAGATGGAGCCATAGGAAAAGTACAGCATATAACTTTTGATCTTTCAGGTGCAGACCCAGAATTTAAATATGTTGAAGGTCAAAGTTGTGGGATACTTGCTGCAGGTGAGGATGCAAAAGGTAAACCCCATAGGCCAAGACTTTATTCAATTGCAAGCACAAGATACGGAGACAACTTCTCTGGGAATACTCTTTCTTTATGCGTACGACAGCTTCAATATGAAAAAGATGGTGAAACAATAAACGGCGTTTGTTCTACTTATTTATGTAACTTATCTCCAGGAGACAAAGTAAAAATTAGTGGGCCTGTTGGTAAAGAAATGCTTCTGCCTGAAGAAGAAGACTCGAATATTATCATGCTTGCTACAGGTACTGGTATCGCTCCGATGAGAGCCTATTTAAGAAGAATGTTTGAGCCTACTGAGATTGAGAAACATCAGTGGAATTTCAGAGGAAAAGCTTGGTTATTTATGGGCGCCCCTAAAACCGCAAACTTACTTTATGACGCTGATTTTGAGCACTACAAATCAAAATTTCCCGAAAACCTCAAATATACAAAAGCTATTAGTAGAGAACAAAAAAATACACAAGGAGGAAGGATGTATATTCAAGATAGAGTTCTTGAGTATGCAGAACAGATTTTCACAATGATTGAAAATCCTAAAACTCATATTTATCTATGCGGTCTTAAAGGAATGGAGCCTGGAATAGATGAGGCTATGACAACAGCTGCTTCTGCTAAAGGTTTAGATTGGGCAGAACTTAGACCAAAACTTAGAAAAGAAGGAAGATGGCACGCTGAGACATATTAGAAAATTTTAAAAGTTTGGAAAGCGATAATTATTAATTACTTTTAGAAATATTTTTTCTATATTCACCTAACAACATCAATTTTGTTTTTGGGGATCCGGCCATAAAAATGTCGGATTTATTGGAAGCAATTTGAATTTAATATTTCTCATCTAATTGGTAAGGAAATTATTAATGAGCATGACAGTAACGAACCCTTTGAGAGTTGGACTTCGCCAAGAGCGAGTAGTTCCTCCTCAATGTCTTGTCATTTTTGGTGCATCAGGAGATCTAACTCATAGAAAACTTGTTCCTGCTTTATTTGAGCTTTTCAAACAAAGAAGATTACCAAGTGAGTTTGCCATTTTAGGTTGTGCAAGAAGACCTTGGACTGATGAAATATTTAAGACAAAGATGGAAGAAGGACTTTCTTCTCAAATAAAAGAAAGTCCAAAAGAATGGGAACTATTTTCTCAAAACCTTTTCTATGAGCCAGTAGATCTCCAACAACCAGATCACCTGGTAAAACTTGGAGAAAGACTTGAAATAATTGATAAATCAAGAGCTACCCATGGAAATCGAACTTTTTATCTTTCAGTATCCCCAAAGTTCTATGGCAGTGGATGCAGAGCTTTAGCGGCTGCAGGTTTATTGAAAGATCCCAAAAGAAGTAGAGTTGTTATTGAAAAACCTTTTGGGAGAGATTTCAATAGCGCTCAATCATTAAATTCTCTAGTTCAAGGCTGTGCTCAAGAAAGTCAAATATTTCGAATAGACCATTATTTAGGAAAAGAGACTGTTCAAAATATTCTTGTTCTTAGATTTGCTAATACTATTTTTGAACCTATTTGGAATAGAAATTACATTTCCAGTGTTCAAATCACAAGTTCAGAAACTGTTGGAGTAGAAGATAGGGCTGGTTATTACGAGTCCTCTGGAGCTCTTAGAGATATGGTTCAAAACCATCTTACTCAAATGCTTGCTTTAACAGCAATGGAACCACCTGGACATTTTGATCCAGAAGCCATTAGGAATGAGAAAGCCAAGGTTCTTCAGGCAGCCAAACTTGCCAACGAAGAGAAACCTTGGGAATGCTGTGTAAGAGGACAATATTCCAAAGGTGGTAGCAAAGATGATCCTCTCCTTGGCTATAGAGAAGAACCTGGGGTTAATTCAAATAGTACAACGGAAACTTATGTAGCGATGAAGTTATTCATTGATAACTGGAGATGGCAGGGAGTACCTTTTTACGTAAGAACTGGGAAAAGACTACCAAAAAGGCTCAGTGAGGTAGTCCTAACTTTCAGAGAAGCTCCTGTGCATCTTTTTGATGCAGCTGGAGGATGTCCCACTTCCAACCAATTAATTCTAAGAATCCAACCTAATGAAGGTGCAGAATTTAGTTTCGAGGTGAAATCACCAGGATCTGGAATGAGAAGCAGACCTGTAAACATGGAGTTTTCCTATGACGAATCCTTTGGTGAGCCATCAGATGAAGGTTATGTAAGACTTCTTGCTGATGCAATGCTTGGAGATCCAACCTTATTTACTAGAAGTGATGAAGTGGAGGCAGCCTGGCGTTTATATACACCTCTACTTGAGATAATCGAAGATTCACCATGGGAATTACCCGTATATCAATATGAATCAAGAACATGGGGACCGACTGAATCAGATCTCCTAATTGGCAAAGATCAACTTCTCTGGAGAAGGCCTTAAGCAACTTAGATCAAAATCTTTTATTCAACTAAATTAGATGTCTCCTCAACTAACTCTTCAAACTCCTCTTCAGCTACCTCCATCAGAAATCCCAACTTATCTTGATCAACTATGGTCACATGATGAAAGAGGAAGTAAAGGAGCCAATACTTTTTGTTTAATTATTTGGCAACCTGCTTGGATTGAGCAAAAACTAGTCAAAACAGGAAAAATTTCTGGTCCCATAGTTGGAAATCAACGAATTGATCTTATTGAAGCCGCAAGAAAAATTGTTTTAGAAGGAGATCTACCAAATTGCACTTCTCCATTTGATTTTAGAGTTCAATCTTCAATTCAGAGTAAGGATTTGATTCAAAATGTAGAAGATCTAAGAGGGCAACACATTGACACTTCAATTAGTAATTTGCAACCAAGAAGATTAATAACTATTGCGCCAACAATTGAAAAAGAAAATAGTCTGGAAACTCTAGTAGCAGCATATTGTCCTCTTCCTGAAGAAGGGGGAGGAAAGACAACTTGTGGTGATGTTGTTGTTCTAAGAGGAAATAAAACTGCCATCAATGATGGGCTTGAAATTGTAGAAACTCTTGTCCCTGATGAACTTCCCTCTTGGCTTTGGTGGAATGGAAGGATTGACGAGGCTCCTGAATTCCTTGATACCCTAGCCCTGCCAAATCGAAGATTAATTATTGATACTGCATTAGGTGAACCCAAAGACTGCTTAAATTTGTTGTTCCAAAGAATTAAATCTGGACAAGCTGTAAACGATTTAAATTGGCTCAGATTACGGGGTTGGAGAGAAACTTTAGCAATGGTATTCGATCCTCTACAAAGAAGAAATGCACTTGATAATTTAGAAAAAATAGATATTGATATTGAAGGTAACCAATCAGTTCAAGGACTTTTTCTTGCCGCATGGCTTGCTGATAGACTTAACTGGAGGCTAAACAGTTGTATCTCATCAGAGAAAGAGCATATAGAAGTCGATTTTATTCGTCCTGACAAAAAGCTAGTCACTGTTTGCTTAACCTCTCTACCAATTGGAAAGCCAAGCATTAATCCAGGACAAATAGTAGGTTTGAGATTAATAGCAAAAGATAAAAGCAAACCCAAAAATGATATTTGTGTAATTCTTGCCTCAGAATCTGGAGAATGCATGAGATTAGAGGCTGGAGGCATGGCAAGAATGGAACTTATAGAGCAAGTTGTTCCTATTCAAAAAAGCTCACTGGAAAATGATGTTGCTCGATTACTATCCAGTAGCAGAGGCAATACCAGTCCTTTACTTGCAAGTGCGACACCAATAGCTAAAGAGATACTTAATTTAGTAAATCAGTACATATAAATTTCATCTCTAAATGGCATGCATAATTTCTTCTACATCCAGCAATAGTGGGAAAACCCTTTTAAGTCTTCTTATAATTTCTTGGATAAAAAGCATCAATAAAACTGTTCAAACTTTTAAAGTTGGACCGGACTATTTAGATCCTCAACAACTTACTGCAGTCTCAAAAAAACCTTGTCGAAACCTTGATTTAATTCTTTCAGGTAAAGAATGGGTGAAAGAAAGTTTTAATCATTTTGGAGGGTTAAGTGATTTTTCACTTATTGAGGGAGTGATGGGATTATTTGATGGTATTGGAAGTAGCTCAAAAGGAAGTACAGCTGAATTAGCTAAGGTTTTAAATTTACCTATAATTCTTGTGGTTGATGCAAGTGGAAAAGCTGCATCATTAGCAGCAATAATAAAAGGTTTCAAAGAGCATGATAAACAATTAAAAATTGCAGGTATTGTCCTAAACAATGTTCAAACCCCAAGACATAAAAAAATCTTATTGGAAGTTCTTAATCAAATTAATATAAAATCATTGGGTTGCTTACCTATTTGCAAAGACTTAAAACTTCCAACAAGACATCTTGGCTTAGCGCCAGCTCATGAGATTCTAGACTTAGAATTTAAAGTTAAGAAGTGGGCCTCAATTGCCCGAGAATATTTAGATATAGAAAATTTTAAGAATCTTTTGACCTCCCCTAAAATTAAAGATAAGAGAATTAAATATTCATCAAGGAATGATTCAGTATTACTCCATCCCATTGCGATAGCTGAAGATGAGGCATTTCATTTTAAATATCAAGAAACAAAAGAATTACTAGAAAATAATGGTATGCCAACAATTAAGTGGAAACCTCTAGAAAACAAAGAAATCCCAAAAGAGGCAAAAGGATTGATAATCCCTGGTGGTTTCCCCGAGCAACATGCAAAACAATTAAGTAATTCAAAAACAAGTCTAGAGTCTATAAAAATATTTTCGAAAAAGTTTCCTGTATATGCAGAATGTGGAGGGATGATGCTTTTAGGCAAAAGTATATTTGACTTAGAAGGAAGAGAACACTCAATGGCTGGAATATTACCTTTCAAAGCTAAAAAGGGAAGTTTAAATATTGGTTATAGAGAAGCTATTAGTAAAAACAATAGTCCTATAACTTCTCCTGGTAAAAAATTAATTGGACATGAATTTCATCGTTGGGAATTAGTTAATGAAACCTATAATGAAAAATTTAAACCACTATGGGATGTTAAAGGATGGAATATAGATAGAAAAAATGAAGGTTTTTGTAATCATTTGATTCATGCAAGCTGGATACATCTTCATTGGGCAAGTTCTCCCAAAATTATAGATAATTGGAAAAAGAGTGTTATCAATTCTTTATATTAAAGACTATTCGATTAATAATTTTCCTAAAAGGTTTTTATTTGTTTTGTTTTTATTATCTCCAACAATCCAAACTCCTTCACTAGCCCTGCTTACAGCAACATAGAGAAGTCGCCTTCTAAAGTCCAAATCTTTAGGCCAAAATACATCAGAAGTTATAAAGACATCTCTAAAAGTACTCCCTTGACTCCTATGAATTGTAAGTACAGAGGCAGGACCTAAATCAGCAAATGAATCTCTTAGAGAAAAGAAAAGTTTCCATATTGAAGAACTATTTTTCTTTCCTCTATCTCTTGCCTGACTGCTTAATTTATTCAATACAAGTTCTAAGTCCGCACGAGATTTAGAACCAATTTGAGGCATTAATCGCAAAGAAAATTCTTTTTGATCGCATCTCACTCTAGCTATTTGAGTTTCAACAATTGGAAGCGAGTTTTCAAAATCTTGGCAGATATCCAAAGAAGAAAACTCAAAGCTATTTGGAATAACATCTTCAACAACCATCTCTCTATTTGAACTAATCAAAATATCGGGTTCTTCTCCAACTTCATTATTATTAATTGATGCATTTATCATCACTGCCTTCCGGCTAATTAACACCTCACCAGGCAAAACCTGATATTGATCAGCCATATCCCCATGCACAGCTCTTCTTGCATGGGGCACCAAATTATCAACAATTCGATTTGTATAAGACAAAATTCTCGCTCTGTCGTAATCATCCTCAATAGAAGATGATCTCAATGCGGACTTAGCTTTTTCTAACCAAGTTTTTCTATCTAATATGCCTACATTGCCTTTCTCAGAATTAACAATTGGCAATATAGGAGGCTGATCACATGGGATCTGCCCGTCTCTAATACCTTTTGCTAATTTTAAGACAGGTCCTTGATGACGAACCACTTCATTAAGTTCAGTATTTATTGCTCTTTTCATTAGAAAAACCGAGCTTGAGTTTTCGCCGACAGGAGGAAGTTGAGCAGGATCTCCTACAAAAACCAAACGTGTATTGTTGCCTCTTGCACATTCAAGAGTTATTTCTAACAATTTAGAATCAATCATTGATGCTTCATCAATTAAGACAAGACCTAAATTCTCCAAAGAGCTCTCGGTTTGATCTGTCTTGTCACATATTTCTAGATCCGCCTTTCTTTTTAATTTCAGCCGAAGCAAACGATGAATAGTAGAAGGGAACCAAGTAGGTTGAATAGATTCACGTTTCAAACACTCTCTTAAAACACCTACAGCTTTATGAGTAGGCGCAACAACCGTCCAACAAAAACCTAACTCATCTACTTGTTTTAAAAATTTCATTGATAAAAATGTTTTGCCACTACCAGCAAAACCTTTCATAACAAAAGGCTTAAAAGAATATGGACTATTAAGCCATTCGCAAAATTTCTCAAGAGACTTTTTTTGATCCTCTGTTAAAACATCACAATCTTCTTTTAATTTTTCTTCTTTCACCCAGAAATTATTCCCATCATTTGCAATAGATGCAAAGGAGAACCAACGAAGAGAATGCCAGGTAAAGTTATGCTTGGTCCAAGAAGACTTCCGACCAATACCTCTGTTTTTGTATGTCCCAAAGATTCTTTTAAAGAAGTTTCACTTGAGAATTCTTTTAAATTTCCTTTTAAAATTTGATTAACTTTGGCAGCAGTCAGTCCTGCCGATCTTCTTATTCCACTGGCATCGTACATAACAATAAAGGCAATTGTTGAAGCTAAAGCAAATATCGGATCATTAAATCCAAGCTGAAGGCCCACCCCTGCGGCTGTTCCCGTAACTAGAGCAGAATGGCTTGATGGCATACCTCCGGTTTCTACAAGTACTGAAGGGCGCCACTTACCTTTGGAAATCAACTCAAATATCAATTTTGAAAATTGAGCAATACCACATGCAGCAAGTCCCCAAGCCAATACTGCATTATCGAGAATATTAATAAATTGAGCGTTTGAAACTTGGTTAATATTCATCTATCTCTGCTTGTTATGTAATCAGCCAAGGCAAGAAGAGGTTTTGATTTCTCTGGCCAAGGCTCTAGAGCATTTTTTGCTTGAGAGACTAAATAATCTGCTCTCCGCCTTGATTCCTCAAGTCCAAGCAATTTAGGATAAGTAGTCTTATCTGCAATTAAATCCTTTCCAGCTGTTTTGCCCAATATTTCACTACTTGCTGTTACATCCAGAATGTCATCAATAATTTGAAATGCCAAGCCAATTCCTTTTGCATAGACACTTAAGGAACTTAAAAGCTTCTCATCTGCTCCACCAATAAGAGCTCCGCAAGTAACGCATGCTTTTAGCAGAGCGCCAGTTTTATGAAGATGAATATATTCCAAAGTCTCTAAATCAACTTCTTTACCTTCACAATCGAGATCAACTACTTGCCCTCCAACTAGTCCAGGAGCTCCTGCGACTAAAGACAACTCGCCAACTATTTTCAAAAGTCTTTCCGAAGGAACTCCTTCTGTACGAATTGATACCATCTCAAAGGCTCTAGTCAATAGAGCGTCACCAGCAAGTATGGCTACAGCATCACCATAGACCTTGTGATTTGTTGGACGCCCACGACGAAGATCGTCATTGTCCATTGAGGGAAGATCGTCATGAATCAGAGACATCGTGTGAATCATTTCCAGAGCTACTGCTGTAGGCAGCGCTTTTTCAACATCTCCTCCCGCAAGTTCGCAAGCAGCAAGACAAAGTATCGGCCTTAATCTTTTCCCCCCGGCCAAAAGGGAATAGCGCATAGATTCTCTAAGCTTTTCTGGCTTTTCTGGGCCAAGAGACGCATCTAGCGCATCTTCAACACGAGATCTAGCTTTCTCTAGATACCCAGCGAAGTCAAAAGAAGCGATTGCTTCCTGCATGCAAAAACTCGATTCCTTCCAATTCTCTCAGGACATCGTGATTCATGGAAGTAAATGACTAATAGTTAAAGGTAATCCACAATGTTTTTGCCATCTATCAACCGTATTTGCCAAGAGCATTGTTACCGTCATAGGTCCTACTCCTCCAGGGACAGGAGAATAAGCAGCAACCTTATCTTCAATCTCAAATATCTTTACATCTCCACAAAGTTTAAATTTTTGGCTCTCATTCAAATTATCTTCGTTTAAAGGGATTCTATGAATACCAACATCAACAACTACAGAATTTTCTTTTACATGATTTTCTCCAATCAGATGAGGTTTCCCAGCAGCGACAACAAGTAAATCAGCCTCTCTAGTCAAGAAATTTAAATCTTCACTTTTTGAATGAGCAATAGTAACAGTTGCATTTGCCGCTTCAAGCATTAAAGCCATAGGCTTCCCCACTAAGATGCTTCTACCCACAACAACAGCTCTCTTCCCCTCTATTTTGATTTCATTTCGCTTTAATAAAGCCATCACTCCAGCCGGAGTACATGATCTTGGTCCTTTTTCACCTTTTATTAATCTTCCTAAATTCAAAGGGTGTAAACCATCAGCATCTTTATCTGGATTAATACCACTAAGCAATAAAGATTCATTTAGATGAGAAGGTAAAGGAAGTTGCAATAAAATCCCATCAATATTTTCATTTAAATTCAATATTTTTATTTTTTCTGTAAGTTCCTCCATAGAAATATCTTCTTTCAAGTGTTGAGGAAAACTTCTTACACCAATACGATCGCATGCTTTTTCTTTGTAATTGACATAAACTCCACTTGCAGGATCGTTTCCTACCCTTATCACAGCGAGGCCAGGAGAACGTTTCACAACCTTTAATCCAGATTCGATAGTCTGTTTAAGTACTAACTCAATTTCCTGAGCTAGTTTTTTCCCATCTAAAATGTTTGCCATAAAAAAATGAATTTAGTTTCGTTAAATCAAGCCAACAAATCTGGCGTTAGATTTTGGTGAACAACTCTTTTACTAAATTACCTGGTCTCAAAAAGATCTGGAGAATATGGTTAGGAAGTCAATCTCCCAGGCGCCCAATACTTCGCTGGTCATCTACTGATAAGTTAGGACTATTAATGGTTTGTCTATTAGTAGCAATATTCTCAAGTTATAAGTTACTTGCTGTTCCCGATCTCAAACCAGGAGATATTGCTCCCTTTAATGAAATAGCACCAATAGATGCAGCCGTAACTGACACTCAAGCATTACAAGAAAAAAGGAAAGGTTTAATAGAAAATTTTGTACAAATAACAGATAAAAAACAAACAGAAAATTTAGAAAAGATTGTATTAAAACAAATCAATAGACTTCGCACAGCAAAAGAAAGAAATTTTAGTGAAGGTATTAATAAAATAAAATTAACTACATTAGAAAAAGACTGGCTTATAAAAACCAATGATAATGATTTGCAAATCTGGGAAAAAGAAATCAAGAAAGCATCAAAGAGAATGCTCTCACAAGGTATTATCAAAACACTTGCACTTGATCAACTAAATGAAGCAGCATCTTTACAATTAATAGATCTGGGTGAAAGAAATTCTCCAAATAGGACATTAGGAATAAAAATTCTATCTAATAGTTTTTATCAAAAAAGCAATTTAAAAGTAGATACAGACAGAACAAATAAACTACTTGAAAATCTAATCTTGAAAGAAGGTATAAATAAAATACAAGTTAAGAAAGGGAGTTTAATTATAAAAAAAGGACAACCAATTAGTTCTCAGCAATTTGATGTTCTTGAGTATTTTAATAAGGTAAATCGTAGTCCTAGACCATTAAAATGGTTAGTAACTTTCATGGAATCATTAGGAGCGTGTGGCCTACTTCTTATGATTATGAGAAGAGAGAAACCTCGTCTACAAGCAAGGCATGGTCTACTTTCTTTAACTTTATTATTAGTTATACAATTAACTAAAAATTGGCTAGGACCATTAGCAAGTCCATTACAGCTAATACTCCCTCCTGCTTTACTTCTTTCTCAAGGAATAGGAACAGTTACTTCGTTAGCATGGATGGCAACTGCTAGCCTGATTTGGCCATCATCTCTAAATGGACTAGATGAAGTCAGATTAATAATTGCTTACATAGCTGGTTCTTTTGTTGCTTTTCTAGGCAGAAGAATGAGAAGCCGTGCACAAGTTCTTCAAATAGCTGTTTTCATTCCTTTTGGAGCATTACTAGGACAATGGTTTATTTTTAAGCAAGTAATTAAAACCGAAAGTTTAAAATTTAATAACTTATCTTTTGATCCTAATTCTCTTTTCAATGAAGCACTAATTATAAGTGCGATGTTAATGATAACAATATTAATTATTCCAATCTTAGAAAATACATTTGGCTTACTAACTAGAGCAAGATTAATGGAGCTTGCAGATCAAGAGCGACCATTACTTCGTCGTTTATCTAGAGAAGCTCCAGGAACATTTGAACACACTCTTACGATTTTAAGTCTTGCGGAAGAAGGAGCAAGAGTAATTGGAGCTGATGTAGATCTAACAAGAACTGGTGCTCTTTATCATGACGTAGGAAAATTACATGCCCCTAATTGGTTTATTGAAAATCAACAAGATGGAATTAATCCACATGAAGAAATTAAAGACCCATACAAAAGCGCAGATATTCTCCAAGCCCATGTAGATGAGGGGTTAAAGCTCGCAAGAAGATATAGACTTCCAAGCCCAATAGCTGATTTTATTCCAGAACATCAAGGCACATTAAAAATGGGATATTTCTTCCATAAAGCCCTAGAGAGTGATCCTTCAGCCTCTGAAAAACGTTTTCGTTATAAAGGACCAATTCCTCATTCAAAAGAAACTGGCATTCTTATGCTCGCAGATGGTTGTGAGGCTGCCTTAAGAGCTCTAGATGCTTCTTCTTCAGATAGTGATGCATGCAAAACTGTTAGAAAAATCATTCAATCTCGACAACTTGATGGACAATTAAAAGAAAGCAGTTTGACCAGAGCAGAAATAGAATTAATACTAAGGGCTTTTGTTACCGTGTGGAGAAGAATGCGTCACAGAAGATTAAAATATCCAAGTTTTAATTCACTAAAAAATTAATTAAAGCCTTATTCTCCTATGTCCTCTTCTGCACCAGTAAAGTAATGCTAATAAATTTAGCAACGCAATCAATAATGTTAATCCACTAATACCAAAAACATCTTTTACTCTAATCAACCTTATTATTCCATAAGGCAAAGTACCGGATAGAGTCATTGATAATGAAATTATTGAGAGAATTACCCCCCACCCCCTTTGAGCGAATAGGCCTGCTGATGCAACAATTCCAGTTATGGCAGCCGGCCAAGCAAGACTAATAGCCAGAGTAATGTTGGCCGTTTGAAGAGGTGGTCCAGATCCAACTACAAATGCGATAAAAGGAATGGCGAGCGTATTTGAAACCAATCCAAACCAAGTAAGCGTCCAGTAACCACGCAAGCCTAAGCTCATTTGGAAAAAATTATTCTATTATAAAAGTAAACAATTAAAGTCGAAATAATTAAATAAATTACAAGTTTTTTTTTATTGAAATATATTAAAGAACTGAAAACAAAATTTCAATAATCATATAAAACTATATTTGATTAATTTTAAATATATTTATACACTTATTATTTAATTTAAAAATCTATTTTAAAATTAAATAATAAATTACTAATGTTTTTTACGAAATAGCAGAATGTAAACAATTGGAAGGATAACAAACTGTTCTCCACGTCCCATTTGCGGCAAGCACTTGCACACCAATACCTCGTTCTTTAAGAGCACAACTTAATCCCTGCCCATCACACCAAACCTTTGCAGCAACAACAGCTGCATCAATACTTTCATAAGGAGCATCTAGTACTGGATGAGGTGATCCATCAAGTGCAATAAGTCTATAAAGGTTTCTTGCTAAAGCCATTTATGTGCACATATTAAATCGTCATACACTACTTTAATACTTGCTTGAATCATTAAAACGAATTTTCTAAAAAATTTACCTAAATCCGACGTATAAACATGAATTAATTAAGTAAAACTCAAGAAGGGAATAAGTTTCTCAAACACCTTTGTTATCAAATTTTGCTAAGTCATGTTGAGGATGAATAGATTTTCTTCCTTCAGAAGCTATCAACCTATTCAAGGCATTTATGTATGCTTGGGCCGCTGCAACGACAACATCAGTATCTGCTGAGTGCCCAGAGAAAAGATTACCATCCCTTCTTATGCGAATCGTAACTTCTCCTAAAGCATCAATCCCTTCTGTTACTGACTTAACGGAGAATTCAATCAACTCATTTGGTTCTTCTGTAAGTGAATCCAATGCTCTAACAACAGCATCAACTGGGCCTGTACCAAGTGATACAGAGGTTTTCTCTTCTCCATCTTCTCCAACGACAGTAACTGTTGCGGTAGGCCTTAAAGATGTTCCACAACTTACTTGAACCAATTTTAATTGAAATAAAGCTTCTGGGAGCTGAACTTGTTCACTAACAATTGCCTCTAAATCACGATCTGTTATTTCTCTTTTTCTATCAGCTAAGTCCTTAAATCTAGCAAAGGCATCATTAAGATCTTCTCTATTTAAATCATATCCGAGGTCCTCTAATCTTGCCCTAACAGCACTTCTACCACTCAATTTGCCCAAAGAAATTTTATTATCTGACAGTCCAATTGTTCGTGCATCAATAATTTCATAGGTAAGTCTGTTTTTTAATACACCGTCTTGATGAATTCCAGATTCGTGAGCAAAAGCATTTGCCCCAACGATAGCTTTATTTGGTTGAACGACCATACCAGTCAAGTTTGAAACCAATCGAGAGGACTTAGTTATTTCTTCTGTCCTGACAGCTGTTAAAGGTGTTGGAGACTCTGGAGATCTTCCAAAGAAAGGATTAAAATATGCTTTTCTTACATGTAAAGCCATAATCAATTCTTCCAAAGCAGCATTACCAGCTCTTTCTCCAATTCCGTTAATAGTGCATTCAAGTTGCCTGGCTCCTTTCTTTACAGCCTCAAGAAAATTTGCAACTGCAAGGCCTAAATCATTATGACCATGCACTGAAAGTACTGCTTCGTTAATATTCGGTACGTTTTTGTTGATATTTGAAATGAGATCTCCAAATTCTGAAGGTGTTGTATAACCAACCGTATCTGGGATATTTATCGTATTAGCCCCTGAGGATATTGCTAATTCAATAACTTCATACAAAAAATCTAAATCACTTCTTGCTGCATCCTCACAAGAGAATTCAACATCATCAACAAATCCTTTGGCATAACAAACCATTTCAGGGACAATTCCAAGAACATCTTTTCGAGACTTCCTTAGTTTGTGTTCAAGGTGAATATCACTTGTTGCTATGAAAGTATGAATCCTTTTTTTTGGGGCAGGTGCTAATGCTTTAGCACAAGCCTCTATATCAGGCTTGGATGCTCTCGAGAGTCCGCAAATAATAGGTCCTTCTTCACCACCAACCTGCTCTGCAATTTTTTGAACTGCAGCAAAATCTCCTTGACTTGCAAAAGGGAATCCAGCCTCGATAACATCAACACCTAATCTTGCAAGTTGTTGAGCTATAGCCAATTTTTCTTCTAAATTAAGACTTGCACCAGGGGACTGCTCTCCATCCCTCAAGGTGGTATCAAAAATTAAAAC
>CACFCB010000022.1 GCA_902564695.1 uncultured Prochlorococcus sp. | reverse complement strand
TGGTTTTACGTTCTGATAAAAAGAATCCAATTCATCTGTAAGGATTGAATATCCGACCCTGAAACATGGAGTGTTTAAACTTTCCTCCATATTCCTATTTACTGCTTGTTGAAGAGTATTGAATGAAATTGTTTCACCTCTGGAGCCAAAGCTTTTTCCTGCAGCAGGTGGTTTACCTGAGTCAACAGATTTTTTTCCTACAGGAGTTATATCCAAGATACTTTTAGCTGGAGCATCACTTTCAGCAATCCATGGAACAGTTATAGGTTGACCCTTAGCTCTTTGAACATCATCTGCCTGTATCCGTCCATGAGGTCCTGATCCTCTAACAGTGGCTAAATCTATTCCCATTTGAGAAGCAAGTTTTTTCGCTCTTGGTGAAGCAACAATTCGACCATCATTTAAAATCTGAGGTTGATTAATAGAAGCTTGGGGGACAAGAGGGGGCTTATTAACTACTGTTGGTCTAGAAGAATCATCAGAAGATTTTTCTTCTTGAATTGATGACGATGTTTTATCTTTTGCCTTAACAGTTGGTTCAGGCGAAGACGGGGCATTCGCTTGAGCCGATGCAATCTCATCTTCAGTCTCAACAATCAATCCAATTGTCTCTCCTACCGGAGCGGAACTACCAGCAGGCATGACAATCGAAGCGAGGAAACCATCTTGAAAAGACTCAACATCCATATCAGCTTTATCTGACTCAACAACCAAAACCGACTCACCTCTTTCAACTTTATCCCCAGGTTTTTTTAGCCACTCAACTATCTTGCCCTCAGTCATAGTTGAACTCAAAGCAGGCATGAAAATGTCATGAGTGGCCATAATTTGTCCCTATTTCCTTTTTAGAGTGAGTTTTCAGCAAGGCTTCTAATATTTTCTATCCAGAAGCTTTGCCAGTATCAATACATACCAATGTTAGTTCTCCATGAGTGTCCTTACAACGATAGATTTTTTTTATGTGGATTTCTTCTTATTTTCAAAAATTTGTTATTTAATAATTTGCAATGCGACCAAATCTAGCTTTGATCAATGGATTCAACAATTCCATCCCTCACTAAAATACTAATATTCATTTTATTTACTAAGTTATCTCCAACTTTTAAATCACAAAAACTGTCAATTTGTCCTTGTTCAACAATTTGCTCCATATCTAAGTCCCGCACTTGGGATTGCTGCAAAAGAAGATTTCTTTTTTGTTCTTCAAACTCTGCTCTTTTTGAAGCGACTTGATTTTGCACTTGAGCAACTTGTTCTTGAACTCTTGGATCAAGTGGATTTGAACTCTGGCTTCTAATACCTTCAACTATTTGTTGACCTTCTTTTTCTAATTCGCCAAGTTGCTGATCTATTGCTGATATGGCATTACTTAATTCACGCTCAGCTTCTTCTTTCCATGCAGGGGTAACAACTGCCTTAACTGTTATGGATCGTTTTATAGAAATCGAATTCACCAGAACTATAAATAATACATATTACTTAGATTCTCAGAAAAAAATAGTATTGGCCAATTTAATTGATCAAACAAACAAATTAAGATTTATAGATTTTATTTATAAGTTCCAAATCACGTTGAATAATTTTTTCACGTTTTTGCTTAAGAGTTTGAGTCAAAAGACCGTTTTCAATAGTAAAAGGCTCAACTAAAGCAATTGAAAATAATCTCTCTTCTCTTCTAGATGAGGGACGATTTGCTAAGAGTTTATTCATTTCAATCCTTATAAGTTGTCTTAATTCTTTATTCTCAAGACATATACCTAAAATAATTTCAGAATTTATACCCCTCTCTTTAAGCAACTCTTTTATGAAATCAATTTTCGGAACAATTAAAGCGGCTAGTTGTTTTTGATCTTGCCCTAATAGGAAAGCCTGCTCAATCATGGGACTTGCAATCAAAGATTCCTCTAAAGGTCCTGGCTCAATATTCTCTCCACTGCTTAAAACAATAGTATCCTTTTTTCTCCCAGTAAGAATCAAAGACCCATCACTATTTAACATCCCCAAATCACCAGTATTAAACCATCCAGAAACATCAAGAACTTTTTTCGACTCTGATTCTTTCCCCAAATAACCGGACATGATTTGAGGGCCACGAGCGAGAACTAATCCTTTTTGAAGCAAATTTTTTGTTTTAAAAGTTTCTGGATCTACAATTTTTATTTCAGTCTCTGGCAACGGCTGTCCTGCGCTACCACGAATATTTCTCCAAGGTCTTCTACAGGTAAGCACAGGACTAGTTTCCGTTAAACCATAACCTACTAACAATTCAACACCTAATGCTTCAAAAAAAGAATCAATATGAGGTGCAATTGCACCTCCACCACTAATAGGGAATAACAATCTACCTCCACAAATCTTAGTAAGAATTTTTGGCCACAAATAAATAGAGGAAATCGTATGAATTGGTAATCGTAAAAAAACCTCAAATAAAGATAAAATTCTATCTAAAATGGATACTCTTTCTATAGTTAATAACTTAAATTTCCTCCATGCTAATTTATATGCCTTACTATTAGAAATTGCACTTCTTATCAAAGTTCTTCGCGAACTTGGCATCTTTTCAACAGCATCTTCAAAACCTAACTTTATAGACTCCCAAAGCCTTGGCACTGTAGCCATTACTATTGGTTTAACTCTTGGTAAATCTTCTTTTAGATGCCTTATTGTTGTATAGGTTTGAGTACATCCACAAGAAAAAAAATAATATTCAGCACTACGTTCATATGAATGCCAAATTGGCAAAACACTTAATACGGGTGATCCTGGAGGTGGATTAGCTATGCAAGCTAAGGATCTAATTTGATGCAATATATTAGAGTGGGTTAATGGAACTCCTTTTGGTTTACCAGTCGTTCCTGAAGTATACAAAATAGTTGCTATTCTTTTATGTTTTTCATCTGTTATATTTTCAGGTCTTCTTATATTTACTTGTTCCAATCCTTTTCTTAAAAAACTCTCCCAATCAATAACTCCCTTAGAAGCTCTTCCTTCTAGTTGAAGAACAAATTTTAAACTACTTATCTTATCTTCATTAAGATCAAGTCTATCCAAAACCTCGGAATTTTGAACAATCAAGCCAACCGCATTTGAATCATCAAGAATATATCTAAGTTCATTTACTGGAGCAGTAGCACCTCTCACTGAATCTGCCGCTCCCAAACGCATAAGTCCCTGATCAGCTATTAACCATCTCGGACTATTCTCAGCAAAAAGAGCAACTACATCATCAGGCTGAACTCCAATTTGAGCAAAGGCATTTGCTGCTTTTGAAATATTATCTGCCAATTTTTCATAAGTAAATCTTTCAGGATGAAAAGCATGCGGAGATTCAACAGCCAATACTTGACCAAAATAAACTCTGAGCCATTCCCAAATTTCATCAACTTGAGTAATTTTTTCAAGTTGTGATCTTTTTTTTATTGCTTTTTTTCTCTTTGCTATTTGGCATCCAAAAAGCTAAAGCTTTTTTAGAATCCATGATTTTTTTTTGTGAGTTTGCCTTTCCCATAAATATAAAAAAATGTTTTTCTTTTGAAAATGTTTAAAAGTTAACCTATATGTTTTCCCAATTTAATTTAAAGCGCTTTCTCACAGATTCCCTTAAAAGAGGCTGAACGTCACAGACTTTGATACCGGGAATCCAATTACTTAATTTCCCTACTTTTGCTTTACTCAGACCACAAGGAATTATCTGTTCAAATCCAACAAGTTCGCAATCAACATTAAGTGCAAATCCATGCTGTGTAACCCATCTCTTGCAACCAATGCCTATTGAGCCCACTTTTTGCCCCTTACACCAAACTCCTGTTAATCCATCGACCCTTTCTCCTTCAATTCCCAATAAGTTAAGAACATCAATAAGAACTTGTTCCAATTCTCTCAAGTACCAAAACAAATCTTTTTATAGAGATTCAAATTAAAAACTAAATATCCCACAATCTGGCCTGGCATGTGATGTGTAACTTCACCTCCTCGCTCAATTTTAAAGATCGGAAGTGGGGAACAATTATCTTCAAATAATAAATATTTATTATCGCTTCCTCTCCCTAAGGTGTAGCAAGGAAAATGTTCAAGCAACCAAACCGCCTGAGGTAAAAAAGGTTTTTCAATAAGGCTTTTCTGAAAATTAATTTGCCAATCTAAAGCAATTTCAAATGGCACAATTTTTTTAGGTTCAAAAAGAAAAGCAGAAGAAGTTTGTGCAAGTTGAGGGGTTAGATCTAAGTTGCTATTAGGACCTGATACAGGCGAAACAGAATGAAGCTTCTTATTCATGGAAGAAATCTTGAATTAACTCCATCACTACGTGATTACACCAAAACAAAAATTGATAAGGCAACGCATAACTTCCAAGAAATGATAATGGAAGCAGATGTCCACCTCTCAGTAGCTCGAAATCCAAGAGTACCCCAACAAACTGCTGAGGTAACAGTTTTTGCGAACGGAACTGTGATAAGAGCCCAAGAAAGAAGTGAAAATCTTTATGCAAGTATTGATTTAGTAGCAAATAAACTTGCAAGGCAGTTACGTAAGTATAAAGAGCGTCACAATAACCATCACAGTCACAATAATAATTCAACAAAATCAATTATTCAGGAAGAAACTCAAAGTTTTTCTTCCTCAGATAATTCACTCACTGAAGGCAAGGAACCTCATCTTCCTAGCCCAGGTGTTAGACGCAAATATTTTGATATGACGCCTATGAGCATTGAGAAAGCAAGAGCTCAACTAGACCTTATTGATCACGATTTTTATGTATTTCGAGAAGAAGCAGGCTCAGCATTAAGAGTCATATATAAAAGGAATCACGGAGGATATGGCGTAATTCAAGAAAAAATTTAGGCCCTAGTCAAATGAGCAAATACAACTCAAAAGAAGCTCATCCTGATATTTGCAGTCTGATTCACCAAGCAGTTTTAAATCCTCATATGGGGAAAGAAATG
This sequence comes from uncultured Prochlorococcus sp., assembly GCA_902564695.1. Classification (GTDB taxonomy): domain Bacteria; phylum Cyanobacteriota; class Cyanobacteriia; order PCC-6307; family Cyanobiaceae; genus Prochlorococcus_B. The sequence goes on along the minus strand of CACFCB010000022.1, from coordinate 13,154 downwards.
TTCATTCAGATTTGTGATGCATCCAAACAAAGTGGCTTCGAAGGTTTTTGCACAAGCCTTTCTCATTTATCAATCGCACGCGAAAGATTAGGCAAGAAAGGAACTACAAAATTAATATCAGTAATTGCTTTCCCTTTTGGTTTCATTCCAACAATCAATAAAATAAATGAAGCCGAATATGCAATCGAAAAAGGAGTAGAAGAATTAGATTTAGTTCCAAATTATTTTGCATTAGAAGAAGGCAATATTGAGTTTTTTGCCGAAGAAATAAACCAAATCTGCGAACTTGGAATTCCTGTTAGAGTAATATTTGACTCAAATACATTCCTTTCCTTACGAAAACTATCCTTAGCAATAAATGCTTCAATTGATGCTGGCGCAAATGGAATTCAAATCGGAAATGGTTTTGGCCCAGAAGTGACAAAGACTCAAATTAAAAAACTATCGGAAATTGTAAGAAATCGTTGTTCTATTAAAGCAGTTGGAGGTATTAAAAGTTTTCATCATGCAATCGAAATTGCTGAAGGGGGAGCAAATTATATTGGTACTAGTTTTGGGTTTGAAATTATCCGCGAACAGCTGAAAAAGGAGTAATGATTTCAAATCAAAGAGTTAAAGGTCTCTCCTTAAAAGTTGGACCTCTTGGTGAAAATGACAGGCTTCTGACAATACTTAGCGAAGAAAATGGAATATCTCGACTTGCAATACCAGGAGCCAGAAAACCCAAAAGCAGACTGGGAGCAACATCACCTTTTAATTTTTTAGACTTACACATAACTGGAAAAAAAAATCTGAAGCGAGTTACACAAATAAAGATCCTTAAGAGTTATGGAAATCTAGGAAAACATATAGAGACTCTTGCTGCAGCCCAAGCAATTTCTGAGTTAATCATGATCATGGTTGGAAATGACGACCCACAAAAAGATCTTATTAAAGTGGTACTGGTCCATTTAAATAGACTAGATGATTTAAATAAAACAGACTTTGATCCAATCCTAGCTTTAGCAATAAACGTTCAATCAATCTTACATTTATTAGCCCTAGGAGGATATTGCTTACCACTGCATAATTGTTGTTTTTCTGGATCTAAGCTAGTACCACCAATTGGTGAATGGAGCTGGAAGTGCAGTTTTATTCCTGAAGAAGGTTTTGCAATTGGAGCAATGCCTAATTCAACTATTGAGCTAAATCCATCTGAACTTGCTCTACTTCAAAGACTCTTACAAGAACAATTACCTTTTAGCAGAAATGGGAAATTATTAGGTCCAAAACCTGTTTGGTTAAAATTATTGAATATTGTTGAGATATGGATTGAAACTAATTTACAGAAAAGAATTACTTCTCTCCAAATGATGAGAGAAGTGCAAATTAGTAATGATTTAAAGACTCAATGAACGTATATTTTTTTTAATAATGTTTTTATAAAAAAAGCTTGTCGATGAATTATTTAACTATTAACAATAGTTTGAGAAGATATATACAGTAGCTGCTAATTTGAAATACCGGTTTTTTAAATTTGACCCATATCGCCTGGCTAGGCAAAAAAACACCTTTTTGCGGGAACGTATGTTACGGGCTCAGTACGACTGAAGAGCTCAGAGAAAGAGGATATCAAACAAGTTTCATTCATTTTGACAACCCACGTAGAGAGGGAAATAACAAGACATCCTTGCTCGCAAATGATCCGGACGTAAGTCTTCCCTATTTAATCAAATCACAAGTCTATACAATCCCCTCTTTAAACGCACAAAGAGAGCTGAGAGAATCTCTTTCAAGACTTAAGCCTGATTTAGTCCATGCAAGTCTGACGCTTTCCCCCTTAGATTTCCGACTACCTGAGCTATGTCACCAACTTAATTTACCTTTAATAGCAACTTTCCACCCAGCTTTCGACTCAAAGCTTCGAAATCTTACGGCTAATACGCAGCAACTTACCTACCAACTTTATGCACCATCATTGGCTAAATACGATAGAGTTGTTGTTTTTTCCGAAATGCAAGCTGAAGTACTAGCAAAACTTGGAGTAAAAGAAAACCGACTCGATGTAATCCCAAATGGAATTGACATTAAAAGATGGAAACCTCTTGATCCAAGTAATTTACTTAATAATGTTCAACTTGAAATCAGAAAAAAACTTGGTTCTGAAAGGATTTTTATTTATATGGGTAGAATAGCTTCTGAAAAAAATGTTGAGGCGTTACTTCGTGCATGGCGATTTGTGCAACCAACAGGCTGTCGACTAGTAATAGTAGGAGATGGACCACTAAGGCCTACTCTTGAAAATAATTCAATCTTTAATAGAGAAGATAATGTAATTTGGTGGGGATACGAAGCTGATCAAAATAAAAGAATTGCTCTTCTGCAAATCGCTGAAGTTTTTTTACTTCCAAGCCTTGTAGAAGGATTATCAATCGCATTGCTAGAGGCCATGGCTACTGGTACTGCATGCGTAGCGACAGATGCAGGGGCAGACGGAGAAGTACTGGAAAATGGTGCTGGAATTGTTCTAAATACTGAAGGAGTTACTTCACAATTAAGAACACTTTTACCTGTTTTACGTGATCAACCAGTCCTAACGAACGAGTTAGGTAGGCGTGCACGTTTAAGAGTTGAAGACAAATATACGCTTCAACAAAATATTGACTCACTTGAAAATCTTTATACAAACGTTCTTAGTTCATCTAACTCGAAGCATCTTCAGACAATTGACGACTTTTCTGAGCGGCCAAAACAATTGCTTCAATTAAAGCGGATCTCAAGCCCACAAGCTCAAGGTGCCGAAGAGCACTAATTGTCGTTCCACCGGGAGATGAGACCATATCTTTTAGTTGAGCAGGATGCAAAGCTTTTTCTCTTAGTAGCGATGCTGTACCTGAAAGTGTTTGATGAGCTAATTGAGTAGATAAATAACGTGGTAGACCTGCTGCTACAGCACCATCAGCCATTGCTTCAGCGACTAAAGCTATATACGCAGGTCCAGAAGATGTTAATGCTAAAAAAGAGTCAAGCTGTCGCTCAGGTAGCTCATAAATTTTACTTACTGGGTCAAAAATCTTTCTGACTGCGATCTTCTGTCCAGCCGTCAAATCATCTCCCCAGGACAAACCGGTAACTCCCTCTCCTACAAGAGAAGGAGTGTTTGGAACAGCTCTAACACATGCATGGCTGGGGAAAGCCTTCTGAAGGCTTTTCAATGTTATTCCAGCTAAAATCGAAATAAGTAAAGGTTTGGGGAACTGATCATTAGATTGAAAAGTTGATACTGATTCCTTTATCTCTCCCAATTGTTGCGGCTTGACTGCTAATAATTTTACAGATGCACTCCATACCTCCTTTGACAAAACATCTTGACTAGATACGACTCTTATTCCTTTTGGAAGGTCACTTAAAGTAGACGAAATACTAGAGCTACTCCCAACAATTCCAAAAATGTTACTAGCCTCATATTCACCTCGCTCCAAAAGAGGCAAAATGATAGCTTTCGCCATACTACCAAGACCGATTACACCAATAGATATTTTCAATCTATTTAATCTTTCAAAGAGCTGTAGCTACTGTCTCTCCCCATGCAGGCTCTGGAGCAGGAGTGGACTCCTTAGAAAGCAAATCTGAGCCTTTATTAGTCATACTTGATGGAGAAGCTTCCTCCTGAAAAGAATTAGTTACCGTTACACATGAAGGAGCGAAAAGAAAAATGCTTTCCCCCACTCTTTCTTGATGTCCATCAATAGCAAAGGTTCCACCCGCGACAAAATCAACTGCTCGTTGTGCTTGATCAGGCTCCATCATTGTGAGATTTAAAATCACTGTTTTACGCTCACGTAAAGCCTGTATCACTCTTGGCATTTCATCAAAACTCCGTGGTTCCATCAAGCTGACTTCAGAAGCACTCGAGGATATTCCAGGCATGCCAATAACATTTGAAGAACTAAAACCACTTCTACCATCAAAAGGATTTGACTGAGATATTGTCGCCATTTCACCACTCTTTTCTTTATTAGCTCTATTAAATTTTTCGAAATCATCACTTGATTCGTAATCGAGCTCATCAAAATCACTATCTAAAAAGTCATCGCCAGCGACGACAGCACGAAGACGGGAAATAAGCGACACCAGTTAATCCTCTCGGGATAATTTGTTAAAAAGTTGGATAAGCCAACGAGCGATACATCTTCAATAACATGAAGAATGAACCATATACTTAAATAACGTTCCTTATGTTAAGGGGCAAGCTTTTTATAACTTTTTTCATATCTTCAACAATTTCTTATATCTAACGTTTACCAAAAAGTAGAGAGCCTAAGCGAATCCATGTAGCGCCGCATTCAATCGCCTCTTCCCAATCATTACTCATTCCCATAGAACAATCCTTTAATCCCAAATGATTTACCATATTTTTACACTCAAAAAATAAATCTTTTCTTTGCTTTGAACTCAAATCTATAGGAGGAATTGTCATTAAACCAATCAAATCAATATTCTCTAAAGCAATAATTTTTGCCCAACTATTTAAAAGATCCTCTTTCAAAAAACCACCCTTTGAGGGATCCTCTCTAAGTTTTATTTGTAAAAATATTTTAGGAACTTTGTTTTCTTCATTTGAAATTCTAGATATCCGCTCCAGCAAAGAAACAGAATCAACCGAATGAATAAAATCAAAGTCTTTTATCACTCCTCGAACTTTGTTTTTTTGCAATTTACCTACAAAATGCCATCTCAGTTGATCTAAATCATTGAGATCATTTTTTTTGGGGAGAGCCTCTTGCAAGCGGCTCTCCCCAAAATCAAGCTGTCCATAGCTAGCAAGATTACGCACAGACTCGTGTGTGTGACCTTTACTTACAGCAAGCAAACTTACCCCTAAAGGTAAGGAATCTTTTATTTTCTTAAATTTATTTAAGCAAGTCAAATTTTAAATTAAATAAAAGTTTGATTGAATAATTCCTGCCAAACAGAAAACACTGAAGATTTCTCTCTTCGACATTTTGATAAATTCATCTCCGCATAATGTCTAGCATCTAAATATGGGATAACTTCAAATGTCGCACCTCTTGCCTGCAAAGTCACCAAAAAAAATATTTTCTGTGCATATAAAGTTGCATATACATCTCTCCCATTACTTGCTGGTGAAACTAGATATAGCATTCCAAAGGTAGGATGATTAAGATAGCGTTCAGCGTTCAAACCTTAGTTTTTTTTAAATTAAGATGTACCATACATAATACGTAAGACAATAGCTATCAAAAGCAAAAAAATTGACCCTAAATTAATAAATAAATATCTAGGATTAATAACAATGTGAGGGCGAAGTTCCTCTGAAGATAACCAAAGCCCATCTCTAAGCATCAGAGAATCTGCCCCCTGCTCTGCTCTCAGCAAAATATTTGATAACAGCCTTTCTCCAAAAGATAAAAATAACCCTAATGAAGTTTTTAATCCTAATTTCCTAAAATTAATTGACCTTACACCAATTGATCTAAAGAGATTTTGTAGCTCTTCTTGAACTAGAGGTAGAAATCTTAATGCTAAAAGAAGCTGAAAAGTCATTTTATCAAGAGGGAGTTTAAATAAAGAAAGAGGCGAAAAAAACCACCTTATTGCCCACACAAGATCTTCAGGAGGGGTCGTAATTAACATCAAATTCACACTGTGAATAACAGTAAAAATCAAAGTAGATGTTTTGATACCTAATTCTGCCGATTGACGATTAATGCTTAAGGCCCCTACTGATATACCTCCAAAATTGAATGGCCCCAGCCTAAACACTTCCCAAGATGGAGATTGGAAAATCGCCTCAGCTATCTCATCTGGTCTTCTAATAGTCAATTCACTTGATATTGCACTCGCAGGCAAAACAATCGATAAGAATCCAACAATCAAAGAAAGAAATAATAAAAAAGTCAGCGATCGCCACCACATTCGAGGAGGTAATAAACTAAAAAATGTAATCAAGAAAAGAACTATTACAATTGAAATTCTCCAGATAGAGTTTGCAAGAATTGGACTTAATAGAAAAAGAAGAATCCAAGAGAGTTTAATTCGAGGATCAATTACTCGAAGCCAGCTAGATTTTCCGGCAATATATTGACCAATTGGAATTTTTTTCAGCCAATCCATAAAAACTACTGTTTTGCAGATCCTTTTTGATGCTTTGCCAAATCCCTCTCGACATCACGTTGCTGTTTCCCTCTCCAAAACAATTTAATTGGCGTACCTTCAAAACCTATACCTTCTCTGATCTGTCTTTCAATATATCTTCGATAAGTTTCGCCAAACAATTTAGGTTCATTCACAAAAAGAGTAAAGCTTGGAGGGTTTGTCGCTACTTGCGTCCCATAATAAATACGCCCCTGCTTCCCACCTCTCGTGGTAGGAGGGCTTCTCCATCTCAATGCTTCAGCAATAACTTCGTTAAAAACCGATGTACTTATCCTTCTTCTATTTTGATCAACAGCAAGAGTAGCTAATGCAAAAATGCCCTCAACTCTTTGGCCAGTAATGGCTGAAGTAAATATCATTTCTGCCCAGTCAAGGAAATATAACTTTGCACGAATATCTTTTTCCATTGAAGACATCGTATGGCTATCTTTTTCTACTGCGTCCCATTTATTGATAACAATTAAACATGCTCTTCCTTCTTGCTCAATTCTACCTGCAAGCCTTTGATCTTGCTCTGTTACACCATCTAAAGCATCTATAACCAAAACACAAACATCACTTCTCTCAATAGCTTTAAAGCTTCGATTGATACCGAAGAACTCTGGACCATAATTAACACTTCTACGTCTACGAATTCCCGCAGTATCAACTAATTTCCATTGCTTTCCATGATGAGTAATTCGAGTATCAATCGTATCTCGAGTCGTTCCTCTTATAGAACTTACAATGGCTCTTGTTTCTCCACAAATAGAATTAAGAAGACTAGATTTACCTACATTAGGTCTTCCAATAATTGCTAATTGAATGGGGTCATCACTAACTTCATCTAAATCCTTAGAAGGAAATAAAGTAATCACATAATCCAGCAAATCACCTGTTCCCACTCCGTGTATAGCCGAAATTGGAAAAGGCTCACCTAGACCAAGCTTCCAAAATTCAGCGGCCATTGCTAACCCTTGTTCAGGAGATTCACATTTATTAACTACCACAAGTGTTTTACATGAATGAGGTCTCAAGAATTCAGCAATTGATTCATCAGCAGTAGTGACCCCCTCTTGTCCATCAACTATTACTAATGCAACAACAGCCTCTTCAAGTGCAAGATTTGCTTGTTCTCTAATTTCAGGCAGAAACTCACTATCGTCATCAAAGACCAAACCACCAGTATCCACAACTTTAAAATCTCTATCCCTCCAAAAGCCATCTTGATAAGTTCGGTCCCTGGTTACCCCTGGTTCATCATGAACAATCGCTTGTCTACTCTTACACAAGCGATTTACCAATGTAGATTTCCCAACATTTGGGCGACCAATTATTGCGACTATTGGTAGCGCCAAATTCCTCTTCCTTTCATAAGATTATTAACCCTTTATAGGTCAAAATTTAGGTTAATTCTTCATACTACAAGTATGAGTAAAGAGTTTTAATCCAACATGAAATTAAAAAATCAAACCTCCTTAAAAAGATTGACCCTAAAAAAAAGGGGGAAATCGAACACACCAGTATCATTGATAACTAGTCTCTTGATTTTGGTAGCATTACTACAAGTACCAATTTCACTAAGAGCCTCATTCGAAATTGTTTGTTTATTTTCAGAAGCAAGCAATACAAATAAAGCTTTATTTTTTTGTGATGACTGATAGAGCTCAGAATACTTTAAAGATGAAAAAATTACCTCCGATTTTTTTGTCCGGTAATGGAACTTCTAGATATTTGGAGTGTCCAATTATTCAATCCCCACTTGCTGGAATCAGCGATCAAATTTTCAGAAAGTTTGTTCGCAGATGGGCTCCAAAGGCTTTGCTTTTCACAGAGATGGTAAATGCTAAAAGTCTTGAATTAGGTCATGGAGAGGATAAGGTCATTGAGCTTTCAAAAGAAAGCGGTCCAATTGGTGTCCAACTATTTGATCATCGGCCATGTTCCATGATTGATGCTGCTATCAAAGCCGAATCATCAGGAGCATTCCTAGTAGATATAAATATGGGTTGCCCAGTAAAAAAAATTGCCCGAAAGGGTGGTGGCAGTGCTCTTTTGAAAGAACCAGAACTTGCTCAAACAATCGTCAAAAAAGTATCTAAAGCCATATCAATCCCAGTAACAGTAAAAATAAGATTGGGATGGTGCGAAGCCACTAGTAATCCTATAGATTTTGCATTAGGACTTCAGGATGCAGGAGCTCAACTAATAACTGTTCATGGACGAACGAGAAGGCAAGGGTTTTCAGGGACTGCAGATTGGGAGGCCATCTCGAAAGTCAAAAAATCGTTAGATATTCCAGTCATAGCGAATGGTGATATAAAAAACTCGAAAGATGCAATTAATTGCCTTGAGATCACTAATGCCGATGGAATAATGATTGGTAGAGCAAGTATGGGTGCCCCTTGGATTGTTGGGCAAATTGATGGAGAGATTAAAAATCAAAAATCTTTTACAACTCCTGATGCAAGAATGAAATTAATTTTATCTTTAGAACATCTCAAGTTACTCGTTTCCCAAAAAGGAAATCATGGACTTTTAATTGCTCGAAAACATATGAATTGGACTTGCAAAGGTTTTAAAGGCGCCTCTGAACTTAGGCATAAATTAGTTAGAGCAAGAACTCCAATTGAAGCAATAGAGCTGATTGAAAAAGAACTTTTGAAATTCACTTAGAGAACTTAAGGAATTTCTAAAGGCCAGCTTTGTCGAATTAGTAATAAAGAAAAGTATGGCCTCTTGTCTAACGGTAAATCAGATGCCCTTATAACTTTCTCATCAAAAAATCCTACCCTTTCAGCGAATATGGAGCTTTCTAATAAATCAAGTTCTTTTAGCAAAGGTTGAACCCATGACCATTTTTTACCTAATTTAAGTAAAACGACTACCCTTCCCTTCAATTCTGCCTGAGATAAAATAATCTTAAGCTTTAAAGATGATTCCGGCACAGGTAATATAAGTAATTGCTCTTCCTGAAAAGCAAGTGGCAATTTACCAAGAGCTGCCGCTGCAGCAAATGAGGTAATACCGGGGATCAATCTAACCGGGCATTCAGGATGATATTTTTCAAACTCTTTGAGAAGATATGAACCTGTTGAAAAAAGTGATATATCTCCCTGAGCCAGGAAAACAACTTTTTCACCTTTCTTTACTATTCTCATCAATTCATGGCCAGCAGCATGCCAAGCATTTTTTAAAATACTCTTGTCAGAAACCATGGGAAAATATAATGGCAATTTTCTTTTATCTTTACTTATCCATTTTGAAGCTATTTTCTCGGCCATGCTCTGTCCGCCCTTAACCGCAACAGGATAAGAAACAACTGTTGACTCTTGAATGGCATTCACTGCTGCCAAAGTTAATAACGAGGGGTCTCCTGGGCCAACGCCAGTGATAGTTAAAAAAATTCATTTAATTAGGTAACTATTGTCTACTAAAAAAAGATCCTCAACTATGCATTCTCGGCTCATGATGCATTGTTGCCAATGCATCAGATTCAACCCTAGCTAATATTTCTAACCTAGAATTAAGAATATTCCTATCAAAACGTTCATCAGCTAACTTCCAATATACTCCGAAATGCCTTGCCTCACTTTTTAATAAATCAGAATATAAATTACGAAGTTCAAGATCAGGTGAATGCAAGGATAATAATGTCATTCTTTCATGGCTCCTAGCCTCAATAAGTCCTGCTACAAGAAAGCTGTCTAACATACGTGATGGCTCATCTTTGCGAATCTTTTTTGCCAAAACAGCCCCATATGGAGGAGATGCTAACTTTTGAAGGTTTCCCCCACGAGTTGTCAAGATAGACAATACCCTTTCAAAATGTTCAAGTTCCTCTCGTGCTAATGGGCTCAATACTTCTGAAAGGCCAGGTTCACCTACATAGCGGAACATGAGTTGAAGAGCTACTCCAGCTGCTTTCCTCTCACAATGGGCATGATCCAAAAGTATTTCCATTGGATGAGATATTGCTAGTTTTATCCATTCCTCACTGGTTTTATTAATTAACCAACTAATTTTTGGTTGACATCTTTTGTGTAACTCTGAATTATCCATAGTTGATTCAAGAACGATGTAAGAAAGAAACAATTCCCTGCAAGGCAAGTTGATAACTAATTGGACCAAAACCACAAACCAAACCTAATGATTTATCTGAAAGAAATGATTTATGACGAAAATCTTCCCTAGCATAAATATTGCTTAGATGCACCTCAACGAAAGGGATCGCAACTCCCAATAAAGCATCTCTGAGCGCAATTGATGTATGAGTATAGGCTCCTGCATTAATTAGTATTCCGTCAGTTGAACCAACACTTTTGTGAATATGATCAATCATTTCACCTTCAGAATTACTTTGAAAGAACTTAAGATTCACACCCAAGCTTTTAGCTGTAACCAATAACTCTTCTTGAATATCATCTAACGTTTCAGAACCATATATAGATGGCTCTCTTTTTCCCACAAGATTCAAATTCGGTCCATTGATTATCAAAAGATCCATATTCTTAGCTAAATGAGCATCTTTAAAGATCGTATCGATTCCTAACTCATGGGACCAACAAATTCGAGAAAAATGGCACCGTTTACTGGTAATGTCAATCGGTGGATCGGGTCGGTGCCCGAGTGGTTAATGGGGGCGGACTGTAAATCCGCTGGCTACGCCTACGTTGGTTCAAATCCAACCCGGCCCACCTTTCCACCAGCCCTTGTAGCTCAGCGGTAGAGCACTCCCTTGGTAAGGGAGAGGTCTCGGGTTCAAGTCCCGACGAGGGCACTGCCCTCAACCGCAGTCAGGGCAAGCAATCTAAGGCACTAAAGATTGCTTAAAAACTTCTAAATTCACAAAATATAAATCAATTAGAGCAAAAACTAGAGCCAAAAGGCTCTTTTTTGCTTTATGGCCATATCCCTAATCATATAAAAGATTTTCTCGGTTCTTTCCTTACACTCAAGTCATCATAAAAAAAGAATTAAAGAGAGTTCACTAGACGATAATTATTTAGCTTTAATTAGTTATAGCAGCACTTCTAACGCATAAATTCTTTATATTAGAAGCATATAACTTTATCATCTTTGCGTTATGTCGAAGCCTTTGACCTGGATCACAAAATTGAAAATGCTGACATTGGAACGAAAGAAACTTAGTTCAAGATCAAATCAAATCAAATCAAATGATTAAGGGTGTCCATGTCCATCCTGATTTTTTAATTTGTTCCAAAGCAATGTGTTCTGTCTTATCTTTTTAAAGTTCTTTTGATTTCGTTTCTGGTTAATCCTGATGAATGTTTGAAAATTGAATCTATGGATATAACTGGTTTTTGAAGAAAACATATCTTTCATGTGCTGTCAGATTCTATCAATAAATATTTTCAAAAGTTGGACATTTAATACTGCTAAGGTTGGACATATATCAGCACTACACGCCTAAAATACGTTGTATTGTACCACAAAAAAACCTATTAAAACCTTTTCTACAAGTGGTTTTTCGTGCTATAATAGTTACAACTCAGAAGCGTAATAGCAAGATCAACGGCAGCAAGTTTTATACATTATTAAAATTTTTTAAAATGATTTATCCAAGTATTGAAGGAGAGTTCAGCAGTAGTCAATTACTATTAAAAAAGCAAGTACAATTTGCGGAATATCAATCTCAAAGATTGAAAGAGATACAAGATCAGGAACATACTCACCAAAAATCAACTTAGATCAAACAAACAAAGGTTCAATTGCGATTGATACTCTCTCAATAACCTCTTGCCAATTATGTCGTTCTTTTTGTCTGAATAATCTCATCGATGGATACCAGAATGTCGTTTCTTTTTTTAGTCCCCAAGTCCAAAAAGGGATATCTTTTAACAGTAACCAAACTTTTTTTCCCATTCCTCCTGCCAAATGAGCAATTGAAGTATCACAAGTAATGATTAGATCACAGTTCTCAATGATGGCAGCATTTTCAAGAAAATCCCAAGTGGAATTAATTTGTGGTTGGCATTCAACAAACTTATCTTTAAATGAGCATTGTTCTAATTGCTCTGAACCAAATCCTTTTTGGAGAGAAAGCAATGTGATTTTATTTTGATCTAGAAGTGTTGAGAACTGTTCCAGAGGAATTGATCGTCCTTGATAAGTCTTTTCCATATTTGGATTCCCTTGCCAGTTAATACCAATAATTGGTCTTTTTTCTTTAGAGAGTATATTTTTCCATTTCTTTTTTAGTTCATTAGTGGAAAAAATATATGGTTCTGAAATGATTGGATTGTCTGGGCTTACTTTTAAAAATCTTAGTAAAGATAATAGCGGGATCCATTTACCCTCTGAAACTTCACTTGCGTCCTCTGGCGTTAATGGATTTTGATCAATCCCTGAGGATTGGATCAATGAATGTAGTTTCGTTTGAGCACAAAATAAAACATCTAGACCTAGCTTTCTGAGATATGGAATGTAGCGCATATATTGAAGGGTATCTCCTAAACCTTGCTCAGTAACTACTAATAACTTTTCTCCTGTTTGTGATTTTTTATGCTCGATTCGTTTGAGTTTTGTAATACCGTGAGGAATAGTAGGCTTATTTTTTTTGAATCTAAATTCATAGTTTTCTAGACCATTTTTATAGTCACCTTGAATTAGTGCAAGTAATGAAAGATTCCAAAAAGCCTCTGCGTAATCAGGTTTAATTTCAATTGCTTTGCGATATGACAATTCTGCATCTTGTAATTTGCCTAGATCATTCAATATTATTCCCAAATTGGAATAAGCCTCTGCGTAATCAGGTTTAAGTTCAATTGCTTTGCGATATGACATTTCTGCTTCTTGTGATTTGCCTAAACCATTCAATATTATTCCCAAATTGGAATAAGCCTCTGCGAAATCAGGTTTAAGTTCAATTGCTTTGCGATATGAGATTTCTGCTTCTTGTGATTTGCCTAGCTCTTTCAATAAGTTTCCCAAATTGTAATGAGCCTCTGCGTAATCAGGTTTAATTTCAATTGCTTTGCGAGTTGATATTTCTG
>CACFCB010000021.1 GCA_902564695.1 uncultured Prochlorococcus sp. | reverse complement strand
AAATTATTTTTAGGCTATCCCCATAATAAGAACCTACAAAGGTCCTTCGAAACTATAAACAATATCTTTGCAGGATTAAAACTTATAAGAGAAAAGCAACTGAAAATCTATTTTTTGATCATCTATTTAAAACTCTCTACAGGGATAGATTCGATTTTGTTTTTGACTGACCTCCAACTGTTAGTCGATGGTCAATGGCTTAATCAGGCACCATTTCTTTTACATGGTGGGCAATTTGAGTAATTTTCTTCATTCACAAAAGATTATTGTTTCGCCATTATAAATAAATGATTCCTTGCTTCGACCATGGATTCATATACAAAAGACACTCATCGGTATGCTTTCGAATTGGTAAAGGCAGTGAGAACAATGCCAGTCGATATGGCTGAAAAGCTACAACATATAAAACAAATGAGATTTAATTATCAATTAAAAGCTCTCAGAAAAAGAATCAATAAAAGGATTACTTAACCAGCAATTTTTACTAAGAGCGAGGTTTCGTCAAAGGCACTAGCAAGGTCTTTTATTTGGAATCTGGAGTGGCTCAAAAGGTGTGTATCTAGGATGTGACCCATTGCATCCGCAACTTGTTTAGGTGCTCTATAACTTTCATCTGCTTTGGGTCTGTTATGACCGTAATAGGCATATCTATGCCGGAAGGAGTAGGGGGTTAGTTAATTCTTGCTTTTCTTTTGCAATTTCTATTTTAATTGCATCCCAAACTTTTCTACGGCTTAACTAGATTTTGCAAAATGGAGCCGCATCACTTTCTTTTCTTAGAGATGGAAGCATTGATCTACCCTCTTGTTCACAAATATGTAGCTGCTCTTTTAGATGCCAGGAAATAGGTCCATCAACATCATGGACAAGCAATGGATATAAACGTCTTGATTCTGTTTTATTCCCTTTTTTACCACCCTTGGATTTTTCATGATTTGACCAAATTTCTTGTCCTCCATTGCGGATGTGGATGTGTCGAAGATCCTCAGGTTGCAAGTTCGAATCCTGTCGTGCCGATCAGTCATAGAAAGGTTTCAAAGCTTGTCTTTCTTATGCCAATTTTTTCTTTCTTCCATACTGCGTCCAAGAATCACCTGAAATAAAGGGATCTAAGGGGGATTTAACGGACATAGAAAAATGCTCTTAAGATATTGAACCTACTTACAAGTCAAAGTGAAAAAGTTTATCCCATTAGTTTTTACTCTTTCAGTTATTGCTGGTCCTTCTCTTGCTTGGGGATGGGGTGAAGGTGGTTGCTCTAAAGACAAATCAAGTCAAGATGCTAAAACTGAGCAAGTAGAAAAAACTGACGCTTAAGTTGGAAGACCAAGAAGACGAACCATTATTTTTAAGGGTCAAATCCAGAGATATCGTTCTGATTGGCGAGGATGATATATACAAAGTTCTTTCATTTGTTGGAGGTGCTATAGATCCACTTGCTCCCACCCTTTTTTAAGTCGCAAATGTAGATACAGGTGAAATTAAATTTGTGCATGGGCAGGAAGTAAGAGAAATAGTTTCCACTTACCAGCAAGAACTACAAAAAAGAATTGAATCCTCTTTCTTTCAAAATTTCCTAACTCAATTTTTAGTTAACCTTCCGCTATGAGGGTTTTCTTTCTCATATGATTTCAAATGATAAATGAGGATTTGAAAAGAAAGCTTTTAAGTTTCTTTTTTTTCTTGTTTTGGGAAAAATTATATTTGCCGCTTGGTTTATTCCCTACTTGGTGCAACTCTAACTTTTGTTTAAATTACTGCTTCGCAACCCAAAACAATGAAAAAGTCCAAGTTCGACCTTGGTGAATTAATAGCTCAACTTTTGTTTGCTTTTTATGCTCGTTACTAAGCCATAGACCACCTCCTTGCAGTGGTTGGACTAACTCCATAAATATCAGCGTTAATTTGTCTAAAGCTATAAGCTGAGTTGATATAGGGTGGATAGAAAGGCTTTGTGAAAATCTTATCCCTTCAATTATATTTTTAAAAAAACTCCATAAACTCAAAAAACTTATAAATAAGAAGATAATATTTTTTGGAATTATTCTAGAAATTTGATTTATCCAAAGACATTACAACTTGAACCTGGAAGTGATCTTCTTAATAGTCTTCAAGCTCTTGCTATAAATGAGAAGAAATTTGGATATATTTTGAGTGTAGTAGGTAATTTATCTATAGCTAAATTTCAATGTCCAGGGAAAGGACAAGCTACTACAGTTAAAAATCATCTAGAAATAATAGCCTTAAATGGAACAATCTCTCCAAACAAATGTCATCTTCATATAAGTCTTTCAGATGGAGAATGCAAGGTATGGGCCGGTCACCTAGAGGAAGGAACGATAATATTGAAAGGCGCTGACTTATTAATAGGATTTCTTGATGAGCCTATAAAGAAAAAAGATGTCAATACTAATCAACAAACAGTTGAAATATTTATACTTCCAGATTGTCCATGGTCCTCCAGAGCTGTTCGGATGCTGAGAACATTACAAATACCACATAAAATAAAAGTGGTCGAAAATGATGATGATTTTAATTCCCTTCATAAAAGAAGTAATTATTCTAGTTTCCCTCAAATTTTTATAGACGAAGAATTTATCGGTGGCTACTCAGAATTAGCTGAACTTCACGCTTCTGGCAAATTAAGCAAATAGTGAGTTATTAAATTCCACCTCCTGTTAGTCTTAGGACTTACACCATAGGTCTTTTAAACCTTGTCCAGGTCCAATCCATGACTTCTATAAATGTTTATTCTTGCTTCCTTGCGCGTAGTAAGAGTCTGATTGAATTTGATAATCGAAGCGAGATTAACTGAAACTTCATTGCCTAAAACCATTTCGCCCTCAGTGTTCAAATAAGGTTTGAGCTCTGTTTGGATTGAATTAACAAGATCTTTGAAGGCTGCAATAGTTAAACTGTCTAAAATTTCTTTTTCCTTTTGGATCTCTTCAGGGTGAGGGGATCTTTTTTCTTTTTAGGCATTACTTAGTTACCTCACCGTGACGCTTTAGGCAGTCAAGGACGCAAGCTCTTAGAAGTTCGTCTCTGGTGAAGCGATAAGTCTTTTCTGCTAACTGATCGAAAGCTTTTTGTGTTTCTCTGGAAACTTTGCAAGCAATTATTGGATCAGGTATGACCTTCCTAATAGAACGCTCTAAATCAATGATTTTTATACGAGAACAAGATAGTTCTCTATATTCTTTTTTTAGTTGTAGAACTATTGCATCGACTAGGTTCTTAGGTATTAGTAAGTTGTGCAAGTATGGGTCGTTTTGATTTTTATAAGCCCTCTTGACTACACCTTTGGTTGACTCCTCCTGTTTGTGAAAAGGGAGTAGAGAAGTACTACCTCAACCGAACAGCAGTGTTAAATCAATTCTTTTTTAATTTTTTTTTGATCGGAGTGCTTGAATGTTCAAAATCGTTTCTCCGAGAACTTCCTCACAAAATCTTTAGTTAACCCTCCACAAAGAGGGTTTTCTTTTGCCTAATATTATTCTTAGTAAGATTGCTGGAATGATTCATTTAATTGGAAAATTTATAATTGCTGCTGATGCATGGACTGGGAATATTCAAAACGAGATGGATGCCAGATATATAGAACAGTCATCGCTGACTAATCTTTTTACCGAGAATAAATTTTGGGGTTGGGCAGGACTTCTTTCAATTTTCCTAGCGATTACCGCAATATTTTATTTCCAATTTCAAGAATGGGAAGAAGAAGATCAGGAACAAAAATGATGAATATAAGCGAAGATCGTCAATATTTAACTGAATATTTTTCAGGCATAGAAAAGGGAGATTTCTATGAAGAACCAGTCGAAGGGGAATATCCAGATTGGTAACTGCAATGAAATTTGTGTATTAGTGCCGAGAGCTACAAAAGAAGGTTTTAAAAAAGTTTATCTAATAATTGATTCTGAACTGCATTTTTCTTGTTGGGTTTAATCCTGCAAAGAGCGCAGTTTTCCTTTTTAGGGTAGGTAAATGGAGTGAATAGTCTCATATGATTGTCATTCTCGCGATGCTAATCCTATAGATTTTGTGCTTCTACCTTAACTGACAACCTTAGGTGTTAGTTCGAGCTCTTCAGTGGTATAAGAGAAATTACATTCCTTAATGCTGGAGAACTTGCGCATATGAAGGCACTTAGATTCAGAAATATACTAAAAGCTTTTTAAAACAAAAAATCAATGAAAAGTTTTCTCAATAGTGGTTCATTTCCTTATCAATATTGAATTAATAATAAAAAAAGGCATCATATGTTTACGAATCAATTACTTAATCAGTGCAAATAACTCAAAAATTATGGGAAAGCAATTATGAACTTGCATCCTTAAGCCTAAATACTAAATTTATCCAAGGGATCAAAAATGGAGATCTTCCTAGGATAAAATTCCAAGAATATTTGGCTCAAGATTATTTTTTTTTAGAAAGTTTTGCTCGTGCATATGGATTAGCTGTTTCTAAGTCAAGAAATAAAGAAAATATCAAAATCTTAAGCGTATTATTATCAGGAGTATCAGAGGAATTACTTCTGCATGAAACTTATGCAAAGGAATGGGATATTGATTTGACTACTAATTTTATAGAACCTGCTACAAAAAAATATACTGACTTTTTAGAAGAAGTCTCACTAAACTTAAATTTAATTGAAATCTTGAGCGCAATGACGCCATGCATGCGTTTATATTCTTGGCTTGGAAAAAATCTATTAAATATGATTTCCGAAAATCCTTATAAAGAATGGATCTTAACCTATTCTGATCAAAGTTTTGATAATCTTGCAAAATCCCTTGAATATCTAATAGATGAATATGATGATTCTTATGATTTTGGGCAAGTTAATTTTCTATATAAAAAAGCTATGGAGTTGGAACTAGAATTTTTTAATGCCTATTCAACTTTCTCTTGAATTTAGAATGATTTATCTTATTAGAAGAAATTATGTATTCTAAAATTGTTCTCTCAATCGGTGGTAGTGATTCTGGAGGTGGTGCAGGTATTCAAGCAGATCTAAGAACATTCATGTCTATTAAAGTGCATGGATGCACTGTAATCTCTTGTATTACGGCACAAAATAGTATAGGAGTAACTGGCGTAGAGGCTGTTCAAAGTCATATATTAATCAATCAAATTGATACTTTATTCTCGGATTTCGAGATACAGTGTTTAAAAACTGGAATGCTATTAAACGAAAGAATTATTATAAATACATCAACAAAATTGAAGGAATACTCCATCCCTAAGATTATTGATCCGGTTATGGTTTCAAGGACTGGGGCAAAATTAATCGAAGACAGTGCAATTAATGCTTATAAGAAATTACTTTTTCCTCAGGCTGAAATAGTAACTCCAAATATTTATGAAGCTAATTTGCTTTCAGATGTTCAAATAAAAAATGAAGAAGATATAGAAATATCTGCTCAAGAAATTTTAAAACTTGGTCCTAGAGCCGTATTAATAAAAGGAGGAGGATTAAATTACTTGAAAGGAAAAGATTTTTATGTTGATAGAGAAGGTAAAAAAGATTGGTTAAGTAATAAATTCATCAACACCTCAAATACACATGGTAGTGGATGTACATTAAGTGCTGCTATTTGTAGCTATATTGCTTTGGGATTTAATTTAATAGAATCAACCAAAAAGGCAAAATGTTTTATAGAAAGATCTTTAAAGCAATCCTATAAAATAGGATCTGGTCCTGGACCTCTTGGACATTATCAATAACAGATAGGCTTATTCTTAGAGTGATTTAATTCAGTAAAATTTGAATTTATTACTATTAAATAAGGATTTTATATAAAAGTTTTAATTTAAAATTGTCTTTAAAGATAAAGTCATATCTTCTAATGTTTTTTTTAGAGGAGTTGGCTCCCAATCAAAAATTGAAATAGTTTCAGATATATCTGCTCCATATCGACCTCTTTTAATCATAGAGGAAGTGTTTTTCATATCTCTATTGAACATAGCTAGCGAATTTATTAATTGAGTAGGGACCAAACTCTTTGGTGATTTATTAAATCCAAGTTCTCTTAAAATTTCTGAAATTTCTAGAAATGGAATGCCTTTTTGAGACGTTGCAATTATTCTTTTATTGTTACTATGATGATTCGTTAAGGATTGAACATGTAACTTCGCTACATCTCTTACATCAACCACAGTAAAATAAATATCTGGCAAAGCTGGGAATTTACCAGTAATCATTTTTGTAATTAAATTCGCTGATATACCTTCTATATCATTGTTAAGTAATGGTCCGAAAACCATTCCAGGATGAATAGTAGTCATTGAAAATGATACATCGGTTTGGTTGTCAAAAAAATGCCAAGCTGCTTTTTCAGCTATTGTTTTGCTTTTAATATAAGCCCCTATATCTTTTGATGTATCAGTCCAATCATTAGTATTGCAGTAGCTCTTCTTATGCCCGTAAGCTATTGCACCCATTGATGAAGTTAAGACTACTTTCTTAACTTTTGATTTATGCGCAGCATTTAATGCTCTTAATGTTCCTTCTAATGCAGGGGTAATTAGTTCATTTTCATTCTTTGGCTCTTCGACAAAGCAAGGTGAAGCGATATGAAAAATATAATCACAATCTGAAGCCGCATCGAACCAGCCCTCATCATTAAGTAAATTCAGTTTACAAAATTCAAGATTATTATTGTTAGGTTTTATACCTAACGATTTTCTTACTTCATCCTCACGATTTAGATCTCTTAGAGATCCTTTTACCTCATATCCATTATTTAATAATTCTAAAATGCAATGCAGTGCAATATAACCTGATGCACCAGTTACTAGAACTTTTCCTTGATTAACAGTCATATCATAATAATATCAATAAAATAATTCAGCCTTTCTTTTTTGTGATTAAATCTATTCATTTAGAAGTTAAGTTGAAACTTTGTACAAGTTTTATAGTAAAAGAAGTTATCGCACTAGATCCACTAGCAAGGAGACAATGGCTTTATACCTATCAAGGCATTATTAAATACGCTGATTCTCATGGAAGCGAACTTACTCAAGAACAGATTATTGGAGCAGATATTTATAGAGACCTTATCAAGCAAGTAGAAGATTTAATTAAAGAAGAAGATTATGAAGGTCAAAATTACAACGCATATAAAAGTCGTGATCCAAATTATGAAACTATTTTCAAAAAACGTTTGAAACAAATACGAGAAGATTTTCCGATACCTGATCAATTCAAAGAGGTCTTCCTTTAAATACCCAATGCCAAACGTTATTTCCTCTTGGTTGTAGGCCTTGCAAAGCCAGACATGATGGAAGAGTAAATTTACAAAAAGACATATGACTGAGGAATGCCAAGCGAGTTGGGAAGCAACAGAAGAACAAATTGAGACCATTATTATTCCTGCAATGAAAAATATTGCTCAGCAATGCTCTGTTTACGGGGAAAGGCTTCAATGCCCTCCTGCTTTTATTGCTGTAATGCTGAGAGATATTGCAGATGCATTTGATGCACAACCACCAGAAAGTGAAAGTAGTTGTGGATGTTGCTAACTATCAGCTAAGTAAAGAATCTCAATTTTTTATGCCAATAGTAATTAAATAGAAAAAGCGGCATGATGCTGAAAATAACTTTTGGATTAGTAATGGTTAAAAAGTCATTTTTTAAGGCTGATAAACAACTAGCCGAGCATTTTTAGCAAAAATTTAATTTCAGCAAGTATCAAATGCTTTGTCTTAGCTGAACAAGCGACTTGGTAATGGGAATAGAGCTATTGCAATTCTTTTTTTTAATCAGCGTGGAATAAGACAACACGTAGAATTGAATACCCCACAAGAGTTACTTAAACAAGACCTATAAACGCTCAGCACCATAAGCAACAATATTTCTAGAGACAGGATCAGTAACACCAAGTTCAGGCGATAGCTCCTTCATAAATCCTCTTACTTAATCCAAGTGTGCAATCATTTTTGGGCTTGCACTAACGAGTGTTTCTTTACTTTCTCAAAGTCGTACGAAGCAATAACTATCTTCTCCTGTTTGTGGAATGTATCTGTCGGTCAAACCTTCGCAAATGAATTGCACATGGACTTCAAAATATTGATCTACTCATGCAGGATTTAACTTGAAGCGAACAACTTTCATAAATTTGGGTGCTTTCATTTCTATCAAACTGCTAGGTAACTAGTAATAACGGTTGAATCATATATATGACCTGTAGCTTCAACAGCTTCTCTACTAGCTTCAAAAAAGCTTTTGCAATGCCCTCTTCTGCTTGATGGATACAACAACTGATTCAGGATCATTTTTACTAACACCTCTATATAAAGGTTTTATTGAGTTAGCCTCGTGCATTTTAACAACCTCTTTACTATCAAAACCTTTAGCCCAATCTGTAAACGAAACTGAAATCTTGAAAGTAAATATTGTTGTCTCCAGAGCCATGCAAGATAATTATTAGTCACCAAATCATCGTATATGCCTTCTAGATTTACTAGACGAAAGCCTATCTCTTCACGCTTTTCTGACAAAAGCATTAAAAAAAACAATGTCATCATTTACATGTTTAAGGGATTGTTTTTGTTCTATGCGAATGTTTCCACTAATGCTTTTATTTGAGTATTGGATACAAAGAGAACCAGAATTAACAAACATAGAGGTTATGGCTAGACATGGATCAAGATTGCAAAAAACTATTTAGCCATATATCAACGGACCTAATGGAATTGAAGAACTTTGATTAAATTTATAAAGTACTTAAAATATTAGCTTCAAATGTTTAGTCATGTTTGTAATCAACAAGAAAATCTGCCTCAAAACTAATCGTTCTTTGGAATTAACTTTTAAAAATGTAAGCAAATTTCTTTATCGATTAGCTTATTCTTAAGTTTCTAATACTTGTACAATTTTAGTATCTTTATTTGACTTCTTTTTAGAGCTGTCGCATTCTCTACAACCTAAAGAAATAGATGACCACTAAGTACTGAGATTTCGAGAACTTATGGAACAACTTTTTACTTAGGATTTCACAACAAGATCTTACCCTAAGAAGTTTTTAAGTCTGTTAAATAAATTTAATTCCCTTTCCTTTGGTAGTTCCCCATTCACAAGTAAGTTCACATTCGGTCAAATTTATTTTTTCAAGACGGCTTAATATCCTAGCCATGTCTATGGAGGAGAGACTTCCATCAGCATTCCATTTAAGAGTTGTTTTAGGTTCATATGGGATATCGTCGTTCTTTTTTTCAGAGGGAAGAAATTTAATAGTATTATTTTCTATAAAATCAAGATAAGATTTTGCACTGTGCAGATCACCAGTGTAAGTACATTGATTTGCAGAACAAGCTCTAAAAATTCTACCTGACAAACCTTCTATGCAATGAATTGATCCACCATGATTAGTTATATGTAATGGTTTTTTAAGGGGCATGATTAGTACTCCATTTCTGGAATGAGCGGTATTCTTGTATCAACTGCTACAAAAAGACAATAGGTTTTAATGCCTAAGGCTTTATTTTGGTTAATTCATTTCATGCCTAATCCATTTGTAATCAGATATTGCCTCTTACTCGTTAATCATTAACTCTTTCATTTTTTAAGAGCTTTATCTAGAGAACTTTTTGACTGTTGATTGCCCTCACCTCAAAGTGAAACTATTACATTCCTTTATTTGTAGTAATTCACGAGATCAACAATAAGTACAACTAATAGAATACCTCCAAGGATGAAGGGCAAAAAAGGAAATCTAGCTGAGAGATTACTGATGAAACCAGCTTTCTTTTCCTCTTTCTTTTTCTTCTTTTCTCTAGGAGGCAATCCCAAATCTTTTCTTCTTTTGGCTTCTCCCATATTTAATAAAAGATTGTTATTGCCACTAAGATAAATCGAAATTCGCGCTAATAAGTGTTTAAGTCGAATTTTGATTTATTAGCTTTAACTGTAATTGGATTTTTTGCTAGAGAATCTTCTCCCAAGGATGCCTGAAAAATAACTCCGGCCCCAGAAATTAACAATACTGCAAACAAAATTGCATTATATGCAGTGAACATATTTTAAAAATTTAACAGCTGCAAAACCATGGTGATGTAGTAATAAGCGAATGTTCTAAGGGTTGATTTACGAAGTGCAGATTTAATCCTGAGAAGATCTAGATCTTTAATACTTCCAAATGAGCTATTAAAAAATTTCACATAAAAAAGTAATGACTGAAGTCAACCCCACTTTTACCGATAGCAATTAGCGGCCAAACGACTTTATGCAAGCTAAACGGCTAAGTTACTTAATAAGAACAGTTATTCTCCTGCCTTTAACACCTGCGGAAATAGCAAAAACAACCATCTCTTAATTATCACTATTTTTACAGTAATGAACTGTTTCCTGGGATGAAGCGAAGCTTTCAACTGCCTCTATTGTTAGAGATTCTCCTTCACTAGTCTCACAATAAAGAGTTCCTATTTGTACATAAATAATTTCAGGTAGTGGATGTAAATGAAGAGGTGTTTTGAAACCAAGTTGAGCAGTTATTTTTTCGAGTTTCATTTCTGCTTGCCCTCTTGTATAGATAAAAGAATATCCATTTCAAGATTCAGTTGCACTAATAAGAGTTTTCACCACTACAGATTCAATGAATGATTTCTTCTTTGGACTACAAGCAGTTTTATTGGAATAAAAATCCCAACCGTTAGTAGAATAAGTAAAAAATGGCGTATAAAGTTCATGTGAATTTCGGATTTTTATAGCTGATCTAGTTAGATTAGAAATTAATCACGCCATTATCTCAATTCATATTTAATATCTCCGTTCTTATTTCAAAATAAAAACCTAAAAGAAACGAGAAAGACTTGTACTGATCTGGAAAGGAAGCAAAGAGTTCGTGATCCAAAATACATGATTAATCATCTCTTAGATCAAAGATTACTATTGAATTTGATAAGGTCTCGTGAATCACTGTCCTTAACTGATGTTGCGGTAAAAATCAGTTTGACTCATTATTTTTTGTCCTTTCTCCTTGCTCGTGCAATTTCATCATTTTTTAAAGTTGTATTTATTAATTCTTGATAGTTTCCACCTGCTGAGGCGAGACCAAACATCAAGACAAAACCTAACCCCGCAATGATCGTCACAATCCATGTCCCTGTACCCATGTTGAGAGGAATAGCAAATAATGGAGATGCCATAAGAAATTACCAATAAAAAGATCTTAGAAGTTAATTTCAACGTTTCATCTTTATTTATTCAACTCTAGTAATACTCTCGATTTTCAGATATCTGTTGGATAGACATACATCTTGCCTAAAGATTTTCTGGTCATTCGATAGGTGACATGAATAAACGAACAGTATTAAAAAAAAACTCGCAATTATTGTTGTTTTGTTAATACCTTAATTAAGATTTAGTTTGTAGCCTTGCTTGGAAATGATTTTGAATAAAGTTTATTTTTTTTGCTCTTTAATTAGAAAGATTTCTCAGTAAAATTATTTGTTAGATTATAATAACACTTGTAAGAATTGATTTCCATCAAAATTTATTAATTATCCTGTTTCCTCCTTTCATAAAAGAATTGAACCAACAATTTAATTTTTTTTTAAAGTTGTTGATGTATGGAAAAACTAATTACAAATAAGTTGAATATATTTAATTTTATTAGAGACTACAAGTTAGAAAATAGAATTACTGATTTAGTAATGACAAAAAAAAGACCTGTTTGGATTCAAGATTTAATTGCAATAAAAAAAAAAGAATCAAAAGAAATCTATTCTAGATGGATTCAATTATCTACAATAGGTTTAGATAATTCTCCAAGAGTTCGAACAGTTGTTTTTAGAGGTTGGAGTAAAAATTATGAAATGGAAATCCTTACGGATAAGAGGAGTGAGAAATTTAAGGAATTAGAGAAAAATAATAATGTTGAAGCATGTTGGTTATTCGCAAAAGCCAAGTGCCAGTTTAGGTTTCGGGGGACTGCAAAAATAGCCTTAGAAGAAGAAGCTGTTAATTATTGGCAAAATCTTTCACCAAGTTCGAGATCTTTGTGGTTATGGCCATTACCAGGAGCAATTTATGATTTGAATTCTTTTTACCCACTTGAAATTAATGATGGAGTTCCAAAACCTGAGAATTTTATTTTACTAAAGATAAATATTTTTGAAGTGGATCAATTGCTCTTGCAAAAACCAATACATTTACGAAAGCGATGGATAAAGAATAGTGGTTGGATCGAAGAGCGGATCAATCCCTGAATATTCAACACAATAGATTAAAAGTTTGTTATTTGATAAATAGGACCTCTACCTGTATCTGGGTTTGTACCTATGCTTCCAGGTTCATCAAATGTCCAGAAATTGAACATACCTGCAAGGATGGACCTATTGAAAAGAATCCATGGGTAAATATTTCCTGATCTAATGAAATTCTGCATATCTTTGCCATACCTTCGCTGATACCAAATTTCGAAAATGCGAAATCCTTGATATTTTTCAGGTTCTCTCAGAGTTCCCGTATCGTAGTAAAAATTACCATGTACACTTTGAGTGTGAATTGGGGTAAGTGCATTTCCATAGAGCCATATTGGAGTTGATTCAGGCCAAACAAATGAGAAATGTAATTGTCCTCCTTTCCATTCCTCATTGATCAATCGTGAATAAAAATCTAAGGCATATAACTGTACAAAGTTCTGCTGATCTGTGCGATTAGGATCCTTAGATTTAACGTTGGGATCATCTGAAACATTGCTTTTAATCAAATTCAAGTTATCAAAACCAAAACAGCCGTATACATCTATCCCTTTTTTATAAAGATCTCGTCGCCTACCCCTCCCCACTAACCTGTTGCATAATCTCGTCCCATTACATCTGAATCATTCGCCTAAGGGAGAATCGCCTGCGGTTTCATATATGAGTCAAGTCGCCTATAGGTAGAGGGGGGTTTCAGATGTCGAACAACATCACAACGAAGTGCACGAGTTGGTTGATAATCCTCACTCTGCGAGGGCAAGTTGAACGTTTCAAAGAAATTCTTTTGAGTGGATATGATTTCTTTATTTCGAACAGAATCAGAGACTACTGAGTCTCCTAAAGTTTCAAATACAATCTCTGAATCCAGAAGAGAATTAATGGTAGGTGAGTTATTCCTAGGGGAGGCAAGTACTGAGTTGACTGAACTAATACCAAAAAGGATTATTGGCCAAAATGACAATGTTTGGTAGATATTTTGAGAATATATTACCAATATTTTCAATAATCAACATTTTAGCTTGCGCAATTCAAGCCTCCCTTATGTTGTTCTCAACATAAGGGAGGCAACATACGAGAAAAAGTTAATAATGCTTATTTAAACCTGGTAACTGAAATTTGAATATTTTAATTAATTTGTTGTGAAAAGACTAAAACCCAATTTTTAATAGTTAATCTAAATTTCTCAAGAGAAATAATTGCCAAAATTAATGCAGAAATGGCAATTAAATACTCAATAATAGAACCAGATGAAGTTATAAAATTAAGATTATATTTTTCAATATCGCTTAGTCCATGATCAATTGCTACGTCTACCAATTCAAAAATTCCACCGGAAAACATGATAAGCGAAGTAGTAAATGCTCTATACGAGTGATCATTGAATCCTATTCTTTGAAAATAAGTAGAAATTGATAACTCAAAACTTGCAAACAAAAATAGCAATGTAAATATTGTTAAATGCAGAACTTCCCTCCTTTGAAATATTTCCATTGTTTGAATAGCGACATAGGTTATTGCAGCTAAAAAACAAAATATTCTAATAAGATCAAAAAGAGGACTTATTAGGTTCAAAGAAATTTTTTTCATTAAAAAATAATTGTTATTTGTTTATAGCAATTTTGTTAAAGAATTTCATTTGGTAAATGAATTAGTAGCGATATTCTTACAATTCCTAAAGTACGAGGAACGTAATTCTCATTAAGTAGCTATACAGTCATTGAGGTGTTTCTAAAAATCTCGGTTTTTGCGGTCATTGCCCGATCATTAAAACATTCCCCGATTCTTGCGGTTATATAGGTTCTTTGAAGGTAAAACAATCGTGGGGCATCTAAAGACTCGAAAGTTTTCTAGGGTCAAGCTTCCACACTAGAGACGTTAATTATTTGTCTGGACAGTCAAAATAAATGGACTTAATTAGAAAAATTTGTAGTAACTATTTGCTTAGTTGGCTTGGTGCACAAATAAAGATTCCAAAGCGGTATGAGTACCCAAACCCAATTCTTGCCTGCATCTCTCAATCTTCTAATCGTTACGGTCAGATTCACAAAAAACGATCCAAAATAATGAAGTATTGCTGAGATACCAATTATCCAAGAAATTGTCCCAAAGCTTACAGCTGAAATCCAAGGAAGATCCCAAGACGAACTGGTAACTAGTTCTCTAAACAAGCTTAATAAACCTAAAAGAATATTTAGGGCAATGCTAAAAAGAGTGTTCCAAGGATGAAATACCAATAGTCTTTTCGAGTAGTCACTCCCTTCACTATTCCTCAAAAGGAAAACTGCGACCTTTGCAGAACTAGAAAGAATAATCACAAGAGCGACAAATAGCCTCTCTTACTTTTTTAAATTTTTTAAATATAAATAAGTTAATGATTACAATGCTTCTCAGAGTAAATTCGTTTGAGGTCTTGTACTAAAGCATGAATAAATATTTTAATCAGCCAATTGTTATCCTTGGTGGTTTCTTGATTGACGGTAGTGCTTATAACGAAATGACAGAATATATTAAAAGTAGAACAAATAACAAAGTAGTAATAATTCCAGTAAATAAAATCGACTGGCTTAGTACTAATTGGTCATTTGGTTGGAAGATTATTCTTGATAAAGTCGAAAAAATAGTGACTGAATTATCGAAAGAATCGTCTACAAATAAAGTCACTTTGATAGGTCATAGCTCTGGAGGAATGATCCTCAGATTGTATTTATCAGATCTTTTATTTAGTCGGAAGATCTACAATGGGAAGGATTATGCTAATTGCTTAATTACACTAGGAAGTCCCAATCAAGCAAAAAGAGCCACATATCTACGTAATTTTGTAAGCTCTAAATTGCCAGGTAGTTTCTATAGCGCAGACGTTAATTATATATCTGTTGCTGGTGAATTAGACTTGAACGGACCTATTGCGACAAAAACCTCATTGAGGTTAAGCAGGTCATCTTATAGAGCATTGAATGGGAATGGAGATGTTATGGGAGATGGACTAGTCCCTAGAGATTCAGCATTACTAATTGGCTCAAAACAGGTAGTGATGAAAGAAACAGCACACGGAAAGGCTTTTGGTAAGGATTGGTATGGCTCTAAATATAAAGTTGAAGAATGGTTGAATAAATCATTGGAATTATCTAGTGATAATCAAGAAAAATATTAATACTTGTACTAATTACTAGGTTCGTGGGAGTCCAGAATTTGCGACTAAATCGTTAACAAATATTTGATTTATTCAATAAATATAGAAAGTTATTCCATTCTATTTAGATCTATAGTCCAACGTCGCTGCCACATACGATCTGATTCGGAATAACAATTAGCCAATAAATCCCCATTTCTTTTTCTCACTGAACATTCAATACCATCTTTAGTTCGATAAAAACTGGATGTAGATGCTGAAGCTTTACTTGATAAGTCTGAGGGTAAATTCTCGAGAATCAATGACCAAATAAGTTCTTCATTTGAATCTTTGTTAGTTGTGAACTGCATTTTTAGATGTGTTTTTAGGAATTTGTGCTGTTTTTGTCTCTAAGACATCACTTCCAGGAATGCCTTTAGCAACAGATCCGATCAGAGTAGTATGAGCTTCTGGATCTTTCTTTAAGCTTGTGACTCCAAGATCATTTTTTGAAATTAAGATGAAAATAATTATTCCTACAAATGTCAAGATAATTGCTAGAGCCAATGAAGATTCCATAATCAGTTTTTATTAGTCTTCTTAAAATAAGATAAAAATAAAAATCTATATACAAATCTGCACTTAATAATCAATCAATTTATTCAAACGGTTTTTCAATTTTTACTAATTATAAGTGTAAAATATTACACAAAAATATTATGTATAAAATTTATTTCAATCAAGTAAAATCAACTCATTTATAATCAAACGATTATTGATAAAATTAAAATTTAGAATCAAATTAATGTTAGAAGATAGTTTAAGTGCGAGTGATCCTGAAACAGCTAATCATCATTGGTTTCCCTTCCTTAGATACAAGAGAGAATGTGAAGCATCTGGCAAGCAAGTTAGTGTGAATGAATGGATGAGAAAAACATGACAACTGGCTGAGAAGGTAGCTCATGAAGAATCAGTAGCCTTGGCTGCAAAAGTTGCTGCTGAAAAACAAGAAGAAGCAAAAAAAGAACTCGAAAAAGAAGCTCTACTAAAGAAGAAAGAAATACTAAGTGAGTCCAAGATTAAAACCAAATTAAACAAATAATGAATATGTAATTCAATAAAGAAAATTCCAACAGCCTTCTAAGAAAAAAGATATTTTTTAAAATTTAGTTAATAATAAAATCAATGAAAATTCATATCCATGTTTTTTGCATTAGCATCTTCTCTCAACTAGGAGTTAGTTCATTAACCATCAATCTGATTCTATTTACTTCAATAGCAATATCATTAGGATTACCAGCTTTCTTCCTTCTTAGATCAGGTCAAGGTAAATCAGCTTTTTAAAACGCTAAATCTATCAAGAAAGGTCTGATTTGAAAGTTTTAGAATCAACCGTATGATCAAGGTAAGTGTAATTTATAAACATAAATGTGTTTCATTTTTAATAGACAGCTTGGCCTAGTAAGAGCAAATATAAAAAAAGGATTTATTAATCTAATAAGGATATATGTTCATGTCTCAAAAAGAAGCACAATTTTTGTGTATTAATGCAGATTGCTTAAGTACAAGCAAGTTATGTGCTTTAGATGAATATTTGAGCAATAACAGCTCTCATCCTATTCATCTACAAATACATGAGATAATTCAGACACTAATAATTCAGAGAGGGGAAAAGACATTGAAACAGAAGAGGCTAATTCTTCTAAGGAATTTGGAGAGATCATATGTAGTTTCTAATCCTATGGGAAGATTTAGTGCAAATATTATTAGTCTAATAACTAAATTTTTAATTTCAAAAAAAAATTATTCAATTAACTAGATACCCCAAATGAATCATGAAATTGAAAGACTAAATGAAAGTAAACTTCAATGGGAAAATGATATCAAAATGTATAAAGAATTTTTAAAGAGCAAAAGTAAAACTTTTGAAGGTAAATATGGTGCTCAGGAATATATATTATATCTATTGCTGAAAATAGAATAAGTGATATCAATCAGAAATTAAAAAAGATTGAAAATGAATCATATAGAATAAATCAAGAAGGATGAAATTTCTTATATAATTGATTTTCTGATAATTCAATTCCAAAGCAAACAATATTATCAAAGTCTCCATTCTTATGCATAATTGTCATGTTGTCTTTAATTTCTTGACTGTTAAAGATTAATCCAAAATCACTTGAATATTTAAATAACATATTCATTGCTGCATCATGATTAGTCAAAAACACCTCACAAAGTTCTGATAATTTCTCTTCATTTAGATTATTTATCATTTTCTTGAAATCACTAAAAGTGCTCATTTGTTCTATAAGAAATCTGTTTATTGATTTAACACATTATTTTTAATCTCGTCAGATCAAATATTACTTTCTTGTGTGAATTATTACTCGCTTTAGTGTGACATTATAAAAGAAGATAGCTTATAAAAGATTTTTACTTCTTCTGATGACTTTGTGTCGAGGTGTAAATATTGAGTAATTTTGCATTCGATTAAAAAAAGTTAATTTATATTTTTATGGCATGTATAAATTAAACTCGATTCATGTATATATTGATACTGTTTATTTATTGATCAATATATTTAAATGCTTAGTTTTAATCAGATTAAAATTCTTTTTTATTAATTCGAAGATATACTTAAATACTAGAACTTATAGTTGTTTGGCTCAGATGTATTTGATTAATTTGTCTTGCGTTACTGTCTCTTAGTTATTAATTCATTTATTTCTCTTTCTCTTTCTTCCTCATTGGTGATAAGCACTTTTCTCTTATTTGATTGATTAACGGCTTGTACATATCCTTTGAATTTATCTCTTCACTCTGCAAACCTATATATTTAAAGTATGAATATTCAAGAGTTTTTTCATTATCTAATCCCTCCAAATAATGATCGGCTTTAGCACTGCAAAATCTCTCTACGTATTTGTTTGCAATTAGTATTTAGATTTATCTAGGATAGATTCATTTTCAAAACCATTAACTTGAGATGAAAGAGCGATAAAGATAAAAAAAAATCCTATGGCATAACTAAAAAACTTTTCATATGTTTATCGTGTCATATTTAAAGAAGAAACCAATATTGACTACGCCTTGTGGTAATTGCCTTCTGTAATTTAATTTAGATACCCCAAATCGATTAAAGCAGATGACAATACTTTAAATTTGCGCTTTCTCTCTGTTGATCCTTCAAAAGGGGCAGGTGTGCATATTTCGTTTCCTGCAGGAGTTATATGCGATCTTTCAATACCCCAATCTCTTCGCTGCAAACTTGTTTTAGTTCCTTTCTCTAGGGGAATGGAAACCATTCTTGCTCGTTGCATTGAATTATAAAATCTACACCCTATTCCTAGCAGATAAGAAGCAAAAATCAATTATCAAAAGATACAGTCAGCAAGAGCGCTTCTTATACTTCTATTTCTCACTTATGAAACTAGTAACTCATCTGTAAGTTGAACTTTAAATTCCTGGATCATTTATTTCTGTTTTGTACGTTTTTAGCGCCCCATTGCTCAAGTTCTGTAATTATTTCTTGGAAAGTATTCTTGCTCTCCATTTGATGCCATAAAATATTGGCCTCTTTTGCTAAATTCATATACTCATTTCTGCCAATAGCCTCTTCCATCTTTAATAATGTGGAAGCGTATTTATCGGTAAGTTTCAAAGTCATATCCAAAAATTTTGTGGGCTAGAATCTAACAAATAGGAGATGAAAACTGTATTAAATGTGACGATATAAGCCTTTTGTCTTTAAACACTAGTTATAAGATGGGCTTATGTTACTCATAAGTAGAAAGATTGTTTTTTACAACCTGATTTGTTTA
>CACFCB010000020.1 GCA_902564695.1 uncultured Prochlorococcus sp. | reverse complement strand
AAAGGACTGGGAAGGAACGGCTTTAATTATTGGTGCTGGAGCTATAGGACATTCATTTTTTGATGCTCTTCTCTCTACTTCGCCAAAGTTAGATGTTTTTCTTTGTGGTCGCAATTTAAGCGGCAATAATAGTATAAATTTAGATCTTGAAAATGAATTTTCTTATCTAAAGTTTGAAAAGTCAATCTCATTAATTCACAAACCTCTGCGTTTAGTTATTAATTCGAGTGGTTTCCTTCATTCTGATATTATTAAGCCAGAAAAAAGACTTTCTCATATAAATCAAACTAATTTTATTAAAAATTTTTCTATTAACGCTCTTGCTCCAATTTTGATAGCTAAAAGTATTGAAAAATATATAAAACCAGAACTTCCTTTTAATTATTCAAGTTTAAGTGCAAGAGTTGGAAGTATTAGTGATAATAGACTTGGTGGTTGGTACTCCTATAGAGCCTCAAAAGCAGCACAGAATCAATTATTAAAAACATTAAGTATTGAGTGGAGGCGAAAGTTGCCACTGAGTGTTGTATCCATTCTTCATCCTGGAACCTGTGATTCCAAATTGTCCAAACCCTTTCAGTCAGGTGTACCAAAAGAAAAAATTTTTACTCCTAAAATAGTTTCCGATTTTCTATTAAAAATTATTTCAGAACAAACGCCAATCGATTCTGGTAATTTTTTATCTTGGGATGGTTCTTTAATTCCTTGGTAAAATATTTTTTAGTTTTAAATGTTTCATTAATTTAAAATTATATTTTAAAAGGCCAATTCTATTAATTTAGATATATATGTTTTATAATAAAAAATAAAAAATCTTGAAGAAACAAATTATTGCTATAGGTGGTGGAGGTTTTGGAAGAAACAATTCATCAATAAAGATAGAAAAATATATTCTTAATTTAAGTAAAAAACAAATTCCTAATATTTGTTTTTTACCAACTGCCTCAGGTGATGATAATAGTTATATAGTACGATTCTATAATATATTTACACGACTTAAATGTAATCCGTCCCATATAGAATTTTTCAAAAGAACTATTAACTTAAGAAAACATATTTTAAATCAAGATATTATCTTTGTAGGTGGTGGAAATACAAAAAGCATGCTCAGTGTTTGGAATGATTGGGATATGAAAAATATTCTTTTTGAAGCTTACAATAAAGGTGTCATAATGAGTGGTGTTAGTGCGGGTGCTATTTGCTGGTTTACATCAGGTATAACTGATTCATGGGATAATGAATTAAAAATTTTACCATGTTTAGCTTTTGTAAAAGGTGTATGCTGTCCTCATTATGATGAAGAACCATCTCGTATACCATATGTAAAAAGAATTATCCAGGAAAAATTAATTACTAATTGTTTATCAATTGAGGGCGGTTCGGCAATGCACTATATTAATGATCAACCTTATAAAAATATAAGCTTTTACGATAACAAAAATTCATATAATGTATATTCTAAAGATAATATAATTGTTGAAAAGCCCTATCAAATTTTGCAATTGTAGAAGTTTTAATTTAATTTATATTTAAATTACTACTTTTATGTATTTATTCTTATTTTCTTTATCAGAGATGGGGCTAACAACTCCTTTAATCATTTTAATGATTTTATTTGGGGGTTTTTTTATTGTCAGTTTTTTTATAACTAGTCCAAATATGGATACTAAGGGTTTACTTCGTGTTCTTTATTCAAAACCTGTTAGGAAGGATGATGGGTCAGTTGAGTATCCAGATAGTAGAAAACCATGATTATAGGTTTTTCTTTGTTTTGGAAGTTGCTTTAAAAATTTTTCTTTAGATTAATGTTTCTATGCATATTTTTTTGTTTAAATATTTTTATAATTTTTTTGCTCTGAATAATAGATATTTTGTGAAAGTTAGGACTTTAGTCACCCTCATAGCTATATTGAATAGTAACGTAATAATAGACATTACTAAAGTAGAAGAAAAAATTGAAAAAAAGCCTTCATTCTAAATTTGAACAATTCAATGAGGACAATATCTTTAGCTCATATCTACCGTCAGGTCTGAAAGGAAAAGCATTGAATATATGCTTGGACGATATCCCTTCTAGAAGAGAAGTTCGAGATCAGATCCCTAAGCATTGTTTTACGCGACAAACTGGTACATCATTTTTTTATCTTTTTCGGACTGTATTAATACAATTTTTTGTTGTTTTAATTGGACTCTCTATCCCTCTAACAAAAGAGATGGTTCCTATTTGGTTTATATATGCACTCATATCAGGTACAACTGCAATGGGACTTTGGGTGTTAGCCCATGAATGCGGACATGGCGCGTTCTCTGACAATCGTAAATTGGAGACGATTGTTGGATATTGCCTCCATTCTTTTTTATTAGTTCCTTATTTTTCCTGGCAACGATCACATGCTGTTCACCATGCTTTTACTAATCACATCACAGATGGTGAAACTCATGTTCCTGTTGTTATATCTGGAGATGGAATAAGTGAAAAAAAAGGAGGTGAAACTGAAATGGAGTCATCCTTATTTTTCGGAAAGACAATATATGGTTTCATCCAACTCATTCTTCATTTAATACTTGGCTGGCCAGCATATTTACTAGCTGGAAAAACTGGAGGCCCTCGTTATGGAACAAGTAATCATTTTTGGCCAAGAGCTCCTTTTTCCAATAAACTTTGGCCTTCGATTTGGGCGAAAAAAGTCTGGATATCAGATTGGGGTATAGTTTTTATGTTAATTATGTTGACTTTGTGGGCTATTAAATTTGGTATTTATTCAATGATTTGTGTATATTTTTTCCCACTTATCGTTGTTAATATTTGGCTTGTTATTTATACGTGGCTTCATCATACTGACACTGATGTTCCTCACCTTGGAGCTAGTCAATTTTCTTATATGAGAGGAGCTTTTCTATCTATAGATAGACCATATGGAAAAATTCTAGACTTTTTGCATCATTCAATAGGCTCTACTCATGCCATACACCATATTGAACCTACTGTTCCTCATTATCATGCCAGAGTAGCCACCAAAATATTACAAAATAAATTTCCAAAAGTTTATTTGTATAATCCAACTCCGATATACAAATCTCTTTGGCATGTAGCTACTAATTGTGTTGCTGTTAAAAAAGATTTAAAAATAGACAGGTATATATGGAAGCAACCAAGTAAAATTTAATATTATTAATTTATTTTCGTGTTAAACTTAAAAAATTTATAAATTAATATAATTAAAACTAATTTTTATTTTATTTATTTATTTTTATATAAAAATGTCAAAAAGTGATTTCGATAATTTTGTTTACAAGATCGATCAACTAAATAAATTAGTTAAACTAGTAAAGCAATCCCCCGAAAAATATCAATTATTTATTAATTGTAAAACGCATGATGAAATTGTAAAATTAGCGGATAGCTGGGGATATGAAATTGGAAAAAGATGGGGAGAAAATTAAATCACTTATAAGTATATGAAAATTAATTTCCACCACCGTTACAACTCCAAACTTTTGCAGGTATACCTTGTGTATTCTTTCCATCAATACGAAATGTTTTCGTAATACACTCATTTTGACTATCGGCCCAAATTGATATAGTTTCGAGAGAATCTGACAGTCTATTCACTGATTTTGATATAGAAATAATTGATACTGTAGAAAATATAAGTGAAAAAGTACTTAAACCTGCAAAAATGAGATACTTTTGGTTTTCAAGCAAATCTTTAAGCATAATAATAAATAGCTATGTGTTTAAAGAATACTTATTTTGGAGAGTATGTAATATAAAAGTTAACTTATGAAAATATTAAAGATATTAAAAATAATTGTTAAAAACAAATGTTTTCAGAAAACATTGTGTTCAATTTCTTTTTTCAAGAAAATCAATTATTTTTTTTAGACGATCTGTGTTTTCAAAATTCTGACTTGAAGTAAGAAATATGACTAAAAGTATCATTAATATTCCTACAATAGTAACACCAAGTAAAAGTTGCTGGAATGGATCTAATGATTCAATCATTCTTACTATGTTTGATAAATTTCAATATTTCAAATAATAATTGAAAATAAGCTCTAATACGAGTTTTAAATCGTATGTTTTAGTTCTTGGATAAATTTCTAGCTCTCTTTTTTATCCTTAGGCCACCGTGCTTTTAAATTAAGAGGATTCATAAAGTTAATCTGTACAGGTTTACCTTGGAGTAATGATATTATCGCTTTAAAAGACCAACCTCCAATAATCAAGAAAGAAGCTATTAAAATTATGTAAATAATGTTTGTGATCATTATTATCAAATTATTTAAGCCTATTATGATTTTATTTACACGTCTTTTTTTAATTATTAAAATTTATAATAATTTTATAGATATGCCTTGAGCAAAATGTCATTTTTAGAGAATTAGATTTTTAAGGAACTCGGTGGTCAAAGTTGCCAAGCCCCTCATAGAAGAAATATTTTAGGATCTTAGTGATTTATACTCATAATATTGATTGACTTTATTGTGTTTGTTCGAGCATTTTAATATTATTTATTTAAATTGTATTGATTTTTATACAATTGGGTAAGATTATGATATAAGAACTTTTATGTTAATGATTAACACTGCCTATCTATATCTATTATCTTCTTTTGCCCTCATAGCTTTTTTATATTTTATTTTTAATTATCGACATGAAAAAAGTGACATTAACAATAAGATAATGCTAAAAAATCTCTTAGAGGGTTTAGAACTTGATTTGCCAGACGAATTAAAGGGTTTGGATAATTCTCCTACTGATCCTAATAAATTATCCTAATGATTATTATATGTGTTATTGATTTTAATTAATTAGATACTTATAAATGATTGTGTATTTATGCTCCTAAAAATGAATAAATTTGAATTTGATGATACAGAGACATCTGGGATTTGGTGGTCAACAAATGTATCTATTAGGGATTTGTGTGTAGAACTTAAATCTGAAACTAATTGTGATGACGAGGAAATTATCGATCTTCTAAGATCAATTGCAAATTCAATAGAGTTGAACAGTTTATAAATAAAAAATTTTTATATTGGAATTAACTATTTATCTAATTGTAACTTCCATTGAAAAGACTTCCACGGATCTGTAAATGATTTGTTTGACTTGCTGTCTTTGATTAATTTTGATTTAAGCCAATCTTCAAGTGTTGTTGGCTTTATCTCCAATTCTTTTTGAATTTCTTTTAATTTATACATATCAGCTCCATAGCCAGATCTTTCTATCCAATCTGCCATTAATCCAATGTCATATTCTAATAGTTTGATAATTATTCTTGGAATCATTATATAATTACTTTTAATTTCTGCTGAAGACAACAATTTTTGAAGAGTTAAGGCCATCTGATCACCAGTTAATTCTTCACCAGCAATATTAATTGATCTTCCTCTGTATTTTTCAGGTTTCTGTAAAACTCCTCTAACCCACTTACCAACATCTCCCACAGCTATTGTTTGCCATTTTGTTTTATTACCTACTATTCCTGGAAAGAAAGATTTTGAAATTGAATATCCTGGCAATTTGTTTTCAAAATTTTCAAAATAACTTACTGGCCTTAAAACAGTTGTTAATTTACTTATACCTTGTAGCTTAATGTATTCTTCAATATCCCATTTGCTTGAAAAATGCCCTGGCGCAGGTTCGTTTTTTAATGGATCCTTTGGTTTGCAAATTGAACTAAATATAAAGTGGTTTAATTCACCTTTTTTATATGCAATTTTTACTTGGTTAATTAAATTAAGTCCTTGTTCTATTTCATAATTTCTTACTATACTCCCCCTGAAAATTCTCCAACCTTTTGTGGGAGTCGTATTGCCAAAGATCACTTGAACTCCCTTGAATGCTTTATTGAGGCTTTTGGGATCCATTAAATCTCCTTCTACAAGCTCTACGTTTTCTAGACTCGACAATTCAAGAGCTTTGGGATTTTTAATATTTCTTGTGATAGCACGGATTTTGTATTTGTTGGTATTAGATAGCTCCTTCACGACCCCCAAACCTTGTCTGCTAGTTGCCATTGTTACTGCAATGATTGGCTTTATCTCTTTTTCATTTTTTTTATTCTGTTCTTTGCCTAGCACTTTTAACTTCCTGTTGGTTAAGTAATGTAAAGCATAGGTGAAGTTATGTAAACCCTTTGTTTTTTTTTATGGTAGAGGAGTTAGAAGGGCATTTTGGAATTGATTTTTGTCCACACTTTTATGTATTGTGATTTTGAATACGTAAAGGAATGTTTTATTTTCTTATATGAATTAAAAATCATGGCTATTTATTAAATAGCACTTAATTTGATAATTATGGCAAATGAAGTACTTGATGAGAAGGATCGACAAAACATCATTTTTGATGTTGTTGATGGAATTCCTCCATCAGGAGATGAGCCTGAGGAAGTAAAGGATTTCCGTTCTAAAATCGAATTTGATAATAATATGCTCGAGTTCTCAGCAGAGGAATTAGGATTTAATAATGTCTTATTTGAATACTTGAGTCAGGGATAAATTACTCTAGGCCTTGGAATAATTCTTTGTGTACAGCAAATGTATGATAAAGACTTGTACCATTTTCAGGAGACAATCTCTCACCATCCTTATTCCAAGCAAGTGTACAAATAAGGTCACCGTCCCATTTAACGTTATATTGGTTTATTTCTTTTGACCAATTTTGCACTCTTGAAAAGTGTTCGGGCATATATTTACCTATTTTTCTACAAATTTCACATAATATCGATAATATTGGAGGTTTAGAATTTAAATTTAGATCTTTGGTTAGTGAAGGTTGAGTAAATACTCCAATGTATCTTATATGGTCTATCACCTTTTGTTCTTTGTTAGTTAATTTTGCTTTTTTACATGCTAGTTCAAATTGATCAACAGGTGTTATTGGACGTATGATTGACATCTAAACTTTGTTTTATAAAACACTTATTCATTATATGGGATTATTAAATTAATATTTTATTTATTAGTTCTATTTGACCTTTTCTTCTTATTATTTTTCTATAATCTTACTAATCCTTTTGTCCTCCACAGATCTGTTGATTGCAAGTGAATTTTTAATTACATAAATTCCTGAATACGTGACTTTTCTAGATTCTCTTCATGTTCTTATTTCTAAACCCAGTCATAGCTTAGATTTAATCGAGTAAAATGTTACAAAGCAAAATATCAATGGTTATAGTCCCGGATGACTGGTATTTATATTGGGTCTTTCTAATAATCATGATTCCTTTAACTTTCGCTGGACTACTAAGCACACCAGCTCCTACTGCACCACTAATAGGTATTGCTTTTATGGCTCTTTTTGGGATTATGGCTGTCGTTGTTGGTCCAAATTACGATGGTTTCAATGATCCGAATACAGCTAACAAATAATTAGCAAATAAATTTTTCATTATGTGGGCAGGTTTAAATATATTCCTGCCCATTTTTTTTATTATTATCTGTACTGTATAGAATTTCCTCATGTCCCTGTACATAGGTTTCTAGTTAATGTATCAAAAAAGCATTTGTATTTTTATAGGTTTAGAACAAGAAAATAATATCGAAATTAAATACAATATCTGCTATTTATAACTAGCTCTATTTAGCTTTTATGGGAAACATTTTATTTGCAGGTCTCACAAGTACACCTGCACCAACAGCTGTTATTGTTGGAGTGGCATCTATTGCCTTATTCGCAATAGTGGGTCTTATGGTTGGACCAGATTATGATGGAATGAATGCTCCAGAAGTAAAAAAATAATTATTTTGACTTGCATTCTATAAATATTTAATAAACTAAGGCAAATTTTAAGTTTTTTGTCTTAGTTTTTTCATTTATTTAATGATTTTAATTTTACGACTAATTCTTCATATGATTTTTTATCCGATGGATTAAGAGTAAGTAGATTATTTTCTTTTATAAATACTTTAGAGTTTTTATAAAATAAAGTCCATGATCTGTTAAATCTCTTTAGTACTTCATTATTAGTTCTTCCTCTTTCATTGATATCTCTTTTTTGTCTCCTCTCAAAGCAGATTCCTTTGTCTTGATGACATATAATATTATAACTAGATTTATAGTCTAATTTTAATCTGTGGGCAAAAATTCCTTCGATTATAAAGAATTGATTTTCATTCTTATAACATATTTTTCTAAAATAATTATATGAGATTTTTCTCTTGAAATCATATTGCTTTAATTCAACATTTTCTTCTTTGTTATTTATTAATTGTATATCTTTAATTAGTCTTTTTTGGTTTATACTTATAATCCTATCGTAAATATCGTTTCTAAAAATAGACAATAATTTTATTGATAAATTATCTCTATAATATGAATCTGTACTTAGAGTTATTGTATCTTTAAATGACTTTGATAATTTATTTGCTAGATTTGTTTTGCCTGTGCCTGATTGACCTATAATTATTATTAATTTCATTTTATATTATTTAATAAATTTATTTTTAATATTTTTCTATCTATTCTATAATTAATAATTTTTATCAATTATTAATTTATCTATATTTTTTTAAACCTATTTTCAACAAATCTTAGTAGTACAATAATAATCGG
Source organism: uncultured Prochlorococcus sp. (assembly GCA_902564695.1). Taxonomy (GTDB): domain Bacteria; phylum Cyanobacteriota; class Cyanobacteriia; order PCC-6307; family Cyanobiaceae; genus Prochlorococcus_B. The sequence continues at coordinate 13,626 of CACFCB010000020.1, read as the reverse complement.
GATATGCATAAGCCCGCCGAGTACTACTGTCGTTTCATTGTAAGGCATGATACTTGTATGTGTATTTTATAAATATAAGGTATCTCTGAATTATTATCTTAATATGTGTCTTTTAGTTATATTCTGAATAATCTATGCATTGATTTTTTTTTATTATTCTAATTCTGTTAATTCTTTCTCAAAAAACCAGTTTATTTCTCCAGCTTTTAGTTTCACTGCCAGTCCGAATTGATTTCCATCTACCATCTTATATCCAACTAATTCCACAATTGGATCATTTTTTATTGCATCAAGGATGTTTTTCGGAAGACGATCTTTAACCTCTTTGATTTCTATTTTGAGTTTTTGTCCTTTCTTAAGCTTTGTAGAATCAATTATCATAGAATTGTTTTTGGATATTATAAATTAAAAAATTTAATTCTTGTTTACATGTTTAGCCAATTATTGACAATGATAATTGGTTCTCGATTCCACTGTACTTTATATATTCTTGAAATTCAGATGAATTAAATGCTTTTTGTGCAGCTGCTTTAGATTCAAATTCAACTATAACCCCAAGCTGGCCTCCATCCCATTCGTTTAGATCTGAATTCTGGTTTACGTCTTTTGCGATAATCGTACCTCCAACTGATCTAAGCCAAGGTACAACTGTCTTAACGTACTCAATAAACTGATCTGTGTTTTCAATTTTAGCCTGTTTAAGCCAATACCCTTTTGCAGTCATCTCTTTATTTTTTCTTTATATTCTCATATTGTGGTCGTTTGCTTCGTTCGTCTTGTAGTGATCAGGTAAAAATTAGTCTTATTTAATAATTTTTGTTTATTATATTCGATTGTTTCTTTAGGAATTTTTATTTGTAGTGATAAAAAATATGATTTGTTATTAATTTTTTTATGAATAAATTCACTATTGGTGAATAATTTTAGTGCTATGTGTATTTAATTTATAGGATCTACGCTCTCCAATTTTGCTTTTAATTGCATAGCTAAATGCTGACGTCCAACTGCGAGGACCTTAATTGTATCCTCGTGCATTCTTAATTGGGCATCAGCTACTTGCATTCCCTTTACTAACTCTTGTATTTCTTTAGGCAATTTTTTTAATTCATATTTCTTATCTTCAAATGTTAGAACGGGTTCATTTTCGTTTAAAGGTGTATTTACCATTGAATTTATTTATAAATTTTTGTAATTATAGCATTTTTTATTTGCTTCTTATTATTTGTTTCTCGCATAGCTCTTTGTATCTACCTTCCTTTTTCAGTAATTCATCATGGCTACCTACCTCAGTAATGAGTCCGTTATTAATTACTGCAATTTGATCGGCTTCTTGAACAGTTGATAATCTATGTGCAATTACAACGACTGTTCTATTTCTCATTGCTTGCTTAATTCCTTTTTGAACTGATTCTTCTGCTTCAGGATCTAAAGCGCTTGTTGCTTCGTCAAGTAATAAAATTGTTGGATCGCCTAATAATGCTCTTGCTATTGATATGCGTTGTAATTGTCCGCCTGAAAGATTCGAACCTCTTTCTTCGATAATAGTTTGATAGCCATCTGGAAGACTTTCTATGAAATTATGGGCGTTTGCAATTTTTGCAGCTTTAATAATTTTTTCTTTAGTGGTGATTCTTCCAAATCTAATTGCTTCTGATATGGTGCCTGAAAAAATAAAGGTTTTTTGTGGAACAATAGCAATTAACTTTCTTAATTTGTAGTTATTTAATTCCTTTAAATTATATTTATCAAGATATATAGACCCGCTATCAGGTTCAATAAATTTTAAGATCAATGAAAATATTGTACTTTTACCTGCACCTGATGGGCCTACTAATGCGAGAATTTTTCCACTATTTATCTCTAAATTTATATTACTTAAGACTTCATGTTTTTTAGCATAAGAAAAATGAACATTCTTAAATGATATTTTGCCATTTATTTTTTTAGGAACTAAACCATTTTTTGAGTTAGTTATTTCAACTGGATTTTTTGTTATTTGATTTAATCTTTTAAGTGATGCTTGCCCTTGCTTTAATTCATTATAATTAGATGAAATATGACTTATTGGATCTATTAGCATTATCAATGCTGTAAAATAACTACCAAATTCCTCGTTTGATATTCCACCACTTTGTATTCTAAAAGTTCCAATTGTTAATATAGATAATATCCCTATTATTTCTATTAGTCCTACGATTGGATGCTGAAGTGCAACAAGTCTAAGCATTTTATATTTTGCTTCTTTATGTTTTGTGACTTGTTTGTCAAAATCAGTTTGCAACCATTCTTCAACTGCAAAAGCTTTGACCATTGGTAGGCCTTGAATTGCTTCTGATAACAAAGCTGCTAATGAACTTATTTTATTTTGACTTTGCTCTGCTGCTTTTAATACTCGTCCACCAAAATTACTCACCAATATTGCAATTAGAGGGGCTAATATTATTGTTGCAAGTGACAAATTAAAATCAATAAATATCATATAACCAAATATTGCTAATAACTGAAATATTGATGGTGTTGTATCTTGTATCGTTTTGTAGATAACCTCACCAATTCGATCAACATCTTCTGTAAGTCTGTATGCAATATCTCCAGAAGATAGTTTTTCAATATAAAGAATATTTGTCTTTTGAAGTTTTCTAAATAGTGTTGTTCTGAGGTCTTGGCTTAAGGCCAATGCTGGTTTCGCTAAAAGGGTGTCTTGAAGGAACTGTGCAGTTTTTTGAATTGTAAAAACAATAAGTGCTTGGGCAATTACTTTTAAAACTTGATTTGAATTTCCTTGACCAATCGCAGGAATAAGTTTTCCTGCTAACCATGCAAGTATGGGCCAGCAACTTACATAAATAAACATGCTTATGCCACCAAGTATTAATACTGGTAAATGTCCCTTCAGCTTCCTTATGAGGTAGTTAAAATTAATTTTGTTTTTTTGATTCATTTCATCAAACTAACAATGTTGATTTTAAAAGCACGTAAATGAAATTAGATCAATTTTTAAAGCTTATTGGGATCGTTCAGACAGGAGGTGAGGCGAAAATCATTATTAGGGCTGGAAAAATTTCTGTAAATGGCATAGTAGAAGTTAGGAGAGGAAGGAAATTAATTGATGGTGATGAAATTATTTTTGCTAATGAAACATACATTGTTGCAAATTCTGATCCTCTAGGCCGTAAGTTGGCAAGAAGCGAAAATTGAGGAACTAGCGTGCGTAAACCGGTCATCGCAGGGAATTGGAAGATGAATATGACTTGTACTGAGGCTATTGAGTACATGAGCGTATTTATTCCATTATTGAAAAATATACCTAAAGACAGGGAGGTCGTTATTGCTCCTCCATTTACAGCTCTTTACCCTCTATCAGAGTTTATTAAGGACAAAATGGAATATCTTTCTCTGTCCAGTCAAAATGTTCACTGGGAGGATAGTGGAGCTTATACGGCAGAGGTGTCCCCTCTAATGCTTAATGAGCTTTCAGTTAAATGTGCAATCGTAGGACATAGTGAACCCCGAAAATACTTTAGTGAAAGTGACGAGCAAATAAACAAAAGGGCTCAATCAGCTCAAGACCATAATTTGATTCCAATTGTTTGTGTTGGAGAGACTTTTCAACAAAGAGAATTAGGCGAAGCAGAAAGAGTTATTCGAAGGCAAATTGATCAAGGACTTGAAGGCATTGATGTGAAAAGATTAATAGTCGCTTATGAACCAATATGGGCTATTGGAACTGGAAAAACATGTGAAGCAAATGAGGCAAATAGAATTTGTGGACTTATTCGTAAATGGATTGGTTTTGAAGAAGTAATTATTCAATATGGTGGATCAGTAAAATCAAATAATATTGATGAAATCATGTCGATGTCTGATATTGATGGAGTTTTAGTTGGTGGCGCTTCATTAGATCCTAAAAATTTTGCGAGAATTGCCAACTACGAATCACACTAAAAATTACTGGCCTAAAAATTGGGAAAAACAAACCCAAGTAATGGCAATAATTAATATCACTGAAGATTCCTTTAGTGATGGTGGGCTTTATATTGATATCAATGCTGCTATTAAGCATGCATCTTTATGTATTAAGCAAGGAGCAAAACTATTAGATTTAGGTGCACAAAGTACGAGACCAGGTGCATCAATTGTTGGAGCCGAAATCGAAATTAAAAGATTAGTTCCTCTAATTAAAGAATTAAAATTAATTCATCCTGATGTATATCTTTCTGTCGATACATTTAATCATTCTGTTGCAGAGAATGCATTAATTGCTGGTGCTGATTGGATTAATGATATTAGTGGTGGGCGTCATGATCCTTATATCTTTAATGTCATTTCTGAATATGGTTGTCCATATGTTTTGACTCATAGTCGTGGCAATAGCATGACTATGGATTCCTTGGCTAGTTATCAAAATGTCGTACAAGATGTTAAAAATGAATTATATAATCAAGTTAATCTTGCTTTATTATCTGATATTAAATCTAATCAAATAATTGTTGATCCAGGATTAGGTTTTGCAAAAAATACTGAGCAAAATCTAACTTTACTAAGAAATATAGAAGAATTAGTTTCAATGGAATTCCCATTATTAGTTGGAGCTTCTAGAAAAAGATTTATAGGATCAGTTGTAAATGAAAATGATCCTAGTAAAAGAATATTTGGTATGGCGGCTATTGCATCACGATGTGTTATTGCTGGTGTTAATTTTTTAAGAGTTCATGATGTAAAGGAAATATGCCAAGTTGTAAAAATGACGAATTCAATAATTAATTGATATGACTACCCTTCTGTATTAACTCCTTCAATTCTATCTTCTACCTCTTGATAAAGCTCTTTTAACTGTTCAATATTTTCTTCTGAAGTTTCCCAATATCCTCTCCCATTGACTTCAAGTAATGTACCAACAATTCTTCTAAAGCTATGAGGATTTAAGTCCATTAATCTTTTCCTCATTTCAGGATCATTTATAAACGTTTCATTTGACTCTTCATAAACAAAATTATCAACCTGTCCACTAGTTGCACTCCACCCCAAAGTGTAATTAAGACGGTTAGATACCTCTCTTACCCCCTCATAACCAGACTTCAACATCCCTTCGTACCATTTAGGATTAAGTAATTTTGTTCTTGAATCTAATCTAATAGTTTCACTTAAGGATCTAACCTGAGCGTTTGCTGTGGTTGTATCTGCTATGTAACTACTTGGAGCCTTGCCATCATCTCTTAAGTTTTTAATTAAATTTGTTGGATCTGAATCAAAATAATGACTTACATCCGTCAATGATATTTCTGATGAATCTAGATTTTGGAATGTGACATCAGCTGTTTTCATAACTGATTCAAAAACCTCTCTGTTCTGATTCATCTCCCCAGGATTATCAGCATTAAAAGCATATGTCTTTCTTGAAAGATACATTTCTTGTAATTCGTTTTCTTCTTCCCATGTTGAATTTTCTACAGCCAAATTCACATTTGAACTATAACTACCACTTGCATTGGAGAATACCCTGCTAGCTGATTCTCTTATGGTTTTTCCTTCTTTTTCTGCCTGTTCGAGAGTATGTTTTCTCACGAAATTTTGGTCTAATGGCTCCTCTGCCTCTGCCGCCATTTTTACTGCTTGATCAATTAATGCCATTTGGTTTATAAACAAATCCCTGAATACACCTGAGCAGTTAACTACAACATCAATTCTGGGTCGTCCCAATTCTTCAAGAGGAATTAGTTCTAATTTATTAACTCTTCCTACAGAATCTGGTTTTGGTTTTACACCTACAAACCAAAGGATTTGAGCTAAGGACTCTCCATAAGTTTTAATATTATCAGTACCCCAAAGAACACATGCAATAGTTTCAGGCCATGTTCCTTGCTCTTCTTTTTGTCTTTCAATAAGTTTGTCAACTACCCCTTTAGCAGAAGCGACAGCAGCTACAGTTGGAATTGATTGAGGATCTAATGCATGAATATTTTTACCACTAGGTAATACTCCTGGGTTTCTTATAGGATCTCCTCCTGGTCCAGGTAACACGTAATCTCCATCTAAAGCTTTTAAAAGACTTTCCATTTCTTTATCTGCACATATTTGCTCTAAACAAAATCTCAAATATTCAAATAATTTATCTAAGGCAATTGAATCTATATTGTTAAAACCAAACTTTTTCGCTGATGTTATCCAAGGCGATGGGATTGAAAAGCCAATACTTCTTAAAAACTCGATAAATATTGTCCATATATTCTTCTTCATATTGACTCTTCCATCTCTTCCAGTTAATGACTTAACCATTGAACTAACAGCTTCCCGTGATGTTTCAGTAATTAATTTATTCAGCTCAACATCTTCTAATTTTCCCTTGTTATTTCCTTCATAGACCTCTTCTATTGTTTTACCTTTTGATTCTGCTAATAGTCCAGGTAGGGACCTAATACAATCATCTTCCCTTTCTATAGATGCAATACTTACTAATGTAGCAATTGCTTCTTCAGCAGTAGCTGGCTTCCCAATTGTATGTAAACCACAGGGTAATAATCGACTTTCTATTTCCATCAATTGTTTGTAAACATTACCCACTATCAAATCTCTTTCATCAATATCTAAATCAGAAGCATCTTTATCAGGTAGTTTCACATCTTCGTCAAGATTACATTTCTTTGAAGTTTCAACTATCGCGTTTACTATTTGTATTCCTCTGCCACTTTCTCTAAGTTGTTGATATGAGCCTACTAACTCCCCAAGTTCTTTTAAACCTTTATATAGGCCTGCATTTTCAGCAGGTGGGGTTAAATAACTAATTGTTGAAGCATAACCTCTCCTTTTTGCAATTGTTGCCTCAGAGGGATTATTCGCAGCGTAATAATAGAGATTTGGAAGACCGCCTATAAGTGAATCTGGATAACAAGTCTCACTCATTCCCATTTGTTTTCCAGGCATGAATTCTAGTGATCCATGGGTTCCAAAGTGCAATACTGCGTCTGCCTTCCAAACCTTTTCTAAAAAAGTGTAATAAGCAGCAAAGCCATGATGAGGACTAGCACTTCTTGAATAAAGTAAGCGCATAGGGTCACCTTCGTATCCAAAAGTTGGTTGTACTCCAACAAACACATTTCCAAATTCTTTTCCGTATATGAGAAGATTTTGTCCATCACTATTTAAATTTCCGGGAGGCTTCCCCCAGTTTTCCTCTAATCTTTCTGAGTATGGAGTTAATTTTTCATATTCTTTTACGCTCATTCGATGAGCAATTGATAATTCTGGAGACCCCTGTAAAGCCTCGGGATCATTTATTAACGTCTCCATAAGTTCTTTTGGAGTCTTGGGCAAATCTTTTATCGCATAGCCTTGTTTTTTCATTTCCTCTAGGACTCTGTGGATAGATCCAAATACGTCTAGATACGCTGCTGTTCCTACGTTTCCTTTGTCGGGTGGAAAACTAAATACAGTAATAGCTAACTTCTTTTGAGCACGTTTTTTTATTCTCAGAGATGACCATCTAATAGCTCTCTCTGCTATTGCATCTACTCGATCTTGAAGTGTATGTGCTTTTCCAGTCGCGTCATCTCTTCCTGATAAAACAATTGGCTCAATTGCGCCATCTAATTCAGGAATAGCAATTTGAAGAGCTACTTGTACTGGGTGAAGTCCTAGATCACTACCTTCCCATTCTTGCGTTGTTTGGAAAACAAGTGGAAGTGCAACCATATATGGTCTATTAAGTTTCTTAAGTGACTCAATAGCCTTTGGATGATCTTGTCTTGCTGGACCTCCTACTAAGGCAAACCCTGTTAGAGATACAACTCCATCAACAATAGGTTTCTCTGTATTGATTGGATCGTAATAAAATTCGTTTACTGGTTTAGAAAAATCTAACCCTCCACAAAATATTGGTATTACTGTTGCACCTCTATATTCGAGCTCTTGTATTACAGCAACATAGTGTGCATCATCTCCAGTTACAATATGACTTCTTTGAAGGACTAGCCCGATTACAGGTCCTTCTTTCGCTGCTTGTGATAGATCATCCCTACTAGCAGTCCAATTTAAGTACTCTTTTTTATCCTCAAACATATTTGGAGCTAATGGATGCCAAATTCCTAAATCTGGAAACACCTCTGGTTCTGATACTTCTATTTTTTCTTCTTCTTTATTTAGATCTGGAAAAACATATTTATCTCCAAGCATTAATAAAAAGTTTCTGAGATTATCTGGAGTACCTCCTAACCAATATTGAAAGCTAAGCATAAAGCTACGTGCATCTTGAGCTTTATCTACTGGTAAGTACTTAAGTATTGAGGGAAGAGTATTTAAAAGTTTCAACATCGAATCTTGGAAACCAGCACCTCCAGCTTCTTTCCTTTTCTTCATGAAATCGCCAATTATGCTTTTACTTTGACCTAACTGGGACATGGAGAATGTTCCCAACTTATTAAGACGCATTACTTCTGGCATTGATGGAAATACCACCGCAGCTTTGAGACTTTCCTTGTATGGTTCGACTGCTTCAACGACTTTTTGAGCTAAATCTTCAATAAAAATCAAAGAAGCAACAAATAAATCAGCATTTTCTACATCTTTTTTAAAGCATTCATAATTATCTGTATCTCTAAGTTCCTCAATAAGGTATCCATTTAATTCGATTCCAATAGGACCATTTTGTGAATTTAATGAGTTGGCAGCCTGAGTAAGAGCGTTTTGGTATTGAGGTTCAAGAACGACATAAACAGCCTTCATCACTGCTTTATGCTTGTGATTCTCAACAGGTGAAACTCTGCGATTGGCTGAGCGAACCTGTGTAAACATCTTTTCTACTATCGGAATTCGACCAAGCCTAGTGTTCTCTGGCCCTTTACTGTGTTATTTAGTTAATGCCTGTTACAAGGAATATCAAATATGATTCTAAAAAAACTAAAACAATGAGCTCAGATAATCAATCAATACCAGTTTTGGTTGCAGGAGCCTTAGGGCGAATGGGGTCAGAGGTTATAAAAGCAATTAATTCATCCAATGATTTTGAACTTGTTGGTGCAATCGACAATCTCAAGGAAAAAGAAGGTCAAGATATTGGAACCTTAATAGGATTAGGTCAATTAGATGTATTTGTTTCAAGTGATTTAGAAGGCTCTTTGTGTGCAGCTAGTCAAAACATCCCTAAAGACGGCACTAGAAAAGCGGCTGTTTTAGTTGATTTCACAAATCCTAAGGTGGCATATACACATACTCGTACTGCAATTGCATATGGAGTTCACCCTGTGATTGGTACTACGGGCTTTACATCAGATCAACTGGATGAACTATCTAAATTTGCCGAAAAAGCCTGCGTGGGCTCAGCAATCATTCCGAATTTTTCTGTTGGGATGGTTTTGCTACAACAAGCGGCTGCAGCTGCTGCACGTTTCTATGAGCACGCCGAACTAACTGAAATGCATCATAATCAGAAAGTAGATGCTCCAAGCGGTACTTGCATTAAAACAGCTGAACTCATAGAAGAACAGCGTTCAAAATTCAACATAACTAAGGTAAATGAAGAAGAATTTATAAAAGGTTCTCGTGGTGGACTGAGAAGTAGTGGCTTAAGACTTCATTCAATAAGATTGCCAGGTTTAGTTGCTCATCAGCAGGTTATGTTTGGCTCAAAAGGTGAAACCTATGAGTTATCTCATAACACCATTGATCGAGCTGCTTATATGCCAGGAGTACTATTAGTTGTGAAAAAAATTAGTTCTTATAATAAATTGATTTATGGATTAGAGAAGATATTATAGATTTTTTGAATATGTTATTACCTATAAAACCAAATGAAATTAATAAATTAATTCCATCTGTTGCAACAGGAGATCAATTCAATTCAGCATTAGGTAATCCTCAGAAGATTTTTCAACGGATTATGATTTCAGCAATTGGAGGTGTAATCACTTTGTTGATTAGTCAAAGTCAAGTAACAAGTCAATTTTATTCTCTTTGGTTGGTTATGGGAGTTATATTTCTCCTCTACATTTTGTGGGGACCAATATTAGAGGCAAGTAGGAAAAATTCCAAATTAAAAGGATACTCTTTTTCTGCATTATTTGATGGATATATATCTGATGTTTATGTTGAAGATAGAGTAGAAAATCAACAAGAGCAAGCTAATAAAGACGGAAGATTAGAGTTAATTGAAAAACGAAGGTCATGGGTTGTTTTGGACATAGAAGATGAAGATGGTTATTTAGGTAAAATTAATTTTCCATTACAAAATAAATTTAATATAATAAGAAAAGGTATGCGTATAAATTGTGTGGTATTTAGCAATAGAAGAGACTTTAGTTCTATACAAGCAATAAGTGACGGTTGGTGTCCTGAAATAAAGTTATGGGTAGGTTATTATCCATTTCTTCTTCGCCCAGCATTTGAAGAATTTGTTAATAGGAGGATTTCTAGTTAATAACGCCAAATAAAAAATGATATAATTAGTTTATGAATATAGCTATTATTGGTTCTGGACTAACAGGATCATTGGCCGCAATATCTCTAGCAAAGGCAGGTTGCACTGTTGATTTATACGAGCGCTTACCTGATGAAGAACTTGTTGATAGAGATAGAACATATGCAATAACACATTCATCAAAAAAAATATTATTGAAGCTTGATATTTGGGATGAAATAATTTCAGATTTAATCCCATTTCAGCATTTGAATGTCATTGATTATGAATTGAATGAAAAAGTAGAGTTCATTGTCAATGATTTATCCAAAAATGATCAAAAATCTACAGCCATTGGGTGGATTGCTATACATAAAAAAATTATGTTATCTATATTAAAAGTAATTTCTAATATAGATAATATCAATAAGATCCCAACTTCTGTAATTCCAAATACTAATAAATATGATCTAATTGTTGCTGCAGATGGTTCTAATTCTACTACTAAGAAGTTACTTAAAACGCCTTCATTCTCTTTTAATTATGATCAACTATGTATCACCTCTAAAGTACTTATAAGGGGCGCAAAATCGAATGAAGCATTTGAAATATTCAATTCCGAGGGTCCTTTTGCAATGTTGCCATTAGGAGGCGATTTATTCCAAATTATCTGTAGTCAATCTTTTAAGAGAGGTTCATATAATATGGGACTTTCCAAGCCATTATTTTTAGATTATTTAGCAACTATTCTTCCCTATGGAGTGCAACCAGATTCAATAATTGATGAACGTAAATCATTTCCAATAAAGTTTGTATTGAATTATTCATTTTTTTCTGGTAAATATATATATGTAGGAGAATCTGGTCACGCTTTTCATCCAGTTGCTGGCCAAGGTTTGAATTTATGTTGGCGAGATGTAAAATGTATTACTAATATTGTTTCTTTGCCATTTATTGAAAATTATAAATATCTTATCCCATTTTTATACTCTATTTCAAGATTATTTGATGTAATTTCTATATCAATTCTAACTGATTTCCTCGTTAGATATGCAAGAAGTAATATTCGTATATTTGTTATCCCACGAATGATTATTTTTCTATTTTTAAAGAAATCATGTTTGATTAGAAAATTTGTACTTAATATTATGACTAACGGTTTTTAACTTTTTTATGATAAATACAAGTAACCCCATAAATCCTCCTGATGATAAATTATGTAGGTTTATAGTAGATAAACTTGAAATAAGTCAAAGTGCTTTAGATTTAGGTATAAAAAGAACTCGTTTAGAAAATTCTCCACTTCCTATTGTTATGTGGAGTTATGGTCTTTTAACACTTGATCAGCTAAAATTGATACTAGATTGGCAAAAAGAAAATTAGTATCTTAATACACTTTCAATTATCAAATTTGTATCTAATTTCTCTCTACCTTTTAATTTGTTAGTTCTATAAGAAAACAATATCCAATTAGATTTCCACCAGCCTCAATTACATGTTTACCTGCGATGGATGCTGTGCCACTTATTGCTAGTAAATCATCAATAATAATATTTTTGTTTTTTTTTTGTATTAATTTAGGTTGAATCTCTAGCCTATCTTCAGTGTATTCAAGGTGGTAATTCAGCCCTAATACTTCTCCTGCAATTTATTAGGCTTTTGAATAGGTATAAAACCTATATGAAGTTTATATGCAATTGCTGAGGCGAGGATAAACTCTCTGGACTCAATTCCTGAGATGTAATCGGGTTTTAATCTACTTATGTGCTTTTCAAGATTAAACATTAACTATTTCCATTTTAAAGGATCTATGTATATTGGGTTTATGTCTTTGAAAACTATTCCCTTAATTGAAAAATCATTTATATCAGATATATACTTTTTAATTTGCTCCATTCTTTTCAAATTTTCTGGTGTTCAATTTTATAAAACCAACAATAAAAGTAGCTAAACTTCAAAGGCCTGTCATTATTTATAAGGTTATATCCTAAAATTTAGTGACTACCAAGAGAATAAAAATCGAAAAAAAAAATAATCCTATCAATATCCCTCCAGGAAATTTTTATGAAAATTGTGTAGTAGCAGATGATGCATGTAAAAAAATTGATTTTTTGATTTTAGTTATTGAAACGCTTCAAATAAATGCAACCGACTCCATTTTTTTGATAGCAAAAAAAATGGGATTATCAGATGACTATTCTTGTCGAGTTAATTTTTGGAAAATTAGGTGTTCTAATCCTATGAGAAATTCATATACGTTATCTTCTCTTTCAAAAGATCAGATTGATTCTCTTGTTGAACTTATTTCATCTATGTCTGAAAATCTTTACCCACTTATCAGGCAACTTCTTTCTACAAAAGAGCCAGAATCCATAAATAAGGAACGCTGGTTTCTATTTAGCTCAAGACTTAAGTCACTTATTAGGGAAAGGATGAATTTACAAAGAAAATATATTACATCTTTATTGGATAATGATAATAATGAGTTTTTTAGAGAGTTACTAGTCATTTTATCCTTATCATGTGGTCCAGGGGGGGTTAGCCGTTTAAAGGCATCTTTATATCATCAATCTTAAATAAGAATAAATGATTAACTTATCTTATCGTTATAATCAAAATTCATCATCTCTTGAAATTGGAGGAATGCCAGATGTTTCTAATGGAGATAGGGAACATACTATAGGTATTTTATCTTTTTGGAAATTAAAAATTATTGGATCACCTTTATTAGAGGGAAAAAAAGAACACCTTGAAAGTCTGATGTTAGTTATTCTTCAATACTCAAGATCATATATTTCTGGAATTCGTAAAACATTTACCTCTACTGATAATATTGTATCTATCATTCCTTTTTGTAATAAACATAAACTTCTACTAAATAGTACTCAGAAGGATGTTAAGCCATTAGAAATTATTTTGGATGATTCTGAATTATCTGATCTTACTCGAACCCTTGACCTTCTTAGGTTTGACAAAAGAATTAATATTAGATGGAATATTCACTTTGATAAACCTTATAGCAAAAGATATATAATTAGCAATACACAGAAATCAAAAAGCTATCTTAATTTTCTTTATGCTTGTATTATTTTCTTTACATGTAGTACATTACTTTTTTTAATGCCAATAAGAAATAATAATGATGAATTTATAAAAAACAATAAAGATATTAGTTCATATTTAGAACAAAATAAATAAATCTCCTCTATGCCTAAACAATTTAGTTTATTTAATAAAAA
>CACFCB010000019.1 GCA_902564695.1 uncultured Prochlorococcus sp. | reverse complement strand
TCGCCTTCTTTCCCCGCCAAAGTCAGTCTTCCAAAAGCACCAACTCCTTTCACATCAACGATTGTTATGTTTGATGCTTTTTCTGCCTCGTTTGCAGCCATCAAAACATACCCAGCGGGTTCAGTCTCAAGGATGAACATACTCATGCCAGATTGAATCATTGATCCACGTCTATTTTGGCGATTGATCAAAACAGCATGGTCCGGAGTAATAGAGCGAATAACTTCAGTCCATGTAACTTGAGGATTAGTTCTCCTATCAATTGTGCTTCCTATGGCATCTAAAACGACATCGCCTGAATGCAAAACTGTACTTTGATCGCGGTGATAGAGCGCAAGAGATCCAAATGCCCTTTCAACGATCATTTGACCTAATCTAACGTTGCTGGCTTTTAGTGCGATATCTGTAACCCTGTGCACAGCCATTCCAGGAGAAACCTCCATCCAAAGACAAGCATCACCAGGTATGGGTAAGAATCCTGAACTTGCAGTTCCCATATAAGCCGCAAGTTGAGGTTGCAAAGAATCTAAAAATACATATGTTCTTAATTCAATTTGTTTTACATGACTTGCTTGACGAGCAACTAACGATTTTTCGGAGTCAGTTGTTATTACTCTCTTTGGATCGTCAGCAAGATATTCATTTACTTCTGCACCAGTAATTCTCTGGCTACCACCTAGTCGCCTTTCATTATTTTCAAATGTGGCGAATCTTGTCATGGGCGGGATACTACCTCAAAGATTGCCTTTTTAGCTAGCAATTTAGACTTGCATGCTGAATTTAAGCCGATAAATTCAATATATATTGATCTAATTGAAGAATGTCTGTATCTCAGCCAAAGGATTCAAAAAACAATACTTCAAATACCGAAATCAATCCGGAGCAAGCGCTTGGTTTAGTCTCATTAGGTCTTATGCAAAAATTATCTGATAAAGGTATTGACAACTTGAATTGGTTAAAAGAAGACGAAAAATGTGATACGTATGAGCTGCGTCAAAGACTTGAACTAACTTCTCTAGCCATAGAAACAGGAGCTCCACTTAGCACCACAGAAGTATCAAAACTCTTAGGTGTTAGACCAGGCTCCTCAAGAGTTGAGAGAGGTGGTCTCATTGCTAAGAAGATATCAAGAAATGTTTGGAGATTAATTAAATCAAGCCAAGAAAGTTCTCATTGGCGTAATTAGAAGTATTAAATTTAGGCTTTATAATGAGCCTTAGCGTCATAAAGAGTTTCTTCATTGATTTCTCTGCACCCTGCCTGGCGAGCATAATTCTCAGTATTTCTTCTTACTTTACCTCTTACAAAAAATGGGATTTTAGAAAGCTCTCTTTCACCTTCAAGAGTCCATATAGGATCCTCACTTCTATTTATTGAATCATTCGAAATTGTACTTTTAACTTTTTGATTAATATTTTCAGTTCCTTTTCCACCTAAATGTCCTAAATGACTTTGATGACCGTCTACGAATTCAAAGTCATGCTTAAACATTCCAATTAAATGTTCCTCAAGTCCCATCATTAATGGATGTACCCAATCATCAAAAATTACATTTGCGCCCTCCCATCCCATTTGGGGGCTATATCGAGCAGGTACATCCTGAACATGCATTGGGGTACTGATTACAGCGCATGGAATTCCAAGTCTTTTTGCACTATGTCGCTCCATTTGTGTACCAAGAACTAATTCTGGAGAGGTTTCTTTTATCGCTTCTTCTACTTCTAAGTAGTCATTTGTTATCAATGCCTCTAGGCCAAGAGCCTTAGCGGCTGGACGAACTTTCCTAGCCATTTCACGGCTATAAGTTCCTAGGCCAACAACTTTAAAACCAAGTTCCTCACTTGCAATTCTTGCTGCAGCGAGAGCGTGTGTTCCGTCTCCAAAAATAAAGACTCTTTTCCCTGTTAGATAATTGGAATCTACTGAATTCGAATACCAAGTTAATTTCGAATTATTAGATTCGTTTACTGATTTAGGGATTTCCATCCCTAAAACTTCGTGTAATTCTCTAAGAAAATCCTTAGTAGCCCCAACACCAAGAGGAACTATTGTGGTAAAAGGAATATTTAAATTTCTTTCAAGCCAAATACAAGTTGATTCCGCTATCTCTGGATACAGGCAAACATTCACATCTGCATCTGGTATTCGAATTATGTCTGCGGGTGAAGCTCCCAAAGGTGCTACAACATTTACGTCTATACCGTGTTGACCAAGTAGCTTTTGAATTTCCAAAATATCATCACGGCATCTAAACCCAAGCAAAGTTGGACCAAGAAGATTTACTCTCGGTCTTCTTTTTTCTTCCTGCCAAGTTTGTTTTGATTCTCCCAAGTGGTCTTTGAGTAAATTCCTGACTATTTGATAAAAAGTCTCAGAGCCACCCCAGTTTTCTTTTTTGCTATAAGCAGGTAACTCTAGGCTTACTATTGGGATATCAAACCCCATACCTTTAGCAAGTGAACCAGGCTGATCTTGAATTAATTCGGCTGTACAGCTTTCTCCAACTAAAAGAGCCTCTGGATTGAACCTATCAACAGCTTCTTTTATATGTCCTTTTACAAGTTCAGCTGTATCACCTCCTAAATCTCTAGCTTGAAAAGTTGTATAAGTTACTGGTGGTCTACTACCACGACGTTCAATCATCGTGAAAAGAAGATCAGCATATGTATCTCCTTGAGGGGCGTGCAAAACATAATGTAATTTTTTCATCGACGTAGCAATCCTCATTGCTCCAATATGAGGAGGGCCTTCGTATGTCCAAAGAGTTAATTCCATAAAATTAATTTGATGTAAGAGTTTTAGGATTTAAAATGTCGTGCCTACGAAGTGGCCTTGAGAACAATTCTGCCAAATCTGAAGCTTGGTCAATTCCATGAATTGGGCTGAAAACCATTTCAATTGACCATTTCGTTGATATGCCCTCTGCTTCAAGTGGATTAGCAAGTCCCATTCCACAAACGACTAGATCTGGCGAACTATCTCTTACTCTGTCTAATTGCTTCTCTACATGCTGTCCCTCAACAATACGACAATCGGGAGGGAGTAAGTCTATTTCTGCTTTCATTAAATCTCTATTTAAATAAGGCGTTCCTATTTCAACAATCTCCATTCCACATTCGTTACTTAAAAATCTGGCGAGAGGTATTTCTAATTGAGATTCAGGCAAAAGAAACAGTTTCTTTCCAGAAAGTTTCTCTACATGAGGTGCCAAAGCTTGCTTTGCCCTTGCTATCAATGGATTTAATATTGAATCAACTAGAGATTTCTCTATTCCAAATGAATTAGCAGCGGCCTGAATCCACAATGTACTTCCGGTGACCCCTAATGGAAAGGGAGCTTCAATTATTTCAGCACCTTTATTTTTTAGTTCTCTTGCCGTATCAGTTAAGTATGGCTGCGTAAGAAGGACCTTAGTCTCTGGACCAATTGATGGTAATTCAGTTGACTGCCTAGGCGGAAAACTTTCTACATTACCTATTCCAAGTCGATTAAAAATACTTATAAGCCGATCCTCTACGGCATTTGCAAGAGTACCAACTAAAAGTAATTTTTTTTGACCGCTCTTTGGCATCAATGGAATCAATGCCTTTAAAGCTCCATCTTCGCCTTGAGTGAAAGTTGTTTCAATTCCACTACCCGAATAATTAAGTACTGTTACTTGACCTTTAAGTTCAATATTCAAGTTTTCGGCAACTCGTGAAAGATCTATTTTTATTACTTCGCTAGGGCATGAACCGACTAGAAAAAGAGTTTTAATTTCCGGACGTCTTGCTAAAAGATTTTTTACTACTCTATTTAATTCTTGATGAGCATCAGCCAACCCTGCCAAGTCTCTTTCTTCCAAAATAGCTGTGCCAAAGCGTGGCTCAGCAAAAATCATCACACCAGCAGCACTTTGAATCAAATGAGCACAAGTTCTAGAGCCCACAACCAGAAAGAAAGCATCAGGCATTCTCCTGTGGAGCCAAACAATAGATGTTAGCCCGCAAAAAACCTCTCTTGGACCAGATTCTTTAAGGAGCGTTGCACCGCTCATAGAAATTTAATACATGTATATATTCAAATTGCATCCAAAAAGGGCAAACCGTCAACTAACACTTAATCTCTTTGGCATTTAGTTACTTTTTAGTTACTTTTATGTCTGGTTACGAAGACTTTAAATTTATTACAAGCAAAACCACTCAGCACTCAGAACACTTCCCAAGACGTATTCATTAATAACAATCAAGAATTAAAGCATGAGTAAAAACACTCATAATAAAAAGCTAAATATGTAAATATCTTTATTTAAAGATATATTTTCAATGTTAAATGTATCGAATTCTCTAAACATTTCCTAAAGAGATATTTGCCTGCAAGAATATAAACAAGGACTCTTGACAGAAAAATTTAATGACTTCGACTTTAACTCGTAAGGAGGATGGTGAAGGTAGCGTTCAGGTAAAGCAAGATCCAAAAGCTCAAATCCAAGAAGAAGCTCTTGTTATTGCTGTATACGGGAAAGGAGGTATTGGGAAATCAACTACTTCTTCAAATCTGTCAGCTGCATTCTCAAAGCTTGGGAAGAAAGTTCTTCAAATTGGTTGCGATCCAAAGCACGACAGCACCTTTACTCTTACGCATAAGATGGTTCCTACCGTCATTGATATTCTTGAAGAAGTAGATTTTCACAGTGAAGAGCTCAGACCTGAGGACTTCATGTTTAAAGGTTTCAATGGTGTGATGTGTGTTGAAAGTGGTGGTCCTCCTGCGGGGACCGGATGTGGTGGTTATGTAACGGGTCAAACGGTCAAGCTTTTAAAAGAGCACCATCTTCTTGAAGATACCGATGTAGTTATATTTGATGTTCTTGGTGACGTTGTATGCGGAGGTTTCGCTGCTCCATTACAGCATGCAAATTATTGCCTAATAGTTACAGCAAATGATTTTGATTCTATTTTTGCGATGAATCGCATAGTCGCGGCCATAAATGCCAAAGCAAAAAATTACAAAGTTCGTCTAGGAGGGGTAATAGCTAACCGCTCTGCTGAATTAGATCAAATTGAAAAATTTAATGAGAAAACAGGTCTTAAGACAATGGCTCATTTTCGTAATGTAGATGCAATCCGCAAATCAAGACTTAAAAAGTGCACAATTTTCGAGATGGATTCAAAAGAAGAAGGTGTATTAGAAGTACAAAATGAATATCTTTCCTTAGCACAAAAAATGATTGATAAAGTTGAACCATTAGAAGCAGAACCTTTAAAAGATCGAGAGATATTTGATCTATTGGGTTTTGATTAAACCATCAATTTAAGGATGATTTCAGACCAACTAATTTCATAGATAACTCCCAAACTTTTCTAGAAGTAACTGGATCAGTAACACGATCGGACAATTCTTGTGAAAATTGTTGCCTATCTTTTCTTTGTCTATTTCCCCAACTCCAATGAACACCAGAAATAGCAAATTGAGGATCTGAAACAACCTGAGCGACTCTGTCACCAGCAAGGGCTTCGCTTACAAAGCCTCCTGTTATTAATTTTTGAAACCACGGAAACAACCATTGAAAAAGTTTTGGGGTGTTTCTAAATAATCTAGTATTAGCTACGCATCCAGGGTATAAAGAGCTAAAAAGAATTGCTGAAGAATTAAATCTTCTATGTAATTCTTGGGTTGTAATCATATTACAAAGTTTGCTGTCTTTATAAGCTTTACCTGGTTTAAAACGTTTGCCGCTAGCCATTGATATTGGGTCGCAAAAACCTTCTTCAAAACCAGATAGATTTCCAAGATCTGCTGGAGCTGGTATAGGGATTTTCCCGCCAAGTTCTTTATTATTAGCAGTAACGGTTCCTAAAATAACAACCCTAGATGATTCCACTCCCCAAGATCTTCCCTTCCAGACTGGTCTTGATGATTTACTAAGTTTTTCCAAAAGCAACTGAATTAATAAAAAATGTCCAAAATGATTTGTTGCCATTGATATCTCAAAACCTTGTGGTGACCTCATAGGTTTTTTTAAACGAGGAAGATAGACAGCTGCATTACAAACCAAAGCATCCAATGACTCATCCAAGTCCTCTAGAAGACTTTTGGCCCCATTTCGCACGCTATCCAAGTCACCAAGATCAATTTGGACATGCTTAAGCTGTCTTGGTTTGTTTATAGGCAATCCAACTGATGAGGCAGCAGCTTCAGCCCTCATTGAAGATCTATTAGCAGTTATCACTCTCCAACCCCTTTCAACTAGTGATTTTGTTGCATATAAACCAACTCCTGATGTCGTTCCAGTAATTAAGACAGTTCCTGGTGCCGCTTGTACTAGAGCCATCTTTTTAAATAAAACTATTTTTAATCAATTGTCATTAACAAATCTAGACCGTAGGAAAGCAAACTTAATCATCTCCAGATAACTCTGACACTATTTGGAGCAATCCACTGATCTTGCTCTTTAAGAAAACTGCGTTCTCCTCCGTTAGTAAACATCTCATCAAAACGAGTCCTTAACTTTTGTAGTTTTTTTGATTCTTTTTCCAACAAATAAGAAAGCTCTATATTTCTATTTACTCTTTGATGAGATGCTAGCCCTAAATTCACAAGGCTAGTTAAAGACACGAGCAATACTCCAAATTTCAAAATCAATGCCATATTGCTGTAAAAAAGTTCTCGTCTAACCTCCTCTTTTTGAAATTCAGAAACTTGAGTAAAAGCATCTATTTTTTTATTTATAAAAGTATTACTCTTACTAATTTTTTTTGATCGCTTCCTTGTGAATGGCTGTTCAATTCGTTGAGGTTGTCCCAAAATTAAATGCAAACATTCCAGTTATTTTAATATTAACTTAATTAAGAAGAGAATCAATTTTTTTTCATAACCAAGTAACTAAAGAGGGAAAATATTTTTTTGGATCTAAGATCATTCTTTTATTATTTTGATTTATTTGAAATTTAATTAGATCCCTCTATCTATCGTTAGGTTAAAATTTGATTATTTTTTCAAATCTATCTACAAAAAATATTTATGACAAATAAAAACAATGAAAACAAAAATAACTTAAACAAAGTCCTTTATCTAAACCCTCTAAAATTATCTGGACCAGAGCAAATGGCAATTGACCTGCACTTATTAGAAAAGTCATTTACTGACAATAATTTTTACATGGCAGTGCGTTTTTACACTTGGGATGGAGACTGGGTATCTATTGGCAAGAATCAAAAAGAGATCTCAGAAAAATGGATCAAACTCACAAAAAAGAAAAAATTAAGACTTGTAAGAAGACCAAGTGGAGGAAATGCTGTTCTTCATAGCAGAGGCCTTACTTACGCACTTATATGGAAAGATCCACCAAAAAATAAAAAAGAATCATATTTAAAAACAAATCAATGGCTTAAGAATGGTTTAAAAAAAGCTGGGGTAGATTTATTTTTTGGCGATCAGCCTATAAATATCTCCAACATCAATTGCTTTGGAACATCAACTTCAGCTGACTTGATTGACAAAGATGAGGAAAAACAAATTGGAAGTGCTCAATTTTGGAAGAAGGGACACTTGCTTCAACATGGCGAGATCCTAATAGCCCCTTCAAAACAATTATGGAAAGAAGTATTTAACACCGACCCACCCAGAATAAAAAAAGAACTTATAAAAAAAGAAAACGTTATGAAATTTCTAAAAGAATCCTTTACATCAACATGGCCCAACTTAAAATTTATTGATTATAAATTAAATAAAAAAGATAAAGAGCTTATAAGATATTTAATTAAAGAAAATTTCCAAGAATTTACTAATTATTGATTCTCTTCTAAGTAACTCGAATCCATTGATTTAGCTATACTAGGAAGATTCAAACCTATTGGATATATATTTTCTTTTCTCGCTACCTTAATCAATTGGTCTGGAATATTTAATCCAATTTTTTTCAATACTGCCTTTCCTATATCTAATCTATCTAAGGTGCCAATTGGAAGTCCAGCAGCAGAAAAAACAAGAAGTTTGGCACCTTTTATTTTTTCTATTTTTAATATTGCTTTCCATAATAATTCTTTTTCTGCTATGGATGGTAATTCATCAATTGGGCAGATAAAGTCATAAAGAAACTTTTTATCCCAATTTTGAACAGAAATATTCTTTAAAATAGTTTCAGTAACATAACCCACCCATCTTCCCTCTCTACAAAGAAGAATCCATTCATTATTAGAAAAATTATCTTTATTTGATAAATTATATTTAGATAATACACTAATAGGTAAATCATCATCAAAAACCCTGTACGATTTACTACAAACTTGATGAACGCATAATTCAGATAAAATCTTTTGTATTTGAAGGATTTGGCTCTGTGCTTTTGATGAAGAAAATATTAATAGACCAATAATTAAAAAACAAATTGAAGTATAAAAACTACCTATTACTAACATTGATAAGCCAATAAAAATTGTAAAATAAGAAATTAATCTTGCAGAAGCTATTGCAACTTTTATCCCTTTTCTTTTACTACCTGTGTAATACCATATTAAAGATTTTAATATTACGCCACCATCAAGAGGAATTATTGGAAGCAAATTAAATACTCCTATTAAAAGATTAAGGCTTCCAACCTGTTTAAATAAATTGGAAAAAATTAAACTTGAACCCAATAAAATATTGCTAAATAAAATCATTAAAAATGCTAACAAAAGGCTAACAAATGGCCCAGAAATTGCAATTTTCAAACTGCCCTTAGAGGTAGCACATTCCTTTTCAAGATTTGCCATACCCCCTAGAAAAAAAAGAGTTATATCTCGAACTTTTAAACCTTCCCCAATAGCTACAAAGGAATGAGCTAATTCATGTAATAAAACAGAAACAAATAAAAGGAATGATGTCATAAGACCTATCACCCATCCGGTCCACATAGATGATTGACCAGCCAAAAGGTTTTGAAGCTGATCTCTTGATGACAAAGTAAAATACAAAAAAACCAAAAACCAGCTCGGATGAACCCTAAGAGGTATACCTCTTATCTTCATGAATTCCCAACCACCCAAACCAAAACCCTCCAAGCTATTAATAA
Organism: uncultured Prochlorococcus sp.; assembly: GCA_902564695.1. Classification (GTDB taxonomy): domain Bacteria; phylum Cyanobacteriota; class Cyanobacteriia; order PCC-6307; family Cyanobiaceae; genus Prochlorococcus_B. The sequence goes on along the minus strand of CACFCB010000019.1, from coordinate 16,891 downwards.
AAATATGTTTTAATCAATCCTAATAAAAGTTCTGGTAATGATCAGAAAATCAACTTCGAAAAAATCAACAGCAATAAAAATTTGCGGAATTACAAATACTTCGCAAGCAAATGCTATAGCGAAATTAAGAATAAACGCTATTGGTGTTATTGGTGTTGAAAACTCACCTCGTTATGTACCTGAAGAAAAATGTATAAAAATTTTTAATGAAATAGAAAAAGTTTCTTCAAATATTGAAAAAGTACTTGTAATTGCAAATACAAAAATAGAAGCAATTAGAGATTTTAATAAGGATTCAGCAGCACCTTCAGTAATTCAATTACATGGAGACGAATCAGTTGATTATTGTAGACAATTAAAGAGAAAAATCCCTCATATCAAGTTGTGGAAAGCTTTCAGATTAAAATCAATTGATGATCTCAAAACTATAAATCAATATGAGAAAAATATTGACGCTATTCTTCTTGATGCTTGGGATGATAAATCATTAGGAGGAACTGGACATAGAATTCCTATAGAATTACTAATCCAAAAAACTTTTGAGGTTCCGTGGATATTAGCTGGTGGAATAAATGCAGAGATCATTCCTGAAATTTTTACTAAAATCAACCCTGATGGAATTGATGCTTCTAGTCAGCTAGAGACATCCCCTGGTATAAAAAATCTTAAAAAGGTTGAATCTCTAGTTAGAGCAGTAAGAGATAATTATTAAATAAAAAGATAAAAATTTATTTTATTTTGCATATTACATTGCGCCACTAGCAGGCATAAGAGTTATGTCCTCAATGATTTGGTTATTTGGCTGACTTGCAAGATGTAGAAGTTCAGATGCTACCTGATCCACAGAAAGCATCGAATTTCTATCAAATTGAATACCAACGCTATCAGTATCCCAAAGAGATGAATTTACCGATCCTAGTGTCAGGGTGCATGCCCTTATAAAGTTCTTTCGCTCTTCTTCAGCTAAACATTTAGTAAAACTCGCTAAAGCTGCTTTCGAAACACAATAAGCACCCCATTGTGGAAAAACATTTCTAGACGCATGGCTACTAACATTGATAACTAATCCTCCCTTTTCTCTCATCGCAGGAACCACCTCTGCGCAAATCTGAAAAATACTCGTTAGATTTATTTGCATAATCCATTCCCACTTTTCTAAAGGCATAGATAATAGATCTCCAGTCCAAGCGACTCCAGCATTATTAATTAAAACGGAGGGAACAAAGCCATATTCAATTAATTCAGATATTCCTTCAGTAATATTCTGAGAATCTATTAAGTCAATAGATTTACAGAAGACCTTGATTTTTTTATTCTGAAATTCATTAATAAGACCTTCCAGATCATCTTCAGACCTAGATGTGAGAAGCAAATCCCATCCTGCATTGGCAAAGACTTTTGCAGTGGCTCTTCCAATACCTTTAGAAGCACCTGTTATTAATACTGTTGACAAGAAAATTAGTAGCAAACATAAAAACTTTAAACTGAAACTTCACTTTCAAGTGATTGAGATTCCAAATATTTTCCCATTTTTCTAAATTTGGAATATCTATTGTTCCTTAATTCTTCTGGAGATAACGCTAATAACTCTAACAAATGCTTCTCCAAGGCATTTTTTAAAGTTTCACCCGCCTGAAGAGGAGCCCAATTATTCCCCCCAGAAGGTTCTTTCAAAACTTCATCAACTATGCCTAATTTCAATAGATCAGGTCCAGTTATTTTTAGTGAAGATGCTGCCTCAGGAGCCTTCCCTGCATCCCTCCATAAAATCGAAGCACAGGCCTCTGGACTCGCAACTGTGTAAACACTATGTTCAAACATCAGCAACCTATCTGCAACACCGATTCCAAGGGCTCCTCCTGAACCACCCTCACCAATAACAGTTGCAATAATGGGTACCCTCAACCTAAACATTTCACGTAAATTAACTGCAATCGCTTCACCTTGACCTTGTTCTTCAGCTAAAAGTCCTGCATAAGCGCCAGGTGTATCAATAAAAGATATTATTGGAAGATTAAAGCGATCTGCGTGATCCATTAGCCTCAAAGCTTTTCTATATCCACCTGGTTTTGCCATACCAAAATTCCTTGCAACATTCTCTTTTGTATCTCTACCTTTTTGTTGACCTATAAGAAGGACAGATCTTTTTCCAATTCGAGCTAAACCTCCAACAAGAGCCTGATCATCTGTTCCGTTTCTATCTCCATGCAATTCGACCCAATCATCACAAAACATCTGAATGTAATCAAGCGTGCTGGGTCTTTGAGGATGTCTTGCAACTTGAATCTTTTGAGCTGGAGTAAGAGCATTAAAAATTTCTTCACGCCTTCTCGCTGCGAGTGTTTCTAACTGTAAGAGTTGTTGACTTACATCAACTTCTGAATCTCTTGCTAATTCTCTGATCTGATCAATCTGATTCTCTAATTCAACAAGAGGTTTTTCAAATTCAAGGAGAAAACGTCTAGCCATAAAAACCTTAGAAATCAAATATTCAGACGGTTAATGTCTGAATATTTGATTTCAATCCAACAGCAGAAAATCCATGTTTCACAGAAGCCTCGCCTATAAAATCCATCTTTTCAAGAGTGATATTATTTCTCCCCCAACTGAAGTTAGTATGACAATTTTCAAATTCAAGAAGCATTGCCTCTGCAAAACAAGCAAACATTTCTCTTTTAGGATTATCCATCTCTGCTAATTCCATCATGCTCCAACCTATATCTTTAAAAAATTGAACTATTCCTCCTTTTAAGACATGAATCCCAGAGCCAGAAAATTTTTCACCTAAATTTTTGGGATATCCCCCGTCAATCATTAAACAAGGTCGTTTAATCTTAGAAGGATCAATTTCTAAAGTTTTAGGCATACTTGCAACCCAAATAACAATGTCAGCCTCCGGCAATGCCTCATCAAGAGTAACTATTTGTCCACCTTCTAATTGGGTTTGAAGCTCAATTAAGGGTTTTTGCTGTCTAGCTACTAATAACAATTCTGAGACACCAGTTCGATTTGTAATCCATCGACAAACTGCGCTACCAATATCACCAGTAGCCCCAACCACAGCTACTTTGGCTTTCTTCAAATCAATTCCAATACGTGATGCATTTTGCTCTAACTGTCTACAAATAACCCAGGCAGTATGAGTGTTCCCTGTTGTAAATCTCTGCCAATCTAGAGTTGTATTTCTAACTTGTTGATTTTGAAGCAAATTAAAATTTTCAAAAATTATTGATGTAAATCCTCCGAGAGCAGTAATACTAATATCTTTTTTTTGAGCTAATTCCATAGCATTCAATACTTTTCTTCTTGCTGTTTTAAAGCGGCTTAACATCTCTGGAACAAAGCATGAGTCTATATATGCCCCCTCTATTGTCTTTCCGATAGCACTTACAACCTTTACATGCTCTACTAACTGAGGAGGAGCAGTACACCAGACATCCAAGTCTCCTTCAGCTATGTGGTCATAGCCCAAGCCCAATGCCTTGCGCTTAGCATCTTCAAAACTTGTTGAATGTCCAATTAGCCCAAACATCTGGTAGCAAGCAAGATCAAAACTGGAACTACATTTTTATCCAACAATCAACATTAGACTACAAAGGTCAAAAAAAAAAGAATTCCTCAAGAACCTTAAGCTCTTGAGGAATTAATCAAGATATAAATATAAAAACTTAAAACCTTCTAAATTACAGCCGCTAGAGCCATTCTAGCAATTTCTCTATTATCTAGACCTATTTCAAGAAGAGAATCCTGATAGGCAATCATAAATTCTTCCATTAATTCTTCTTTATCCATATGAAGAATTTCTGCATCATTGGATACCTCATCAAGCATGGATTTAATAAGAGGCAAATTTTCTTTATTAGCTTTCATTAATTCTTTCTTCACAGAATCAAGATTGGCCTTCAACCATTCTTGGCCATAGTTCAAGTGCAAATACTCGTCTTGAACAACGCCTTCTGTAATTCTTTTAGCAAAAGGGTCTGCCACACGGATATAAACGTGATAAGCAGAAATTGCAAAGGACTCAATAAGAATACATTGAATCAAAAGACAAGTTGTTGTATTACCTGCTTTAAAAGCCTCTATAAAATTGTTGTGAAGTCTTGAAAAAAATGTTTTTGCAAAAGGCATATCAGGCTTTACAGCAAGATTTCTGCCACAAGCGCAAAAACCATTCATATGCTTCTTTTCCATCTTCCCAAGCCTTACAAGTTCCTCAGCATGCTCAGGTATTAACTTGGCTAGATCGAGGAAATTTGAATAAGCTTCTTGTTCACCCTCTATTACAACTGCATTTATTCTGCTGTATGCATCTTTGTAAGATTCTGAGGTGAAATCAGGAAGAGCATCAGAAGTAAACTCTTCTTTCTCTACAGCTAAATTTGTGGATGCAAGTGCTTGCATAGATCTATTAAAAATTTGTCAATCTGAGTGATTTTACAGAATTAAATACAAAACGGTCGTTCAGTTACTACATCTTAACTGGGGAAAACAGGATTTTCTGACTTAACAGGAGGCCAGTCACTCTCCAAAAGGCTTATAAATAGGGACTTCCAGTGATTTATTAGTGCATTTTCCAAAGCGTCACCCAATTCAGGATTTGAAGAACTTGAATCCCCAATAACTCCAGAAGAGCTCAAATCTTCTGTCAACCAAGCGCAAGGCGAGGAACCTTCAAGACTCCATCCTTTTGGAATTGGAATTGTCTTTTCAATGGATATGTTTTTATCCAAATATGATTCGTTCCTAACTAAGTCTTTAGACATGTGCAACATAAGACTTGTCTCAGCCAATGCTGCATGTAAACCTTCCTCAACTTCTTTTTCAGGTAAAAGTTCATCCAATCCAGGCACCCCACTCCAAAGGAAACAAGGAAGCACTGCTAAGGATGGACATTGAATTCTTAATTGTCTGGAAACCGCTTGAAGTAATCCTATTTGTCCGCCATGTGCATTAAAAAAAATTAATCTTTTAAATCCCATTGAAGCTATTTGCTTTCCCAAATCTGTAACCATTGCAATCAAAACATCTGCTGATAAGGATAAAGTCCCTGGGAAAGACTGATGTTCTGGGGAAAAGCCAATTGCTTGAGTTGGCATCATCCAAATAGGCATTTCCTCTGGCAAACTATCAAGTGTTTTAATCAAAATATTTTCTGCAAAAAAAGTATCAGTAATCAAAGGTAAATGTGGTCCATGCTGTTCACATGCACCAAAAGGCCAAACCAGTGTAGAGCCCTTTTCTGAAGCCACTTTTGACGCCTCTGGCCAAGATAAATTTTCAAATCGTCGAGTTTTGGAAATGATAGAAATCTCCTATTAATTCAAAAACAACTTACCCTTGCTGTAAGAATGTTTCACTTATTACCCAAGGGATATTATGGCCGGGTCAGATCCTCAGCCTAAAAAAGCTACTCCCCCAAGGCCGGCAATAAATTCACCTCGCAAACCGTTGCAGGTGATGCATATTAGTCGAAAAACTGAGGAGGAAGAGAAGAAAAATGAAAAAACATCTGAAATTTTAAAAGATAAAAGTTTTGATGATGAACTTCTAGCTAAAAAAAATACTTCTTCTCCTGTAAAACCCTCAATAGATAGAAAAGAAATACAAGTAGAACCTGCTACTGATGGGCCTCAATCCATGACTATGGAAGACTTACTTAAATCAGAAAACAATTTAGAGAAAAATCCTGACTATAAAAATATTGATACGGCCGATAATAAAAATATTTTTGAACAAAAAAATAGAAAAGTTGACGAATTTGATTTTGATGAAGATGAGTTCTTAGCAGCACTAGAAGAAAATCAACCAATAGGTGCAACAGGAGAAATTGCAAAAGGTTCCGTTATTGCAATTGAGAGCGATGGTATTTATGTAGATATAGGAGGAAAAGCTCCTGGTTTTATGCCAAAAAATGAATGTGGGCTAGGTGTAATTACAAATTTAAAAGAGCGATTCCCAAAAGGTTTAGAGGTTGAAGTCCTTGTTACCCGTGAACAAAATGCAGATGGGATGGTAACAATCAGTTGTAGGGCTTTGGAGCTTCGAAAAAGCTGGGATAAAGTTCAAAATCTTTCAAAAGAAGGAAAAGTTATCCGAGTTAAAATAAACGGATTTAATCGTGGTGGTGTTACTTGCGATTTTGAGGGATTAAGAGGCTTCATTCCCAGATCTCAACTTGAAGACGGAGAGAATCATCAATCACTAGTATCAAAAACCATCAACGCTGCTTTTTTAGAAGTAAATCCAGAAAGAAGAAAGCTTGTTCTTTCTGAGAAGAAAGCAGCTATTGCTTCAAGATTTTCAGAGCTAGAAATTGGGCAATTAATCAAGGGTGAAATTTTAGCCATTAAGCCTTATGGCTTCTTTGTTGATTTAAAAGGAGTAAGTGGATTATTGCATCATTCAATGGTTACAAATGGAAGCATGAGAAGCCTTAGAGAAGTATTTCAGATTGGAGAATCTATTAAAGCCTTAGTAACCGACCTAGACCCTGCGAGAGGTCGTATTGGCCTAAATACAGCTCTTCTAGAGGGGCCACCAGGAGAACTTATTACTGACAAAGCAAAAGTAATGGAAGAAGCGGAGGATAGAGCAATTAAAGCTCGAAATAGTCTAAATAAAGAAAAAGTCGATCAACAAAAAGAAGATGAAAATACAAGACTCCCCTCCTAACTAACAACCAGAACCAATGATTGTAAGTGATCCAAAAAAAATCAAACTTAAAAAAAGCAGATTGGGAGATTGATTTTTATTCTCGCCCGATTATTGATGAAAATGGAAAAAAAAGATGGGAGTTATTAATTACAAGTACGAATACTTTCAAAGATACAACAACATTTAAATGGGAAAAAATTTGTCCTGCCTCAAGTGTTAATTCTTTATGGTTAAAAGAGGCTTTAGAAGAAGCTATTAGCGAGGCAAATTCTCAAGGATGGGATAGGCCTTCAGTTTTACGTTGCTGGAGAGCTTCAATGAAAACGATGATAAAGCGTGCAGCTGACAAAATAGGCATTGAACTTATTTCTAGTAGAAGAACATATTCACTACTGGAGTGGCTAATTGACAGAGAAAGAAATCTTTATCCTCAACAAAAGGGCTACAAAGGTGTTAATCTTGCGCCGCCTTCTACACCTTTAACAAACCAAGCAATACCATTACCAGAGGAAGTAAGAGGAGATTCCTGGAGCTTTGCCTCTCTATCGATTAACACACTAAGAGAAGCGAATGAATGGGAAATAGAGTTTTCAAATTTAATTCCCATTAAAGACTCAATAGATAAAGACTTATCGATACCAGGGATAAGGCTTTTTAGCTCAAAAAGATCACTAGCCCTTGCTGCGTGGCTAGGAGGATTAGAGCCAGCCAAACTTTTAATAGAAGGGAATCAACTGATTTTAGAAGCCGGTCAAGCTGATAGATGGCTAGTCACAGATATAAAAGATGAAGCAAAAAACGCTATTGAAAATAATTTCCTAAATGCAAAACAAAAAGCAGACGGACTACAATTTATATCAGTCCAAAAAAATTTAAATCAAAATTCTTTGGATGGTTTTTGGATGCTTAAAGATATTGGAGAAATTTAATTATAGTTCTCATAAATTAAAGCAATCTACAAAATACAAAAACATGAATAGACAATTAAATGGAGCTAAAAACTAGAAATAATATATTTTTTTTCGAATCTAATTTATTAAAAACTAATGGTTTCAATCATGCTTTTCTTATAAAAAGACTTTTAAATAACGAGCCAGCAGAAATACAAAATAGAATCAAAATGCATTCAAAAATCCACTTTTTAAAACAAATACATAGCAATAAAGTAATAGAAGTACATAACAAATCAAACTCAAAAAAAGAAATGGGAGATTGTCTAATAACAAAAGAAAATAATCAAAGTTTGTGGATATATTCAGCAGATTGTATACCAATACTAATTGCTGACAAAAAGACAAGAAATATTTCAGCTTGTCATTCAGGCTTAAATGGTCTTAAAAAAAAAATCATCTCAAATACTTTAAAAAAGGCTAGAATCTATAGGTTCTAATAGGCATGATTTAATTATTGCTATTGGGCCTTGCATTAGTGGAGATTTCTATCAAGTAAAAACTAAAGATGTTGACAACTTAATTATTCAAATAACAGGGAAAAGCTATATCAATGAACCCTCATACTTTACAGAAGAAAAACCTAAACGAATTGAAGGCTTAATAAAAAAAGATTATAAAAATAATCGTATTCTATTTGATATTAAATCTGCAGCTATTTTACAATTAAAAAAAGAAGGAATTACGCAAGATCAAATCGATATAAATAGATTTTGTACATATTCCAATCCAAAACTATTTAATTCTTGGAGAAGAGACAAAAGTCCTTTAAGGCAATGGAGTTATATTTATTCCTAATTTTATTTATATTAACTTTTTAAAAATTTAATTTTGTTTATTCTTAAATCAAGTTTAGCATTTATTTTTTGCAAATCCCTCATTTATATATTTATCAGTTATATCAACATTACTATTAAAAGGAATAACTCTAGCAACCAAAGCACCATCAATTGATCCCTTAGGTTTTAAATTTACCTTTGTATGTCTTGGTAATTGTTTTTTAAGCCAACTAACAGATCTTTCTTCTAAGTCAGGACTTATTTCTGCACATGCTATCTTTACAGTGTAAGTACGATTGTTATCTCCAACTAGCAAAATAGTTGAATTACTCACCTGCAAAATCTCTGCAGAATTTATTTGAAAACAGAAACTAAAAATGAATAGTAATAAAATAAAGAATTTCAGATGAAAATTATTCATTGTATTATTTTTAGTATTTAATTATTTACTCATACTAGGTATTCCTACCATTTGAGCATTGCTTTTCCCTGGTGGAACCATTGGATAGCAATTTTCACCTTTTCTTACATTTACATTTACAAGAATAGGGCCATCATCCGACAAAGCTTTCTTAAGTTTTGGTATTAACTGATCTCTTTCAGTAATTACAACACCCTCAATACCAAAAGCACGCGATAGTGAAATAAAATCAGGTTCTCCAACAGACATATTTGATGCAGAATATCTTTCATTATAAAAACTTTCTTGCCATTGCCTAACCATTCCCTGCCAATGATTATTGATAATAATTACTTTTAAATTCAACTTATATTGAGCAATAGTTCCAAGCTCTTGAATATTCATAAGAATGCTTGCATCTCCAGCGATACAAATCACTTGTTCTTCAGGTAAAGCAACTTTTACTCCCATTGCAGCAGGCATACCAAAACCCATAGTTCCAAGTCCAGCACTGCTAATCCATTGCCTTGGTCCATTTAATAAGTATTGAGCTGCCCACATCTGATGTTGTCCAACGTCAGTTGTAATGTAAGCATCTTGGGCTAAATCTCTTAAAGCAATTAATACTTCCTGTGGATAAATTTCTCCTTCTTTGGGTGGAGTAATCAAAGGGAAATTATTTTTCCAGTTTTGAATTTTTTCAAGCCATCCTGAAGTTTGGGGATTAGGTTTCTTTTGATTACTTAGGTCTAATAATTTAACAAGACTAATACCAACATCACCCAATACAGAAACTTCAACAATCCTATTTTTATTTATTTCAGCAGGATCAATCTCAAAATGAATTACTTTTGCATTAGGTGCAAAAGTATCCAATTTACCAGTAACTCTGTCATCAAATCTTGCTCCAATTGCAATCAACAAATCACATTCAGTAACAGCAAAATTTGCATAGGCTGTTCCATGCATACCAAGCATTCCAACTGATAAAGGATGACGTTCATCAAATGCGCCCTTACCCATCAAGGTTGTTGTTACTGGAATTTGATATCTATTTGCAATAGCGTCTAGAGTCTCATGTGCCCCAGATGAAATAACTCCTCCACCTACGTAGAGAAGTGGTTGCTTTGCATTTTCTATCAAATCTAATGCTTCACTAATAGTTTTATGATCGGGAGCGAAAGGAAGCTCAAACCCTGGTGGCTTAATGGATCCTGGCTCAATTGGATGATATTCAAACAACTCTTGTCCAACATCTTTTGGTATGTCTATCAAAACGGGTCCTGGTCTACCCGATGAAGCTATTAGAAAAGCTTGGGCTACAACTTTTGCAATTTCAGCAGGATCTCTTACTACCCACGAATGCTTAACTATTGGAAGGGTTATCCCAAAAATGTCAGTCTCCTGAAAAGCATCAGTACCAATAGCTGGTCTTGGAACTTGACCAGTAATAATAACAAGAGGCACTGAATCCATTTGGGCAGTAGCAATTCCAGTGACTAAATTTGTAGCCCCAGGGCCTGATGTACCAAAACAAACACCTACTCTTCCAGTCGCTCTAGCAAAGCCATCAGCCGCATGAGTTCCACCTTGTTCATGTCGCACAAGAATATGTTTTAACCATCCTTCTTGCTCTGCTTTAAAAACCGCATCATAAATAGGAAGTATTGCACCTCCTGGATAACCAAAAATAGTATCTACTCCGTGCCTACGAAGTGAATCCATCAGGGCATCAGCCCCGGTAATCTCATATTTAGTTTGTGTTCCTGAATCACTCATACTATTAGTTGCAGAGGTCAGGGTCACGGCAGAAAAGAATCTGATCTAACAATAAATCTTAGTATGCTTATTTTCAATTATTCTAAATTATTCAAAGATTTAATTAATTTCACTTTAATTTTAAAATCAAGAACTTTAAAAATAATTATTCTAGTTATTTTTAATTTTTACAATAAGCCTATTTGATGTAAAGGGCCGCCACCAATTATTAATTCCATCAAAAACCCAAGAAAAACAATCATTGCAACTCTTCCATTCCAAACTTCAGAACTATTGTTCCATCCCCACTGCCATTTTTCTTGAGGATAAAGTTTTACTCTCTCTGGCAATTTTGAAGCTTCTTCCAAGCTAATTCCATCTCCGTTTAAACAAGAGGAAACCAAATCAGCTAATCCTTCTATAAACAATGGATAAATATCCAAAGCTCTTACTCTTTTAAAATTAACAATTCCATTTTTATGAGCTATTTCTTTGTACTCAATATCTATTTCTTGAAGCGTTTCAATATGCTCACTTACAAAACTAATTGGGACTACTACAAGTTCCTTAACCCCTGATTTACCAAGTTTTTCAAGAATATCCTCAGTGTAAGGTTTAAGCCATTCTTCTGGCCCTACTCTACTTTGATAAGCAAGAGAAAATGGATTACTAAACCCAAGTGAATTTTCAAGTTGATCAATAATTAATAAAGAACAATTTTGTATTTGGTCTTGATAAGGATCACCTGCTTCTTCTACATAACTTTTCGGAACGCCGTGTGCAGTAAAAAAAACATGCGCCTCTTGTGGTAAATCACAAGACAAAATTTGATCCTTAATCAATTCAGCCATAGAACTTACATAAGCTGGATGATCAAACCAGCTGCGAATGCATCGTATTGATAATTTTTCAAATGCAGAATCACCATCTCTTAACCGTTTTAATTCTCTAAAGCTTGATCCACTTGTACTAATAGAAAAATGGGGATAGAGAGGTAAAACAACAACTTCACTAACTCCATCAGCTTTCATGTCAGCAACAGCTGACTCAGTAAATGGATGCCAATATCTCATTGCCACATATGTTGTAGCGTCAATTCCAAGATTTCTAAGATAACTTTGAAGCTCTCTAGCCTGCTGTTCCGTAATTCGTCTTAAAGGGGAGCCGCCTCCAATTGACCTGTAAGCCTCTTGCGATTTACTACTTCTTAATAAGCTTATTAGCCAAGCCAGTGGCTTTTGAAAAGATGAAACAGGTAAGCGAATGATCTCTGGATCTGAAAATAAATTATACAAAAATGGTCCTACGTCCTCAATCCTTTCTGGACCTCCGAGATTCAATAAGAGGACACCAACCCGAGCCATTTCAGAAAGAACTCCTTATAAAAATGTTATAGAAACTCTAATCAAGGTAAATCTAGCTAAATTTACAGGATAATGGACGAGAATCAAAAGTTACTAGCTATCAATCAAAAACTTGCATCGAAAGGTATAAAGCTAAGAATTGAAAAAAGAGGTAAGTATTTAAACATTCGTGGGCCATTACCTGACAAAGAATATCCCACCCTTTCAAAAGTTCAGAGAATAAGTCTTAAACTCCCTTTGAATATTGATGGTCTAGAAGAAGCCCAAAAAGCTATTGAATTAATTGTTTTTCAACTCAAAAAAAGTCAATTTTATTGGTCTCATTGGATCAAAGAAAAAACGAATTCATCAACACAAGCAAACAAACTTCGTATAGAAAATGTGATAGGAAACTTTAAAATTAATTTTTTCTCAGACACATCTAGAAGCAAGTCCCCCGCAGGCATGATTAGCAATTGGCAGTCTGCCTACAAGCCATATTTAAATAGGCTTATTGAAGTTAGCAATAAATCCAATCTTGGATTGGGAGAGGAGCTTCTACTTAAAATTCTTTTAAGTTATAAAGAAAATTCTCGAAGCAGACAACAATGCGGTATTGCTTTAAGCGCTCTTGCAAGACACGTTGATTTAGCACTTCCTGAAAACTGGAAAAAACTTCAAAGTGGTTATGGCATGCACGAATCTAACTTTAGAAAATTGCCCAGTGATGAAGAAATTATAAATAGTTTTAAATTAATACCAAATCCAAAATGGAGATTTGTTTTTGGATTAATGGCTACTTATGGTTTGAGGAATCATGAGGTTTTTTTTAGTGATTTATCTTGTCTAAAAAAAGGTGGAGATAAAATTTTAAGGGTTTTCCCTATGACGAAAACGGGTGAGCATCAAGTATGGCCTTTTCATCCTGAATGGGTAAATTTATTCGAATTAGATAATTTAAATGATATTCCAAATCAACTCCCAAATATAAAAATAGATTTGAAAGAGACCACTCTTCAACATATTGGAAGAAGAGTTTCTGAACAATTTCGAAGATACAAAATATCTTTTACTCCCTACGACCTAAGACATGCATGGGCTGTGAGAACAATTTTAATAGGTCTACCAAATACAGTTGCTGCAAAAATGATGGGTCACTCAGTTTCTATCCACACAAAAACCTATCATCATTGGATAACAAAAAGAGATCAACAAATTGCAGTAGATAGCGCTCTATCAAGTGTGCGAAAACAACAAAAAGAATAATTAATTTTTGTAGCCATCTTATTAGATATAATTATTATTTTTATTAACTTATTTTATTTTCATAAGAAATGAATGAATGGAGTCCTAAAGACATTTCAAAAAATAAAAACCTCGACAAGAGTGCAGAAGAAATTGGTATGGGAGGTAATTTAATACCAAATATTTCAGAAGAAAAGTATCGGAAAAGAATGGAAAAAAGAAAAGAAGTTCAAACAGAAAGATTAAAAGAAAGAGATAAGGAAAAAGGGCTTATAATTATCACGACTGGGCAAGGCAAAGGAAAGACAACAGCAGCCCTAGGAATGGGGATTAGAACAATTGGTCATAATCACAAGGTTGCAATAATTCAATTTATCAAAGGTGGATGGGAACCTGGAGAGTTATTAGCTTTAAAAGTTTTTGGGGAGAAGTTGAAATTTCATGCATTTGGTGAAGGTTTCACCTGGGAAACGCAAGATAGGGAAAAAGATATAAATTTAGTTCAATTAAGTTGGTCAAAAGCTATTAGTTATCTTAAAGATCCAAAATATAAACTTATAATCTTAGACGAGATTATTGTTGCAATAAAACTTGGTTATATTGAGGAGGATGAAATTATCAAAGGGCTTAAATTACGACCTGACTTAACACATGTAGTCTTAACTGGAAGAGGTGCATCTAAAAAATTAATCGATTCAGCAGACCTTGTTACTGAAATGAAACTTGTTCATCATCCTTTTAGGGAGCAAGGAGTAAAGGCACAAGAAGGAATTGAATATTAATGTTTAACCGTCCAAATATTTCCATCGCAAGGGATCCAATACAGATACAAAGACGTTCTCTCAGAACTTGCTACTGTCAATTTAATCATAATTTTTAATGGCATACTCCAGAGCACTTATTAAACTCAGCGGCGAAGCTCTTATGGGAGAGAAGCCTTATGGAATTGATCCTGAAATTGTTCAATCTATTGCCAAGGATGTTTCAAAAGTAGTTGAAAACGGTACTCAGATAGCAATTGTTGTTGGAGGCGGAAACATCTTCAGAGGGCTCAAAGGTTCAGCCGCAGGTATGGATAGAGCCACAGCTGACTATGTAGGGATGTTGGCTACTGTAATGAATGCAATTACGCTTCAAGATGGATTGGAGAGAGCAGGAGTACCTACCAGAGTTCAATCAGCTATCGATATGCAACAAATTGCCGAGCCATACATAAGAAGAAGAGCTATTAGGCATCTTGAAAAAGGAAGGGTAGTTGTCTTTGGCGGTGGATGTGGCAATCCTTTCTTCACTACAGATACAACAGCCGCACTTAGAGCTGCTGAAATAAACGCAGAGGTTGTTTTCAAAGCAACCAAAGTTGATGGTGTTTACGATAAGGATCCTAAAAAATTCTCCAACGCTGTCAAATTTGACAATCTCACTTTTCAAGAAGTATTAACAAAAGAAATTGGAGTAATGGATAGTACTGCTATTGCTCTTTGCAAAGATAACAAAATACCAATAGTAGTTTTTAATATTTTTCAACCCGGTAATATTTCCAGAGCAATCTCTGGAGAGTCAATTGGCTCAAGAATATCTAATTCAAGTTAAAATTTGAATTTATTAGTTTCATTAATTGTTAATTTCGCCATAACTTTACTTATCATGTCCAACCAAGAGCTTAAAACCACCATGAGCAAGTCTGTAGAAGCAGCTCAAAGAAATTTTAATACAATAAGAACCGGAAGGGCTAATACATCACTATTAGACAGAATATCTGTGGAATATTATGGATCAGATACTCCGCTTAAGTCACTTGCAACTATCTCTACACCTGACTCTCAGACAATAGCTATTCAACCCTTTGATTTAGGCTCACTTGCTTCTATTGAAAAAGCAATTGCTACAAGTGATTTAGGTTTTACTCCGAATAATGATGGAAAAATAATTCGCATAAATGTCCCACCTTTAACTGAAGAGCGTAGGAAAGAGTTTTGTAAGCTAGCTTCCAAGTATGCAGAAGAAGGAAAAGTCGCTTTAAGAAATATAAGGAGAGATGCAATAGAAAAAGTCAAAAAATCGGAAAAGGATGGTGATCTCTCTGAAGATCAAAGTAGAGATGAACAGGATACAATACAGAAAGAAACTGATCATTTTATTAACGACATAGACAAAAAACTTTCTGAAAAAGAAGCTGAGATTTTAAAAGTTTGACACTCATAGATGTTGCCATTGTTGGAGGAGGAGCATCGGGAACTACAACAGCATTTCATCTGGCAAATAGAGGAAAAAAAACATGCATTCTTGAAAAGAATATTTCAACACCTATAAAAACTTGTGGTGGTGGAATGTCCGCAGCAGTTCAACAATGGTTCCCATTTACACTTCAGCCAATAGTTGATGAGGTAATAACAAATGTAGAGTTTAGTTGGTGCCTTACTGACAAAGTAGTAGCTGATCTATCTGAAGATTCTCCCTTTTGGATAGTTAAAAGAGAGAATCTCGACTCATACCTGTTAAATCAAGCACTAAATTCTAGCTGTAATTTGTTAACCGCTTTTAATGTAGTCAAGATAAAAAAGAAATCTAATATTTGGGAAATAACCTCTCTTGACGGTAGACAAATAGAAGCAAAAGCAATTGTTATTGCTGATGGATCTCAATCAAAATGGTCAGATTTTTTTAATTTAGGACCAAAGAAACAAAATTATGCCTCTACATTCTCAGGAAGAATTAGAGGAAGGGGAAACGTTTTAAATGGAACTGCTAGATTCGAATTTGGAATAGTTAAAAATGGTTTTGCTTGGGCATTTCCTCTCGGGAATGAAGTAAATATTGGAATGGGAACTTTTCTTGATAGTAAGAATTCAATATCTATAAATAAAATACTTAACGAATTTCTTCCTGACTTAGGTTTTGAGCCCTCTGAGGTGACTGGGCAAAATGCAAAGTTAAGAATATGGAATGGTCACAGTAATTTAAATGGAGAAGGTATTCTTCTAGTTGGAGATGCAGCCTCATTATGTGATCCTTTTTTAGCAGAGGGATTAAGACCTTCTTTGATGAGTGGATTTGAGGCTGCAAAAGTCCTTAATTGTTGGTTGGACGGCAACACTAAAAATTTGGATGAATATTCAAAAATAATGAAAACTAATTGGGGAAATTCAATGGCTTGGGGGAAAAGAATCTCTCAAGTTTTTTATCGTTTTCCAAAAACTGGATATAAATATGGAATAAAAAGACCTACTGCTTCAAAAAGAATTTCACAGATTCTTTCAGGTCAAATGAGTTATGAAGATATTGCAAAAAGAGTAATCAAAAGATTACTCTTTCAAAATTTAAAATCACAAAGCTAAAGAAATTTCTTTTTCAATTAACTCAATTCTTTCATGCAATTGAGTCTCTAATTTGACAATTGCTTTACTAAAACCATTGATTCCTTCATCAAGTTTTTCTGTAGCCATTTTATCACCGGCCATCATTAATTCAAAAGATGTTTGATCTAAATGAATCGTCTCATCAATTACAATAGGGTTTTGTGAATTTAACTTAATTGGCAAGTCAGAATATGTTTCATTAAGTTCCTGGAGTAACTTAGGGGAAATCGTTAATAAATCACATCCGGCAAGCTCAGTTATTTCTTCAATGTTCCTAAAACTTGCTCCCATCACTTCTGTTTTGTATCCATTTGACTTGAAGTAATTGAATATTTTAGTAACAGAAATAACTCCTGGATCTTCAATTCCTGGATAAGAATCTCTTCCTGTAGCATTTTTA
>CACFCB010000018.1 GCA_902564695.1 uncultured Prochlorococcus sp. | reverse complement strand
GTGATTATATTTGCTCTTTCTTCACAGTTGCCAGAAGCACCACTATTGGCCTCATTACTTTGCTATCGTCTTGTCTCAACACTTTCTGATATATTTGCAGCCTTATTTTACCCAGCGCTAAGATTATTTAAAGTTTAAAAACTTGTATATTATTTGTTTCTATTATTTATACTTGGCATTAAGGTCAAAGAAGCTATTAATCCAAGAAAAATTATTATCAATGAAGGCAAAATAGATTCTGCGACTCTTTCATCTCCAGCATATTGGAATATTCGTACTGAAAGGGTATCAAAATCAAATGGTCTTAATATGAAAGTTAATGGTAATTCTTTTATAGTATCAACAAAAACAAGAAGAGCTCCAACTATCATAGGACCTTTAAGAAGTGGTAGATGTATTTTTAAAAGGACTTCTGACCAGCTCTTGCCAAGATTTATAGCTGCATTATCAATATTTGGTGAGATCCCCTCGAAGCCAGCATCAAGCCCACCTTTTGAAACAGCTAAGAAGCGGATACTATAACCCCAAATAAGTAAGCTTAAAATGTTAATTTGCCATAAACTTCCTTTAAATGAAATAAGAGCAAGGGCCAAAACTGATCCAGGTATTGCATAACCGATACTAGAAAGAAAGGTTAAAATATTTAGCCATTTATCATTTAGCCATCTTTTAGAAATTGATAAAATTAATGATATAAATATCGTAACTAATGCAACTATTAAAGCTAAGCTAAAGCTTCTAATCGTTAGACCAATTAAGTCAGAATTGAAGCTTTGATTCATTTGCTCAATATTTATCATTGCCCATACAATTGGAATTCCTAAGGTAAGAAATGGAGGAGCAACAGTTATTATTTGAGCAAGAAATAGCTTGATACCTTTTAATTCCCATTTTGGTGATTCTCCCCCACTGAACTCACTAGTCCATCGTTTACTTCTTTCTCTTGATTTGCGTTCAATTGCAATTAATATAAAAACAAAAATTAGAGTAAGTAAAGCAAGAGCGATGGCACCAGAGGGCTCGCCTTCTTCTACCCAACTTTCGATTATTCCAGCGGAGATACTTGGGATGTTTAAGAGTTGAACTGCCCCTAATTCATTTATTATTTCCATCGCCATTAAAGCTAGCCCAGCTGTAATTGAGGGGATTGCTATAGGAAGGGATATTCTAAAAAAACTTTTCCAAGGACCTATCCCTAGAGTTCTACAAGCTTCAATTTGCTTTCTACCTCCTTTTGTAAAACTTTCAGAACTTAGAAGGAAAACATATGGATAGGTTGTAAACGACATTATTACGACCCCCCAAAACATACCAGTGATTCTTATGGAAAATATACTGCCTAGATCAATAAATGTAGCTGATAATAAATAAGCTGGAGTAGCGAAAGGAATCAGTTGGCAGATTCTAAGTATTCTTATTCCTTTGAAATTACAATTAGCTAAAATCCAACTATTTGTTATACCTAGAATTCCTCCTAGTATTAGAGAAAAAACTAATAATGATGTTGTTCCTTTTATTTGATTAAGATTATCTATTGTTAGATAAAGAGAACCTTTCTGAATTCCGCTAAATCCCTCGCCTATAAGACTAAATAAAGGCCATAAAACTAGAAGTGTGCATAAGATTACAAGGCATTTTAATATGAATCTACTATGCTTCCATTTTATAGAATTATAAAGAGAAAAAAACTTCCTTTTATTCCTTTGAAGTGATTTAAACATATATCAAATTAATTTAAAGAATGGATATGTTGTTATTTTTTTTCAATACAATCATTTAATTGAGAGAGAATTTTGTCTTTATCTAATTCTTTTCCAATTAATATAAGTTTATTATTTTTTTCTTCTATCCATTCACTATCCTCAATAGAAATTCTTCTACCTGCAAGATGAAATAAATGCCTTCTTTCGCTTTCGCTAAACCATAGTATCCCTTTAGCTCTGAATACATTGCTTTGTAATTGATTATCTAGAAAATATTGAAATTTCCTAAGAGAGAATGGCTGCTTCGCTTGAAAGGATATAGAAAGGAAATCTTCAATTTTATTATTATTTTCTTTGGAATGATCATGATGAGAGTGATTATGATGAGAGTGATCATGATGAGAGTGATCATGATGAGAGTGATCATGATCTGGTTTGTTCTGAGGTAATGCATCTGTCTCGAATAAACCTACACTTAGTAATAGATTGAGTGGAATATTTCCTTTAATACTCTTTAATATTCTTACATCTTTTTTTATTCCTTTTAATGTAGATATAGTTTCATCTATATTTGATTTGGTTACTAAATCACATTTATTAAGTAGTATAATATCACCATAAATTATCTGTGATCTTCCGATTGAACTTTCTAATACAACATTATTGAAGTTCTCGGCATCTATTAAAGTTATAATAGAATCCAATCTGGTTTTATCTCGTAATTCGCTACCTAATAACGTCATGGCAACTGGGAGAGGATCTGCCAAACCTGTGGTTTCTATAATAATGTAATCAAGTTTTTTTTTATTAAAATTATTAATTAATGTCTTTATTGCTTCTACTAATTCTCCATTTATTGAACAACAAATGCATCCATTGCTTAACTCTACCATTTCTTCTTCAGTCTTTATAATTAACTCATTATCAATTCCAATCTCACCAAATTCGTTAACTAAAACTGCCGTTTTTATACCCTTTTGACTGCTAAGTATATGATTTAATAAAGTAGTTTTCCCTGAGCCTAAAAATCCTGATATAATAGTAATCGGAATAGGTTCTTTTAAGTTTATATTTTCTTTCAAATTTGAATCGGTCTTTTCCATTTTAGGATCATTAAATAAAAATAAATTAGCTATGCATTAATTTATTAATAGCCTCAGCAAGCTCTATGTCGTTAGTAGAAATACCACCAATATCATGGGTAGTTAATTCGATTGTAACTTTATTGTATGTATTTTGCCAATTTGGATGATGATTCATTTTTTCAGATAAAAGAGCGACTTGGCTCATGAATCCAAACGCTTCAATAAAGTTTTCAAAATTAAATTCTTTCTTTATGGTTTTATTGTTCTTGCTCCAAGAGGGGTTTTTTTCTAAAAAATCATTTAACTCTTCACTATTTATTAAGGAAACCATAAAGTTTTTTATATCTAAATTCAATCTAATTCAAAATCACCGATTGCATGCAATTGTAATGACCTTGATTTATTTGATGTTCGATGTTCCCAAATATATATAGCCTGCCATATTCCAATTTCTAATTTCCCATCAATAACACTGAAACTTAAATTATTTGCTGTAAGCATAGTTCTTATATGAGCAGGCATATCATCTAATCCTTCTTCTGAATGAAGATATTTAATTTTCTTACTGCTTCTGTCAATTGGATAAAATTGCTCTTCTGGAACTATAGCTTGCATATAATTTGATAAATCTTTAAGAACATTAATATCCGCATTTTCATTTATAATTAAACTACAGCTTGTATGCTTTAGGAAGATAAGAAGTATTCCTTTTTTAAGCTTATTATCTCTGATCCAAAGGTTAATATCTTTTGTTATGTTAGTAAATCCTTGACCTTTTGTCTCGAAATCTAAATTTGAGAAAACCTGTCTCATTTTCTAATAAACCAACTAAGCCTGATTGTATAAAATGCTATCAGATACCTTCCTCTCTTAAAAACAAAGTATTTATAAACAGTTTTTCTATAAAGATTCTCACTTAATTGATTTGTCAATACTGAATAATTTAAATAAGAATTAATTAGGCAAATTATTTTAAATTGACCAAATAAGGATCTTTTTAATCAATTAGATATTAAGATTATTTAAATATCTAATTCAATACTTTGTCAAAATCTGCTTGGCAGCATTTAGGCGATTACCTAAAAGATACGCAGTTGCTGGGATCTATACAAAGCACTCTCTATTGGGATCAAAATACATCTATGCCAATTGCTGGGTCTTCTTGGAGAGGCGAGCAATTAAGTCTTCTAGCTAAACAACTTCATGCGAGACAAAGTTGTGAAGATTTCGAAAATCTAATAAAAGAAGCTAAATCTGATCTTAAACATTTAAAAGAAAAAAATAATTTAGAATCACATCTATTAAAGGATAGATTTAGGAATATTGAATTACTTGAGCAAGATTTAAAGAGACAAAAAAGCTTAGATCCTAAATTGGTTGCTCAACTTGCAACGGCAAAGTCTGAAGGCTATATGCGCTGGCAAGAAGCTAGAAAAAATAATGACTACAAAAGTTTTGCTCCGGCTTTAAAGAAATTAATTTCATTACGGAAGGAACAATCCGATCAATTAGCCGAACAAAGGAGTTGCTGGGAGACACTTGCTCAACCTTTTGAACCTAATTTAACAATTAATCGTGTAAGAGAGCTTTTTAAACCTTTGAAAAAAAGATTGCCTGAATTGATAGAGAAGGCTGCGACTAGTAATAGTAAAAAATTTTCAAAATGGGATTTAGCAATTAGCGATCAAGAAAATCTCTGTCAAATACTTTTAAATGATTGGTCTAGGGATCCTGCTAAAACAGCAATAGCAAAATCGCCTCACCCATTTTCGATAACCTTAGGTCCGGATGATTATCGAATTACGACTCGAATTGTCAAAGGTCAGCCACTTTCTTGTTTATTAGCTACTGCTCATGAGTGGGGTCATTCTCTTTATGAGCAAGGCTTGCCTTCTGAGAGCCACCAATGGTTTGCTTGGCCTTTAGGTCAAGCAACATCCATGGCTGTTCATGAGAGTCAATCTTTATTTTGGGAAAATAGAATTGCTAGGAGCCTTTCATTTGCAAAGTCTTTTTGGCACCATTTTGAGAATGCAGGAGCTCCGATACATTGTGAAAATGATTTATGGATCAATATGAATCGATTTACTCCAGGCTTGAATAGAGTTGAAGCAGATGAACTCAGTTATGGCTTGCACATAATGATTAGAACTGACTTGGAAATTGATTTAATTGAAAAAGGACTTCCAGTCGAAGATTTGCCATTTGAATGGAATAGAAGGTATTTGAATCTTCTCGGAGTCTCTCCTGAAAATGATAAGGAAGGATGTTTGCAAGATGTGCATTGGAGTGAGGGGATGTTTGGTTATTTTCCCTCTTATTTGCTTGGTCATCTTATTAGTGCTCAATTAACAAAAACTCTTGAAAAAGATTTAGGACAAATAGAAAAAATTATTGAATCCCAGAAAATTAACACAATTTTGGAATGGCTTCGTAAAAATGTTCATCATTATGGTAGAAGTTTAGACTCTGAAGAACTTGTAAAGAAGGTTTCTGGAGAAACTCTGTCACCAAATTATTTTCTTGAATATTTAGATAATAAAGTTGAAAATCTTTCTAAAATCTATGATTAATTAATACACTTATTATCATAAAAATCAGAATAGCCTATTTGGTTTTGAAATTTATCAATATTATATGCCATAACCTCATTTGTATTTACTGCGTTGATCTACCATATAACTACATAAGAAAATACTATGGCTAATCTTGATCAAGCACCTAGCAGAACCATGCCTAATCTGCTTCATGTATTACCTGCATTTGCTAATGAGGCTGAACTTCGAGTAAATACTATCGTCGAGTTAAATTCAAATACTATAAATAAATATGAGCTCATTACTGAAACGGGGCATTTAAAGCTTGATCGTGTTGGATATTCCTCTCTTGCATATCCTTTTGCTTATGGTTGTCTTCCTCGTACATGGGACGAAGATGGAGATCCATTAGATATTGAAATTGTTGGTGTTACTGAATCTTTGGTTCCAGGTTCAATTGTTGAAGCAAGGATTATAGGAATAATGACTTTTGATGATGGAGGTGAAGTGGATGACAAAGTTATTGGAGTAATAGCTGATGACAAGAGAATGGATCATATAAAAAGTTTTGAGCAGCTTGGTACTCATTGGATTAATGAAACAACTTATTATTGGGAACATTACAAGGACCTTAAAAAACCTGGGACTTGTAAAGTTAATGGTTTTTTCGGTGTAGAGAAAGCAATTGAGATTATTAAATCTTGTGAGGTACGTTACTTATCTGAAATAGATCCTAAATTAATAAATTAAATTTTATTTTTTGAATTATTTAACTTCTTGCAGATTTGAAGATTTCTTCTAATATTTCTCCTGCTCCGCGGCTTTTTAATTCATTAGCTAACTCTATTCCTATTATTTCTGCCGAACTGACAGGTCCTCTTTTCCTATCTTTAATTAATCTTTTGCCATCTAAACTGGCTACCATACCTTCAAGTGTTAACTCGTTATTGTCAATATGAGTTCTAACGCCTATAGGAACTTGACATCCTCCTTCCAGTTCTCTAAGAAAAGATCTCTCTGCTAAGCATCTTTTGGATGTGTTGTCATGCTCTAGTGTCTTTAAGATATCAAGTACATCCTTTTGACCACTTACACATTCAATACCTAGAGCTCCCTGCCCAACAGCATGAAGTGAAATATCTGTAGGAATTAATTGATGTATTCGATTAGCAAAACCAAGTCTTTCTAACCCAGCAGCAGCTAAAATTAGACAATCATATTCTCCTGAGTCAAGTTTTTCTAAACGGGTAATTACATTTCCTCTTACATCTTTGAACACTAAATGTGGATAGTGATATTTGAGTTGAGCCAATCTTCTTAAAGAGCTTGTCCCAACTACAGAACCATTCGGTAGCGTTTCTAAGTTGTAAATCTGATTTTTTTTGTTAACTACTAATGCATCAGAAGGGTCTTCTCTTTTTGTTATGCATCCAAGAATTAATCCTTCTGGGAGATTGGTTGGTAAATCTTTAAGAGAGTGGACTGCAATTTCTGCACGACCAAGAAGCATTTGAGCTTCAAGTTCTTTCGTGAAAAGACCTTTATCTCCTATTTTTGCTAAGGCGACATCAAGTATTTTGTCACCCTGCGTAGCCATTGCTTCGATAGTGATAGCAAGATCAGGATGGGCTTTTTTAAGTTCATCTCGTACCCAGTTCGTCTGAACCATGGCCAGCTGGCTTCGGCGAGAGGCGATGCGCAGTTGGTCTAGTGTCATTTGTAAATATTTTCTAATCTTTACCTTAAGCAATCAACCTTACCAAAGTTAAATTCTTGGAAAATAATTTAATAAGGTTGATATGAAATTTAGATTTAATTTAATTTTTTATTTTCCATGAGCAAAGTGAAGGCAATATTTAAGATTTTTCAATTTAGTTTTATGTATTCTTTTAGTACACCATTTCGATTTGGATGTCGCAGCTTTCTTAGGGCTTTGGCTTCTATTTGCCTTATTCTCTCCCTGGTTACGTCAAAAATTTGACCAATTTCTTCAAGTGTCTTCATTCTTCCATCATCTAGACCATAACGAAGTCTTAGAACATCTCTTTCTCTAGGACTTAATGTGGCTAAAACACCTTCCAAATCTTCTCTTAAAAGTGTTTTTGCAACATCTTGTTCTGGATTTTCAATATCAGCTTCAATAAAATCACCAAGTCTGGAATCTTCTTCTTTCCCAATAGGCGTCTCTAGTGAAATTGGAAGTTGAGCGCTTTTGGCTATAAATCTTAGTTTCTCGATGGTCATTTCCATGCTTTCAGCAATTTCTTCCTCACTTGGCTTTCTGCCAAACTCTTGACTGAGAACTTTGGTTGTTTTTTTTATACGTGAAATAGTTTCGTACAAGTGAACAGGTAAACGTATTGTTCTACTTTGATCTGCAATCGCTCTAGTAATAGCCTGTCTAATCCACCATGTGGCATAAGTTGAGAATTTATAACCTTTTTCATGATCAAATTTTTCGGCTGCACGAATTAGACCAAGGCTTCCTTCTTGAATCAAATCTTGAAAAGATAAACCTCGATTCATATATTTTTTGGCTATTGATACTACTAATCTTAGATTTGACTGAACCATTTTTTCTTTAGCTCGTCTGCCAAGCATTAACCTTCTGCGGAAACGAGCTAAGGGCATTTCTGCAAGAGCTGCCCATTCTTTCACTGTTGGGAAATGACCATTCTCGCTTTCGAATTGTGCAGCTTCTTCTTCTAATTGAAGAAGATCAGCTATTTTTCTTGCTAATTCAATCTCTTCGTCTGGCCTGAGCAATCTTATGCGACCTATCTCTTGAAGGTAGACTCTAATTGAGTCTTCTGTGTAAACACCTTTCGGACCGATCTTGATACTCGCTAATGCTTTTGCTGCAGCTTCTTGAGCACTAGACAACATAGAGGCATTATCGTCGTCTATATCGATCTCTGATTCATTGACTTTGTTTGCCTCTTCAATGAGTTTGTCTGCCTCTAGATCTAAATCAATTTTTAGATCAGATGGTGTTTCTTTTTGAAGAGTTGGTGTTTCTTTAGTCACGTTTACTTTTGCGGCAGTTTTTTTAATTTTTTTAGGATTGTTTGTAGCTTCTTGTTTGGCAGGCATGCTTTTGGACTTTTTTTTTGTCTTGAAAGTAATTTTCTCGATTTTTTTTTGGTCTGTTGCAGAGCTCATGTTGTTCGCCGAGAAAAATGGTAAGAATCTCCTAGAGATAAATATTTCAGGAAAAACTATTTAAATTGTAAAATTGAAACAAAAACACTTTAATTTGACAATGTCCATGACTGTGATGAATTTTGCAAAAAATCACATGATGTCAATAGGGAACCAACCTTTAATTAAGGATGTTTTGTTGAAGAATGTAAATCAATGTGTATGCAAGGATGTCAGGGGATGTCTCAGACCGGCATACCTGGGAATAGGATATTTCCTATTCCCAGGAAAAGCTTCTAGTCTTCCCTCTGGGTGGAACCTTGCAAGTTCCACAACAGCTTTATTGCTGTTAACAATCCAATGGTAAGAAAATTTTCAGAAGTCGGCAAGTATTAAAAATGATATGAATCCCTTTGAATTTGATGTTTGGTTGCATGTGGGCAGAGAAGGGCGATGTTTTTCTTATCAAGATGGAAATAATTTAGATATAGATTTAGGAGATGTCGTTACAGTGCATTTAAAAGGTCAACCTATGCAGGGGTTGGTCGTCAATAAGAGGGATAAGAGCAAAAGTAACCTAACGGAGAATTTAAATAAGATTTCTTTGAATAATGTTGAAGCTCTAGTTCAAAAGGCAGCTATTAAACAAGAGTGGAGAGAGTGGGTCGAAGAAATCTCTAAGGAACTTTATGTAAGTCATTTCCAAATGTTGAAGGCAGCTTTACCTCCAGGTTGGTTGGGAAAATCCAAATTATCAAATAGGCCTAAAGAGTTGTGGTGGGTAAAATTGTCTAATAATAATTTTGATAGAAAGATATCTAGTAGACAGTATGAATTAAAGCAAAACCTTATTTCAAATGGGGGAGGTCAATGGCAAAAAGATTTGGAGACTGAAGGTTTCTCTTCTGTCCTTATAAAAAACTTTGTGTCTATGGGTTATGGAGAAAGAGAAAAACGTATTTATCTTTCAGCTCGATGTAGTGAAGAACAATCTAATGACATCGAGAAATTAGAGGTTGAGGCTCCTCAGTCTCTAACTTATGAACAAAATCTTGCTAAAGAAAAATATCGATCTCTTGAAGAAGGAGCAGTTCTTTTACTTTGGGGTATCACAGGGTCTGGGAAGACGGAAGTATATTTGCAAATTGCGGAACTTGAGTTATCAGCAGGGAGACATTGTCTGATACTTACGCCTGAAATTGGATTAGTACCACAATTAGTTGATCGTTTTAAAAAAAGATTTGGATCTAATGTTTTTGAATATCATAGTAATTGTTCTATAAAAGAGAAAATTCAAACATGGAAGCTCTCTTTAGATTCATCAACTCCTAGTGTCTTTATTGGGACTCGCTCAGCTATTTTTCTTCCATTATCTAATTTAGGATTGATAGTTCTTGATGAGGAACATGACAGTTCTTATAAACAGGAATCCCCAATGCCTTGTTATCATGCAAGGGATTTAGCAGTCCATAGAGCAAAGAAAATTGGCGCGAGGGTAATATTAGGTACAGCAACTCCATCATTAAATGTATGGAAGAATATAGAACCAAAAGGTAATATTGTAGTCGCCAAATTAAATCAAAGAATCTTTAATCGTAAGTTGCCAATAGTTAATGTTGTAGATATGCGTACCGAACTGGCTATTGGTAACCGGAGTTTAATTAGTAGATATCTAAAAAAAGAACTTATGAATTTAAAAAAGAGTAAAAACCAAGCGATTATTTTGGTTCCTAGGCGTGGGTATAGTAGCTTTTTAAGTTGTCGTAGTTGTGGGGAGGTTGTCCAATGTCCTAATTGTGATGTTTCTCTAACTGTACATCGTTCGAAAGAAGGCAATCAATGGTTGCGATGTCATTGGTGCGACTATCGTTCAAGAATTAATGAAAGATGTGGAGAATGCGGCTCCAATGCTTTTAAACCATTTGGTACGGGAACGCAGAGAGTTATGGATCATTTAGAGAGAGAACTTGATGGTGTGAGTTTATTAAGGTTTGATAAAGATACGACAAGAGGACGTGATGGCCATAGGGATTTGCTAAAAAAATTTGCCAATGGTGATGCTGATATCTTGGTGGGTACTCAAATGCTTTCTAAAGGAATAGATCTACCAAAAGTTACGCTTGCTGTAGTACTGGCAGCAGATGGGTTATTGCATCGACCTGACTTAATGGCTACTGAAGAAACTCTTCAACTTTTCATGCAATTAGCTGGTCGTGCAGGGCGTGGTGATCAACCTGGCAAGGTAGTTATGCAAACTTATTCTCCTGAACATCCAGTAATTTCTCATTTAATTGATGGAAGGTATGAAGAGTTTCTCAAAAAAGAAGAAAAGATCAGAAAAGAAGCAGAGATGGTTCCATTTAGTCGTGCTTGTCTATTAAGGTTCTCTGGTGAATCTTCAAAACTAACGGCTAATTGCGCTTATTCTATTTCATCAAAAATTAGGAGTGATTGTAGCCAAAAAGGTTGGAAAGTAGTTGGACCAGCACCATCATTGGTTGCAAGGGTCGCGGGTAAGAGTCGTTGGCAATTGCTTTTGTATGGACCTGAATCAAGTAAATTACCACTTCCTTATGGCTCTGAGCTATGGGATGGATTGCCAAAAGGAGTAAGCTTATCTATTGATCCTGATCCACTACGATTATGAGAAGTTTTGTTTTATTAGGATGGAAGCTCAGGGAATCCGAACCCCATTTTAAGACGAAATCTTTGAAGGAACAAACTTAATAATGTTAGAGAAACTGTGAAAAGAATTCCAAGTGAGATGTAATTCCATTTCCAATAGGAAACTTCTAATTCATTTGTTGTTCCAATTTGGAGAGGCAGTGACATTAAACCTTCTTTAAAAGTAGGTTGTAAAGGTTTAGTCTTGAAATTATTTTTATTGCTTATATCATTAATGATGATATTTATTTTTAATCCAGGAATTTTTGGAAGTTCGCTTAAATCAAAATTAAAATTTAAAGTTTGCCTTGTGCCAAAGATCCAGTTTTTATTATTCACAATTATATTGGGCCTATTTACAGGGAAGCCACTAGACTTAGCAGCAGATAAGGCTACTTGATTAAGTAATTCATTAACCTCTTCAAAGCGAATAGTTGGGGACTCAAAATGCTGCTTATTTCCTTTCTCTTGGATTTTAAAGATACTATTTTTTTTAGATAGATTGTCTGCAAATTCTACTTGCCAAGGAATTAATTCCCCAGAATCACTATCTATATCAAATGAAATATTTAGTCGATCAGCACGAGTAACACTAAATCTTGTTGATATATCTACGCAACCACTCAAGAGAAGAGTTATTAATAAAATAATTAGTAAAGTTAAAAATGAAAATCCAAAGTCTAGATTTTTGGTTGGACCAGTTGGTGGATGGTCCGGTTCTTTCTTTTTTTTCTTGTTTTTATTAAATGATGGTTTTAGAGATGACTCTAGCTCTATTTTTGGAATTTCTACAGACCAGTTTGATGGTCTTGGCAAACTAGGTGCCTCTAGTATTGATAAAAGTTGTTTTGCTTGTTGACGAATGACTGGTTCTTTATTATTGACTAATAATTGGCAAATATTAATCGCTTTTTCTTCATCACCTATACCCATGTAGGCAGTAACTTTAATTAGTCTAAGTTGTGCTCCTGTTTTAGTCTTAGCTGGGAATGATATAAGTAAAGGATCCAGTATTTTTATACAAAAAATATAATCCCCTTTTTCAAGGGCAGCTTCAGCAGCTTTTATAGCCGAAGCTGGATCTGACATTTAGCCTCTACCCATAACCATTGTTCCGATACCTGCATCCGTAAAAACTTCTAATAGAAGTGCATGAGGAGTTCTTCCGTCAATGATGTGAGCAGCGTTTACGCCCTGTGCAAGTGAGCGAATGCAACATTCAACTTTAGGTCTCATGCCTTCTTTAACAATCCCTTTCTCAATGAGTTCCCTTGCTTCTGATAGACGTATTTTTTCTATTAAAGAATTTGGATCATTTTTATTGTTTAAAATACCAGGAGTGTCTGTTAAAAGGATTAACTTTTCGGCTCCTAGTGCTGCTGCAAGTTCCCCTGCCACAGTATCAGCATTGATATTGTGTGATCTGCTATCAGGAGAGTTAGCGACACTAGAAATTACGGGCACGTAGCTTTCCTTTAGGAGTGGAGTTAATAGTTTTGTATTGACTTTTGAAACTTCTCCAACTAGTCCATGAGTTCCTCCTCCAAGAGTTCTTGCTTCAATTAATCCACCATCAATCCCACATAGGCCAACAGCTAAGCTTCCATGATTATTAATTCCACTGACTATTTGTTTATTGACTCTCCCTACAAGAACCATTTCTACAATGTCCATGGTTTCATTATCCGTAATTCGTAAACCATCAAGAAAAACTGGCTTTATTCCCAGTTTTTCTAACCATTGGTTGATTTCTGGTCCTCCACCATGAACGACTACTACTTGCACTCCAACAGATGCAAGAAGAGCTATATCTCTAAATACTGCATTCTGAAGTGTTTTGTCTACCATTGCTGCGCCACCATATTTGATTACGATTCTCTTATTTGCAAAACGTTGAATATAAGGAAGAGCTTCACTTAAGACAGAAACTCTGATTGAGTCCTTATCAGTGAAAGGTTTGTTAAAAATTTTACCCAAGCTTGTTTTTTGTTCTTTACTATTCATTTTCTTGTTAATTTTCTTCTTTTTTTGGTGGAAGCAGGGTTAAATCTATTTCACCAGGATTGGGGCAAAACAATTCGGCATTTAAACCTTTAGCAAAAAACCTTCCTAACCGTTCTTTTTTGTCATTCCATCTCTCAAGAGATACTCCAGCCATTTTAAATCTCATTCGTATTCCATAATTACCATCTTTAACTAATTCTTCTATTTCTATGAGCTGAGGAGGATTATCTATGTCCCAAAGTTTAAGCACTCTTAAAGATGATTCCAGTTGGCAAGATTGGCCATAGCGCCACCGAGTAACATCTTTGACGAGTTTACCAAGCTCCTCGGGTCCCGCTTGCCTTTCTGAGGCAAACTTATTTCCTGGAACTACTCTTAAAGCAGGGGGTACTTCAGTGGTCTTAAGTGAAATACCAATTAGAAAAATAGGTACTCCATAAAAGAAAGTTGGAACACTAAGGTTTGTAGCATCGCTAAAATATGCTGTTAAACCAATTAAAGAAAGGGATGCTCCTCCGATAGTGATGAGATTTCCCGGTGAAAGAAGTTTATTCATGTGTTTAATTTTGGCTAAAACTGGGGCAAGATGGGTTTCTAGGAGACAGTCTTATGGCCTCACACAAGAAACAATCGTCTGAGTTAATTGAACTTGTAGAAAAATTAAACAAAGATAGGTCTTGGATTCTTCAACAATTGGATAAAGGAAACTGGCCTGAATTTAGACCTGATTTGGCTGCGTTGGAGAGAGAATTGGGTCAACTCTTGACTAGGGCTACAGAATACATTGAAGAAAATTGTTGATCTAATTCAAAAGGGAATGTCATCGGTATCTGGTATTAGTGGTGAGGTATCCCATTTGATACCTTCGTTATTTGAAGCACTAGTGGAATCGTTGTTTGAATGTGTATCTTTTTCTGTAGGAATTGATGAAAAAGAAGTATTAGTTGAAAAGGGGTGAATTCTAGAAAGAGTAAATTCAGCACGTTTTTCTTTAGTACCATCTTGACGAGGAACAGAATTCATTCTTAAGCGACCTTCTATTACTAATTTAGAATTTACTTGGACAGTGTTTTTCAGTTCTTCTGCCAACTTTCCCCAGCCAACAACTTTAATTGTGCTTGGAGGATCATCAGTACGAAGGCTGTCAAATTGAGCTTCTATTTCAGCTATTGGAGTTTTGTTGTCCTGCGTAAAGCGGACTGTTGGGGAGTTCTTTACAAGAACTTCAAGCATACAGTGGTTCATTTTTTTCTTTAGTTATTGAGGTTTATCTTGATGGATATAAAGAAAAAATGCCAGCCACATCTTTGGTTGTTAACAGGAACAGGCGAAGGTCATGTGTTCGCTAAGTCTTTATTGAAAGAAGGGTGGAAAATTACAGTAAGTGTTGTTTCAGAGAGAGCTTCTCTTCCATATAAGAAATTGCCTCTAGAAAATATATTAATAGGCCCCTTGGGTAGTGAAGATGAAATCCGAAATATAATTATTAATGGAAGAAATAATCAAACAGGATTTCATTGTGTAGTAGATCTTACTCACCCATTTGCTATAAAAATCACACCTACTATTTCAAGAATTTGTAAGGAACTAGATCAACCATACATTAGATATGAAAGACCATTAAATGATAGTGCAAATGCATTTCTAATAAAAAATTTTTGTGATTTAGCTAATTATGATTTAGAAAATAAATCTATTTTGCTCGCAATAGGTATAAGAAAATTGCAAGAAGCTATTCCTGTGCTGATATCTTTAGGAGCAAAAGTTTATGCAAGAGTTTTGGCCAATCCAGAAAGTTTGAAAAGGAGTTTGTCTTCATCAATACTAAATAAAAATTGCGCAGTATTAAATCCTTCAGTTTCGAAGGATGGAAAAATTGAAAAGGCACTTATTAGGAAGTGGAGTATTGATGGCGTGATTTGTAGGCAATCAGGAGGGGCAAATGAAAAGTTATGGCATCAAATTTGTGAAAATACTGATATTGATCTTTGGCTACTGGAAAGGCCTCCAAGCCTTTCAGATATAAATTCAATAGATAATTATGAAAAATTAAGAAAACGATTAAAATATATATAACAAAAAATATTTCAATATCATGGTTTTTAATGAAGCTTTAAAAGGGATTTATATAGTTTTAACTACTGAGGCAAATAGAAATAAGGCATATAAAATAGCTAATTCACTCTTAAATGAAAAATTAATCCCTTGCGTATCATTTAAAAATATAGAATCTCATTTTTGGTGGGAAGGGAAAATAAGTAAATTAAAAGAAGTACAGTTAATTATCAAGTGTAAGGAGGAAAATATAAATAAAGTTTGCAAAAAAATATCTGAAAAACATAGCTATGATGTTCCAGAGATAATTTGTTTACCTGTATCAACTACTAAAGAGTATTATCGTTGGATGGATTCTGTTTAATTAATATCTAAATATTTATCGATCAGATCAGAAAGATTAGCGTTCGATCGGGAACCTATTTGAGTAACAATCTTTCCTGCACAGATAGAACCTATTTTCGCTGATATTCTTGGTTCTAGCCCAGATGAGAGTCCTTTTAGAAAACCTCCTGCATATAGATCTCCTGCACCTGTAGTATCAATAGTCTCTCCTAATACGAAAGGATCTATAACTATTTCACTATCATTTGATATTAGAATAGAACCATTTTTCCCTCTTGTAATTGCAGCAAGTTCACATTTTTGTTTTAATTGTTTAATGGCTGAATTTAGATCAGAAGTTTTATATAGAGAAATAATTTCTTCTTCATTAGCAAAAAGTATGTCTATGTGATCTTCTACTAAATTCAGAAAACTTTCACGATGTCTACTCACACAGAATGCGTCAGAAAGCGATAAAGCAATTTTTCTACCTGCTTCTTTAGCTATTTCTGCAGACTTAATAAATGCATTTTTAGCAGCAGGATTGTCCCAAAGGTATCCTTCTAAATAGAGTATCTTGGCTTTTTTTACAAGTGAGAGATCAATATCTTGAGGTTCAAGAAGAACTGAAGCACCTAAATAAGTGCACATAGTTCTCTGTGCGTCTGGTGTAATAAAAATCACACATCTTGCAGTTGATGGTCCAATTGTAGAAGCAGGAGTTTGAAAAATTGTCCCACTTTTTGATATGTCTTCAGTAAAAATTTTCCCCAGGTTGTCATTTTTTACCCTTCCAATGAATGCTGCTCTCCCTCCTAGTTGGGATATGCATGCTAATGAATTAGCAACAGAGCCTCCTGATCTTTGAGTTCCATTAGTAGTTATTTTATAAAGTTTTTCAGCTTCTATTTCATCAATTAAGGTCATGGAACCTTTGTTTAAAGAGAGTCTTTTAAGGAGAGAATCATCTGTGCTGGTTAATATGTCGACAATTGCATTTCCAATACCCACTACGTCAAAAGAAGACTTTATTGGTGATTTTTCTTTATTTGTCATTTAATTAATTTTTTCAATTTTTTTTCTATTTGTTTTTATGAATTAAGAAGAGCTCTTTTAGGGCCATGAATAGGGTCTTCAATAACAATTGTTTGATCTCTATTCGCACCTAGTGAAACAATTGCTATTGGAACTTCCATTAGCTCAGCTAGAAACCTTAGATAACTCATTGCTGAAGGAGGTAGATCTTCTAGGCGACGACAATTTTCTGTAGAGCATTTCCATCCAGGGAGCTTTTTAAAAATTGGAGTGCATTTTTCAAAATCTTCAACACTACTCGGGAAATAATCAATTTTCTTTCCATTTAATTCATAAGCAACGCAAACAAGAATTTCATCCAGTTCATCTAAAACATCTAATTTAGTGATAGCTAGACAATCCAATCCATTTACTTCAACGGCATATTTTCCGATTACCCCATCAAACCAGCCACATCTCCTTCTTCTTCCTGTTGTGGTTCCAAATTCACCCCCTCTATCACAAAGTTGATCATTAATACTTCCCTGTAATTCTGTCGGGAAGGGCCCCTCTCCTACTCTAGTGGTATAAGCTTTAGCAACACCTATTACTCTGTCTATAAGAGTAGGACCCACACCAGCACCAATGCAGGCTCCTCCTGATACTGGATTTGATGAAGTTACATAAGGATATGTTCCATGATCTAGATCTAAAAGAGTTCCTTGAGCGCCTTCAAATAAAATATTTTTTTTCTTTCTAGCTGCTTGATGAATTGTTCTATTGCAGTCAACTACGTGCTTTTTTAATTGTTTTCCGTAGTCTAGATATTCTTCAAGTATTTCATCGAAAATTAGTGGCTCAATTCCATAAATCTTTTGAAGAAGTCCATTTTTTTCTGCTAGAGGAATTTTTAATCTTTCTTTAAGTTTTTCCCTATTTAGTAAATCAATTATTCTAATTCCATTCCTTTGAGATTTATCAGCATAAGTTGGACCAATACCTCTGCCAGTAGTTCCAATCTTTTGGAGACCTCTTTTTTGTTCCATTGCCATATCAAGAAGACGATGGTAAGGCATCGTGACATGAGCAGTAGAAGCTAGCTTTAGGCCTGAAATATCAATATCGTTATCTTTAAGCATTTTTATTTCTTTAATCATTACTTTTGGATCAACAACAGTTCCTGATCCAATAAGACAAATCGTATCTTGGTATAAAATTCCAGATGGAATTAAATGCAATTTGAGAACTTTGTCCTCTACAACAATTGTATGGCCAGCATTAACACCGCCTTGATAGCGAACTACTACATCAGCGGAGCGACTAAGCAAATCGGTGATTTTGCCCTTACCTTCATCACCCCATTGTGCGCCTATAACTACAACATTTGCCAAGGAAAAAAATTCGGCTCGAAACCGTTTTACTTTAGAGAGAATAAGATTTGCAGACAGCCATACCCTGAGTCAAAGAAATGAATTAAAGATTATCTTTAATTCTCTTTAGTAACCAATTTCTCAGCTTTAGAAAGTTCTTTGTTTAATCTTTCTTTAAGATTTTCAGGAACAGGTCGGTTTGCAAAAGTTTTGTAATGACCAGACAATGCATTTAAAGCAGTTTGCATTGTGGTGAATGTCGTAGAGGTATTTACTTGAGATCTATTTCTATATCTTGAAATATAGTCACTTATAAGAAAAACAGCTTCTTTTTCTGCCTCTGAAAGCCCTTTATCTTCTTTTGGTAAAGTTATGGTTTCTTTTAGAATTGTTGAAACGGAAATTGTGTCCTTAGCAAAATCTCCTGTCATAAATGTTTTAGCTGCGTTTACCTGAGAAGCGAATTGAAAGAATATGAGGCAGAAGCCAAGGCAAATAGCCAAAGCTGCCCTCATCATCCTATTCGTGAGGTGATGAAAGGCAGAGATCATTTTTTTTAAGCAGTTAAATTTAACTCTAGAGTCCTTAGGGGGCAATTTAAAGCTTTTTTGTATTAAATTCTTGAGAAAGTTTTTTGAAAACCGATTTTGGATCTAATGATTCAGTGATTTTTGATTTCCTATTGTGTAATTCAACCAGCCCGGACTTTGCTTCTCTTCCAGCAACTATTCTCCATGGAATACCAATTAAATCTGCATCTTTAAACTTCAACCCTGCTCGTTCATCTCTATCATCTAGTAGAGCATCTACACCATTTTTTATTAGTTTTTCATAAATTTCCTCTGCTAGAGATTTTTGATCGTCATTTTTGATATTGGCAATAATTATTATCACTTCAAATGGGGCAATTGAGATAGGCCAAATAATACCTGAATCATCGTGATTTTGTTCTACTGCTGCTTGAGCTAATCTGGAAATACCAATACCGTAACAACCCATCCAAAAGGGACTTTCAATTCCTTTTTCATTAGTAAAATTAGCATTTAATGAGGTTGAATATTTTTTCCCTAATTGAAAAATATGACCTATCTCTATACCTCTACATTCTTTTAATTTTTGATTTTGATCATGTAGGCATCTATCTCCAGCTTTAGCTTTTCTTAAATCGCATACTTTTGATTTAATGTTAAGTAAATCCCAGTTATAAAAAAGTCTATGTTGATCTTTTAAATTATTTCCACATACAAAACTTTTAAGATTACTCGCAGAGAAATCGGATAATCTAATAAAAGTTTTTTCCCATGCTTTTGCTTTTGAAATTTCGTTGTCACTTAGATCAGGACCTATAAATCCGAAATGGATATTAGATATATTTTGTTTTTGTAGATCTTCATTGATAATTGGTCTGATATCTAAAATGTTTTGATTTAATATATTTGAAATTTCATTCGAAAGTTTGACTTCGTTAACTTCCTGATCACCTCTAATATTTACAAGAACTGGGTATTTTTTGTTGTCTTCACCTTTAGCTAAATATAGTAAAACTTTTATAATTTGACTAGGATGGATATCATTATTTTCGCATAATTCGTCTATTGTTTTTTGGTTAGGGGTTTCAATTATTGACGGTTTCTTGATAGCTGTAAATTCTTTTTCTTTTTCAATAATTGAAATTGCTTTTTCCTGATTAGCGCTATATTTTCCATCTGAACTTATTAAGATCAAATCTTCCCCAGATTCCGCGGTGACCATAAATTCTTGAGATGCAGCACCTCCAATTGCTCCACTGTCTGCGTCAACAGCAACAAAATCTAAGCCACATTTTTTAAATATATTTTGATAAGCATTATTCATTTCTAAATAAGTTGATTTAAGGTCATTTTCATTTGCATGAAATGAATAAGCATCTTTCATGATGAATTCTCTGCTTCTCATTAATCCAAACCTTGGCCTAATTTCATCCCTAAATTTTGTTTGAATTTGGAATATATTTATTGGTAGTTGCTTATAAGAATGAATGGTTTCAGAGATTATTTGAGTAATTACTTCTTCGTGAGTAGGACCCAGTCCAAGCTCTTTGCCTTGTCTATCTTTTAAATTAAACATAATTCCTTCGCCTTCTGTATAAGATTTCCATCTTCCACTTTTTTTCCATAACTCTGAAGGCTGCAGTTGAGGAAGAAGGGTTTGAAGACATCCTTTTGCTGTTAATTCTTCTTCAACAATTGAGGTAATCTTTTTTAAAACCTTCCACAGTAATGGCATGTAAGCATAAATACCACCAGCTACGCGTCTTATGAAGCCGCCTCTTATTAGCAATTGATGAGAAATTATATCGGCTTCCGAAGGAATGTCTCTAAGCGTGGTCAGCATCAAGCGGGAGACACGCATAAGCCTAAAATTTAAATCTTTCTGAGATTAGTACTCTGAGTGAGTGGCAGAAGAAGATCTGTATAGATTGTGCGGGAATCATGTTGTTTTTATAAAGTGTTCAAATGTACTTGTTGATAATTTGATTAATCTGCTAATTTCTGTCACATATTTGTCTTGACGCATTCTATAGCAATGTTTAACGAGTCATTAAACTCAGCTACTAATGGAAGATCTGATGAAGCCATAAATAAAGGTTTAAATACAGTCACCAATGCAAGTGACTCCTTATTGACAATTGATGAAGTTCAAAAAACTTTAAACAGGTCTAGAGCTTCTGTGTATAGGTATACAAATACTGATACTAGAAATCTTAACCCACCATTTAATCCTAAAAAATTAAACACTGAATTTAGAAGTGATCAAAAAGATCAATTGCTTTTTCATCCAAATGAAGTTGCAAGATTTGCAAAAGATATTTTAAGAATTAAGGAAGTAACTGTTGAAATATTTAATTCTCCATCATCAGAAACTCAAAATACTCTTAATTCAATTCTTGAAGAATTAAAAGCTATTAGAACTCATCTAGAAGGAAAGACTGATAATTTTGATACTATTACTAATCATTTGAAAGATATAGATAGAAAAGCCGCTTAATTATTCTTTAATGTAGGATAATATTAATATCATTTTTTACTGAATTTAATTAATTAATCGATTTTAAACACTTTCAACTAATGGTTTATCTTTTTTCGAATCTTGTATGGATCTAGAACCTCCTTTAAATAAGAATCAATCTTCTGATCCCTTATTCAGTAATGAAAGTGATCATTCTTCCTCCGACGATGAGGATCCTTACAGTTTTACTAGTACATCAACTTCATTAATTGGTTTGGCAATAGTATTTGTAATGCTTGGAATCCCTCTTATAGCTGTTATAAATGAAAGACCAGAGCCTAAAAAAATTACCATATCTACTCCCATAGATCAAAATGGACCTGAGTCATCTGCCACCTTCCCCCTCCCCTGGTTTAGTAAATCTAGTTGTTGAGATTCCTGCTGGAAGCAGAAATAAATACGAATATTTTAGCTCCGCTGGGATTATGGCTCTTGATAGGGTTTTACACTCTTCTGTCAGATATCCATTTGATTATGGATTTATTCCAAATACTTTGGCAGAAGATGGAGCTCCTCTTGATGCAATGGTTGTAATGGAAGAACCAACTTTCGCAGGCTGCTTAATACAGGCTCGCCCTATAGGAGTTCTAGATATGCATGATTCAGGGGCTTATGATGGCAAACTTTTGTGCGTACCTACTGCTGATCCAAGGCAGAGAGAAATTAATACTATTAAGCAAATAGCTCAGAACCAATTGGAGGATGTTGCTGAATTTTTTAGAACTTATAAAAGTTTAGAGGGACGAGTGATTGAGATCGACGGATGGAGAGACTTTGATGCAGTAGATCACTTGTTGAAAAGCTGTATAGATGCATATCACTCTGATAATGAATGAAATCAGTGGAAATTTAGATAAACTAATTAATCATAAGCTTTGAAAAACTTTTGAAACTATTCAGTTATTCTTCCTGCTCAACTTGTCGTAGAGCGATAAATTGGCTTAAAAGTAATGATATTTCTTTTGAATTAATTGATATTTTAAATAATCCACCATCAAAAAAATTACTTATATCAGCTAGTGAGGTTTTAGGTAATAGAAAATTTCTTTTAAATACTAGTGGAGTTGTATATCGAACTATTGGCTCAGAAGTTATAAAGAAAATGAGCGACAAGGATTTATTTGATCAGCTTTGTAAAGAGCCTAAATTAATAAAGAGACCTTTTTTATATAAGGATAATAAATGCTTTTTAGTAGGATTTAAAGAAGAGAAATGGATAGAAAAATTACTTTGAAATTAACATAAGAGCTAAAATTGCTCACCAATAAAAAGTATTTACAAGTTTTACAAATAAAATAATTTATATCTTTAACAATAAGAAACTGGTGCAACAAAATCATTCAGATTCGAGCAAGCAATTTAAAAATCGTTGGTGGGTTTCTTTCTTTGATACGTGGGGGCCTATTTCTCTAACAATTCTTTTATATATAGGTATTCGCCATTTTATTGCAGAAGCTCGGTATATACCTTCTGGATCAATGCTACCAGGGCTAAAAGTAAATGATCGACTGATTGTTGAAAAGCTCTCTCTTCGCCAAAGGTCTCCTTTTCGTGGGGAAATAGTGGTTTTCAACTCACCATATTCTTTTGATGCAAAATTGATAGCCAATCGGCAAACTAAACTTCCATCTAAATTTAAATGTTCTTTTATAACTTTCCCATTGATTTCATTGTTACCCACAATATCGGATCAAGCTTGTGATGCTTATATCAAGCGTGTAATAGCTGTAGAAGGTGATCGCCTTTTTATTAATACTAAAGGAAATATTTTATTAAACGATAAAATGATCGAAGAACCATATGTTGAAAATTTTTGTTCTAATGAATCAGAATTTAATATCTGTCCCAAGGTAAATACAATTGTTCCTAAAGGACATGTTTTCGTTTTAGGCGATAATCGAGCTAATAGCTGGGATAGTCGTTTTTGGCCCAATGGAGGTTTCTTGCCTGAAAAAGAAATAATTGGTAAGGCAACTTGGAGATTTTGGCCTGTTAGTCGTTTTGGCCAGCTTGAGTAATAAGACCACAATCTATGACTTTCCCACGTATTTTAAGATTCCTGAACGGTTGATTAGTTGCAGTAGTTAAATGACTCTCTTCCTCAGATTGGACCCATTGTTTTTCAGGATCAAATAATAGCCATCGATTACTACCTAAGCTTAAATTTTCCTCTCTTTGATTAAGCACACGAGATGGACCAAAACTAATCTTTTCCCATAATTTTTCTATTCCCCAATTGGATTTTCTTACTAATTGATCCCAGAGCAAGGGGAGAACTAAGTTGTAACCGCTAATACCTTTTTTTCTGATGTTCGCTGGTTGTCTAGTTTCAACATCATTTGCAGGGGTTGAATGAACAGATATTGCTGTGAGTACATTATCGTTTAAACCTTTTATGAGTGATAAACGATCTTCTGGGGATCCTAAAGAGGGTGTTACGCTCCATCCAATATCAGAAGGAGATAGCTTTGAGTTGTCATTTACTAGATGCCACCAAAGGACAGTTGTCATTGGTTTAGATGATGCATTTTTGAGTATTGAAACACCCTTAGAAGTTGAAATATTCATTAATCGTAGAGTTATTTCAGGGTAACGCTTGTAAAGCTCCAGCAATTGGATAAGTGGTAGAACTTCACTTTCAATAGGGTCCGGTGGCCAGCCTGCTCTCAAAGTCTCAACACTAAGCCTAGACATCCCTTGTGCTTGTATTGATTTGTCTCTGGGTGCAACTAGAACTGGTGACTCTTTCATTTCTCCAAGCAAAAAGCCTTGGTTAAGAAGTTCTATTGGAGGGGAAAAATCGTCATCAGCTAAACCAATGGCTCCATTCTGAAGTAAATCGGCATGATGAGATAGGGAAACTCCTTCCCCCCCTTGACTGAAACCTCCCCATACATGCAATAACACCTCACTTTTAATAGCCTTTAGGGAAATAATGGATTCAGCTTGGTCTCTCCACAAGTTGCCTCTTGGTAAAATTCCTATTTGCCCATATCCAGCCAATGTCGCTTTTTTGATAAGTGTGTGAATATTTTCCTCTGTTCCGTTAAAAGGAGATTCTAAAAATGAATGAGGATCAACAAGGCAAGGTGCTAAAAGTTTATTTTTAGCTTTTTGAGGCTTAATAGCTAATGGTGCTGCTCTTTCAAAAGCCTTTTTACCAAATGCTTTAATTACGCCATTTTTAATGAAAACACTATCCTCTCTTAAGGTTGATCTAGGTCCTTCAAGGATTTTAATATTTTCAAAAAGGTAATTACTAGTCATTCAGTTATAGAGCTCCGGCAGCTGTTGAGTCGATAATTCCTCCTAAATGGGAAGTGATGTTTAGGCAGGTTATTATATCTGGTTGTTCTTCTTTTTCTGAGAGATCTATCACTGTAATGCCTCCATTTCCTTGTTTTATCATCCAAATTTCAGAAGCTGTTAATCCCAAAAGATGACAAAGAATAGTTTTGTTGACTGCATCATGAGCAACAACTAGTGCCGTTTCATCATTTTTCATATCGTTGCAAATTTCTTTCCAACCAGTGATGGATCTTTTTGAAACATCTTGTATGTTTTCTCCTTCAGGCATTTGAACTTTTTCTGGTTGAATTTTCCATGTTTTTAGAAGATCTGGCCAGTCGGCTTTGATCTCTGACTCAAGCTTGCCTTCCCATCTACCGTGTCCAATTTCTTTAAGAGTATCTTTGAGACAAAGTGTGATTCCAGGATGTTCTTTTAGGATTATCTCAGCTGTTTCTCTAGGTCTTGATAGAGAACTACTAAAAGCTTTTTGTATAAGAACATTTTTTAAAAATTCACTTGCTGCCGTGGCTTGCATTTTTCCATTTTGATTTAAGGGGATATCAATTTGTCCTTGGAATTTACCTTGTTTATTCCAATCTGTTTCACCATGCCTTACTAGAATAATTCTTTTATTTCCACTTTTTTTAGGAAGAGTAGGTCTTAAGTGAGCAATATTATTGAGACATTGGATTTGAACTTGTCTATCTTCCCAACTCTTAAAGTCAACATTTAGGATTGAGATTGAGGTGTTGTCTAACTTTAATCTTCTGAAACCTTTTGAGGGTTCATTTATTAATTTTAGTATTAAGCATCTCAGAATTGCATTATGAGCAACTATCAAAATAGTTTTATTAGAATATGTTTTCATTAAGGATTTTAAAAAATTTTCCGCTTGGACAAATAGTTCTTTAATTGGTTGGAAGTTTGTTCCATCCTTCCTATTTATTGACAACTCTTTTGGTTCTTTTTCCCAAATAATAAGCTTTTCTGGGTAAAGGTTTTTTAGTTCCTTTTTTGTTAATCCACTCCAGAGGCCCAGGTCAACTTCTAGTAGATCATCTGTATAAATTGCTTGAAGGGTGCTTTTATGTTGGTTAATAATAATTTTTGTGGTTTCTGCAGCTCTCTGCAAAGGAGAACTATAAATCGCATCTATTGGAATAGATGCGATTGTTTTCCCTGCAGCTTCAGCTTGTGTTTGTCCTTCTTCAGTCAAGATTGAAAGATCATTTCTACCTTGAATACGACCTTCTTTATTGAAGCTACTCAATCCATGACGGACGAAGATTAGACGCAGTGTCATTAATTAAGGGTTCTTCTAGATAATTATGGTATTAGCTCTGGGGGCAATCTAATGTTCTTTTAGTAAAGATAGAAGTCTTTCTCCATGACAATCTTCAAAAGTTAATTCTTATGAGACAAACCACAATACGTTGGAAATGGGCTGTGGCTTTATTTTCATTGCTTTTAACTCTTCTGATTTGGCGACAGGGTTTACAAGAAAGCTTTGATCGACCTTCAGTTGCGCCCAAGATTTCATTGATTCAAGCAGAAATGTCAGTTTCAGCTTCATCTTCTGTGCCTGAAACAATCAAAAATGTATTTTTAGGTCCTGACCCTCAAAAGAAACTTTATGAAGCTTTAAAGAATATCTCTTATGAAGAAATTGATGAGAGACAGAGACTTTTATTAGCAGTTCTTGAAGAGTCTGAAGATGAACAAAAAATAATCTTGGATAAAAATTTTAAGGATCAAAATTTTGAAGTTGTTAGAAAATATATATTAGAAAGAAAAAAAGGTGGAGAATTAATAAAATTTCCAGA
>CACFCB010000017.1 GCA_902564695.1 uncultured Prochlorococcus sp. | reverse complement strand
CTTGATGATTAAGATCTAAATTTTTCAAACCACTCTTCGCCTCTTCATAGGATAAAACTAATTCGTGCTGTTTACCAATGAATAATTTATTCTTTAGTTCCTTATATAAGCTTGCTTTCTCACAATCTTTATGCAAACGTTGCCTAGAGACATTCAATTCTTGTTCAACAATTCTACAACGTTCCTGCCGTTCATAAACATCATCCAACTTTGAGCGCGTTTGATCTATACGAGTATCAAATAATGCAACACCAGCAAGTTCATCTATCAGACTTCGTCGTTCTTTATT
Organism: uncultured Prochlorococcus sp.; assembly: GCA_902564695.1. Classification (GTDB taxonomy): domain Bacteria; phylum Cyanobacteriota; class Cyanobacteriia; order PCC-6307; family Cyanobiaceae; genus Prochlorococcus_B. The sequence continues at coordinate 27,435 of CACFCB010000017.1, read as the reverse complement.
ACTCATAGAAACAATGCGAGTAACATCACCCTGCATCACAACATTGCTACCTTCAGGATCAATTCTGAGACGTCTTAATTGAGTCTGAAGCTGCTGTAAATTGCAAGCTTCTCCATCCGCACTGTAAGTGGAAGCGTATGAGCCGCCTGGCATAACTTTTAATCTTCTAGATACTACCCACTCTTTTTGACCAGGCTTGATCCACGGTCCTTCTTCGGAAGGTTCAATACCATCTTCCGCATCATCTGGCTGCCAATCAGTTAAATCAAATTTTACAGTTACTTTAGTTTCTGATGATTTTCCAGCTTTTAAAACTCCACTATTAACCAAATCAGGTAATCTGTCTGCTCTCATGCCTCGACTATTGGCAAGGCCTAAACAAAATAAAACGCCATCAAGAATATTACTTTTACCCGAACCATTAGGCCCAGTTACAACAGTGAATCCATTTTCAAGTGGAATCGACATCGATCCACCAAAGGACTTGAAATGCGACAAATCTACGTGGTTGATATGGACCAACAGAATTCATCCACAATAAGAATGACGTTAGCGAAATATCAGAGAAACTCAAGTCTTTCGAAGTCTCAAGAAATAATTACTTTTTTTCTACAAATTTTGCAACCTTTTTCATCAATAACCAAATCAACCTCAAGAGTCTCCCATTGAATCGGCAAATTTATATACTTACTGCAAATGTTAGGAAGAGCTCTCAAAAACAATCCTTCTTTAATTCTTTTTGCAAATCCTCTATTACCAGAAACAAACTTTTCACTTATATCTAGCCATTCAAGTTTATGAGGAGTGATATACAAAGCATCTACATAATTACCATCAACTTGGGGAATCTCATTTAATCTCCAAGTCCTACAAAATTCATCATCTTCTAAAAGTAAATCAAAATGAATTCCTTTCGAGTCATCAGGGGCACCAATATGTCTTAATAAAACCCATCTATAAGAAGTTTTTTGGTTAGCAAGATTCAACAAAAAAATAATTAAATTAACAGGAAAATTCCATGAAAATACCTCTGGAGACTTGCTCCACAATCAAGATTCATTAGAAAAAACCTTTTTAGCTTTTAGCCTCAGGCACAAACCTTAAAGCTATTAAGAGAAGGCTGCCAGCGCCTGCTATAGCAGCTAGTACAAGTCCAAAATCAGTAGGAACTGTATTAGAAGCAAAAACCATTGATGAAATACCGACGCCCATGAGTTATTAAGGAGATACCAATGACCTTTAGCACTAGAAGCCTTCGAATAGCAATATTTGTAAGCAAAGGCGACGAAAAATCTATATGAAATTTTGGACTTTTAACATTAATAGCCCAATAATCGCTATTTTATCCTGTGAAATTTAAGATTGAATTCCATCCAGGGGTTTCGATTCAGGCAATATCTCTCTATTCTTGGTGAAAAGTTTGGATTTATGGAATCAGTGAATTCCTCATCCTCCACATCATCAAATTCAGTTAACGCTGAAGAGATTTTTGCTGAAAAGTTATCAGATCAATGGTTCAGCGAACAATTTGATAATTTATTACCAAAAATTCAAGAGCGTTGGCCTCATTTAGCTCAAAAAACACTAGAAGCCACAAAAGGAAGTCTCGACGATTTGATCAATGTAATATCTTTACATTCAGGCAAAAATAGTTTTGGAGTGAGAGAACAATTAGAAGAACTTTTTCATTCAGCAAGTGATACCACCAGAGGGTTAGCAGAATCTTTAGAGCCGCTTGAGAAACAGCTTGAAGAACTTCTTGATGAGCTAAACAGTACATTGAGGCCTCGAATTGAAAAGCCTGTAAGAAAGCGTCCACTTTTAGCTATTGGCATTGCTGCTGGAATTGGGGTTTTATTTGGCTTACTACTTAGCGGCGGGAGAAAAAATTAATGACAAACTCTGAACGAAAAAAAGGCTTAGGTGCGGCGGCAAGAGTAACCGCATTGGCAAGTTCAGTTATGGATCTTCACGTTCGAATTGCTCTTCAAGAAATGGACAGAGAGAAACGCCGCCTCATAAGTGGTGGGATTTTCTTGGCTACTGGTGGTGTTTTAATGTTCTTTGCTCTACTTGGATCTGAATTTATTCTTGGATTATGGATTAAAGAATTATTTGAATTTGATATAAAATCTACGATTTTACTTCTGGTTTTTCTCAATCTTTTAATTGCTGGTATGAGTTTAAGAATTGGGGGCCAACTAGCAAAAGGACCTTATCTTCCAGAAACTTTAGAAGGAATTGCAAAAACCACCAAAGCAGTTTTAGGAAAAAAGTAGATTATTTGATTTTGTAATTTAACCATCTACAATCGATTGTTCCATTATTGACTTGAAAACGACGATTGGCTTTCATCCCTAAATATTTGCTTAACTTTGGATTCCCACTAAGTAACCAGAGATCCCAACCCGAAGCTTGTTTTTTACAGAAATAACCTAATTCTCTATAAAGATTAGATAATTCATTCTCATCACCTATTCTTTTCCCATATGGAGGATTGCAAACCAAAAGACCAGATCCAGAGGGCAATTTCAGGTCGCGAAAAGAACAATTAACAATTTCTATGTAATTTTCTAAGCCTGCTTTTCGCACATTCTCAATTGCAAAATTTGCAATTACCTTATCCAATTCACATCCTATTATTTTTGGCATTTTCCCATGAAAAGTATTCACCTTCTCTGCGCGTTTTAATTCTTTATCCCAAAGCGAAATATCAAAATCTGGCCAATTTTTAAAAAGAAATTGTCTATTTTCTCCTAATGGAATTCGAAGCAAATCACTAACTGCCTCAATTAGAAAAGTTCCAGATCCACATAGTGGATCTACCAAGTTACATGTTCCATGCCATCCAGTCATACGTATTAAACCTGCAGCTAAAGTTTCTTTAATTGGAGCCAACCCAACAGCAGGTCTGTAACCTCGTTTGTGAAGGCTTAAATTAGTACCATCAACGCTTAAAACAGCTTGATTATTTTCCAGATGCAAATGAAAACAAATATCTGGATTACTTAAATCAATACTTGAGCGCGAACCCCATATTTGCCGCTGCAAATCAACAATGGCATTTTTTACTTGCAAGGCCGTGAAATGAGAGTGAGATAATCCCTGTCCAAAACCAGTAACATCTACACGAAAACTGTTTTTAGGAATTAGCCAATTTTCCCATTCAATTACTCTTTGAATACCAAAATATAATTCATTCGGACCATGGCAAGGAAATCTACCAATCTCTCTTAAAAATCTAAAAGGCAGACGAGCCCTGAGATGTAATCTATATAAGCAAGCCATATCGGCTTCAAACAATATATGTCTTTTTGAAGCCTTTACTGATTGCGCTCCGAGTTCCATCAACTCTTTAGCACCCTCTTTTTCAAGGCCCTGAGAAATATATGCCACAAGTTTCATTATTTTTAAGTTATTGAGAAGCTGTCGAAAGCATCTTTTTAATTTATTCGTTCAAATTCTAAAAGATCTGTCAGAATATAATTGTCTATTTTCTAATGGACTAGGTGATTCACACCAATATCTCGGACAGCGGTTCGATTCCGCTCAGCTCCACATATGGGGCTGCAATGGCTTCGACGGGGTGTCAGGCGAGTGACTGAAGCCTGCTCGGTCAGAGCAAAACCATAACTGCTAACAACATAGTTAGTTTCTCCCGTCAAACAGCCCCTGTTGCTGCTTGATCATTTAATGGAGATGGGGTTAGATCAGCCTTATCACCCAATTGATCCATGGAGCCTGGAAGGGCTCCTTTTTAATTAGTATTAATTGAGTCTTAAAGTCTTAGAAAATCATAAAAATCAAGATGGATAAAAAATGGACTCAAAATCCAATAATTCTTATATAAGAATTCTCAAGAGTTCCAAGACAAAAAAAAGACTTACCGTTCAGATAGGCATCGGCTGTGAGCCAAAAATAATTATCCTTCAATATTGGTGAGAGTAGGAATCCCTTCAGAGGCTGCGACAGTAACCCTCACAACTACAGGTACTTTTCCATTATTAGCCATGGTATGAGAAGGATTATCAGCCGCTAAGACAAAAGAATCTCCTTCACGAAAAGTTGTGCTTTTACCTTTGTTAGTTTTAAGTGATAATTGACCTTCCTCTATTACCATCACTAAGGCATTTTTATTAATAATTAGAGACTTTATTAGGGATTTTTCTATCTAAGATTAATATTTGATCACTTTGCCACAATTTGATCTACTAATGAAAATCATCAATTTAGATCAACAGAGCTCATAGTTACAGTTACCAGGGTTGTCTTCAAAACATAAGGTAATGAACTAAAAATGAGATTTAACATAATTCAGACATTATACTGCTTATGATTTTGAAAAGGTCGCTCAAGCATTCGAAATCAGATCGTGATTTCGTTATAAATTAGAACGATCCTAAAATGAAGATTATGAAAAGTAAATTTTATTTTTGAAATTGCTATGAAATAATTAATCGATCTTTTTTCCATGGTTGCTTTTGCAAGGGCTAAAGCAAAGTCAATTTTTTCAAAACTTAGATTTCAACAAACATCTACGAAACATCCAATAATACATGAAAAGGAAAAAGAAAATGATCTATCTTTAAAAAAACAATCAAGTTCAAGCTACTTTTTTGAGGCTATAAAAGGCGGCGGAATTTGGCTTTCCTAAAATAAAATAATTTTTTTAATTAATGTCTACAGAGATGAAGACAAAATAATAATTTTTAATAAGGAAAAAAATTAATAATAAATAATCTGATAACATTTTTTAGCAAATTGGTATTTCCATGCAGTTATCTATTATCGCTTTAGCTTCATCAGAATGGGGCGTTGCTAGATTTACAACAGATTCATTTGCGCTTATAGCGATGGGCATCTTGTTAAGTTTACCCATACTTTTACTTAAAGATAAAGCAAGATTGAAAAGCGTTTGGTCCAGTGGAAATGCACTTTCAAACCGCTAAAATATAATATTTTAATTTATATTTTTATTTACTAATTTTCAAGCGGGCTTAAGAATTAAAAAGTAAGAAGAATAAAAAAATCAGGACATTTTTGCAAATAAATCCTTATGGTAATCAACAACATTTTGGCAACTTATAACTGGAGTAATTTCCATATCAATACCGAATTGGGCTCTCCAAGGGGCAAAATGCAGGAAAAGTTCTTTATCACTTCTTGCATTACAAAGGATTACTACACGTCCTTCTCCAGGGGCGTGAACACGGAAAAGCATTTCAAATCCATCAAATTTATCTTGCTTAGACATCTCTCCATTTTCCCAAAATTCTACAAATTGCTTATATGCAGCAACTTGATTTTCTATACTAGTGAACTGGCAATCAACCAAATAGAGTTGCATTGGTGATACGATAAAAACTAAGTTTAGCCAGGAAAACGGAAGAAATGATTCATATAGCGTTCTATAAACAAATCATGTTGTAAAAAGAAGATAAAATCAATAAACAATGAATAACATCTCATGAATTGATCAAGAAATAAAGATAAGGAATTTACGAACTGAAATGCATTCAATTTTTTCTATATCAAATCTACTTTTTAAGGCTTGTAGACCAAGACATTGGACTAAAAATCTATTAGTTTTTACAGCTCCACTTTTTAGCTTTCAAGTAGAATTACTAATATGGCTTAAATCACTACAAGCTCTAATATGTTTCTGTTTATTATCATCAGCAGTTTATATATTAAATGATGTTATTGATGCAAAATCTGACCGGCTGCATCCAATAAAAAAATATCGACCAATAGCAGCTAAACTATTAGCTGCTGAAATAGCTTGTATATTTTCATTATTTCTAATATTTATAAGTCTATATTTAGGTTTTCTTGTTTCCAACCTTCTTTTATTAATTTTATCCATTTATTTATTAATAATTTACTGTCTGAAGCTAAAGCAAGAACCATTATTTGACTTGCTTTGCATATCTAGTGGTTTTTTATTACGAGCCATAGCAGGTGGGGTATCTTCAGACCTCATAATTTCACCTTGGTTTCTTTTATCAATAGGTTTATTAGCCTTATTTCTTGCTTTAGAAAAAAGAAAAGCTGAAATAAGAAATATAAGTATTAATCACATAAAAACAAGAAAAGTTCTTCAAAGATATTCACTTCCACTTCTTTTAAGAATTGAAAGCCTAGTAGCTACAAGCTCATTTGTCACCTATTCCTTATGGGCTGCTGGTCCTGCCTTACAAGGAGCAAAAACTAGCTGGATGTTGTTGACAGTTCCATTTGTATTAATAGGGATCTTTCAATACCAATTACTTAGTGATCCGGATGAGGCAATCCGAAGAAGTAAAAAAAATTCAGATCAAACTCCCGAGAATCCAGAGAAAATACTTTTACAAGATAAAGGTATAAGAATTACAGTAATTAGTTGGTTACTAACAACTATATTTATTGGCTTAACCACAACATAAATATTATATGGGTATTGCTGTATTTGATGTTGATCAGACATTGCTAAAAGGCGATTCACTTCTTCTAGCAGCTAGAAAATCAAATAGTCCAATCAAATTTATCTGGTTTAGTTTAAAATTCATACCTTTTTTTATTTTATGGAAGCTTAGATTTCTTAATAGCAAAAAAATAAAAGAAATATTTATTGAAAAATTTCAAATTTGTAAAAGATATAATCTAGAGCAGAAAGCTAATAACAAAGATTGGTTAACAACTGATTTAACAAAAATGATCAGAAAAAAGGCTTTAATGAGAATTAATATGCATAAAGAAAAAGGCGATGTTGTTGTATTATGCTCTGCTTCACCAGATATGATAATAGAACCTCTAGCAAACTCTTTAAATGTTGATTTAATCTGTACTAATTTAATAAAAATTGAAAAAAATTGGGTTCCAAAGATTCAAGGTATTAATTGTAAAGGTATTGAAAAATTAAGAAGGCTAGAAGATAAATATGAACATCTAACAAAACACAAATTAGAAGTATATGGAGATAGCAAAGGTGATAGGGAAATATTAAACGCTGCATCTATTCCTCATTATAGAGATTTCACTGACAGACCAAATCAATATCCCATATTTTCAATAGCATCAATAATGCCAATTATTGGTATTGTATTTTTAATTTATTTCATACTTAATAATGTTGACAGTCTCAGTTACACTGGTAAACCATGGTTTAACATTTGGAAAAATATTTTAACAGGTGAAATTTTAATAATTATAAGTTATATTATACGATTTTTAAGATGGAAAATAATGCTTAAAAGCATAGATTTAAATCCCCCTATTTTGAAAAATATTTATATATGGATGGGCTCATTTGCTTTTACTGCAACGCCAGGAAAAGCAGGGGAAGCTGTCAGAATTATACTTTTTAATAAGGAATGTAATTTACCAAATATTCCTGTACTTTTAGCCCTTATTATTGAAAGATTAACTGATGCTTTTGCGGTCTTAATTATATTTATTTTAAATTTTAACTTTTTTCCAATTATAGATTACAAGAAAAATATCAATTTCATCTTAATATTTCTAATAATAAGTCTATCAATTCTTTTAATTCAAAAAAGAAAAGAGCTCAAAAATCTTTTAAGCTTTCTAACCGAAAAATTGTTGCCTAAGGAAAAGTTGAAATTAAATAGTGACAATTTAGCAATAATGAAAACTCTTATACACCCAAAGAATATAAGTATCTCAATCATTCTTGGTTTAATAGCCTGGATTATTGAAGGCACAAGCTTTTTTATTATATTAAAAGGGTTTGATGTATCTATTAGCTGGCTTGGTGCCACTTTCGCCCACACAACTTCTTCGCTGATTGGAGCACTAACTTTTATGCCAGGCGGCTTAGGAGCTACTGAAGCAAGTACAATAGGTCTTTTGACCTTACAGGGCATACCTTTATCCATAGCCACTTCCTCAACTTTACTAATTCGAATAATGACACTTTGGTTTGCAACTATTTTGGGATTATTTTGTCTAGTATTAAATAACTATAGAAATAAAAAAAATTACTTACCTTCTACTAATTACTCAAGAAATTCTTAAAATTGATTAAAAATTCTGCTCAAAAAATTCAAAGCACATTTGTACTAGGAAGCACAAGTACCGTTGCGAAAGCTATATGTATAGAACTTGCCAAAAATCACCACTGTAAACGTTTCCATTTAGTCTCAAGAAACTTAGAACGCAATCAAGAGTTAGTGAATACATTAGAAAATCAATATAATGCATATATTACTTTAGAAAAAGCTGATTTAATTGATTGCGCTAATATTAAAAACTCAAAATTCCCTAAAGTCGACAATTTTGAACTTTATTTAATAACTGCGGGTTCAATAAATAATCTTGATCTTGCGCGGACAGATGTTAGCAAAGCATTAGAAATTACAGCCTCTAACTATTCTGGAATTATTCCATGGATTACGTCAATAGCATCAAAAGAACGAATATCAAAAAAAGGCATGCTATGGGTTTTCAGTTCTGTTGCTGCAGATAAAGGTAGACCAAGCAATTATCATTATGGAGCAGCCAAAGCAGCATTAAGTACTTTTTGTGAAGGGTTATTTCTTAGATGCGTAGGCAAACCTTTCTGCATTCGCATTATAAAAGCAGGTTATATAACTTCATCCATGACAAAAGGAAAAGCGCCTAAAGCCCTATGCATAGATGCAAATTCTGTTGCAAAGATCTTACTTAGAAAACCTAATCGACGTGGTATTGAATATTTACCATGGTGGTGGAAATTAATTATGATTATTGTAAGTTTTATGCCTAGATCAATAACATCTAAACTATGAGATTAGCATTTCTCAAAAGCAATAAAAAAATCGTTAAAAACATCAGTGGATGGGGAAGAAATAACTCTGTTGATGTAGAGATCATTTCTCCAAAAAATATTGAAGATATAGAAAATATTGTAAAGGAATCCAAACCAAAGTCAATTATTGCAAGGGGAGAAGGAAGATCATATGGAGATGCTGCGCAAGTTAAAGAAGGTAAAATTATTAAATTAAATAATTTCAAAAAAATATTTCCAAATTATGAACGAAATGAGATCACCGCACAAGCTGGAGCAACATTTGAGGAAATACTGGAAATAATAATACCTAAAGGTTTTTTCCTCCCAGTAACACCTGGGACAAAAAAAATCACATTAGGAGGAGCAATCGCGGCAGATGTTCATGGTAAAAATCATCATCAAGATGGAAGTTTTGGGAACTATGTTAAAAGAATTAATTTAATTAATGGATTTGGTAATAAAGTCACATTGATACCAAATCAAGAAAATAATTTAGAAATCAATGAACAATTTTGGGCAACAGTGGGTGGAATGGGTCTTACAGGAATAATACTTGATGCAACTTTTTCAATCATTCCAATTGAAACTTCATACATAAAAGAGGAAACATTACGTTATAAAAATATAGAAGATTTAATGAATCATATGCTAAAGATTGATAACCTATATAAATATAGCGTTGCATGGATAGATAGCATGCATAATGATTTCAGAGGGATCCTAACCTATGGTAATCATGTTAAAGCTAATGAAATAAAGAAATTAGCAATTACGAAAAAACTAACATTTAATCCTAAATCATTAATTAATATTCCTGATCTGATTCCAATCAATTTAATGAATAAGATTGGTATAAAGATATTTAACGAAATATGGTTTCGAAAAACACCTAGAATCAAAAGTTTTAAAATTGTATCTATTGATAATTTTTTTTATCCCTTAGATAAAATTGATAATTGGAATAATATTTATGGAAAAAATGGATTTATTCAATACCAAATTATCATCCCAGATAAACATAGTTCAATGATTAAAAAAATATTATTAAGATTAAAGCAAATTAATGCAAATAGCTTTTTACCAGTTTTAAAAAGATTAGGTGAGTCTAATAAAGGTTATTTATCATTTCCCATGTCAGGATGGACTATATCAATAGATCTACCCGCAAACAATAAAAAAGTCGAAGATTTATTAAATGATATTGATATAGACATCGCACAAATTGGAGGCAGAATTTATCTTGCCAAAGACTCGAGGCAATCAGCTATAATATTTAAAAAAACTTATAAATCAATTAATTTTTGGCTAAAACAAAAACAAATTTTAGATCCAAAAAATATATTTATCTCTGACATTGCTATTAGACTAAAATTATTTAATTAATTGATACTGATTAAATAAGATTTATCATTATTTTTACACCCTTTATAAGTAGATAAAATATTAAAAGAAGGAGAACAAAGTAATTTATTCAAATTATTTTTTACTATTTGATCCGAAAATTTATTATAACTTTCTACTACTAGCCAGCTACCAGCAATATATTTTGCTCCATTTTTCTTCCAAGCTAAAATTTGATCCTCATTAATATCACTTGGAGAGACAAGCCATCCTTTCCTATTAGAAAGATATAGCAAAGTAGGATCGGCGCCTGAGACAGAGACTATAAGATCTGAATTTTTTGTATTATTTTTAATCAACTCAGAAGTGTGCCAGACTGGTTGACGACTAGTAAGTTCTAAATCCCAATAATCAATCTTTAAAATCGTTAAGCTTCCAATAAATAATAAGCTAAGAAAAATAGAGATCAAAAATTGATTATTATAACAGATACTTTTCAATCTAATAAATCCAAGTCCCATTAATGGACAGCTAAATATCATAATAGGAAGCTGGTAATATTCATGAATAGAATAAGAAATCGGATTAATAAGTCCAATTAAAAGGACTGAAAAGAATCCAATGACAAAAATATTATGTATTCCTACTACCTTGAAAGTAAGGCAAATTGGTAAAAAGCCTAGTAAAACAAAATTCCTTAATACAATCCTGAGAAACAAATCAAAATAAAATCTAAATTCTAATAAACTCAACCAAGAATACCTATCAGTATCTGAACCCCATAGACCAAAAGTTAAACCTGTAGATTGCCCCATTTGATAAGAATGAGCATACCAAAAATAACTAATTAATATAGTGAGAATAGGAAAAAGATATAATTTATACCTAGAAATTAGTGAGTTTTGATAACCTGTTATTAGAATCGGTATGCCAACCCAAAAGAAAGGTAATACCTTCATTAAAACAGCTAAGGTGAAAGATAACCAAGATATAAACAAAACCTTTTTATCTTTTATTTCAATAAATTTAGTCCATCTTTCTAACGAAAAAATGCCAAGAAACATCATTAATGATTCTGGTTGAATAGTTCTACTATAAAAAACTGTGATTGGTAAAATTGCATAAAAAAGAGTTCCCCACCAAGCAACTTCAATGTTAAAAATTCTTCTACTTAATCTAAATAGAAATAATATTGATAAACATCCAAATATGACAGAAACAGCCCTTGCAAATAATTCATTAACTCCAAAGATTTTATATACATTTGCCACTAAATATTGATAAAGAGGAAATTCACACTCAACAAAGCCATTCGTAGTACCAGACCAATTCACTTGAGGCTGCCAAAAAATGAGATCATTCGACAGAAAGTTCCTTGCTATTGATGCTGTATCAGCCTGCCTCCAACTATGAATTCCTATAACTGGTGCATTTATATTAACTAGTCGTAAAATGATACCGATAAATAAAATTGGTAAAATAGAGAAATTACCAAAAAATTTAGATAAAGTGGTACAGTTTTTTCTATAGATCATTCTAGATACTTTTAACACAGATTATTTTATCGTCTTATGTGTAAAGAATTATCCAGGTGAATTAAAAAATCCATTAGAAAATAAAAATACACACATAAGAAGTAAAGGTCCTACACCAAATACAAAAAGAACAATTTTTGCAGTTGTTGGATTTGTTTTTTTCTCTCCAGTGGAATCTAGATTCTTAGGACTTACTTTTTTCTTTGACTTTTTACTAGTCATACTTAAAAATGAACCTAAAGATTTTATAATAGCATTATAGTTTATTAAATAAAAAAACTATAATGAATTAATTTTCCCTAATAACATAATATATTTATATAAACGCAAGAAAAGGGTTAAAAAACCTGAATAGTAAATATAATTAAAATTTAAAAATCACTATATTCAAATATTAATTCTTCAGATTAATCGTTTCTAGTATATTGCTATTAGTTAATAATATACTAGAAAAAAAATTTATTAAGAATCAATTTCATTAATAATTTTTTCTATTGATCTAGCTGTATTCGACCAATTATAAGAAGCAGCTCGATTTGGACCTTGTTCAATAGCATTTTCAAAGCATTTTTTGTCATTTACAACTTCATTCATAGCAGTCGCAATGGATTTAGAATCCATTGGATCAATCAAATATCCATAATTACCAATTACTTCAGGAAGTGCTCCTCGTTCAGAAGCTATAACGGGAGTACCACAAGCCATTGCTTCTAGAGCTGGAAGGCCAAAACCTTCCCAAAGACTTGCAATTACTAATGCTTGACATTGGTTTAATAGCAATAATTTTTCATTATCATCAATCCACCCTTTCCACTCACACAAATGTCTAAGATTCAAGTCATCAATCATTTTAAGAAGCCTTGGTGTATATCTTTTGTCAAAGGGACCTACAAAAACAAGCTTATAATCATTAATTTTGGCAAATGAGAAGGCTTCAATAACACGCTCCAAATTCTTGTGAGGGTTATGTCTACCAAGAATAAGAAAAAACTTTTGTCTATTTATTTTGATTGGATAATACTTCTTATGATTAAAACCTAATTTAATTGGAAATAATTTATTCCTTGGAACTTTATAAAAAGAATTTAGATCATCAGCTGTAGAGCTAGAGTTACAAAGAATAAGCTTTGATTGTTTTAAGATTAAAGGTATATAAATTAGATGATATAAAGTTAAAAATGATAATGAAGGATATCTTAGTGGTATCAAATCATGAGCTAGCACAATAGATTTTACATTTGTAAATAATGGTGCCTCCAATAAAGGTGATAAAAAATATTCAGCACTTAAATCATTCATTATTTTAGGCACAGTTTTCTGAAGCCAAAGTAATCGATTAAAATGGCGTTTAAAACCCTGTCCTGGAGATAAATTATTAGGTATATAAATATCACCTTTAATTCCTAAATCCTGTGGAATAAGTGTAGTTAATTTATTGGCAGATAAAGTTCTAGCAAGATTTTGAGAAACAACACCAATACCAGTGTTTTTCTTTGTTATGTAGCTTCCATTAAAAACTATAGAAGGCATGGTTATAATATTCTAAAAGCAAATCTATTTTTAATAATAGTAAAACAGATGATAAGAGCAAATTTTTTTGATATTTTTTTTAAATATAAACAAAATAGTAGTAAAGCAATTACAAAATATAATTCATATAAAAAAATTGATTTAGAAGAGAGAATTATTACTGAAATCATGAATATAGAACAAAGAATATCAGCAAATAGTAAAGATCTTATTGAGGCTCAAATTGTTAAATTCAGATCGACTTTTTCAAATTCAGACAATTTAATTGAGAAAATTGGAAGGAATGTTTATAAAAGCAAATTGGAAGATTCAATCCATTGGCACCAAGCACAACTAAAAGAGCTATATATTAAAAGAAAAGAATTACAAATTAAGCTAGAAAAAATTAAAGGTATTTTCTGGATAAGTCGAATTAAAAGATTTTTGAGAATTCTTATAATAATCTTTTTCCTATTATTTAGTCTATTTATCTTTTTATCTGGTTTTATGATTATAATTTATTTATTACCGCTTATTTTATTCATTTTTCTTGGATATTTATTGGTGAAAAAAATATTCAACTATAATTGAATATAAAATAATTTTCTTGAATTAATAAAAAAAGCTCTTTTTAGACATCTCGTTCACCACTTAAACTCCTTTGGTCTAAACAACTCATAACCAAACACCCAAAGAACTGGCTTATTAGGCATAAATAAATACTCAAAAGTAAGTAATTTTATTAGATGATTCGCACTAGCAAAACTTATTACCTATTGGTGCGTCTACTAAAGGCACTTCCAGTTAAACGAAGAAGTTCTTTATTAAAATTAATCCCAGTCGCAGCTTTGACTGGGTTAGTAGATGTAATTGTCGTAGGAATTGTTTCTAGATTATTTACCGTACTCATTGGCCAACCCAATCAACCTCCCCTTCCATTTCAAAATTTTATCCCTGAAGACCCAAAAACAAAGGTTATCAGTTTAGTTCTCATATATATTTCGATGAATTGGGTAGCATCCTTTTCAAAGTTATTTCTTAAAGCATCACAAGAAAGGCTAAGAGTAGCAATTTGGAGAGACTTATCTGAACTAGCTCAGAAAAAATTACTCTCTCAACCATATGAATTCTTCCTAAACAAAAAAAAATCTGATCTATCATCAAGAGTTTTGATCAATATTTCAAGAGTTTCAGAATTCTTAGTAAGACCAATACTACAAATTTCTAGTGGTTTATGTGTAATCACTTTTATATGCATTGCTGTTCTTTTCATAGCAAAATCAATAGCCTTATATTTAATAATAAGTCTATTGATTTTCTATATATTTATATCATTATTTGTAACACCCTTTATAAGGTATTCTTCTCGACAAAGAATCAAACTAGAAAAAGAAACAAATAATATTCTGACTGAGTCAATGAGGACAATAATAGATGTTCATCTAACAAGTTCAGAACCTTATTTTGAAAATAAATATAAATTAGCCGGAGAAAATTCATTTCCATTTCTATGGAAAGCTGAAGTTTTACCTGAGTTCCCAAGATCATTAATAGAACCTTTTGGTATTACATTAATTTTTGCTATTGGACTTTTCCCTTACCTAACTGGCCAAAAAGATTCAATACTTATAGAGATAGTACCTTTTCTAGCGACCATTGCAGTAGCGGCTCTTAAGTTAACTCCTCCATTACAAGATTCATTTAGAGCATTAACCTCAATGAGGGCCTCGATACCAGATTTAGAGGAAATCTTGAAGTTAATAGAATTACCATCTAATAGGCTAACTAAAAGATCAAAAGGTGTTCCTACAAAACAAGGAGTAGAGCCAAGAAAAAATATAAAACTTGAACAATTGAGTTATAAATACCCTAATAGTAATGAATACACTTTAAAAAATATTAACCTTACTATTCCCATAGGTTCAAGAATCGCTTTTGTTGGAGAAACTGGAAGTGGGAAAACAACTACAGCCAATCAATTACTTTGTCTTCTTAGACCAACCGAGGGAAATCTATTATTAGATGGAGTTGCGGTCACAAATACAGAGGTACCTGCCTGGCAAGATTGTTGTTCTTATGTACCACAATCAATTACCTTATTAAATAGCAATATTATTGAAAATATTGCATACGGATTAGATGAGAAATTAATAGATAAGCAAAGAGTATGGGATGCACTCAAAGCTGCTCAACTTTCAGAATTGGTCTCAGAAATGCCAATGGGCGTATACACTCCAATAGGAGATAATGGAATCAGATTATCTGGTGGTCAAAGACAACGATTGGCTATAGCTAGAGCTTTTTATCGACGATCAAAATTGTTAGTTTTAGATGAAGCAACTAGTGCTTTAGATAACAAAACAGAAGCCGAAGTAATGGATGCAATTGAGATCATAGGTAGGCGTTGCACAATAGTAACAATAGCTCATAGGTTATCTACAATTGAAAGATCAGATTGTATTTATGAATTTAAGAATGGAAGGATAAATGCTTTTGGCAATTATCAACAATTACTTAAAAGATCAAGCAGTTTTTCGTCTATGGTAGATATAGCAAAAAGAATTAATGAATCAAGGATATAAATCAATCTATATTTAATATATAAAAATACCTTAACTGGAAGTTAAAGGTTAAAAAAGGCTTTGGAAATCAATGTATTCTTTAATTGATAGGAAATAAAAATTGTAATAATTTCTATGAGGCTGGATATATGACACCAGAGTCAATCATTTCCGCATCTGATGAAGAACTTTTAAGTATACCTGGAGTAGGTATAAGTTTTGTGAGAAGATTAAGAAGAACACTAAGTAGAATATACATAATAATACATTAAAAAATAAAAATCATAAAAGCTTTTACCAAGGCAAAACTTCTCCATTTGCATGCCAGAAAGTTCCTGAATTATCTAGCGTAAGTTCATCAATTCTTTGAATAAGTCCTCGAACTGATTCTTTCGGTTGAATTCCATTTGAAGTAAATCCAGTCATTCGAGTACTTACTAATCCGGGATGTAAAATTGCTACGGCAACATTTTTAGATTTTAAATCTACCGATAAGGATTTACCAGCCATACACAAAGCTACTTTTGACATCCTGTATCCATAAGAACCTCCAGAGCTATTGTCCTCTATTGAACCCATGCGACTACTTATTAAAGCTATTTTTGAAGACTTGTTTAGATGGCTTAGCATCGCCTGAACGAAACAAAGTGGACTTAGAGCATTTACCTCGAATTGATGAACGATACTTAAGGGGTCTAAATTTGACAGAGAATTAAATTCTGCAATTCCCGCATTTTGTATTAAAACATCAATTGTAGTCCCAATCAAACTTTGTCTAAGTTGAATAACTGAGTCTCCTGAAGATATATCTATTCCAGTCTCAACCCTAACTGACAAAGCATTCAATTCTGGAGATGCAGTTCTGCAAGTAGCAATTACATCTTCTCCTCTATCTTTTAATTGACGAACTAGTTCTAGGCCAATACCTCTATTGGCTCCTGTAATTAGATAAGTGGACAAAGTAAAACTTAAGCTCTTATAAGCCTAAAACAAAACAATAAAAATAACGTCTTGAAATTGGATTGATACAAAATAAAATGCTATTTTTTCATTTGCAATAAGAAAAAATTCTATTACTCATACAAATCATCGAATATTGAATAAGTTAATTCAGCAGAAGGTCCCGAAAGTATATTAGGACCAGAAAAAAATATATATCTTTTCTTATGGCGTAACTCTCCGAGTAAGCATATACAACAAAAACCTTTTTTGATGACTAATAATCTCCAAAACTCACCCCAATCTATACATTGATCTAAAATTTCATAGATATGTAATGTTTCGTCTAAAGAATCGTTTTCAAGTCTTAATTTTTCTCTTAAGAAAAAATATTTTGCTAATCTTTCATTTTTAGAATAAATTTCACCTATATATCTAGTGTTTTTCAGATCATACTCTAGAGTTTGTAAATAATTAAGAATTTGATCAATGTCAATTTTGCTAAATCCTTGATCTTTTAAAGTTTCTATCATTATTAGATCATTCTGCATAAATTCTATAGATTAATAATTCTATATGATAGTCTTTATATAGACAAAAGCTTAAATTTGTACAAGATCAAATAAAAAATAAAAATTGCGATTGAGTAAGTTTGAGATATAAAATAAATCTTTTATTGATCATATAATATATTCTCTGAACCACCTAAATATCTATTAGATGAAAGCTGGGAGTCCTTCTCATGAGAAGCATTATTACGAGGAGATAATTGATTACTAATGCTAAACCAATTAGCTTGATCTACATTTTGAATTGTTTTTTTTATACGATATCCTAAGTTCAAATTCTGATATGCAAGTTTTCTCCATTCGCCATTTCTCTTGCGATAACCAAATTCAAAGTAATAGACACCTTTATCAATAGGTATAGGGAATTTTATCGAGGATTGAAATTTGCTAACTTGTATCTCTTTCATGATACAAGTCGAATTATTTATATTTCTATTATTACTTATATCAAATAATCTAATAGCATAAAAATAACTTTTACTAAATTTTATTCTCAAATTATCAATAGCACTAATATCCCATAAACATTTTATATAACCATTTCCAAGACTAATAACTCTTAAGTGGCTAAAACTATTAGTTGTTTGCTTTATGGTTTTCCAAAAATAGTCTTTAAAACTTAGAAAGGTTATAATTTTCATTTTTGTAATATTTCAAACATATTTTATATCATACATAGTGTGAAAATTTTAATTCTAAAATTATATTGAATTTATCAAGTTGTGATATATTTATATAACAAATTTTTTAATTAAGCAATGTATATTTCCAAAGTGGTTTAAGCAGCTTTTTCTTCTCCTTTACCTGCAAGCATTGATTCAACGAATTCTACAGTGGCTCTTCTAGATGAAATATTGCTTGTCTTCCAATGATTAATCAAAGTTTTCAATTCAACTATTCTTCTTTCCGCTACTTGAATTTTTTCTTCATTAGACATAGATATGAAAAAGTTAAATGTATAATTTAATGTTAACCCTTTTAAAATAGATATCAAGAGAAGATGCGAGAATCTCAAGAGGAAAGAACTGTAAAAAAAATTACAAAAGTTTTGTTAAAAAAAGCCAGCTACTTTGTAGCTGGCTTAAATACTTAATAGATAAAATTAACTATATAAATCTATTAATGATAAAACCTTTCAAGGCAGGAGTAACAGAATCGAATAGTCTTGTCATTTCCATTGACTCTTGACCGATTGGTAGATGCGACAATGGATCACCTCCTATAAATAAACATATTTAAAGGATAGCGAAGAAATCATAAATTTCAGTAAAACAGATCACAGTTTAAAAAAGGGAAAATTTCATTCATACTCAGAGTTGAATTGAAGCATTACCAAGATCAAATGAAAAAGAAACATGATTTGGAAGAATTTAAAAAACTAATAATTCTTTCATAAAGCATAAAATAGGTTAATCTATTGAAAACGAAACCAATGCACTCAAAGTTGGAAAAATTAAATAAGTAGGTAAACTTCTTATCTTTCACACGTTCGTATAAATCATTCGCTACAACTAACTGCATTCATATTCTTTTGATGAGTTATATCTTCTTCGCTGGATTACTATCCACTCCTGCACCAACAACTCCAATCATTGGTATTGGTTTCATAGCATTGTTTGCAATAGCTGGAATAATCGTTGGCCCAGACTATTAGGGTATGAATGCTCCTGCACTAGGCAATTCAAAAGACAAAGAGAAATTATAAATCAAAAAATATTTTTTTAATACAGTAAAACAATCAAGTGTTTAAAAAACTATTGCTTGTTTTTAGTATAAAAAAGTTAAATAAGCTAAAAAATTCCAGGTATTAGCTGTCCTGTAGTTAAGCACCTACACCCGCAACAATACTGATCATTGCAATTAAACCATTAAATCTTTCTGCACCTGAGTTCATAATTCCTTTAAAAAATAAACAATAACAAATTCAATAAGCTATTGATATCGTATGAGCGAACAGATAGGCCTGCTCAAAGAATTTTAGCCCAAGCACAATTTTATAACTATGTAAAATTGCTCTTCTAGTCAATTTAATCTTTCCGATGTGCTCTTGATAATTAAAAAATTAAAATAATCACCAATTCTAACGTGGCATTAGTTGACTCTACCTAAACAAATTAATTAAAGATTTTAGGAGAAACAAAATTTGAGGCAATCAAAATAATACTCTGCAAAATCAAAAGAAAAGAAAGAATTTCCACACAAAACCAGCAACTAATACTAGTGTACTATAAGCAACGGTTCTTGCAAGTGTTTTTAGCGAGGAAACCAGTCACAAAAAAGTGCTGACAATAGAAATGACCGATTTAGGCCATCAAATTAATTTTGAAAGAATTACGAAAGAAATGATTAACCACTCATCTTGAAAATCACATGAAATATAATACTTCTTGAGTATAATCATAGATAAATATTCAAATTATTTTTTGAATATTTCAAAACTATCACGTGAAAAACCGATAACTATATCAAAGCTACTCACTAAATTTAAACAAAGCACATTTAAAATATCTAAGTAAAAAAACAGTTACTATGAATTACAAAATCATAAGAGATGATGGCGAAACTGATGATATAACCATGAAATCTTTCAATAACTATGATGAAGCTTATGATCTACTAGCGAACATCTACGAAGATGTTTGCTGCTCAGATGCAGACTATGAGGATCGTCCATATTATGAAATCATACCCATCAAAAGCGTTTCTTCTTAAGAGGTATAAACCTATAGCAATCCTTCATTTAGATCTTAAAAGCTATTAAGTAATGAATTCGAGAGGAAAAGCGATTTCAACTTTGTACAAAATTCAAATAATAGTTCTTAAAATATACCGGTCATTTCAGAGAAAAGCTCTTTATTTTCTAAAGATTCAGAAAAACCTAAAAGCAATTCATATCTAGTTTCAACACCATTATTTAAATTACTTAGCCAATAATTATAGCCTGATTGATCATAATCTCTTCCTAAAATATTGACATATAATGTCTCAACATAAACTTCATTCGAGACATTATCTCCATAGCGTTGTTTGAATTCTGAAGAAGCGAGAAAAGAAGAAGAAACAGCTCTCGCATCATCTTTTCCCGAACTAAAATTGGCAATCCAATAACTTAATCCATCTGGATCAGGTAATCTTGCAAAAGCAGCATTATAGAGACGAAACATTTGACCAGTTGCGTCGTTTAAACCTGTTACTTGATCAAATGTCCCCTTAATATCACTCACAAGATTCATATTTTTATCATCAAAGATAAGAACAGAAGCACCAGTAAGCTCATCGATAGAATTATTTATTCCAATACCATATTTATCATTACCTAAATCATAAAATTTATAACTATCACTTTTACCGGAATAAACTTTTTCTGACTGAAATCCTAATGAGTTAATTGCCTTGATTCCTTTACTCGTAACCAAAGCATTTTTATCAGCAAAAGTTAGTTTTTCAATATTCGATAAGGTGTCTTCTCCATCATTAACTGGTGAACGATTATCAGTAACAGTTACTATTTTATTGGAAATTGCAAATGTATAGTCTGAAAAATCACCAGAATAGGCTGCAATGTCATAGTCCTTACCACCATCAATTGTATCGTTACCACTATTTCCTTGAAAAGTATCATTTCCTAGGCCTCCTTTTAGTACATCTATTCCATTAGATCCGTTGACAACTTCTCCTTGAACATCGTTAACATTTACAATTACGTATTGAGTTGATTTATTTCCATCAACATCAGTAGCAGAAACGATAACATTAAAATTATTTGCAATTTCATTTGGCCTGGCATCAATTAAAGTTATTGAATCAATCGCAAAATAATTAGTATCATATATAATATTCCCTTCAAGATTATTTAAAGGTAACTCAGGTAATGATAAGCCAACATCATTAAAGTTAACACTATAAGTTAGTTGATTATTTAACAAGAGTGGACTTTCAATTCCATCACCTAATATATGTCCAAAAACAGTAAATCCTCCGTTTTGAGAGTCTAGATTTTTGTTGTCAGTTAAATTAATAAACCATTCAGATGTTGCACTATCGGGGAATCCAGAAACTTTAGCCATTGCTATTGTTCCCATTAAATTAGAATTTCCAGGTTCATTAATTATTTCTCCTTTTGAAACCAATCTTATTGGATACCCATCTGCTTGATTCGATGGTTTAGATGGCCATTTATAACCGCCACCTTGAATAACAAAATCAGTGGATAATCTATGAATTATTGTTTTTTCAAATGAACCATCGTTCACATATTTAACAAAATTATTTACAGTTATCGGGGTAGCTATATTATTTTTGTTTTGTTCATCATAAAGCTCTACAAAAAAAGTTTCTCCTGTAGTCGCTGTCTGGTAATTCGTTGTAAACTTGACTGTTTTTCCATTTAATTCAGTTACTGTTTCATAATCAGGAGATTCTTTAAAGCTTAATTTTCCAGTATCTTTATCAATCGAAAACAGGCTGCTCTCACCTCCCTCAATAGACCATGAAACCGCTTCATTTGCAGTAAAAGTGTATATATCCTTTATATTTTCATTAGTAGAAGTGTAAGTTAATGCTTCTCCCTCTGACCCAGAGGCACCTTGAATTAATGGCGCGGTCATTTTCCGTTACCCTTGATTTTAGTCAAACTAAGTGATCAAGGTCATACTATAGCTACTTGGTCAAAAGGGACTGAAATGAAGGGAAAAAACGTTTTAGGAACTGCACTAAAACTTTGTAGTTGTGATCCTATGACTGGATGGTTTAGAGATGGTTCATGCCAAACAGATTTTACTGATGCTGGCATCCACACTGTCTGTGCTGTGATTACCGATCAATTCCTTTCATATAGTAAAGCTCAAGGGAATGATCTCTCGACTCCACAAATAGGATTTCCAGGATTAAAACAAGGAGATCATTGGTGTCTCTGTGCTCCTAGATGGAAAGAAGCCTATGAAGATGGAATGGCTCCTTTAATTAATCTAGAAGCAACCGAAGAAAGTACTTTGAAAATTATTGATATAGATACCTTAAAAAAATTCTCACATATTAAATAATTTATGATAAATATTTGACTTAAAATAATTAAAATCTCACTAAAATTAATAAAAATGATTTCACAAAAATACTATTTACATACAATCAATAATTTATACAAAAAGAAATAAAAATAAGTTTTTAGATAAAATATAAAATAATGAATCTGCAGGTCAATAAAAATTAATTATTACCATCAAGGAAATTGCATGGCCTTTTTCACGCTCTTCAGGGCTGGGGGACAGAATGTCAACAAAATCGAAGGAAAAGTTGAAATCATCTTCAATATTTTTAATTCAAAAGCTCTAAATCCTTATCAAAAAGGGATTCTTTTGAAGCAGTTAGAAAATAAATTGAATCCAAGAAGAAAAGAGGAGAACATAAGCGAAATAGAAAAAGAATCTAGAAAAAGATTTTCAAACAGTCCCAATTACTAAGATTTCCTAAAGTTTTTCATTGGTTTATAGGTTTTATTTAAACAATTCAAAATTTTGATTTAATCAACTTGCAATTAAAAGATTCCAAGCTAGAAATAAAAAAATAGAAAACTAAAAATGTTAACAACTTCATCTCGTCTTCGGATACAAGAAATATTAACTAGACTAGCCATGGGAAAAGAAGTTACTCTTGAAGAAAGAATTTATATCAACAAATATGCATCAAGAGATCAAAACGTATCTACATGGTTAAGAAAGGCATCAAATTTTCAACAAAATAAGCATAGTTCAAACCAAATAGATGATTTACTGGATGGGCTTGATTTATGTTCCTCAGATCCTCATTCAAGCTATAATCCAGACTACGATGACCTAGGAGAATGGTTCTCTGGGGCTCCTTCATGGATAAGAAGAAGCTAGTACTAGCGAGAAAAGAATATAAAGGCTCAAAAATATTTATTCAATTCTGAAATAGAAATTAAGCTGCTTCCTTTTCTTTCTTTTCTATTTTTAATAGATCAATTACGTTGGACCTCATGCCAGCAAAGTCATCCTCTTTAGCAGAAGAAATAGAATCTTTCATTAAAAGCTTTACAAGAGCCGTAACAGAAGCAGTTAAATACTTCAAGCTTTCCAAAATATTTCCTAATTCATTCTTTATCGCTTCTTGATGCTTCCCTTTGCTCATTAATGTTGAGATAGTCCAACCAGTTAAACCCAGCAAAAGCAGAAAAATAAGAGTAATCATAATAAAATCTCAAGATAAATTAGGTATATCTATTTCTCATAGTTAAAGCAAGCTTAAATAATTATATTCTTTAAATTTTTAATAAACCTAAAATAATGTTTTTAAATTCCATGACGTATTATCGATAATGATATCATTTGTTATTTCTCTGGACGAAGCAATTGACCAATCCAATTCTTCTATTGCAAGAAATAAAAAAATAAAAGCCAAAATAGCATTAACTGTAATAAACCTCACTACCATCAGAAAAGTCTTAATATCAAAGAAACCTCTGTCACTGGAATTATATATAGTTGCGAAAGTCATCTTTTAAATCAATATTTCATTTTAAGATAAGCATAAGAATTTCAAATAACAAGTCAAATGAGGGAAATTATATTTTTTCTATTGATATATGTTCAAATCTCTTGTTAAATTTGCCTATATAGAAGCTTCAGTAAATATTTTCTAATCGACCATGTAAACGTGCTGAATAAACTAAAAACCAGTAAAATTTAAAATTAATTTTTTTTATTCATATGGTAAACATAATTCAAAATTACTTGCAATCTCTCCCTCCTCCTCAAAAAACTCTCTTAGATCAACCTCCTAGTTTTTAGTTAGGTAATATCCACATTCTTTTTTTATTCGATCTAAAGTAAAAATCCAAAGTTGTTCTATAGAATTATCATCATCAGGAAAAGCTAAAAATTTTAGATAAGTATTATTTAATGAAAAATTGACTTGAGAATTCGGAAGAAAATCCTTCCTCACTGGTTTCGCAAAACTTAGTTGCAAACCTCTTACCTACTAAATCTTAGGCTGCTATTAAATCCAACTCCATCGCATATAAAATTGGTGGGGAAGCAAAAAAAAAGAAAAGATATAATTGTAATTATTAATGTAAGATACCCTTTTAAAATTCTATACATATGAAAAAATTTTTAAAATTCACTTTTAGAAAATAACTATAGAGTAAATATGATAGCTTTTAAGGAAATAACTATATACTAATTATGAATATAGTCTAAATATAGTGTCATCAAGAGAATAACAGCGAATTAAAATATTGCATAATTGACACTTCAAGCCAACCTTAAAATCACTTCACTTCAGAGATATGAATAGAGTCATAGCACATTTTCATTCGTAAAACCAAAAATTAACTTTGGATAAATATTTTACATTTAAAAGTACTCTTTCAAAAAACTAACAGATCAAGTTGGGCTAACTTATTGGATTGGAAATTAAATAAAGATGTTGAAGAGAGATCTAAGTAGCTTTTTAGTTTTGCTAAATCTAGAAAAAACAAAGTGCTTTACTCTAAAATTGCTAGTTTTATCTAAGTAAATGAATAATTAATTTTTATACTTCTAGCATCAAGTCGATTACCCTTTCTTTAAATACACCAAGTTTAAGCAAAATAAAAAATGCATCTCAATACTATTTTGCTATTTCTTCTCGTAATAGCTGCTTATCTCAATATATTTATCAAATTTAAGCATTTAAAAACTCACCAGAAAAGAGCAAAACTGCCAATCTCATCAAAACAGTGGAGAGAAAAAGTAGAAGATGAAAACTTTAAATCATGGCTTTCAAACAGAGAAAGATTAAAAGGTAGGAAAAAAGATCAATGAAACAACTATTAATTTCATTCCTTATGCTCAGTCTAGGTCTAGTTTCACCAAGTCCAATAGCTAGTGAAGAAATAAGAATACCTGTCATTCCTTTCGACAAAAATAGATCTTCATATTTTGAATCTCATATCTATAAAAAATGTAAGTCATCTTCGAAGTATTCAAATTGTATTAATAGAATCTCAAAAAAAGAAAATTATTAGATCAAAATTCTTTTAATATCTTACTTTTTCTAAGTAAAACAAATCCTTAGTTATTTTCCTTGACTAATTGAGCTTTTTTTGATTTTACTAAATCTCTCAATAGTGAAAGTTATAAATTGTTGTATCATACATTAAAATTTCATAAGAAAATTTTACTTTCAATTAATCTTTGCAAGCAATAAATCAGTATATTTAAACACTTAATTCAATTAGTTAAGTTGATAATTTATTATGTAATGTACATTTTTCTAATATGAAATGTTATTTATTAACGAGATGTCGCAGTAAAACAAAAACCATTCTTAATACAAAAATCATAGGCAAATAATTTTAATGATTCAGGCATTTCTTGCCATTGCATTTCTTCAAGCTTATTTAACTGATCTGAGCTTAAATTCTCTTTAGCTTCATAGGCTTCCATCATATTAGCCCAAGTTGAAGAGAAGTTATCAAGATAAAAAGCTTTTTGGTTCTGATTAAAAAAATTAATTATATCTTCATTTGTAACTACTTCTCTAGACAGTTTCTTGTAATGTTCAAAATCTGATGACCAATCAGGAGTTAAGTTTGAAGACATCGATAACCCTATTTAATTTACTATTATAATATATAAAGTCGACAATTATAAGTGCAATGACCAAATGAACATATGCTAAAAATCAAATGAAAGGTAATACCTATTAAAAGTAAGATGTATTGTTAACAACATTAAAAGAATTTCTTAGATCTAAAAAAGTATTGAAATGAGCATTACTCTAAGTAAAGATAATTAACTTTTGTGTTACTTGATTATCCTAAGAGTAAACATTGCTGGAAGTAAACTAATTGGTTTCTAACAAAATCACTTATCAAGTATGAGAATAAATAACAGGAGTTCCTAATGTATCTAAAGAGTCTCAAAGGATGTCGATTGAAAATTGGCTTATATCCATACTTTGACTACGATGCTCGTGGGGGAGGTGGTGAAGGAAGCCTGGTTCAAAGTGATAAAGATAATATCCTGCAGGTGAACTTTGCTCCCGAAAAATTTTCAATTCCTTCGCTAACTTCAAGAACAACAAAATTTGCATCTCTTCCTTTACCCCCTGGCATAAAAATAGAGATGACTATGGATAAACTAAGAGGCACTATAGAAAAAAATTCGGGGCAAATTGTATTGAGATTTGAATCTCGATTCTGCTTTAGTCTTGGATCTATAATCAAATTTCCAGATTTATTAGTAAACACATCACTGCAGACAGGAAGAGTTAAAGGGAAATTAAACGAAGAACAAGGTTATGCTCTTCAAAAAGATGGTAAAACCAAACTAGTTGGTATTTCAACAATACTTCCAACTAACAATAAAATTCTAGATAGTTTTCTTAATCTACCTAATGAAGCATTGGCAGTACTACAATGCGAAATCAAACTAACAGAGGAAGAAAATTTTAATTTATAAGATTAGTTGAGCTATCGTAAACATCTCTTTCATCCCACATTTTTATATAGTTATTAGTTGTTTTGAATCCAAATGCACTTATATCTGCTGGAAGTACATTTGGCATCCAAGCATTTTTGTGCAAGGCTACAATATTGCCATCAGGCAAAATATATGATCTATTTTTTATTCTATGATTAGGAGTCAGAGGCATGAACAAACCAAGAATATACGTACTTTTCATTCCATTTATTGCTAAAGCTCTTCCCAAAACACCTGGCCCAGTTGTACATACTGGTGTAACTCCATAATTTTCGGTCCTACAGTTTTCAATAACTAATTCAATAGCTGTCTCTAGTAAATGGTTTTTTTTATCACTATAAAAAAGAGAGTTTTGAATATTATATGGCAAGCTATTTGGAATTAAACCTTCACCAAAATCTCTAAAGGCTAAAAAATTAATATGGTCAGGTATCGTTATACCTTTTAACATTTTTATAGTAATATCTATATACCAACCA
The DNA here is from genome assembly GCA_902564695.1 of uncultured Prochlorococcus sp. GTDB lineage: Bacteria > Cyanobacteriota > Cyanobacteriia > PCC-6307 > Cyanobiaceae > Prochlorococcus_B. The sequence goes on along the minus strand of CACFCB010000017.1, from coordinate 247 downwards.
CCATGAAGATAAATTATACAATATCTTGCGAAACTAGCTTTATTAGCATATGGCTTGATTTTCATATAAGCACTTACTGCTTCTTGACCAATTCCATTTTTAATAGTTTCTATTATTTGTTCATTATCATATAAAGTATAAGAAAAGTTATTAAAACAATTTTTAACACTTTGAATAGCTGGTTGGAGAGCTGAAGGGATCGGCTCTTTCTCTTTTGTAATTAAAATTTGAGAAATATGATTGATCA
>CACFCB010000016.1 GCA_902564695.1 uncultured Prochlorococcus sp. | reverse complement strand
TCTATGAATTAATGAATTTGCTATTGGAAGAATATCTTCTTTCGTTACTTTGTATAAATCATCAATAGATCCAAGTGGATCATGTCCATAGGGACCATCTTTAAAAATCATTTTTCTCCATGCATCAAATGCTTGCTGATAAGCATTTTCTTTTTGTCTTTTCAGAGCCTTTATAGTTAAATCTTTTTCAAGTTCTATTTGATTAAAATCAAGACACGGCTTTGTTATCATCCAGCCAATTAATGGAAGTAGTTTATAAATATCGCTTTTTATACATTTCATACTTATTAGTAGACCATCCTCATAAGTATCACAATTTAAAATTGAACCTGAGCTTTCTACTATTTCTGCAATTTGTTTATTATTGTATGGTCCACACCCTCTACACATTGTTGAGCTTAAAATTTGATGAATACCTTTTTTTTAATTGGATCAGCACGACTTCCATCTTGAATCCAAAGTTTGCCGGCCGTTATACTTTCAGTGTTACATTTGTCTAAAATAATCTTCATATTTATTCCTCTGGTATAGCAATTAATGTAAACGAATTGTCTGGATTAAATAAGGGAAAAATATTTTCTTTTAGACGTTTTGATGTCCAATAGGAGATATCTTTAATTGATCCTAATAGTGGTTGATGTCGTCCCCAAAGGATCTGATTACCTGCGATCGATGCTATTTGAGAACTTAACTCCAAACCAAAATAAATATTATTTTTCACTAAATTTTTAGCACGATTTATATCTTTTGTTTCGACTTTATTTTTAATTGACTCTTTTAAAATTTTATTGATTTCATACTCAGCCATTTCAATGTTTTCTTGAGGACAACAAACTTCTAAAAGAATTAAGCCACCTTGCTCAAGAATTTGTAAATCTATTTCTATAGATTCGACTATACGTAATTCCTCTCTTAATGTTTTAACCATTAGGCTGCTTCTCCCTTCGCAAAATAGTGTTGCAGCTATTTCAGTTCCTAATATTATGAGCTGTTCTTTTGCTGGAGGAAGTTTCCATGCTTTAATTATTCTTGCACCTTCTAGCCTGGGTATATGTTCTTTTTTATATCCTTTATTAAAAATAACTTTGGTCTTTAATTCTGATTTATCTATACTTTTTTTTAATTCTTTAAGTCTACTATTATTGATTATTGATTTTATGTTTTTTGGCAATACTCCAGCAATAGATAGAGTACAATTTTTACCAATATAATGCTTTTCATGAAATTCTTTCATTTGTATTGGTATTATATTCTTAACTGATTTCTTGTAACCTAATATTGGTTTAGAATATCTGTGTGATGAATAACATTCTTCGAATAATTTCATATAAACTAGTTCATCTGGTTGATCAGAATTTTGTGCAATCTCTTCTAAAACTACTTGCTTCTCGATTTCAAATGCATCTTGTTTGAACTCGGGAAATAATAATAAATCTAAAAGTAAATTTAATGCTTCTTCTATATTCTCGGGAGGAATTAGAACATGATAATGGACATCATCAAGGCCAGTCCCAGCATTGCTACTACCGCCAAGAGATTCAATTTTTAGATCGAATTCACCCTCTTTAAGATCCTTGCTACCTTTGAATATCATATGCTCCAAGAAATGAGCCATCCCTTCTTGATTTTTAAGTTCATAAATGCTCCCTCCTTTGCACCAAAAGTCAATACAGGTCAAGCTTGAGTTTTCCATCTCTGCTACGACACAAGTGGCTTCGTTAGCTAATTTCCAGTGATTGACTTTCATTAATGATATCTTAATCGGTTAAAATCTTTATCATATTTAAATTCATATGAATTTTATTTTAAATACAATTTCTTTTATGATTTGGATAATTGATAATAGATGAATTTAAAAAACAGTTTTTATTTTGTGATAAATTATATTTTGTTGATTATCGTGTAATGATTCTGCAAATAATATATTTTTTATCATATGGCAAACCTTTAACTTCGGAGGTAATTAGTTTTATTGTACATAAAAATATTCTACTTTACTTCTTTTTCACCTAAATAATTATATAATTCCATGTATGGCTTATCGGCAATTAACCACTGTTCTAGATGCAGATTCAAGTCCTTTTCATTGAGCTCTAAGTTTTGAAGTCAGTTTTTTGTACTCAAAATAAATTACATCCTCTTTTGAACGAGGCTGTTGAACTTATCAAGATTAGGATAAATTCACTTTCTGAAGTTAAGTCGTTAAGCTTAGATCCAAAATTAAATCAGATATATGGGTGTATCAATAATGAGGATCTTTTTATTATTAATGAGTTTTATCAGGCAAAAGGATTTAGAAAGCTACATTTGGAGATTGCAAAACTTGGGAAATCTCTTCAAATACTTCACTGCGTTTTTTTTCCTGACCCTTGTTATGAACTTCCAATATTTGGAGTTGACTTAGTTATCAGTTCAAATAATATTTCTGCTGCGATTGTTGATTTGTCTCCAGTTGGGAAATATATGCCGGATCTAATAAATTCCCAAATTAAATCCCTCTCTTCACCAGTATTCAAAGAAGTAAGAGAACTTCCTGAGTGGGGATATATTTTCTCCCCGTATGTATGTTTCATTCGTCCAGTTGATTTAAGAGAAGAAAAATTATTCTTAAAACTTATTGATGATTATTTGTCAATATTATGTTCTTTATTGGTTTTTGTCATACCAGATGGATCTGATTCAAAAAATACAATTGATAGGTTCAAATACCAAAGAAGATATTGCCTTAATCAGAAACGAAATGATAAAACTAGGAGTATTTTAACTAAATATTTTGGTCCCACATGGGCCGAAGATTACATAGATCAAATTCTTTTTGATTATTAATTATGATTAATAATTACACGATTAAATTAGCATTTTTTACTTTTCTTACACCCTTTTGTTTGTTGCTAACTAATGGATGTACTAATAAAGAGATAAAGGAAAATAATCAAATTAAAAATAGTGAACTTGTACAGAAGATTGAGGCTGTGGCAGCTTTAGGCCAACTTAGTCCACTTGGTGATGTAAGAAAACTTTCAGCGCCTACAAGCGGTAAAGGAGGGACACCAAGAATATCTGAAGTATTAGTACAAGAAGGGGATTCTGTTATTAAGGGCCAAATTTTAGCTGTTTTTGATAATCGGCCTAAGCTTGAGGCTGACTTGGCTGTTGAAATTGCTAAATTAAATATACTAATTAATAAAATAGAAATTCAAAAAAGAGAGATAAATAGATATAAAAACTTATTTGAAAAGGCTGTAGTAGCCTCTATTACCCTAGAGAAGATGGAAGATAACTTGACAATATTAGAGGGGCAGAAGTTACAACTTTTATCTTTTATTGATGCAATTAATTTTGATTTAGAGCAAACAGAATTGAAAAGCCCTATTGATGGAATTGTTTTACAAATTCTAGCTCGTGAAGGAGAGAGACCAAATTCAAGTGTTGTAAATGTGGGAGCCAATCAATCAATGGAAGCATTGATTGAAGTTTATGAATCTGATATTGATAGGGTGAAAATTGATCAGCTTGTTGATTTGATAAGTGAAAATGGTGGGTTTAAGGGTTCTTTAAAAGGTCAAGTAACTTTGATCAGTCCTCAGGTTAGACAAAGAAGAGTTCTCTCAACTGACCCTACTGGAGATGCTGACTCAAGAGTGATTGAGGTTAGAGTCAAGCTTGATAATGTTTCTGCGAAAATGGTCTCTAATTTAACGGGAATGAAAGTTATTGCTCGCTTTCAACCATAGTGAAATTAGCCAATATTTTAAAAAAAAGGAAAATACCACTAGCTTGGCTATTGTTGACGAGACAACCTTTAAGGATACTTGTTGCTATTGCTGGAATATCTTTTGCTGGAATATTGATGTTTATGCAATTAGGTTTTAGAGATGGTTTGTTTGATGCGAGTGTCACAGTTCATAAATTATTTAACGCAGATCTTGTATTAATTAGCCCTCGTTCAAAAAGTTCAATAAGTATGAGTGGTTTTCCTCGTAGAAGATTAGTTCAAGCAATGGCTCATAAAGATGTAATTGGAACAACCGCAGTTAATTGGAATTTTCTTCTTTGGCGAAATCCTAAAAATTTATCTACTAGATCTATTCTCGCTTTAGGTTTTGAACCAAGTAAACCTCTTTTATTAGATGCTAATTTCGAGAGGAAAGCAGAAACTCTTAAAAATAAAGGGAGGGTTTTGTTCGATGATTTATCTAGAGATGAATTTGGTCCTATCGCAAATTGGTTTAAATCAGGACGTTTGGTAGAGACTGAGGTCGGTGGCAAAAGAGTAAGAGTTTCTGGAATAGTTAGTCTAGGTCCTTCTTTTGGGGCAGATGGAAACTTAATAACCAGTAGAGAAACTTTTTTGGACTTATCTCCTGGTAATCCTCAAGGAAGCATAGAAATTGGATTGGTTAGAGTAAAAAAAGGATCTGATATTGAAAATGTAGTGCGTTCATTGAATTTAAGTTTACCAAGCGATGTTAAAGTTATGTCCTTAAAGTCTTTTATAGAGTTTGAGAAGAATTATTGGAAAAGTAGTACGTCTATTGGATTCATTTTTACACTTGGTGCGGCGATGGGATTTATTGTTGGTTGTGTAATAGTTTATCAGATACTTTATAGTGATGTTAGTGATCACTTGCCAGAGTATGCAACTTTAATGGCAATGGGATATAACTTAAAAAGTCTTCTAGGAGTTGTAGCTAGAGAGGGATTTATTTTATCAATAATGGGATATGTACCTGCTTATCTTTCAGGTCAGTTACTATATGCTTTGGTTAGATCATCAACTAAACTGCCCGTTGAAATGAGTATAACTAGAGCATCAATAATATTTTTTTTGATACTCTTTATGTGTATGGGTTCGGCTTTGGTTGCGATGAAAAAGTTGGCTGATGCTGATCCTGCTGAAATTTTTTAATGAATAAATTTAGTTTGAAATTTATTATTTTATGATTAATTCTTGTACAAAAACTTTAGAAATCAGCTCTTTGAATCACTGGTACGGTCAGGGAGAGATGAGAAGACACGTTCTACGATCAATTTCAATGCAAATATCCCCTGGCGAAGTCGTTTTACTAACGGGACCATCTGGCTGTGGAAAAACAACACTTTTGACTTTGATTGGAGCTCTTCGCAAGGTACAAAATGGTGATGTAAGAGTATTTGGTAAACAACTTTACGGAGCCTGCAGAAAAACTAGACAAAATCTTAGAAAAAATATTGGCATGATCTTTCAGGGCCATAATCTTTTGAGGTGTCTTTCCGCTGAACAAAATGTACAGATGGGTGCAGATCTCTTAAATGATTTTTCCTATAAAGCAAGAAGAGCGCAATCTCGAGAATGGCTTAGAGCTGTTGGGTTAGAAGATCATATGTCTAAGCTCCCTCAGGACTTATCAGGTGGGCAAAAACAACGAGTTGCGATTGCTAGAGCTTTGGCTGCAAAACCAAGGTTATTATTGGCAGATGAACCAACTTCTGCCTTAGATAGTTCCACAGGTAGAGAGATTGTTGATTTATTAAAAAAGTTGGCATTAGAGCAAGCCTGTTCGGTCTTAATGGTTACGCACGATCCGAGAATATTGGATGTAGCAGATCGTCTCTTACAAATGGAAGATGGACAATTGGTGCCCACTGTTTAGTAAATTAGATATATATGTAATTTTTGGTATTTAAAGCATGTCCAAAAGACGGAACCTAAAGAAGGAAAAACAAGAGAGAAATCGAGCTTATGCAAGGAAGTTTAAGAAGCGCAAGCTACGCAACGACGGAAGAGGTGAAGGTGCTGGAAATGGTGTAACAGGTACTGCAAATAACGGTGGGGCTGCAGATTAAAAAAAAATTCTAATTGATTTAATTTAAAGTGTTTGAACAAACATCATTAAATTTATTCAATAATTTAAAATGTTAGTAAGTATCGTCATACCAACTTACAATAGGCTTCCGATACTAAAAAAGTGTCTATATGCGCTAGAAAATCAAATATTAATTGATGAAATTGATGATTATGAGATTGTACTTGTTGATGATGGATCTACTGATGCAACTTGTGATTGGATAAAATCTAATAACAAATATCTTCCTCACATAAAATTTTTTGAACAATCTCATGGTGGCCCTGCAAAGGGAAGAAACCTTGGAGTTTATAAGTCAAAAGGGGATTTAATTGTTTTTATTGATAGTGATTTAGTTGTTAATAAATACTTCTTAGCAACTCATGTAAAATGTTTATATAAAGCATGGAAAAAACTTGGACATAGAAGATGTTTTACTTATGGATCTGTTATTAATACTTCTAATTTTGAAAAACCAAATTCCGAACCTTTTAAATTTCAAGACTTGTCTTGGGCTTATTTCGCAACAGGAAATGTTGCTATTGATAAGAAGATTTTAGAAAAGTCAGGACTTTTTGATACTTCTTTTCAATTATATGGTTGGGAGGATTTGGAATTAGGAGAAAGATTAAGAAATATGGGAGTAAAGCTTATTAAATGTCCAAAAGCTATTGGATATCATTGGCATCCAGCATTATCTCTCGATCAAATTCCTGATTTGATAAGAATTGAAAAAGAGAGAGCAAAAATGGGGTTAGTTTTTTATCGTAAGCATCCAACTTTGAGAGTTAAATTTATTATTCAATACACTTTTGTCCATCGTTGTCTTTGGGAGACCGTAACTTTTTTTGGGATTATTAATATAAAAACAATTAGACCTCTATTAGCCTTTTTAATTAAAAATGGTCAATCTGCTCTGGCCATGGAATTATTAAGACTTCCTCTTAATTTGATAGGAGTTAGGCAAATTTTTAGAGAAGCATCATTAATCGGACTTTGATGAGCCATTGTTTGTTAGATTGGTTGAGTAAATTAAACCGCACACCTGACTGTTTCGGGTGATAAGTGAATTTTGGTTCTTTAATCATTATTCAAATTATCCCTGTTAGGTGGAGGCGAACCCGGAACCCACAACAAACATGGCTGTAGTTTCTCTCTCGGAGATGATGGAAGCTGGTGCTCACTTTGGGCATCAGACAAGAAGATGGAATCCAAAGATGTCTAGGTACATCTACTCCGCTCGTAATGGGGTTCATATTATTGATTTAGTGAAAACAGCTGTTTGTATGAACAGTGCATATAAGTGGACTAGAGGAGCAGCACGAAGCGGTAAAAGATTCCTTTTTGTAGGAACAAAAAAACAAGCTTCTGAAGTTGTTGCACAAGAAGCCATGAGATGTGGGGCTTCCTATGTAAACCAGAGATGGTTAGGAGGGATGCTTACTAATTGGACAACTATGAAAGCCAGAATAGATCGGCTAAAAGATCTTGAAAGAATGGAGTCAAGTGGCGCCATAGCAATGCGCCCAAAGAAGGAGGGAGCAGTTTTGCGCAGAGAATTGGAAAGGTTACAAAAATATTTAGGAGGATTAAAGGGAATGAGACGTTTGCCTGATGTTGTGGTTTTAGTTGATCAAAGGCGAGAGACAAATGCTGTTTTAGAAGCTAGAAAGCTTGATATTCCTTTAGTGTCAATGCTTGATACCAATTGCGATCCAGACCTCTGTGAAGTTCCAATCCCATGTAATGATGATGCTGTCAGATCTGTTCAACTTGTTTTGGGTAGATTAGCTGATGCTATTAATGAAGGAAGACATGGATCTAATGAGTGACTTTTTAAGTTCATCAATAATTTCCAATATAACTTTACTCTAATTTTCTTTTACTAATTCACTTAATTAAATGCCGGAAATAACAGCTAAACTCGTTAAAGAATTACGAGATAAGACATCCGCAGGGATGATGGATTGCAAAAAAGCCCTAATTGAAAATAAGGGTGATATGGAAAAATCTATTGAGTGGTTAAGACAAAAAGGTATTGCAAGTGCTGAAAAAAAATCCGGGAGAGTAGCTGCTGAAGGTGCTGTTGGTAGCTATATACACACAGGCTCTCGTGTAGGTGTTCTTTTGGAATTGAATTGTGAGACTGACTTTGTAGCAAGAGGTGATTTATTTCAAGGTCTTTTAAGAGATTTGTCAATGCAAGTTGCAGCTTGCCCAAATGTTGAATATGTAAGCGTTGATGAGATCCCTGAGGCTGTTGCCAACAAGGAGAAAGCAATAGAAATGGGAAGAGATGACTTGTCAGGTAAACCTGATCAAATCAAAACTAAAATTGTAGAAGGTAGAATAGGAAAGAGGTTGAAAGAAATGGCTTTGCTAGAACAGCCATTTATTAAAGACAGTTCGATAAGTGTTGCGGAACTAGTAAAGCAAATTGCTGGCAAAATTGGAGAGAATTTAAAGGTTCGTAGATTTACTAGATATACTCTTGGTGAGGGTATTGAAGTTCAAGGGCCAGATTTTGCTGAGGAAGTAGCATCTATGACTTCAGATTGATTTTGTCAAAAAATAATAATTTTTTAAGAACTGATTTTGATCCTTTAGATCAAATTAGGTTACTAAAAGAAAAATGTAATAATATTTCTTCTAGCTTATATAAAGTTAATGCTTGTTATCTTGAAGAGATAAGAAGAATTTTACCCCAAGCTATAAGGACTTCAATATTCTCTCTGATTACTAATCAAATCACTGATGATATAAGTTTTTCAACAGTTAAATCAAGAAAAAGATTTCAGTTGAAAATTGATAAATTAGTTTCTAATAATATTTCTCTTTTGACTATTGAACATTTAAGTGAATTAGCTAAAAAAATTGAGGAAGAAAATATAAGTCAAATTAATAATGCTAAAGATGAAATGGTAAATGCAATAAAATCAAAAAACAATTCAAATACATCTCATATAAATGAAATTAATTCAATTAATCTAACTTCTTTACCTCCATTGGAAAATTTATCAATTATTGAAGGATGGAATGGAGAATTAGATACTCAATATTCAATAGATTATCAAGAAGATTTGATTAAAAGTAAACAATATGAAATTGATAATCCTAAGAAAAATATTACTAAAGAAAATGATTCTATTATTGATAGTGATCAGAGTTTAGAAACTTTCAATTTAAAAGGCAAAGACATAGAAATTCTTCAATCAATCTTTGCTATAGCAGAAGAATCTAATATAAATGATTTAGATTCGAAAAAAGAAGAATCCATCAATGAACAAAAAACATATGAAGTTTTTAATAATAATCGCTTATTACCCCAATCTCCTATTGGTTTACATGAATGGATGATATCAATAGATATAGCTTTAATTCGAAGATTACGTGATCTCTCACATGCAATTAATACTGAACTTTTAAGATCTGGATTAGTAAATACCCTAGTCCCAGTAAATATTTTAGATGCTGCTTTAGCCGGTCAATTAATATCGACTAAATCTATATCTAATATTCTTACCTTAAAATTACCAACAAACACCCCTGTGGGGGTTAGTGGATTAGATATTGATTGTTTGCTAATTACTCCCTCGGATCTCGAGTTTGATAATCCAAGACTTAGGAAAAATAGAGCGAATATTAAACATTATCAAAATGTACTTTTAGGTATGATTAAACAACAACGTTACTGGCAAGGACGTTCATTAGCAGAAGAGGTCAGTAAACAATGGTGGAAGGATACAACAAAAATATAAGCAGTAATGATTCAAGCACTATTTTAAATGGAAATTCAGGTGAACTAATAGCCTGGATTAGATCTCTACAGCAAGCTTTAACAGTAGAAGTTGAACATGGTTTTAAAAATATTCAAGGCAGAACAAATAAATTTTCTTACTTTGTAAGTGAATATTTATCAACTTGCCCTTCATCTGCTATCCCTGAGAAAGAAATTACCAAAATAAAGAAATTAGCATTAAATTTTGGAAATTATGAGGGTATGTCTATAGATCTTAGACGTAGAACTATAGTAATGACCAGGCAGTATCTTCATGATTTATATAAATATGATAAAAGTGAAAAAAGTTCTAAATCATTTAATTTAAAAATCAGAAAATCACATGACTCAAATTTCTATAAGAATAGTTCTACCTCAGATTCTTTAAGTTTAAGAAGTTCAATTTCGTCTATTAAAGGTCTTGGACAAAAGCAGGTTGAAAGATTGTCAGGATTAGGGCTTTTTGTTATTAGTGATTTAATAAATTACTTTCCTCGTGATTATGTAGATTACACCGCATTGAAAACAATAGATAGCACTCAAGTAGGTGAGAATGTAACGATCGTCGCCAAAATCAGACGTTGTAGTTCATTTAAAAGTCCGAAAAATCCAAATCTTTCAATTCTTGAGCTTTTTATCAAAGATGGTACAGGAGGCATGAAAATCACGAGGTTTTTTGCAGGTCGTCGTAGTAGTATTGCGTATGTTAAGACACAACAAAGTTTATATTCAGTTGGCGCAACTATTGCAGTAAGTGGATTAGTTAAGGAAAGTAGGTATGGCAAATCAATAAACGATCCTTTAATAGAAATTATTGAGAGTCCGAATAGTTTTTTAAAATCTCGAACCATTGGTCAAATATTTCCTGTTTACTCACTGACTGATGGAATTACGGCTGATAAATTTAGAGATCTAATAAGATCTATTCTTTATTTGACTTCTGATATTAAAGATTCTATTCCTATAGATATTTTAAAAAGACTAAATCTACCATCTAAGAGTGAAGCTTTCTTTCGTATTCATTACCCTGAGAATTCGAAAACTTTAGCTAATGCAAAAAGAAGAATTGTATTCGAAGAGTTTTTATTATTACAACTGAGTCTTCTTTTAAGACGTGACTTTCACAAGAAACGAAATTCTCCTCAGTTACGTGTAGAAACAAATAGTAATAGCCTAGTTGGGAAATTCTTAAGCATTCTTCCTTTTCCTCTGACTGAGGCTCAAAAAAGAGTTTTGAAAGAAATTGAATTAGATATAGTTAAAACAGAACCAATGTCTCGACTATTGCAAGGTGATGTTGGTAGCGGGAAAACTGTTATTGCTATTGCAGCTCTCCTCACTGCAGTTCAAGCTGGATGGCAAGGTGCTTTCATGGCACCAACTGAGGTTCTTGCTACACAACACTATCAAACACTAGGTAAATGGATTCCTCAGCTTGAGTTGAATGTAGATCTATTAACTGGTTCTACACCAAAGTCTCGTCGCAAACAAATTCTTACTGATTTAATAAATGGGTCTACTAAAATTCTTGTAGGGACTCATGCATTATTTGAGGACCCAGTTATCTTTGCCCGACTTGGTCTTGTAGTGGTAGATGAGCAACATAGATTTGGTGTTAAACAGAGAAATAAACTTTTGAATAAAGGTTTACAACCTCATTTGCTAACTATGACTGCTACCCCCATTCCTAGAACCCTTGCACTTACTTTGCATGGTGATCTTGATGTTAGTCAATTAGATGAGCTTCCACCTGGCCGTACTCCTATAAATACTCAGCTCATCTCGCCTGCAGATAAAAAGTATGCATATGATTTAATCAGAAATGAAATCAAAAACGGACATCAAATTTATGTAGTTTTACCTTTAATTGAAGAATCTGATAAACTAGAGCTTAGTGCTGCTGTTGACGTACATCATCAATTGTCTACAAATATTTTTTCAGAATATAAAGTTGAATTACTTCATGGAAAAATGAAGAGTCTTGAGAAGCAAAAGGTAATAAATAACTTTATCAATAAAAAAAGTGACATACTTGTTTCTACTACTGTTATTGAAGTAGGTGTTGATGTCCCAAATGCTAGTGTGATGCTGATAGAGAATTCTGATCGTTTTGGTTTAGCTCAACTGCATCAATTAAGAGGCCGTGTTGGTAGAGGTGCGTCCGAGTCATATTGCCTTCTATGCTATCAAAATAAAAATAAACTATCTCGACAAAGATTAGAAGTTTTGGTGAACTCTAATGATGGATTTGAAATTTCTGAAATTGATTTGCGTTTTCGTGGGCCTGGACAGGTCTTAGGTACAAAACAATCAGGATTACCTGATTTTGCTCTGGCATCATTAGCAGATGATGCAGACGTCCTTGAACTTGCGAGAAAAGAGGCTCGAAATATTTTGGATTCTGATCCTCAACTTGTTCGTAACACAATGCTTCGCATTCTTATTAAAGAACAATGGGATAAACTAAAAATTGGTAATAAATTAAATTAACTTTTTTGATATTATTTAGTATTGAACTCTTTATTTTTTAAGGATAGAATTAATTTAAAAATATTTTTAAAAGATAAATTTAAAATCTTACTTTCTATTGATTATGAAATTGAGACCTTGGAATAACATAAAAATAAATGAGTGTAATGAACCCTTAATTTCTATCCCAGATTCAATTTTTCGAATAACACCTCACCCTTATATGACGTTAGGTGCACCATATTTAAATGGAGCAGATCCATGGGTTTTACGTGAAAGTGTTTTACAAAGATTAATAGCAGCTCAGCAACATCTTTCTAAGAAGAATCCGAATTTGCAGTTAGCTTTGTTTGATGCCTGGAGACCTATCTCTGTTCAAAAATTCATGTTTAATTACTCTATCCAAGAAACTTGTAAGTCCAGGGGTGTTGATATTAATGATTATTCTCTAATCGAAGATATAAATGAAATAATTGAAGAGGTTAGTAGATTTTGGGCTAAACCTTCATCTAATCCTTCTACGCCACCTCCACATAGCACTGGTGCTGCCATTGACCTAACTCTTGCTGATACGAGAGGTGTTCCGTTAGATCTTGGAGGTGAAATAGATTTTATTGGGGATCAATCCAGGCCTGACTTTTATAAGAAAGACTCTTTAAGTGAACCTTTTTCTTTGCAAAATGTTTTTCATAGCCGAAGATCTCTTCTTTGCGCAATTATGGAAGAGGCTGGGTTTGTTCAACACCCAAACGAGTGGTGGCATTTTAGTTATGGAGATCAATTGTGGTCTTGGTTAAGCAGGAGAGGTGATGCTATTTATGGAGCAACATTTGATGTAAGTAAAGACAGCACATGTTCGTTCCCTAGCCTTGTTACATGATCTCCAAGACTTGATGACTTCCCTGTATCTCTCCAACTAAGTAATAAAGGCTCTAATGTTTTTTCTAATTCATCAATAGGCATTTTCTGTAGATATGGTGTAGCTAATCTTTTTAGATCAGTGCTGCCACCAAGCCATAGTTGGTATTGGTTTAAACCACTACCAACAAGCGCTAACTCAGCCATATATGGGCGAGCACACCCATTTGGGCAACCTGTTACTCTTATAATTATAGACTTTTTGATATCAAGTTCTTCTAATTGATTGTTTACTCGTTTTAAAAGTTCTGGTAAAAACCTTTCTGCTTCTGTCATTGCAAGTCCACACAATGGAAGGGCCGGACATGCCATTGCATGCCTTGCAAGTGGATCTGGGTTCTCTGGATTTGAAAAGCCTATTTTTTTTAAATCATTTTTAATACTATTCTTTTGATAGTTACCAATATTACACAACAACAAATCCTGGTTAGGAGTCAAACGAACATCCAAAGCATATTTCTCGACTATATTTCTGAGCTCAGTTTTTGTTCTTCCCTGAAGTCTACCTGATAATAGTGGTAAGCCTACAAACCATAATTGCTTTGATTGTCTATGCCAGCCTAAATAATCTTCAATTTTTGATTTGCCTTCATACCTTAATTTCTGAATTTTCTTTGTAAAATACTTTGTTGTTAATTGTTTCTTAAACCATTCAATACCCATATCATGCAATACATATTTTAATCTTGAGTGCCTTCTTGTTTTTCTATCTCCATAATCTCTTTGAAGAGCTAAAATAGATTGAACAAGCTCTAAAATATATTTTCCTTCGACATAACCTATTGGGTCTGCTAATCTTGCAAATGTCGTGTCTAAATTGTGTGTTCTACCCATACCACCACCAACATAGACATTGCACCCTATTAAGTCTCCTTCCTTATTCGTAAAGGTTACCAATCCAATGTCATGAGTTAAAAGATCTACAGAGTTATCGCCTGGTACTGTAGTTGCGCATTTAAACTTTCTTGGTAGGTAGGTTGATCCGTATAGAGGTTCTTTACTGTCTCCACTAAAAACACCTGAGTTAAATTGCTTTTCCCTGTTTTTCTTGACTGCAGCAGAGGGCTTTATTATAAATTTTTTTTCTCCATCAACCCATAAATCAATATATGTTTTTTCTGCAGTTTTTGGCGATAAAACATCAGCAATTTCGTGAGCTAATTTTCTGGCGGCAGGATAAGATCCTTTTTCATAAGGAGCAGCAGGAGCCATTACATTTCGGTTGACATCTCCGCAGGCTGCGAGAGTTGAACCCATCGATCTCACTATTGTTCCTATTACTTCTTTAATATTTCCTTTCTTTATTCCATGCATTTGAAAGCATTGACGAGTGGTTGCTCTAAGAGTTTGATTCCCAAGTTGGTCAGAGAGATCATCTAAAGCAATGAAAAGTGGACCGGGTACATAACCAGCAGGATTCCTAAGCCTTAACATCATTTGCCAATCTTTTCCTACTCCTCCTCTTTTTCTATGTTCTCGATCATCTTGTTGATAACTCCCGTGGAATTTTAAAAGTTGAACTGCATCATTTGAAAAATGATCACTTTCATTTTTTAATTCACTTTGTAGGGGTTCATTTAAGTAATTACTATCGGCTTTAAATTGTTCAAATTTACTGCGAGGAGAATTATTTGCTATGCAAGGTGAAGGGACTACTTGCGCTGTCTCTCCAACATTATCACTATCTTTTTCCTCAAAATTTAGAAGTGCTTCAATAGCTGCTTTACTAAAGCCAGCATCCTTTAAATCTTTTTCTATATTTTTGGGAGATTCATTTGATTTAGTATTTTCAATTTCTTCAACCTTTATGCCCTTTGGCAAAAAGTCATTGATCTCTTTCTCCTCTTTCTCTCTTAGTTTTTCCTCAAATCTTTGCTGAATAGAGATTTCTGCAGAATGTATGTTTTCTTGAGCTTCTTTTTTAGTGTTACCTATTTTTTTTACGACATCACATGTTCCAAAGGCATCTCTTAATTTACCTCTTGGAACGGCAACTCTTAGATAGAAACCTGATCTTCCTGGTATTTGTATGATTCTGGACAAATGGTACCTACACCGGTACCTACACTGTATCATTTTTCATGTTGGTTGGTGTCTAATTGTTCAAATGAAATAATGCGCAAATAATGAAGCAGTAACTTGTTAATAAATTTTTTCTGGGACACAGAATGTAGAAGTTATTCAAATTTAGATCTAATCTTGCAAAGAACATAACAAAAATCTTTTGTCTACTTACCTTTTAGAAATTGGAACAGAGGAACTTCCAGCTGATTTGGCTGAATCTGTTATTTCTCAGCTTGAGTTAAATGTTAATAATGATTTGAATTCTTCACAAATAAAATTTAGCAAAATAAGAGTTACTACAACTCCAAGAAGAATTGCGTTAATGATTGAAGGGATTGCTCCTTTCTCTGAAGATAATATTGAAGAACGAAAAGGTCCTTCTGTCTCACAAGCTTTTAATGATGGAATACCTACAAAAGCAGCAATAGGTTTTGCTAAAAGATATGATATATCCCCTGAAAAATTAGAGATTCGAGAAACATCAAAGGGTTCTTTTGTTTTTGCTCAATTAATCGAGAAAGGTAAGCCAGTACAGAAGTTGTTATCTGATTATTTGCCTGGATGGATCAGTAATATTCAAGGAAGAAGATTTATGAGATGGGGTAAAGGTGATTTTCGCTTTTCAAGACCTATTCGATGGATTGTGTCTTTGCTTGATTCAGAAGTTCTACCTTTTACAATTTCAGGATGTGACCCTGAAATTGTAATTGGCAATATCTCACGAACACATAGATTGCATGGATCAGCATTTCAAATAACTAATGCGAATACTTATTTTGATCAATTGAGAGATGTTGGAGTAATTGTTGATAGACATAGTCGCCGTTCTTGTATTAGTGATTTAGTTGTTAATTATCAAAGCAATAAAAAGTTAAAGCCAGATCTTTCAGACCAACTCTTAAATGAACTTACAGATTTAGTTGAGTCTCCTTTACTTGTCAATGGTAACTTTGATGACTCTTTTCTTGATTTGCCACCTGAGGTTTTATCTACTGTAATGAAGGTTCATCAACGCTACATACCTTTATATAAAGTAAATGTTCAAATTAATCCATTGTCACTTGATTCTAAAAACATTTTATTTCCAAGTTTCTTGTGTATTAGTAATGGACTTCCCTCTGCAAAAGATAATATCGTTTTAGGTAATGAAAAAGTATTAAAAGCAAGGTTTTCAGATGCATCATTTTTTATTAAATCAGATTTATTAATTAATAGCTCTTCTAGAATAGATAAATTGAAAAATGTGACTTTCACTGAAGGATTAGGTACTTTATTTGACCGTGTCAATCGGATAAAATGGCTTACTAAATTACTGACAACAAAACTAAAATTTGATCAATTAAATATTGAAAAATCAATTAAAGTTGCACATTTTTCAAAACATGATTTAGTAAGCAATATGGTTGATGAGTTTCCAGAGCTACAAGGAATTATTGGATCTAAATATTTACTTCATGAGGGAGAATCAAGAGATATATGTCTTGGCGTTTTGGAACACTATAAACCTAAAGGAGCTTCAGACTCTCTTCCGTCAAATAATCTTGGTAATGCTGTTTCCCTATCAGAACGTTTTGAGTTAATTGTTAGCATTTTTGCAAAGGGTGAAAGACCTACTGGTTCATCTGATCCATATGCTTTAAGAAGAGCTGCAAATGGAATATTATTAATTTTGTGGAATAAAGATTGGCAATTAAATATCAATGAAATAATAAAAGATTCATTAATATATTGGAGAGAACTATTCCCTTCAATTTCTTTTGATATCAATAGTCTTAAGTGCGACTTGATTGAGTTCTTTCGTCAAAGAATTGTTAGTTTATTAGAAGAAAAAAATATTGATTTTGATATTATTCAATCAATTGCTGGAGAAAAAACTCCTACATTAAAATTGTTAAATGATCCAACAGACGTTTATTTTCGTGCTTCATTATTAATGGAGATGAGGAAAAATAATACACTTAATTTATTGCAGGCTGTTGTAACTCGAGCATCTAAGTTAGCTGATAAAAGCTCTATCTCAAGCGATGTTATAGATCCTGTGAATTGTGTTGATACTTCATTATTTGAAAAGGATTGTGAAATCCAAATGTTTAATATTCTTGAAAAATTTAAACCTTTAGCTGTAAATGGTGATCGTATTAAATACAAGCTTTTAGCTGATGGACTTGTTTCAAGTGCTGAATTATTAGCCAACTTTTTTGATGGAGAAGATAGTGTTATGGTTATGACTGATACTATTAATCTTAGAAATAATAGAATTAACCTCTTGTCAATACTTAGAAATCAATCTTTAATTATTGCTGATTTTAGCAAACTTACTTGAATAATTAATTTAATTGATATTACTTTTTACTTGTTTTTTATTCCACCTTTAATTGAACTTTCTGCCAACATTTTATTAACTTCTTTATCATCCCTTACTGCACTTGGTACAGGTTTATATGTGCTAGGTGCTAATGCCTTTCCTCTTAAAACGGAACCTATTGTTAATAGAGTTAGCTTTAGTTGTTGTAGTGGTTTCATAGCGACAACTGTTTTATAAAGGTAACTATCAAATGTAAGTCTCTGAACATCCATGTCACCACACATCTCTACAAAAGCTTCTCTTGCTCCGTCACTTGTGTAGAAAATTCTTTGGAGAATATCTAAAACTGTGTAAGTTGTCCCATACTTTTTATCCCATTTTTTTAAATATTTCTTTAGATCATTTTCTGTAGGAATTATTTTTCCATTTTGACTTGATTCGACAATTTGCTCGGCACACATCCTTCCACTTTTGGCAGCGAAGTAAATTCCTTCTCCTGAGCTTTTGGTTACATAACCAGCGGCATCACCAACTAAAGCCATTCTTCCTACGACTCTTCTTGGTCTTGGATGTTCAGGAATTGGGTGAGCTTCTACCTTTATTACTTCTCCGTTTACTAATCTTTTCTTTGCTCTCTCTCTTACACCAATCTGGAGGCTTTTTATCAAGCTACCATTTTGTTTCATTGTTCCTGTTCCTGCAGCAACATGGTCGTACTTTGGAAAGACCCATCCATAGAAATCCGGTGATACATCAGTACCTACATACATTTCGGCTCTGTCTTCGTAATACTTCATTTCCTCTTTAGGAAGTTTTATTCTTTCTTGAATTGCTACTGCATAGTTGTAATCACCAGCATCCATAGCCTTAGCAACTCTGCTTGTTGCCCCATCCGCTCCAACAATTAAATCTACTTCAAGTGTCTTTCCTTTCTCTTCTGATTGATCACTTAGTACTTCTGTGTAGTGGAGTGTATATGGACCTTGTTTGTTTTGCCCCGTTTCTATTTTAGATACCAATCCATTTACCAATGTTGCGCCAAGTTCTGCAGCGCGATTCCTCATGAATGAATCCATAACTTCCCGTCTCAACATACCTATATATTCCTTATCGCTTCCTGGATAAATATCATCTAAAATAATATCTACTTCTCTATTAGAAGGGGATATCATTTTCATATTTCTGACTTTTCTATCAATAATTGATTCAGGAAGATTAAATTCTGAGACCATGCACAATGGAATAGCTCCTCCACATGGCTTAGCATTATCGAGCTTTCTCTCGAAAATCCAAGTTTTAATACCCGCTTTAGCTAAAATTTCTGCAGCGCATGATCCGCTTGGACCACCACCAATAACAGCAACTCTTAACATCTTTGGATGAAAAATTTAGTTCTATATATATAAAACTTACATCCTTAACTCATAGAAAGTATAAAGATTGGAGATACTCGTTACTATCGAAACATCATTTTTGTGAATTCCAAATTGTCAGAGCATAAGTAGAACGTATGAATTATCAAGATGACATCCCGTTGGCTAAAAGGATTAGATCCATTAAAACCATTCCTACCAATTCATTTTTGCGAATAGGTCTTATTTCCATTGGAATTGGGGTGTCGTTAATTTTGCTTATTAATAAATCAATTTTTCAACAAACAAATTATTCCAATAATTCGATTAACTCTTCCGAAACAATTGAAAATCAAAGTTTGCTTGGCCATCTTCCTTATGCTGAGGCTTCAAAAGAAGAATTAGTTCTCTTCTCACCTGGCATCTATGTCCACAAGGATATTTATGAAACTTTTAAGGAAATGCAATTCAAAGCTGCTCAAAAAGGTATTTCCTTACAATTATTAAGTGGTTACAGATCAATTGATTTACAAAGAGATATTTTTTATGAAAATAAATCTATTAGAAATCAAACCGCAATAGAGAGGTCTAGAGACTCCGCCCCTCCAGGTTACTCAGAGCACAGTACAGGCTATGCAATAGATGTTGGAGATGGTAATTATCCAAACACTCATTTTGAGGTTGAATTTGAACAAACGCCTGCTTTTAAATGGATGGAGCGATTTGCTTCTAAATATCATTTTGTTCTTTCTTTTCCCCCAAATAATAAACAAGGAGTTTCTTATGAGCCTTGGCATTGGAGATTCGAGGGAACAATTAATGCTTTAAGGAAATTTGAAGCTGCTAATAAAATTATAAAATTCAAATAAGTTCGACGTTATATTTTTTATTTCCTTTGATTTATTCGATATTCTAATTGGCATTTAAAAACATCAAAATGATGTCATGGTGAGATATTCTTTATGTTTCTATTAGCAAAAGAACTTTAAATTTTTTTAAATCATGAGTTTTGATATACAAGCCATAAGGAATATCGCAATTATTGCTCACGTTGACCATGGAAAAACAACTTTGGTTGATGCCCTTCTAAATCAATCTGGAACTTTTAGAGATAATGAGGAGGTGCCTACATGCGTAATGGATTCAAATGATTTGGAACGGGAAAGAGGCATAACGATTCTTTCTAAAAATACAGCTGTTACTTATAACGAAACCCGAATAAATATTGTTGATACCCCAGGTCACGCAGATTTTGGTGGAGAAGTTGAAAGGGTTTTAGGTATGGTTGATGGCTGTCTGCTTGTCGTTGATGCAAACGAGGGACCTATGCCTCAAACTCGTTTTGTTTTAAAAAAAGCTTTAGAGCAAGGATTAAGACCTATTGTTTTTGTAAATAAAATTGATCGTGCAAGGGTAGAACCTGAAACTGCTGTAGATAAAGTTTTAGATTTGTTTTTGGAACTCGGAGCTGATGATGATCAATGCGATTTCCCTTACTTGTTTGGAAGTGGATTAGGGGGATTCGCAAAGACTGATTTAAAGAATGATAGTGACAATATGAAACCTTTATTTGATGCAATTATTAGACAAGTTCCCCCTCCCGTTGGTGATCAGAAGAAGCCATTACAATTACAAGTAACTACTCTTGATTACTCAGATTTTTTAGGAACAATTATTATTGGAAGAGTTCATAATGGAGTAATTAAGAATGGACAAAGAGCTAGTTTAATAAAAGAGGATGGAAGTTTAAAGAAGGGAAGAATAAATAAATTATTAGGTTTTAAGGGATTAAAAAGGATTGAAATAGAAGAGGCAAATGCTGGCGATATTGTTGCTTTGGCTGGATTTGACGAGGTTTCTATTGGAGAAACAGTAGCTTGTCCCGATGAGCCAAAGCCTTTACCTCTTATTAAGGTTGATGAACCAACATTGCAAATGACCTTTGTCGTAAATGATTCTCCATTTGCAGGAAAAGAAGGAAAGTTTGTAACGAGTCGACAGTTAAAGGATCGTCTAAAAAAAGAGCTTCTTACCAATGTAGCTTTAAGAGTTGAAGATACAGATTCTCCTGATCGTTTTTCCGTCAGTGGGAGAGGTGAATTACATCTTGGAATTCTTATAGAGACTATGCGAAGAGAGGGCTATGAATTTCAAGTCTCTCAACCACAAGTTATTTTTAGAACTATTGATGATATAAGATGTGAGCCTGTTGAAACACTTGTTCTTGATGTCCCTGAAGCGTCTGTAGGAGCATGTATCGAGAGTCTAGGGGTAAGAAAAGGTGAAATGCAAAATATGGAAACTGGATCTGACCGTCGAACACAACTTGAATTTCTAATACCATCAAGAGGCCTGATTGGATTTAGGGGCGAATTTATTCGTGCTACAAGAGGTGAAGGAATTATGAGTCATTCATTTTTTGAATATAAACCATCTGTTGGAGATTTCGAGCAGAGAAGGAATGGAGTTTTAATTTCATTTGAAGAGGGTGTGGCTACTTTTTATTCTTTGAAAAACGCTGAAGATCGCGGACAATTTTTTATTACCCCTGGAGCTAAGGTTTATAAAGGAATGATTATTGGGGAAAATAATAGGCCCCAAGATCTTGAATTAAATATTTGTAAGGCCAAACAACTTACTAATATGCGCTCAGCAGGTGCAGATGAACTAGATCAATTGCAATCACCAATTGAAATGACATTAGAAAGGGCTCTTGAATATATAGGCCCGGGAGAGATGTTAGAAGTTACACCTGAATCAATAAGACTCAGGAAAATTAACGCTAGGAAAACTTTGAAAAAATAATGAAATTTATAGATGACAAGGATGATTTATTTATAAATGATTCTCGCTTTGGATTAGGAATGAAACTATTTAATTCACGTCAGTGGTATAAATGTCATGATGTTTTTGAAGAGATATGGCATGAGACTGCAGGACAGCAAAGACAAATCCTACAAGGAATATTGCAAGTAGCTGTTGCACAAGTGCATTTAGAAAATGGTAATATAAACGGTGCAACTATACTTTATGGAGAAGCTTTGGGTCGATTAAAAAGATCCCAATTAGATTACTTAGGATTAGATATTGAGGGGTTTTGTAAATGTATTACTAAGAGATTGGAATTTCTGCAAATTGGAAAGGATATATCTTCTTGCAGTTTGCCTATTCTTTGTTTTCTTTGATGATTTTGTTGGGTTTGTTTGAATATTCCTAGTTGAAGCTAAGATATCTTTTATTTTCTTCTTCATGTTAAGCTTTTGCGGCTTCGCTATCATTTTATGTTCAAAATTAAAGTAAAATTATAATTAATTCAAGCTAAATAAACTCCTGATTTCACTTGAATCAAATTAAAAATGGAATTTAAAAGAATAAGTCAAATACAATTCCCTGACAATCGTTTTTATGAAATATTATTACCTTCCATATTTATAATAATAGGTTTTATCGCTGCATTTAACCATGCTCTTTGGAGAGATGAGATGCAAGGATGGCTTGTCGCTTGGCAAAGTGATAATTTGATTGATTTATGGAAAAATAATGCTCCTTCTGGCCATCCTGTTCTATGGTCAGTATTAATATACTTTTCAAAAAATATTACTGGAACGCCTACAAGTATGCAGTTAATGCATTGGTTATTGGGTAGTTCTGCTATTTTAATTTTTTGGAGATTTAGTCCTTTCAATTTAATAACGAAAGCCTTATTTACTTTTGGATATTATCCTTTTTGGGAATATTATTTCGTTTGCAGACATTATGTAATTGCAGAATTAATAATATTTATATTTTGTGCTATTTATCGATTTAAAAAGAGATCTTATATTCCATTTGCTCTTCTTATAGGTCTTCTGGCTAATACTCAAGCTTTATCTTGGTCTTTAGCATTTGCGATTGGAATTACGCTTTTTTTTGATTGGTTTTTAAATCCTAATCAAAGACAAGATTACATGAGTAATAAAAACTGGATTTACGATTTAATATCAAGTTTTGCTATCTCTTTTTCTTTACTTTGTTTTGGTGCTTTCAGTCTTCTTCAAGTTAGGGATTCAGTCAATTTTTCATCTTCCTTGATTGATTTTCGACACTTTCTTAGGGTATTAGGCCAAGTTTTTGGAGGTTATGTACTTATTATTCCTGATTCAAGTAGATTTTTTGATTTAATTATATGTGCACTTATTACTCTTATTTTATTGATAAGCACTATTTCTTTTGTCAGATATTATCGACCAGCCTTATTATTTTTTCTTAGTGGTATTATCTTTTTATTCTTATTCAATTATTTTTTGTTTATAGGAGACGGATCAAGGCATTATGGATATTATTTTCTTTTGATTATTTCTTCAGTTTGGTTGTCTTTGGCTTATCAAGATGAAAAATCTTTTACTTCAAGTCACCCAAGTTTCTTCGAAAAAGGTAATTTATTTTATTTTCCTCGTCTATTAACGATTTGTTTATCAATTCATATGGTTGTTGGCATTCATATGGTTATTAATGATTTTCTATTACCGTATTCCAGTGGAAAAGAAACTGCTCAATATATAAAAACTAATGGGTGGCAGGATTTTCCAATTTTTGCCACTAGAGATGTTGAAGTAGCAACTGTCTCTGGATACTTAGATAGAGAATTTTATTTGCCTGAATTAAAAGGTTATGGAAGCTATGCTCAATGGGCTAATAGGATTACAATAGATAGAAGTAAAACCCTTGATGAGGTTCAAGTTTATCTTGATAGATTTCCTAATGTAAATAAACTATTATTACTTCTAAGTAGTCGATCATCCTTAAAGAATTTGCAACCAGGACAGTCTATTTTATTTGATAAGTTTAAAGTTATTGCTGATTCTAAATTTGAGAAATCTTTTCACGATTCAGAGATGTTTTATTTATATTGGGTTGAGAGGAATATTGATTAAATTTGTATATATTAGTTATAATTAATTAGATAATTATTATGTTTTTTCTATTTTCGAATAGATTTTAATAAATGACTCTAATTATAGAGAGCTTGGAGCTATCTCTGTCCAATAAAACTATTGTTCAGGATGTCAATCTAAATATTGACCCTGGTGAGGTCGTTGGACTTTTGGGACCAAATGGCGCTGGGAAAACAAGTACTTTTAATATGATCGTAGGATTGATTAAGCCAGACTTTGGAAACATTTCACTTGAAGGGAATTCTATAAGTAACTTTTCAATGACAAAAAGAGTTCAATTAGGTATTGGTTATTTGGCTCAAGAACCAAGTGTTTTTAGAAACCTTACAGTTTTAGAAAATTTGGAGATAGCTCTCTCTCAATCTAATCTATCAAGATCTATGTCTAGAAAAAAGCGTGAAATGTTAATTGATGAGTTTAATCTAGTTTCTTTTCTTAATCGTTATGGTCATCAACTTTCTGGTGGAGAAAGACGAAGATGTGAAGTAGCCAGAGCATTAGCTGTTGGCCGCTTAGGCCCCAAATATCTACTTTTAGATGAGCCTTTTGCAGGAATTGACCCTATTGCTATTAATGATCTACAAAATTTAATTAGGACATTAAAAAATAAAAATATAGGGATCTTAATTACTGATCATAATGTTAGAGCGACTTTAGCCATTACTGATCGTGCTTATATCCTTAGCCAAGGCAAAATAATTGCCAATGGATCTTCTGATCAACTTACAAGTAATCCAGTTGTAAAAGAACATTATCTTGGCAATTCCTTCTATTAGACAAATATGTTTTATAAATTTAGTTTGTTTTCGAGATTCAAAAGCCTTCTGGAAAAATATTGGAAAATTATTCCATTGTTAGATAGGTGGTTATTACTTGAATTATTACCACCTTTATTTTTTTCAATAGCTGCTTTTACTGTTGTTTCTCTTTCAGTTGGAGTTATCTTTGACTTAATAAGGAAAATTGTTGAAATTGGTCTTCCTCTCTCAATAGCTATAAATGTTCTATTACTAAAGCTACCTAGCTTTATTGTTATTTCTTTCCCGATGGCAATGCTACTTTCTACTTTGCTTGCTTATGGGAGTCTTAATGAAAAGAGTGAAATTAAGGCTCTCAAAAGCCTTGGTATTTCAATCTATAGAATTATATTGCCTGGTTTAATTCTATCAGTATTTATGTCATTTATGACTTTCATTTTTAATAATAATATTGTTCCGAATACAAATAAAAATGCTGAAATTATTTTAGCAAATTCTTTAGGAAGATCTTTTTCTAATGAACAGGGAGAAGATATTATTTTTTCGAAAAAAGGAGAAATTATAGACCCATATTCTAGTTATAAAAAAAGAGGTGTTACTCATCTTTTTTATGCTTGGAAATTTGTTGATGGACAGATGATTGATGTAACGGTTGTTGATTTTTCTAAACTAGGCTTTACTCAAATGCTTAAGGCTAAAAAAGGAATTTGGAATAATGATAAAAATAATTGGGAATTCTTTGATGGAGACATTTTGACACTTAGTCCTGATGGAAATAATACAAGAACTAAATTCTCTAGCTTTTTATATCCTTTGGGAACAGAACTTATGAGCGTTGCCCAACTGCCAAAAGATGCTAATGATATGAACCTTGGAGAAGCAACTACGGCTATGAAGTTATATCAAACAAGCGGTAACATTAAGGAATCAAGAAGAATGAAGGTGAGAATTCAAGAAAAATTCACCTTACCAATTGCTTGTTCGGTATTTGCTTTAATTGGATGTAGTTTTGGAGCAATGCAAAATAAAGGAGGAGGAGGAAGAAGTCAAAGTTTCGGCCTAAGTATTATTTTGATTCTTTTTTATTATATTTTGAGCTTTAGTTTTAGCTCACTTGGTGTTAAAGGAATAATAAATCCTTTATTTGCTGCTTGGACTCCTGTTTTTCTCTCTATGTTAGGAGGAGGTTTTTTGTTAAAACAGGCAAGTAAATGATTTCTTGTCTAGCTGAATAAGCTCATTTTCATTTTTATCAATGGTTGCTTTTCGTTTGAATAATTTTTCTTTTGATCCAGTAGTTCTTCTTGGATTTATTGCTTTTTTTTCCTTATTAATAGCTCTACCTATTTCATTTTGGTCTGCTGCTGGAAATAGAAATTCTTCAAAAGCGAAAGTTCTAGTTGTTATTGCAAATCTTTTCCTAACTGCTCAATTGATACTTAGATGGTGGCAATCTGGACATTTTCCAATTAGTAATCTCTATGAATCACTTTGCTTCTTAACTTGGGGTTGTACATTAACTCAGCTTTTTGCAGAAAGAGCATGGAGTTCTCCAATCGTTTCTGCAGTAGCTACTCCTATTTCTTTGCTTTCAATAGGTTTCGCTAGTTTTGTTTTACCTGAGGATTTACAATTATCTTCTCCTTTAGTACCCGCGCTTCGATCAAGTTGGTTGGTAATGCATGTGAGTGTGATTATGTGCAGTTATGCTGCATTACTAATCGGGTCAGTTTTATCTCTTGGAGTCTTTCTTGTTGATGGAAATAAACAATTTAATATTCGCAATAGCTCTTTGGGCTCTGGTTCTTTCAGGCAAAGTTCTGACGTATCTTTAAATGATAAAAATAATCAATTCAAGTCAATTCAACCCATTGGGTTTACAAATGCAGAGCAACTTGATTCTTTAAGTTATAGAGCAATAACAGCTGGATTTTTGTTGCTTACAGTTGGTCTGATAAGCGGAGCTGTTTGGGCTAATGAAGCATGGGGGAGTTGGTGGAGTTGGGACCCTAAAGAAACTTGGGCTTTAATAAGTTGGTTGGTTTATGCAGCTTATTTGCATACTAGGCTGACGAGAGGATGGCAAGGTAAAAAGCCTGCATTACTTGCAATAGCAGGCTTTTTTGTTGTTATTGTTTGCTATATAGGAGTTAATCTTCTTGGAGTTGGTTTACACAGTTATGGTTGGTTCTTTGATACTTAATAGTTAATAAAGATTAACTATTTCTCTGTAATTATTCCATTCTGTGCGTCTTCGGCAACTTTTCTTAGTGCGTCACAACCTTCTTTAAGTGTTGGATAAGCAAACATACCACTTCCAGCTATGAAACAGTTCGCTCCTGCAGCGCAACATTGAGATAATGACCAATCTGCTTTTATCCCTCCATCAACTTCTATATCTACGTTGTATCCATTGTCTAATATTGTTTTTCTTAATTGAGTGATTTTGTTGAGCATTGTTGGGATATACGCTTGCCCCCCAAATCCAGGATTAACTGTCATAACTAGTACGTGATCAACCATATCAAGAACATCCTTGATCATATCCATTGGAGTATGAGGATTCAGGGCTACGGATGGAGACCCTCCTAATTGACGAATCCTGCCAAGAATTCGATGAAGGTGAACATTCGCTTCAGCATGTGCAATTACAACTCCTGGCTCTCCATTTGCACCCTTACTTGCTTCTACATATCCATCAAGCATGGTTTCACAATTGTATTGACTAACCATTAATTGAGTCTCAAATGGAACTTTGCAATAATTTCTGCATGCGGAAATCATTTCTGGGCCAAATGTGAGATTTGGAACAAAGTTCCCATCCATAACATCAAATTGAATTCTGTCTACACCTGCTAGTTCAAGGTCTTTTACGCACTGGCCCATATTTGCCCAGTCTGCAGGCAAGACTGAAGGGATTATTTGAACTGGACGGTGTTCAGAAAAAATTGCTGACGAAATTGATTGGATCATTGTTTTTGTCTTTTGGCAGAGATTCTATTAATTCATGGTCACAAGTTCTAGTGTGACCACGCACTGATACAGTAATTATCGCTTATCAACAGATAATAAGTTTTTTGTGAGTACTTTTTCCTGAGCATTTTTCAATGCCCTCAATTACTTACAATATTGTCTGCCTTAAGGCGTAAATTTCTTTACCTAGCTGCAAAAAGTGGATCGTACTCTCGTCCAAGAAATTCTTGAAGTAGTTGAGCAAGCTGCAATTGCATCTGCTCAATTGACTGGTTTGGGTCAAAAAGATGAGGCTGATGCCGCTGCCGTAGAGGCAATGCGAAAGAGAATGGGAACGATTCAGATGCAAGGAAGGATCGTAATTGGAGAAGGAGAAAGAGATGAAGCTCCAATGCTTTATATCGGAGAAGAAGTTGGATCAGGTACAGGACCTGGAGTTGACTTCGCAGTAGATCCATGCGAAGGGACAAATTTATGTGCTAACAGCCAGCGTGGATCTATGGCTGTTTTAGCTGCCTCTGATAGGGGTGGTTTATTTAATGCTCCAGATTTTTATATGAATAAATTAGCTGCTCCACCAGCAACTAAAGGAAAGGTTGATATTAGAAAAACGCCTACAGAAAACATAAAAATCCTGAGTGATTGCCTTGGTATCGCAATAAGTGATTTAACTATTGTTGTTATGGATAGAGCTAGGCATAAAAATTTAGTCTCCGAAATTAGATCTACCGGCGCCAGGATTCAGCCCATTTCAGATGGAGATGTTCAGGCTGCAATTGCATGTGGATTTGAGGGTACTGGTACGCATTGTTTAATGGGTATTGGAGCTGCTCCAGAGGGAGTTATTTCAGCTGCTGCCATGAGGGCACTTGGGGGACATTTTCAGGGACAACTTGTTTATGATCCAGCTATCGCTCAAACATCAGAGTGGGCAGACTATACAAAAGAGGGAAATATAAAAAGATTGAACGAAATGGGCATAACTGATATTGACAAGATCTATGAAGCAAATGAACTAGCCTCAGGAGAAAATGTCGTTTTTGCTGGTAGTGGAATAACAGATGGATTGCTTTTTGATGGTGTTAAATTTGAAAAAGATTGCACGAGAACTAGCAGTCTCGTTATTAGTACGCTTGATCAAACAGCAAGATTTACCAATACTGTTCACATCAAAGATGGTGCTCAAAGCATCTCTTTGAAGTGAGACTTAAGTAAATGAATTAAGGGGCTATTTATGCATATTGCTGTCGTCGGTCTTAGCCATCGCACGGCCCCAGTCGAAGTGCGTGAAAAGCTAAGTATTCCAGAGGAACTTATTGAAAAATCTTTTAATAATTTAAAGAAAATTGATCAAATACTAGAAGTTTCCATATTGAGTACATGTAACAGACTTGAAATTTATAGCTTAGTTAAAGACCCTCAATTAGGGATAGATGCAATTAAATCTTTTCTTCTTGATTTTTCTGGTCTTGAAGAAGAGATTCTTTCCCCTCATTTGTTTAACTTTATTCAAGAGAAAGCAGTTTCTCATGTTATGAGAGTTTCTGCTGGCTTGGATAGTTTGGTTTTAGGAGAGGGACAGATCCTGTCTCAAGTAAAAAAAATGGTCCGTCTTGGTCAAGACCATCAAAGTCTAGGCCCTATTTTGAACAGATTGTTAACTCAGGCAGTCAGTACTGGTAAACGCGTTAGAAGCGAGACAAATCTTGGAACTGGAGCAGTTTCGATAAGTTCTGCGGCTGTAGAACTAGCTCAATTAAAACTTGGTCAAGCACATGGCAAAGATCAATTGATGACTTTAGAGACTGAAAAGGTCGCTGTTGTTGGTGCTGGTCGAATGAGTCGTTTGTTACTTCAGCATCTCCAATCAAAAGGATGCTACTCACTTACGCTTCTAAATAGAACTAAAAAAAGGGCCGAGGATCTTTCCGCAGCATTTCCAGATATTCAAATTGATTGTCAATTAATTGATGAGCTTGATAGCTGTCTCTCTATGAGTACTCTTGTATTTACAAGTACAGCTGCTACAGAGCCAATTATTGATGCTGAAAAATTAATAAAAATAGATAGAAAACCATTGTTAAGGCTTATTGATATTGGAGTTCCAAGAAATATTTCTTCTGATGCAAAATCAGTTTCTGGGATTGAATCTCATGATGTTGATGACCTTCAAGAAGTCGTTTCAAGAAATCAAGAAGCAAGACAAAAGCTCGCTTTAGAAGCAGAAGGATTGATAGAGGAAGAATGTCGTATTTTTTTAGAATGGTGGGATAGTTTAGCGGCTGTTCCAACTATTAATTGCCTTAGATCTGGTTTGGAGGCAATCAGAAAAGAAGAACTTCAGAAGGCATTAAGCAGAATGGGACCTGACTTCTCGGCTAGAGAACGAAAAGTAGTTGAGGCATTAAGTAAGGGCATTATTAACAAAATACTGCATACTCCTGTAACAAAATTAAGAGCACCTCAATCAAGGAATGATCGTAGTAATTCTCTTGATGTGATTGAAA
>CACFCB010000015.1 GCA_902564695.1 uncultured Prochlorococcus sp. | reverse complement strand
TTCTCCATTTTCCTTAGATGTCAAAGAATAAACATCTAAGAAATAGGAGCCACGAGATAACACTTTATTTTTTAGAAGCGAATTATATATTTTTATCATTTCAATTCTCTTAATATCTAATTCGTCATTAAATTCTTTCTTTTTAGTTGGTGCTGGGATTCCAAAGTAATATCTTTGCGAGAAAATTGGTGATAGTGTACTTTCCATATAATTTAAATAACCATTAATAGTCGTTTCACATACTTCAAGAATATCTTTTTGATTCTTGCGTGAGAAGGGGAGTATACCCTCATCTTTTCTGCAATCTATTTCTCCAAAAGAAATAAATATATTATTACTATATGTATGATTTTTTATCTGTTGATTTAATGAATCTTTCCATTTATTATTTTCCTGTTTAGCAAAATGCCAGGCTTTTGCTCCTGTTATTAATACTGGTTGAATTTTTTTTGACTTTGGAAATATAGATAATGTTTGATGAGCAAAAGATAGACAATGACTTTCTCCAATATGAGGTACAATATCAAATTTAAGATTTAAATCTTGCTTTTCAAGTTGTGGGTACAATGATGTGAGGAATTGGATATAAGATAATGAATTATTTCTAACTTTTTCTTTGTTTATAGTCTTAAGTACTCCTTGTTTTATTAATTCTTTTGTTTTTTTGATGTTCAAAAATATCTCTGAGAAATCTCCTAAAAGTAATTGAGTGATCGTGATTTGTAATAAAGTACGTAATTTATCCGCTTCATTGATTGATTTTAATTCAAGTGCTGACTGTGAAATAAGGATGGATTCTTCTAATTTACCAAGATCTATTAGTGTGTTTCCTAGATTATAATATGCATTTGCAAAATTAGGATTAAATTGAATTGCTTTACGCTGGTATTGTTCTGCCTCCTTTAAGTTTCCAAGATCTTTCAAAACTATTCCTAGATTAGAATATGCTATGGAGTAACTAGGATTAAGTTGAATTGCTTTGCGAAGAAATCTTTCGGCATCTTTTGATTTACCAAGATCTATCAATATGGCTCCTAGATTAGAATATGCTTTTGAGTAAGTAGGATTAAGTTGAGTTACTTTACGAAGAAATCTTTCTGCTTCATGTAATTTACCAAGATCTTGCATTAAGATTGATAAATTGTAAAATCCATTAGCGAAATTCGGATTTATTTCAATAGCTTTGCGATAGTATTTTTCTGCTTCATGTAATTTACCAAGATCTTTTATTATCATTCCATAATTAGAAAGAACTCTGTAATCTTGATATCCTTGATTAATTATGTATTGATAATATTTTATTGCCTCTTTAATATTGCCATTTGAATGCAATTTCAATGCTTGATTAATTAGTTGTTCTTTTGATGTTACATTATAGCTATTAGTTCTAATAGATATATTGTCGTTTACTTCGTCTAAAGAAAATGGGATGTTAAATGTTCTTCCTTTAGTGATTTTTTTTACCTCTTCATCCTTGTGACTAGATTCCTCCATTCTTACCTTGGTATCTTTGTTGATTTTATTCTACTACTAATAACAAAATCATTTATTTCTTTTTTCTATGGATGATATTATTAGTCTTTGTATATAACTTCTACTTCGAAAAAAAAGTTAGATAATTAATTTACCTAAGCATTTCGTAAAAAATTCGGATTTAATTCGCACCATTAAAAAACTCTTTCAAAGAATAATTAATTAAACTAACAGTCTCAATAAAATGGAGGATTTCAGTCTCAAAAAAGTCACTACTTTCTATTTAAACTTTGTTTTAAAATCTTAAATAGCTTAGGATCAAGTGGTTTTTGAAAACTAAAAATTATAATCAAAATATTCACAGCCGTTTAAGTTGTTGAGTTACTTTATGAATTCTTTTATCGTTGTGATTACTTTTCGCTATTGCAAAACTAACTGTATTGGTAGAAGTCTCGCCGCCTGCTTTGATCTCTTCAACACAATTGTTGAAAAACTAGCTTTTTTTATAGAGAAAAAACTAAATGAAATAGCAGTCAGAGCAAGAGTAGATGTCACATTAGAACTTAACAGGCTAATTCCATATGTAAACATTGCTTTCCTTTGTTTTTGTAATTACTTTGCTCTTATTTACTATTTCAGTTCTTTAACTAAGTAAATTATTTTTAACATTTAAATAGAAATAATCTTTATAAGATTGTGCAGATAACCATTCTGATGCTATTAATAATTCATATTTTCAGACAGAAACTAGAGCAATATTTTTTTTTACTGAATCTGGGTAGTTGTTAGAAGCATTTTAGAATAGCATTATCACAACTTATCGTAGAATTAGATTTCAATAGTTATTGGTTTAAAAGTCTATTGGGAAAGGTAAAAATTATTAAATCAAAAATTTAATCAATAATTCATTTCCAAGTTAATGGAGTTGAAATCATTAAGAGAAGAAAAAAGCCACCTTGTGAATAAGGCGGCTTTTTGTGGAGAAAAGATGCAATTGTTGCATTGCTGCTAAATTTAAAATTGCAACTCATAGCATTTAGTAAGTATTGAGCTTACGTTCAAGTTGCCTTGATTTCAGGCAGAAGGATTTTTTAGTCTTCTGCATTTTCAAATTGTTTTGCCAATCTAAATCCCTTTCTAATAATCAAATATATTCCATATAGACCAGCAATCAAAGGAAGAACAATTAAAGGGTTAGGACTGTAATTAGAATAATCTTTCACACCATCAACATATTCAATTCCTGAACATTTCAAAAATAGAAAACTTGTAAAGATAATACCCCAACCAATTATTGAGAGAATTCCCCCTTTTTTATCTCCTTCATAAAATCTATCCAAACCCCATCCCCAACCCAATGCAAGGATAATTCCTCTAGTGATTGCATTTTTTTCTTGCTTACGAAGCATTGTATTTATAAGGTTATGTTCGCAATGAACTTAACTGAATTATCGTTGTTTTGCCAAATCTTTTAAAAAAGATACTTATTCTTGTAAGGATTTACATACCTTCTTTAGCTTTTTAGTGAGAAGTAGTAAGGAATTATGTTGGGTAGCATTTCAGGTGAGAAAAAGACAAATGATAACTAGAGAAGGATTCGATTAAAATAATTAGATCTGTTTGTCTGAGGATGTGTAATTGATCTCGTGCTTTAACTGCTGAGATTAGAAAAATTATTCAGGATTGACTGAATTAGGTTTTGTTTAATGGAATGAGACTAAATGTCATTCTTGAAATTTTGTGATATTTGTATTTTAAAAAATTAAATAAGTCGTTTTAATCGGTCATTAATCTGATTCAGTATTTTTTATCTAAGACAAAGATTAGTTATGGACTTTTTATTGAGATAAAATACTTTCTGAGTTGAAGAATTCTATTTGACGTAATTTTTAAACCTTTTATACATCTACTGTTTTCTATAAGGACTTAAAAGTTTTGCAATGCTAAATTTTTTGCAAGTCTAGGGGTGGTCTAGGTCATAAAAAAAAGATAACTTGGTTCAATAGCTGATTACTTTTGATTGTTGCACAACAGACTGATGCGCAGTTAAGCCGCCGTCTCCAGAACGATAGTATTACTATCTCAGGGAAAGTGATTTATATAAATCCTTTTCTTTACTGGAGACGCTTTGATAATAATACTGATAGATGGCTGAGAGAACCTGGTCAATTAGGAGCAGATCAAATTAACCTTAATCGAGCTCGTTTTTATCCTGAAGTTGATTGGACTTTTCTTTCAGATGATGAACGGGTTATTAAGGATGCTGCAGTAGAAATGTTTTTGAAAACGCTTGATTTAATTGGAACTTTCCACCCTGATCTTACTGCCGGACAATTGTTAGAAGTAGAAAGAAAAATGGCAGTAACTAAGAAAAGGTCTTTTGAGCGTTGGGTAGAAAAATCTTTTAGAAAGAAAATTAATGAAGCTTCTAGAGAACGGAATCGTTATGCTCGAGAGCGTTTTATAAGAGGTTGGAGAGAATGGTTAACTCTTGAAACTACTCATCAAGCTTTTCTTCCAGTGGCGGCACTCATGGTGATTTCTGTTTTTGTTGGATGGTCTGTTGGTATTTCTAATAATAGTTGTACTCCTTACTTTCCAACAGCAGAAACAAGTATTCTTAAGTAGCGTTTGGAGAGCCAGTATGGCTAAAGATCAGTTAAGGGATTTGCATTTATTTGTAATGGATTCAGCCTTACCTTTTGGAATGGGCATCATTAATAATGCCAAAGGTGGAGGACTAAAAAAAATAATTGATGTGCTTAGTTCAAAAAAGTCTTTTGCAGAATTGCAGGTTGACGGTGCTTCATCAGCCAAGAAATTGAGGGATAAGATTGATCAATTAATTCCTGGATTGGGTTATCCTGTTGTCTCAGTTGATGTGACTATTGAAGAAAATTATCCTGAGTATGGAAATAATAATGAAGATTCTTTAATCTCTATTTTAAATAAAATTGATGATCAACTTGATGATCTTAAACATAAGATAAACTATACCTCAAATGATTAGATAATAGATAAATATTTTTTAATTGTCTCAATGAAGAAAAAGAAAAGTTATTTTTTAAGTTCGCAAAAGCATGTTGCTGCTTCTAATCAACCATTAGTTTTCTTTTTATTTATTTGTTTAATTTTTTCTCTCACAGGTGCGCGTCTTTTTTGGATACAAATCATTAATGGATCATATTATAAAAAACTTTCTGCTGAAAATAGAATAAAGTTAATTTCTAACCCCCCAATAAGAGGCAGATTATTAGATCGTAATGGTGTTGTTCTTGCTGACAATAAACTTTCTTATTCTTTGTCCATACAACCTAGATTAGTAACGCATAGTCAATGGATTAATCTTAGACAGTCTCTATCTGATTTGCTAAATGTTTCTATCAATCAATTAGAAATTGCTTTTAACAGAAGTAACTCAGATACGCCATATAAAAAAGTTTTATTAAATGATTTATCGGAGGAGCAAGTTATTAGGTTTAAAGAACAAGAAGGTAATTTATTTGGTGCTCAAATAGATATTGGTTTGGTTAGAAATTATCCCTATCAGTCTTTGGCTGCGCATACTTTGGGTTATACACAGCTAATAACTCAAAAAGAATTTTCAAATTTGTCAGAAAAAGGTTATAAATTATTTGATCGAATTGGAAGAAAAGGGATAGAAGCTGCTTTTGAAAAGGAGTTGAGAGGAAAGTGGGGAGGTGAAATGCTTGAGGTTGATTCTATAGGTACAGTTCAACGTAGCTTAGGCTTAAAGTTGCCCCAAGCTGGTAAAGATATAACTTTAACACTTGATTTAGAACTACAACTTACTGCAGAAAATGTTTTGTCTGACAAAGTAGCTGGTGCGATAGTAGCTCTTGATCCTCGTACAGGAGCAATTCGAGCGATTGCTAGCCAACCGACATTTGATCTTAATTTTTTCTCGCAACCATTTACAAATAATCAATATGGCAACTTATTTTTGTCATCAAAATACCCTCTCTTAAGTAGAGCATTTAATGCATATGATCCTGGAAGTACATGGAAGCCAGTTACGGCTATTGCAGGTATGGAAAGTGGAAAGTTTCCTCCAAATAGAAAATTGAATACCCTTCCATGTATAGAATATGGTAGTCATTGTTTTCCTGAATATAATAAAAGAGGTTTTGGTTGGATTGGATATGAAGATGCCCTAAGAGTTTCCAGTAATACTTTTTTTTATCAAGTCGGAGTGGGATCTGGATCTGAGGCTTTGTATGATGCTGCTATCAAGCTTGGCTTCGATAATTATACCGGTATAGAAACTGTAATTGACGAAAATAAGGGCTTAGTAGGTAATAAGAAATGGGCCTCTGAAGGTCGTGGGTGGGGGAATCCTGGTGAGACTCCATGGATAGTAGAGGATATGGCTAGTGCATCTATTGGTCAATCGGTTGTTCAAGTTACTCCATTACAATTAGCTCGTGCGTATGCAGTTTTTGCTAATGGTGGGTATTTGATTACTCCTCATTTAGTTGATGGTAATACAAATTGGAGATCAGAAAAATATATGCAAAAGGTAGATATTCAAGAAACGACACTCGCAACAATACGTAGGGGCCTTCGAAAAGTGGTAACTAGTGGAACTGGTATGGCAATAGATACAGATAATTCTATTCTTCCTACAGTCGCTGGTAAAACTGGAACTGCTGAAGATAGTAGTGGAGGGGATGATCATGCATGGTTTGCTTGTTTTGCACCTTATGACTCTGGAGAAATAGTCATTGTTGCATTTGTACAGAATACTCCTGGTGGTGGATCAGTACATGCTCTTCCTATGGCAAAGGAAATCTTAATGAAATGGAATGAACTGAAATTTAATGACAACTTAATTAGTAGTAAAGATTAGTTATTGATTCAATCAGGACTCTTTAGTTTTAGCAGTTGATTTAAAATTGTGTTGATTGAGCTATCTTCAGCAATTTTTGATTGATTACTACTTAATTGACGACCTAAAACCAGAGCTCCAAGGTGGGTTAATTGAATCCGCATTGACAGTAATACTTCCATACATCCTCCCCCTGAAAAACTTGCTATTACAATTGGACGCTCATTAAATAAACTGCGAAAATCTTTACCTTGAACAGAAAGCCAAGCAATGGCATTAGTCAGAATTGGAGGTATTGAACCGTTATATTCAGGTGCGCATATAACCCAGTGTGAGTGATTTTGCATTTGAAGATTGATGGATCCAAGATTGGCTGGTACTTTATCTTTTGAATTATGACGAGGATTGAATATAGGTAAATCATTTTCTGATTTAGTTAAATCAAGTAAAGTACATGCGTAATTTAGTTTTTTGCCTGCAATTAGAAATCTCTCAGCTAGTTTGAGATTTTCACCATTACTTGCAGTTATAACAAGAAGTTTTTTATTAGACATATTTAATGAAGAAGAAGTATTTTTGGAATAATCCGTGATGAAATGGATTTAGTAGTTCGCTCCGGTTTTTCTATGATGAACTGCTGTGACTCCATCTTTTTGGATAACTTTTCCATGTTTAATCTCAGCATATATCAACCAATGATCACCACATTCCATTCGTTGAGTCACTGTTCCTTCCAGCCATGCTAAAGCTTCATTTAATAATGGTTGATTACCTGGACTGAATTGTATTTTAAGATCTGCAAATCTATTATCCCCAGGCTTGAAGGATTGAAGAAATTGTTTAAGGAGACTTTGGTGATTATTTTGTTCTAAAATATTTAAAGCAAAGTTATCACCTGTATGAAGTAAGTTTTCTACAGCTCTTTCTTTAGCTACGGCAATCGTAATACCAGGCGGAGAGAAGCTTGCTTGACTAACCCAGCTTGCAACCATGGCTCCGCTAATTAAATTATCTTCATTTCCTTTTTGAGCTGTCAAAATACATAGTGATCCGACGACCCTCCCTAGTGCATTAATTGTTGGGTCACTTTTACTCGTATTTAAGCCAACATTAGCCTTTCTTTGTTGACGTAATTTTGCATTAATTAATTTCTTACCAAATTGGATACCTGTTTCCTCAAGTTTTTTAATCATGACAGGATCAGGACTAAATTTGATTTTGATAGGCTCGAATCCAAATTTGAAGCCTCCATCTTTTAATTTTTTTTCAAGTAAATCAAGAGCTTCTCCACTCCATCCATAACTTCCAAACACTCCAGCAGGCTTACCTCTATCACCCTCAGCCAAAAGTGTGCCAAGTGCTGAAACAATCGGGGTGGGAGCATGTCCTCCTAATGTTGGGGATCCAATTAAATATCCGTCTGCTTTACGAATTTCAGTGATTAAGCTATTTGATGCGGTGAATTCACAATTAATAATCTTAACTTTGACTCCTGTCTTATTAATTCCTCTGGCTATGGCATCAGCAATAGCGGCAGTGTTTCCATATGCACTGGCAAATAATAGAGCAACTCTTAAGTTGCTATATTTTTGGCTTTCGCCCCAGCTTTGGTAGTTATTTAACAAACTTCTCCAACTACCTGTGATGGCAGGTCCATGTCCAGGAACTATTATGTCAATCTCAAAGTCTTCCAATTTTTCGATAATACTATTGACTTGAGTAGACATTGGTGCCATAAGGCAGTCAAAGTAATGTCTTCTTTCTTCCTCTGTACTAATACTGTTTAATTCAGCCCATTTTTCTTCATAAACATGTGCACCAAATAATTTATCACTCATCAGTAAACCAGTTTGCTTTTCAAAAACAATTAATCCACCTGGCCAACGAGCTGTTGGCGCGGGAATGAATGTAATCTCAAAATTATTATCGAGTGAAAGAGTCTCTAATTCCTTAATAATTTGAATATTAGGGAGGACTTCAACTGTCTCCAATGCTTCTTTGTGATTTGTATTTTTTGATGGTTTTCGTAAATTCCAAATGTCCTTGAATAATTTTGCTCCTGGATTAGAACAAATAACCGTTAAATTTTTATATTTTACATTCATTCTTTTCACAAAAGCTACTTTATTGGGATTGATATGACCCATGACTAGCTTTATTGCAGCGGAATTACTGCTAATTAATGCCTCAAACTCTTCTAAAAATTCTTTTTCAAATGTTAAACCAGGAGGATGAATTAAAATATATTCTTGTAATTTAGAATGTTCATCTTTAGAAGACTTGAGGAAAAAAGAATTTGTACAGCTCCCTTTTTCAAGTGAATATTCAACTTCAAATCTTGTTCTTTTTGGGTTTAGGCTTCTTAAGCAAAGGAAGTTCTCTTCAATGGGAATCTGAATGGTTTTTTTTACGAAAGTATTTAAATTTGTTGAAGAAAATTTTTTTACTATCATTGTTAATAATTACTACCAACTCTTCTGTGATGAACTGCTGTTTTACTCTGAGTATTAGATAAATTGCCTTTTTCAACTAATGAATAAATGATCCAATGATCTGTTGTCTCCATTCTTTGAATAACTTTACATGAAAGGAATGCCAGCGCGTCAGATAGTACTGGTCCCCCAGCTGCAAGATCATTCATCAATTCAACTCCTTCAAATCGATTAGCACCTGGTGGAAAACGTTTTAAAAAATGTCTGAAGAGGTGTAAATAGTTATTTTCTTGAAGGATATTCAGAACAAAACGATCATTGACTTGCAATAGTGATTCAATGGCTCTGTCTTTGGCTACTGCCACGGTTATTCCAGGGGGTTCAAAACTTGCTTGACTAACCCAACTTGCAACCATCGCACCGTCACGACTGTCCGCACCTTCACTATCTTTTGCTGTAACAATGTAGAGTCCCCCACTTAAGCAACCAAGTGCTTTATTTAAGTCTCCATCAAGGCTTTTAGTAGCAGCTAAATTTTTCTTTCTAGTAAGAATTTGACCTAAATCTGTACCAGCTTCTTCAAATTGTTGGTAAACACTTTTGTTTGGTTCGTCACGTACTCTAAGTGGTTTAAAAGCTTCTTTTTGCCCAAGCTTTCTTAATTGATTAGTAATAAAGTCAATTGGCTCTTCATTTCCGCCATAGGAGTCATAGGTAGCTACCCACTGCTTTTGTTTTAAGGATGCAAGTAGGGTTCCAATGTTGCTTTGTAATTCTGAATCAGAGTTGATGGGCCATGTTGGTACAACGACTGCACTTGCTTCACTAATAAGAGCACTTAACTCTTGAGTGTCTGAAGCAATAAGATCAACTAATTGGACTTGAGCATTTGCCTTACCTATGCCATGAGCAATTGCTTGACTAAGCTGATCACAAAAACCATATTGACTTAAATAGCAAACCACAGCGTAATTTTCGCCTGCACTTCGTTGCTTACTCCATTCTCTATAATTATTCAGCCATAACTGCGTATTAAAATTAAGGATTGGTCCATGTCCAACACTAATAGTCTTGATAGTTGGCAATGCATCAATTTTTTTTAATGCTTGAACTACGCTGCGTGCATTAGGACCCATGAGGCAGTCGTAATAAAATCGAAAATCCTCATTTAATAAGCTTGGATTTTCATCGTACAATTTTTCTGAACAGAAATGCAAACCAAACGCGTCACAAGTATATAAAACTTGTGTACCGTGATCAAAAGAAAAAATAGTATCGGGCCAGTGTAGATTTGGCGCACTAATAAATTCAATTTTATGCTCGATTCCGCTGATTGAATTAATTTCTAGATTTAGATCCTCACCAC
Source organism: uncultured Prochlorococcus sp. (assembly GCA_902564695.1). Lineage (GTDB taxonomy): Bacteria > Cyanobacteriota > Cyanobacteriia > PCC-6307 > Cyanobiaceae > Prochlorococcus_B. Next base: position 20,231 of record CACFCB010000015.1, on the reverse strand, counting down.
TTTTGACTGCTCTTGACCTAAAAGGTTGATGGATTTGGTCTTCTAGAAATTTTATAGCTACTTTAGATGCGACGATTTCAATATTTGGGTTTAATTCAATTAAGTATTTAATGAGTCCTGAGTGATCTGGCTCTGTGTGACTGACTATTAAATAATCAATTTCTGTTGGATTAATTTCTTGTATTAGTTTTTTAAACCAAATATCTTTAAACTTTAAATGGCTTGTATCTATAAGTGCAGTTTTTTTGCCTCTTATTAAAAAGCTATTGTACGTAGTGCCATTTCGAAGGCCAAATTCAATATCAAACCTGCTCCGATCCCAATCCAAAGATCTTAAGGTGTGTGTATCTTCAGCAATTTTTTCATATTGCAGTGAAAGCATAGGAGTATCCTTTTTCTGATTTTCTAAAGCTGTCGATTCAGTAAAAATCATGTTCCTAAATCCATTAATCAGAGAGAGCTAGAAAGCTGCAACAAATTAGATTGCTGAGTGAAAATACCTAGATCAATTTTCACTATAATAGGACACTGAGGTTTGAAGGTGTGATACTGCTTCCCGTAAATATTATTTGTTTGCAATAGGAATGGATCTCGACGGATTTTTTTGAATATTTTGTCTTTCGAAGTCTCATGGGTTTCCATTTTGTTATTGTTTAAGGGCATGTTGAGCCAATTTGACCATTTTTGTGATTGTCTTCAAAAACCTTTTTAGAGATAATTTTTAGTTATGAAAAAAAATTCTTCCACCTTAATTAATCCTCCATCTCTTTCAGGAGATGAAATAAGAGAAGCATTTATAAACTTTTTTACCAAACATAATCATAAGAAACTTGCAAGTTCTTCTTTAATTCCAGATGATCCAACGGTTTTATTGACAATTGCTGGGATGTTACCTTTTAAGCCTATATTTTTAGGATTGAAAGAGTCTCCTACTCCTAGAGCAACATCCAGTCAAAAATGCATTAGAACAAATGATATTGAAAATGTAGGGAAAACAGCTAGGCATCATACTTTTTTTGAGATGCTCGGCAATTTTTCGTTTGGTGATTACTTTAAAAAAGAGGCAATTCATTGGGCATGGGAATTAACTACCAAGGTTTTTCAATTAAATCCAAAGAATATAGTCATTAGCGTTTTTGAGGATGACTTAGAAGCAGAGCAAATATGGAAAGAAGTTGAAGGGGTTGATGCAAAGAGAATCATCAGAATGGGTGCTTCGGATAATTTTTGGGCATCTGGAGCTACAGGACCTTGTGGTCCATGTTCGGAATTGTATTTTGATTTTAAACCCGAATTAGGAAGTGATTGTATAGATCTTGAAGACGATAGTCGATTTATCGAATTTTATAACTTGGTTTTTATGCAATACAATCGAGACTTAAATGGCACTCTTGAACCATTGGCGAATTGTCATATTGATACAGGAATGGGATTAGAAAGAATGGCTCAAATTTTGCAAAAAAAATCTAATAACTACGAAACGGATCTTATTTTTCCTCTCATTGAGTCAGCAGCTTTATTAGCTAAAATTAATTATGAAACTACAAATAAAAAAAATCAAACATCATTAAAAATTATTGGAGATCATTGCAGAGCTGTCACTCATTTGATTTGTGATGGTGTAACTGCTAGTAATCTAGGGCGAGGCTATATTCTTCGTCGTCTTATACGGCGTATAATTCGACATGGTCGACTGGTAGGGATTAATCAGTCTTTTTTACCTCAGCTATCTGAAGTTGCTATTGAGCTGATGAAAAATGCTTATCCTCAATTACTGGAGAAAAAGAAAATCATTCTTAATGAGTTAGCAATAGAAGAATCTCGTTTCCTTGAAACTCTTGAACGGGGAGAAAAACTTTTGGCAGATATAACTGCTCAAGAATGTGATCTTATTTCTGGTGCGCAGGCATTTGAGCTTTATGATACATATGGTTTTCCTTTGGAATTAACAGAAGAGATCGCAAATGAAAAAGGTATATCTGTTGATATTAATGGTTTTGAGAATGAGATGGCAAAGCAACGTAAACGTGCAAAAGATGCTTCTGTCAGTATTGATTTAACTGAAGAAGGTTCAATTGAAAGAGAAATTTCTTTATTTGATGAAACACGATTTGAGGGCTATGAAAAGTTAGAAACCACTTCAACTGTGATAGGTATTTTTAAAAATAATGAATTAGTAAAACAAGCTGTTGAGGGTGATTTAGTTAAGATTATTGTTAATAGAACTCCTTTTTATGCTGAGTCGGGTGGCCAAATCGGAGATAAAGGCTTAATAACGTCTCAAGATCTAGAGGTGTCTATAGAAAATGTTAGAAAAAAGAAGAATATTTTTATTCATTTTGGTATTGTTAATACTGGAGTTCTAAAAGTTAATTCATCTGTTCAGATGAATGTTACTCCATCTTTTCGTCAACGAACTACATCAAATCACACCGCTACACATCTATTGCAATCAGCTTTAAAGTTATTGATTGACTCAAGTGTAAGTCAAAGAGGCTCGTTAGTTTCAAATGATCGATTGAGATTTGATTTTAATGCTCCAAAACCTCTGACATTAAAAGAACTTCAGGATATGGAAGTACGGATAAATCAATGGATTAACGAAGATCATCCAATTCAAATTAAAACAATGCCAATTAAGGAGGCTATGGCTGCTGGTGCTTTGGCAATGTTTGGTGAGAAATATGGAGATGTGGTACGTGTTGTGGATGTTCCAGGTGTTTCTATGGAGTTATGTGGAGGAACCCATGTAACTCGCACGTCACAACTAGGTACGTTTAAGATTATTAATGAGACAGGTATTGCTTCAGGTATCAGACGAATAGAGGCTATAGCTGGTCCATCAGTTTTAGATTATTTTAATGAACGTGATTTGGTGGTTAAGGAGTTAAGTAAATCATTCAAGGTTCAATCATATGAAATTGTTGAGAGAGTTTCATCTCTTCAACTGGAATTGAAAGATAAAACAAAAGAACTTATCAAAGTAAAAAATGAACTCGCATTAGCGAAGGCATTGGGTTTGGCGAGTTTTGCAAAATCTGTTGGTAAGAGTAAATTATTAATCAGACGTTTAGATGGCGTTGACGGATCTGGATTGCAATCTGCGGCTTCAAGTTTGATAGATCATTTAGGCAAGTACTCTGCTGTTGTTTTTGGAGGCATTCCAAATCAGGAGATCGATAATAAATTAGTGTTTGTTGCTGCATTTTCTCCTGATTTAGTTATAGATGGTTTTCATGCAGGCAAATTTATAAGTGGGGTTGCAAAAATGTGTGGTGGTGGTGGCGGTGGTCGTCCAAATCTCGCTCAAGCTGGTGGTAGTCAACCTCAATCGTTGGATCTAGCTTTAGATAAAGCTAATGAGGATTTGATTCAACAATTGTCTTAATTTAACTCTGTAGGTAAGTACTTTGACGGAGGCTTGCTTCTACATGCTCTATTAGTTTTTGTGCATCCTGGATTTTTAGATGCCCACCTTGAATAGCTGATTCGCTTGATTTTCGTAATCGCTCTAATAATATTTCTGGATCATGCTCCAAATATTCAAGAACATTTGATTTTGAATTCCCACGAATGACATGCTCAACTTTGTATTTGCCTTTTTCTGTGAATCTTATATGGACTGCATTAGTACTCCCAAATAAATTATGTAGATTTCCCATTACTTCTTGATAGGCGCCACCTAAGAAAAGACCAATTAGATATTTTTCGTCTTGATTAAATTCATGAAGAGGTAGTAAATTTTTAATTTTTCCATTATCAATAAATTGATCAAGCTTTCCATCTGAATCGCATGTTAAATCTGCAAAGTGACCAAGTTTGTTCGGTTCTTTGTTAAGCCGATGGATTGGCATAATTGGAAAAACTTGATCAATGGCCCAAGTATCTGGAGCGGATCTAAATACGGAAAGATTTGCGTAATACGTTATGGCTAAACTTTCACTTAATTTCTTTAGTTCTTTAGGTAGAAGTATATTTTTTGGTAATTGATGAACAATTGTTTTTGCACAGGCCCATGTCAACTGCTCAGCTTTTGCACGTTCAACTAAATCTATATAACCGAGACGAAAAGCCGCTAGTGCATCTGCTTTAAATTTAAGAGAATCATTCCATGCTTCTTGTAGTTTGGCTAAATCTTCTTCTTGTCTAAGTTCTAGAGAATTTATATGGACTAATGTTTCACGTAAATTTCTGACAGAGAGACATTCTTTTTCATCTTCTTTAGGAATGTCAGAAGGTAACGAATTTTTGCCTAAAACATTGAAGATTAAGATTGAAAAGTGACTAGCAATAGCTCTTCCACTCTCCGTAATCAAAGTTGGTAGTGGTATCTTTTTTGATTCACAACACTCTTTAATTGTTGCTACTACATCATTTGCATAATTTTGCAGTGAGTAGTTAGTAGATGCTATTGAGGCTGTTTGACTTCCGTCGTAATCAATACCTAAACCACCTCCAACATCTAAGTATCCCATAGGTGCCCCAAGATTAATTAATTCTGCATAAATTTGTCCTGCTTCTTGTAAGGCATCTTTTAAAACACCTATATCGTTAATTTGACTCCCTAGATGAAAATGTAAAAGCTTTAATTCATTGAGAAGATTTGCTTCTTTTAACCTTTTGATTGCTTTCAATATTTCTGGAATTGAAAGTCCAAATTTCGATTTGTCACCAATCGAGCTACTCCATCTTCCACTACTTTGACTAGATAGTTTGGCTCTTATTCCTATGAGTGGAGATGCTCCGAGTAAATGACTTGATTTGATTATAAGATCAACATCACTTGCTTGTTCTATAACTACTATAGGTTGACGTCCAAGCTGACGTGCTAAAATAGCTGTTTCAATATAACGTTGATCTTTATAGCCATTACATATTAGTAAAGCTTTAGGATCTTCTAGTATTGATAAAGCAATTAGTAACTCTGGTTTACTTCCAGCTTCTAAGCCAAAATTCCATTTGGAACCACAGGCGATTAATTCTTCAACTACGTGACGCTGTTGATTACATTTGATTGGAAATACACCTTGGTATTTTCCTTGATATTGATAGTCATTAATTGCTTTTTCAAAAGCTTTATGTAAGCTTCTTAAGCAGTCTTCGAGAATATCGTCAAATCTTATTAACAGAGGAAATTTTAGTTTTCGACTTTCGAGTTCATCTAATAGTTCCATCAAATCATGAGATTTGTTTTTGGAACCGTTAGGACAAATACCGATATTACCTTTTTCATTGATTGTGAAATAACCCTTTCCCCATCGATCAATCCCATAGAGGTCTGAGCTGTTTTGGATAGTCCAAGAGAGAGATTGATTAGTATTTTTCACAGCCATTTATGCGATAACAAAGTTGCCAAGTTTTGATTATTCACGATCAATACAATTAAATCTAAGAAAAGTTTTATTAAGTGTCATGTTTTACTTGCCAAGAGGGCAGTTTTAGGAAGACTATGGCTTCATATTATTGAATACCGCAATGACTTTGGAAAGAACTTTTGTTGCTATCAAGCCAGATGGTGTGCAAAGAGGTTTAATCGCTGAGATTCTTGGTCGTTTTGAAACTAAAGGATTCAAATTAGTAGGCCTAAAGCAACTCAAACCAAGCAAAGAACTTGCAGAAAAACATTACGGTGTTCACAAAGATCGTCCTTTCTTTTCAGATTTAGTTGATTTCATAACAAGTGGTCCTGTTGTAGCGATGGTTTGGGAGGGTGAAGGTGTTATTGCAAGTGCCAGAAAATTGATTGGAGCAACAAAGCCTCTTGAGGCTGAACCTGGAACCATTAGAGGTGATTTAGCTGTGAATATTGGTCGTAATGTCATCCATGGTTCTGATGGTTCTGATACAGCAGTATTTGAAATTGATCTATGGTTCCAGAAAAATGAACTTGTTGATTGGACCCCATCAGATCAATCATGGAGAGTGGAATAAATTATTGCTGAACTTCACAATCTTTTGGTGAGTGGTTTTTAAAACCTGTCCCATCTGAATTGGGACAACAAACTACTTTCCTCATTAGATAAAGAGTTCGAGCAAATAGATTTTCGAATTAATTCTGCAGTTATCGCAGCCAAGAGAACTCCATTCCGGTGATGCCCAGTAGCAAGCCATAGTCCATTAATTGATGACATTCCAAGCAAAGGTCCTTCGTCTGGTGTGCATGGACGGAAACCCCACCATCTCTCCATATGAGGTAGTTGATTAAGTTCAGGAATAAGAGATTGAATTCCTTTTTGTAGCTCGCGTTGTCCTTTTGGAGTAAGTCCTTTTTGGAAGCCTGCCTCACGTTCACTAGTTGCCCCTACGATTATTAGGCCGTCATCTCTTGGAACTAAGTAAATGCCAGGTCCAAAAATAATTCTTTTTAGAATCTGTTTTGGTCCCTGAATAGATAACATTTGGCCTTTAACAGGAAAAATAGGGAGTGTTTTAAATATTTGTTTGCTCCAGGCTCCGCAGCAGAGAACTGCCTCTTCGCTTTTTAAATGATTGATATTTCCATTAATATCTTTAATTTTGACGCCATTAAATTTATTTGAATCTTTTATTATTTCAATCACTTCAACTCCTTCTTGAAAGTGAACACCTAATTCAACACAAGCTTTTTCAAGTGCTCTCATTAAAAGTCTTCGATTGTCGATTTGACCGTCCTGTTGAAAAAGTAAACCTAATTTCCATTTTTTTGAGAGTCCTGGAACTTCTTGAAGGAGCTCATTCCTGTTGAGCTTTTCACCAAATTTATATGTTGGGTAGGACTCACAGTCTTTGAGGGTTTCAAATGGGACAACAATCCCGCAAGTTTTAAGACCACATGACATTTTACTGTTTGACTCAATATTTCTTATCCATTTTGGATGTTTTTGCAGACTGATTTTACCAAGATTTAAAAGATTACCTGTCAGCCCTTCAGCATGTGGAGCTAGCATTCCAGCAGCAACAAAGCCTGCTGCTTCACTTCTGCTTCTACTTAAAATTTCTACGCGTTTGCCTTTTTGAGCAAGTTCATGGGCTATTGCAAGACCCATTAATCCTCCTCCGAGGATTAACAATGGTTTTTCATCTAAGATACCCATTGCTTGGATTTGGAAAATGTTATTTTCAATGTTTTAGATTACGTTAGCTTCCATGACTGAGCTTTTCTTTCATAAGATTCATATATCTAGGTCAAATTAATGTCAGAATCAAATGTTTCTTGGGAAGTTGTAATCGGATTAGAGACGCATGTGCAGTTGGGAACTAAGAGCAAAATATTTACCAGTGCATCAACCAACTTTGGTGACGATCCAAATACTCATATTGACCCAGTGGTATGTGGCTTACCAGGCACTTTGCCAGTCCTAAATAAAAAGGTTCTGGAATATGCAGTAAAAGCAGCGATGGCATTGAATTTAAATATTGCCTCTCACAGTAAATTTGATAGAAAGCAATATTTTTATCCAGACTTACCAAAAAATTATCAAATATCTCAATTTGATGAACCTATTGCAGAAGATGGGTGGATAGAGGTAGAAGTAGCCGAAAAAGGCAAAGAAACTTATGTCAAAAAAATAGGTATTGAAAGATTACACATGGAGGAGGATGCTGGAAAACTTGTTCACGCAGGTAGTGATCAGTTGTCAGGCTCCACCCATTCATTGGTTGATTACAACAGAGCAGGCGTAGCACTAGCTGAAATAGTCAGTAAACCTGATTTAAGAACAGGTAGAGAGGCGGCGGAGTATGCAGCTGAAATTAGAAGAATTATGCGTTATCTGGGAGTATCTGATGGGAATATGCAGGAGGGATCTTTGCGATGTGATGTGAATATTTCAGTTCGACCAACTGTTAATGATCCATTTGGTACAAAAGTAGAAATCAAAAATATGAATTCATTTTCAGCTATTCAGAAAGCTTGTGAATATGAAATTAAGCGGCAAATTAAAGCTTATGAATCTGGAGAAGAAGTAAAACAAGAAACGAGGTTATGGGATGAAGCTAAGCAACTTACTAAAAGCATGAGATCAAAAGAAGGTAGTAGCGATTATCGCTATTTTCCTGATCCTGATTTAGGTCCGATTGAAGTAAGTCATTCATTAAAAGAAAAATGGCGCTCAGAATTACCAGAATTGCCAGCTGCAAAAAGAAATAGATACGCAGAGGATCTTGGCCTTTCTATGTATGATGCACGAGTTTTGACTGATGAATCTTCAATGGCTAAATATTTTGAAAAAGTGGTTAATGAAGGTGGAACACCAAAATCTTCAGCAAATTGGATAACTGGAGATATAGCAGCCTTTATTAAGTCTAATAGATTATCATTTGACCAATTATCTTTTAAGCCAAATGAATTAGCAGAAATGTTGAAAATGATTGATGCAGGAGAAATAAGTGGAAAAATTGCTAAAGAAATATTGCCTGAACTATTAAGTAATGGTGGTTCTCCAAAGCAATTAGTCAAAGAACGCGGTTTAGGTATGATTGGTGATCCAAAACTTATTGAGGAAATTATTAATAAATTGATCCTTAATCATCCTAATGAGGTTGAATCTTTTAGAGCTGGCAAGAAGAAATTGCTAGGTTTTTTTGTCGGTCAATTAATGAAGGAAACAAAAGGGAAAGCGGATCCAAAACTCGCTAATCAAATATTAAATAAAAAGTTACAAGGCTAGAAATTATATATTTTTTTTAATTGTACTTTCCATGCCTCATCATTATTAGAATTATTAATTATATGATCTGCAAATTGTTTTTTTAAAGCGTTGTCCCATTGTGCATCGATTCTTTGATTAGCTTCTTCAATACTTAATTTATCTCTATATTTAAGTCGTTCTATCTGTTTTACTCTTGAACAATCTATGTATAAAACTTCACTACAAATATTTGTATAATTCTTTTCAAATAGTAAAGGAATAATTAATATTATGACTGAATTTGATGAGAATTTTTTTAAATCTTCTTCAATTCTTATGTTGACAAATGGATGAATTAATTCTTCTAGCCAGGTTTTTTCAATATTATTTTGAAAGATTATTTTAGCTAATGACTTGCGATTGATAATTGGATAATTGTTCTTCGATTTTTGAATTATTTGCTCTCCATATCTTAATAAAACTTTTTCAGAGATTTTGCTTCCAGGTCTCAATGCTTGATAAGCATATAAGTCAGCATCTAAAATAGGCCACTTCTTGGATTGACAAAGAAAATCTCCAATGAGGGTTTTTCCACTAGCAATACCTCCTGTGATACCTATTCTTCTTTGGTGGCCTTTCCATCTAAGATAAAAGTTTTTTGTTTGTTTTTTATCAATCATTAATATTGATAGTAATTGAAAAATGCTCTTCTGAATTTGAGTCTTGTGGCATCTTCTATATGGTCTCCAATTTCTGGTGGCATTACTAGCCCTGATGGTTTTTTAGCAGCTGGTATTTCAGCAGGATTGAAGCCTTCTGGTAAAAAAGATCTTGCTTTGCTTTATCTACCTGATGGTTCATGCTGCAGTGGGACCTTTACTCAATCAGAAGCCCGTGCTTATTGTGTGGATTTATGTATTGATAGAATTAAAGCCTGCCGAGGCAAAATACGTGCTGTAATAATTAATTCAGGACATGCAAATGCTTGCACAGGTAGGAGAGGAAAAATTGATAGTGAAATTATTACATATGAACTTGCTCAACGTCTGGGATTATCTAATGAAGAAGTTTTGATATGTTCAACTGGTGTGATTGGTGAGCCAATACCTGTCGAAAAAGTGAATAGCAATTTAGATAAACTTATCCAAAGATTAGATAAAAATGCATATATGGATGCAGCAAATGCAATTCTTACAACAGATCTTCAAGTAAAGCAAATTGCATATCAAGCCTTTTTAGGAGAAAGACGAATATGTATTGGAGGAATGGCTAAAGGCTCAGGTATGATTCATCCTTCAATGGCAACAATGTTGAGTTATATTACATGTGATGTAGGTATAGATCATTTGTTATGGTCAGATATGATTAAACGAGTTGCAGATTCATCTTTTAATGCAATTACGGTTGATGGAGATACGAGCACAAATGATACTTTCTTAGCTTTTTCTTCTGGAGATGACTTAGATCCAAGATATTTTTCTATTCTTGAAGAGGGATTACAACTTACCGCTCAATACTTGGCTAAAGCGATTGCCAGAGATGGAGAAGGTGCTAATTGTTTGCTTGAGGTCATAGTTGAAGGTGCTCAAACGGATATAGATGCTCATTCAATAGCGCGTTCTATAGCTTCTTCTTCTTTAGTGAAAACGGCAGTTCATGGTTCCGATCCTAATTGGGGAAGAATTATTGCTGCTCTTGGCTGTGCAGGCATCTCTTTTAATATCGATGATGTCCAATTATGGATTGGCCCTTATTTAATATTTTCAAATGGAATACCTTATGATTTTGATCGAATAATAGTAAGTAACTTTATGAAATCTAGATTAAAAGGTAAATATTTGGTGGATGATAATGTAGTTATTAAATTAAGTGTAGGTATAGGAAAAGGTTCAGCTACTTCTTGGGGGTGTGATTTGTCTGATCAATATGTTCGTATAAATGCCGACTATACCACCTAACCTGAGATCTATTCCGCTGGAATGGATTTGAGGGATTACTTTTTCAAATATACCACTTTTATACCACTTGAACATAAAGAAAGGAATTAATCTTTACCATTTCTTGTAGGGTAAAAACTTCCCACACATTGAAACCTTCACTCTGTCACCTTTCGGATCTTCGACTTTATCTACATTGATTGTAAAATCTATTGCACTCATGATTCCATCACCAAATTTTTCTTGAATCACGTCTTTCATTGGCATGCCATAAACTTGCATGATTTCATAAAAACGATATATCAATGGATCGGTGGGAATTATTGGATCTAGGGATCCTTTTACTGGTGGAGTTGTTAATATCTCTTTAAGTTCCGTACCAAGTCCTAAAGTAGTTAATAATTTATCAGCCTCTTCATCACTTGCAGTTGATTGTCCATAAAAAAGACTAGCAACCCAGACTTCATCTAATCCTAATAGAATTCCAATATCTGCAAAGGTTAATCCTTTTTCTTTTTTTGCTTTTAATAATGATTGAGTTGATTCAGGAAATGACATAGAAACAAATTTAACAACGTAAATAGAGGCATATCTAACGAGGGATATTCAGTAGATAGGCAATTAACTAATACGATTAAATCTTGATTGTTTCAGTTAGAATAGTTACAAAATTGCATGATTAATAATGTATGCAAATTAACAATAAAAATTGTGTTTTTGTGCGATCGAGTTCATTTATTTTTATGGCTAAAATTTTAAATCTTAGTAGACTTCTAAAAATTTTTATAATAAATCATATTTTGAATCCTCCTTTATCTCTTTCCAAAGGTCTCCTAATGATTGATTGAAACCATTTAATCTGAGGAAACTTCTAGATTGATTAACTCTATCTTGAATAATTTTTTCCTGCGGAGTCATTTCACTAGAGGAATCAGACATTTGTTTAAGCCTAATAATTGATACTATGAATAATGAATTTTCTTGAATATCATGACAAGTGATAGTCGCTACAATATAAGTACTTTTAATAGTTAATCACCATTTTCATTTCTTTAATATATTGGTGGAAATTATCTATATAAAATTGATATATACCCTGCTCGGATACGTAAAAGAAATAGGGAGTCCCCAACCCTGAAAGAAAGCAAAGTCTTTGACCTGTCTAAGAGACAGCATCTCGTTTACTTCGATCACCAGTACCCATGACTGGCAGCATGAATCCGTTGCTATCTCGGATTATCGGTCTACGCCCACTACGAGGCTATGTTTGAATTGAACGCTTATGGAAAGCTATGTTTGCTGCGTTTAACGTCCAGCTTGACGTTTTCTCCCTGTATACATGACGATTCTCCCTCTCTCTTCTATACATGATGACTTGGTCTCTCTATTGAAACTTCTTTCCAAAAGTGGAGGTGTTGATGAAGAGAATATCTTGTGGGATCAGTTCTCTATTTTTTATGCATTGAATCCATTCTCTATATTCTTGACCAATCGCTAATTGATCTCCAGTGTTTAGCTGATCGGTTCTTCTTAAGGCATGGCATATCACTTCTGACATTGTTTCCTCAATCGAATGAAGGGATTCCATTGGCTAGAAGTAGCTGTCCCAAACTACCTACTTTGATGATTGTGTAAAGCATCTCCTCTGTATACGTGACGAACCACAATCTCTCACGATAAATCGCTTCTAAGAAGCTTGTTTTATCTTTCGAGTAAACAGCTCTTAAGAGTAACTTATCCTCTCACTAGTGCGATTCCAGATGGCGTTCCCATGGAGCGTGGAATTGGGATGGAGGATGGATCTAGTTAGGTCTTGAGGAATTATTTTGCTTCGTCTTCAACTGTTCTTCTAAAAGCTTTTGTTCTCTTTCTTGCTTCGGTGTCAAAGGTATCTCACTACCGCCTAGATCTAATTCGAAGACTCCCCCTGCACCAAAGTGATTGGTATTTGATTGTGAAGGAGTGGGTAGGAGAAGAGCAATTGTTAGAGCCAGTAGTAATAAGTTTTTTATTGGTTTGGAAATAGTGATTGATTATTTATTGCTGATTATCTTCGTCTTTCTTTTTAGTTCCTTCAAGATATGGAATCAATTTATTAAGTAACCATTTCTTGAGCTTTAACTCTGTATTATTAATTTTTTTGAAAAGACTCTTTTGATTGCTTTTCCCAACTAAAAGAGTAGTGATCAAAAGTAATGTTGCTAATACGATTGGTAAAAAGAATGATCGATCCTTTGGTTTTAAGTTCCCACATCTGTTAACACTAGAAACTTTTTTAGGAGTTTTGACTTCTAAAGCTTTCAATATATCTACTATTGATATTGCGAAATTAAGATTTTGAGCTCTGCCGTCAAGTCCATGAACACTCCATGTGTTGACACCAACCACTTCTCCTCGGCTGTTTACTAACGGTCCTCCACTATTACCTCCACTAATTGCTGCATCCGTTTGAACTAGCGTTACAAAACTAGGGACAAAATCTTTCAGATCATTTGAAGGTTCTCTAATAGCGCTAACTATCCCATTTGTAACTGTTCCTGCTAATCCAAGTGGAGATCCTAGGGCGACAACATTTTGACCAGGTTTTGGATAATTTTCAAAACACAGTGGTAATGATTTAGTTGACTTAAGTGATTGCGCTTGGAGTAATGCAAAATCTAATTGGCGGTCAACATATATAACTTTTGCTTTATCTACTATCCCATTATCCCCAGTAATAATATGTTCTTTGTCGTATCCTGCTATTACATGTCTATTGGTTAAGACTAAGCCTTTATCATTTACAAAAAAACCACTACCCAAGCCAGACTCACCTCTAATCATTACGACTGAGGGTAATGTGTTAGAAGCAATGTCTTCTACATCTAATTTATTTGGGCTTACTTCTAATCTTGAGATATTAAATGTTGGTCGTGCATACTCCTTTGCTCCACTTTTAAATAATAATTGTAATGATTTTACTGTTTCTGCTCCAATCGGAACAAATACATCTCCAAATCTTCGACTTGACTGACTATTTGGAAGTCCTGAAACTTTTAACCTTAAAGTAGTTTCGTCATCGGACTCTTTTATATAGTTAATAAATCCATAAGGTAATGAAAATCTTCCATTACTTCCAAAAAGCTTAAAATTCCTTTCCCCACTAAATATTTCTACTTGTTGAAATTCATGCCAACCTGGACCTTCATAAGTGCATACCCAAAAACCACAACCACCATTAGTAAATAAATAACCATGAAGTTCGTTGACGGTCCATCTGGTATTCAAACTTCTAACTGCTCCAGTACTAAAATCTGCTTTGTAATCTCTATCAAATATTGTTAACTCATGAGAACCAGTTAGAAGAGATTTATATTTAGTTATTCTTGACCAAGGAAGTTTTACGTTTCGTTTTTTCCAATCAATATCTTTATCAAATTCAATCACACTTAGTCCAGTTTCAGTATCAATAATTTCTTTCCATCTATTCTCATCTCTACACTCCTCAGTTTCTCTATAGACAGGTGAATCACAATTGATTTTGACTGGTTCTTTTGCACTTGTTTTTAAACTAGTAGGCAATGCAAGAGCTATTAGTAAAGGGAAAAGTGCTTTTCGCATCAGAGAGATGTTGCTATGTCTTGCTTGACCTCAGTCAAACTAATTGACTCTATTTCTACTAGATAGTCTAGCTTTATGTATGACTTGTGATATTTCTTCAGCTATTAGGTGATTATTGTCAATCTAACTTGACCCAATCCATCTCAGACTTTCCTCTGCTGGCTTGATTTTTCTACCTTTACCAAAGATCTCAGTCGACTCATCAGCTCTGTAATGGAAGTAATGCTCTTGGATATATTTCATAGATGTATCGGTGTTGGCTGCAACTGTTGGGAGAGGGACGCCAGCTGATAAACGCATGGTGATGTATGTATGCCTGAAGCTATACCAGGTGATGTTTTTTCCTGAGTGAATGAGTACCTTTTTGACTTGACTATTTGCATCTTCTCTCCAGTCTGCAAGTCTTGCTTCCACTAACAGATCAGCAATTGAATCTTGCCAAATCCGCTCACTGATTTGTTTTCCTGAATCCTGATTAGTGAAAATATAGTCATCCATCTTTTTGTATTTAGTGATTACTCGTATGCGTTCTAAGAACTTGGCAATTGGAGCTGCAACTCTGTAAGACCTACCTGTTTTGGTCTTCTCAGCTGGTACATCAATGTTGACCCAAATCTTTCTTTCTTCTTTTGGTATTGCGGTGTTCTCACCGATATCTCTCCATTTCAATTTCCGTAGACTACCTGGTCTTATCCCAGTATCCATAGCCACTCTCATGGCTAAGTAAGCAAGCTCTCTATGGACTAATTGCTTCTTATCTCTCTTGCCTCCAAAGGCTTGATTTGATCTGGTCTGATACTTTCCATTCTTATCTTTCGTGATTGTGTAATTCTCATCGAGGATTCTTGTTGTTCCTTTGATCCAATAGAGTCTGGCAACTCTTTCTAGTTCTTCCCATTCTTTAGCAGTGAGATCATCACGCCTGTGCTTTTGATCTTTTGGTAATCGGATGGATGGTATATCAGGGACAGTATCTTTACTAATAAATCCATGAGTTACAGCCACCTCTGAAAAGACTCTCCTCAGGCAGGACATCTCTTGGTTAATAGTCGTTTGTTGTGGAATCTCTTTTTTAAATTCAATGGCTCTTTCCTTTCTCCATGTTTCGTAGTTCAAGAATGCATTGCGCTTGAGCTTATGGATTTGCTTTTTATCATCATTGATGTAGTCCCTAAGCCACCTACATTGGTTCTGTAGCAGTCGATATCGAGCTTTTGTAATTCCTTGTTGAGGGATGCTGCTGATTCTTTTCCTCTCCTTATCTAAGAACTGTTGAATCAAGTTCCCGAAGGTAAGGGATTTAATTGCATCTCCTCGGTCTGACTTCTCTTTGAGTTCAATGAATTTCTCAACTCCTAATAACCAAGCCTGATTTTGTCCTTTGATTGTTGCTTCTGGGAATGTGTTCTCTTTGGTTCTTAGTGCAAAGCGATGTCTATTACCTTTATCTCGATCATAAAATATAGAGATGCCACCTAAATCCTTTGTCTGCTCGAAGATAGATATAGGCATTGGCATCCCCTGGAATATCTTTTCTATCTAAGACGTTATTAGTAGTTGATTGAGAAGTAGGAATTAGCCTAAAAGGTAACGATTGGGTAACACCTGTATGTCGAGGACTAATTTCTCAGGCATTATGAACTAAGGGTAACACTAAGGTAACGCTATAAGAAAATGGTTAAAAGCCTGTAAGAATAAGGATTAAGCTATTACATCCACATTAATGCCGATTATAAAACGTAACCTGAGATCTATTGGTATAAAAGAGATTAGAGGGTACTAGATTTAGCTGCTCACGCTTTCCTCACACATAATACGCACATAGTTGGATTGATACAAAGTGATAGATTCATTCCTCTCAACATAGCTAAAGAGCAGCGGCGTATGGGGGCAAATGAGTGGTACTTATATGAATAATGAGCGTGAAGAAAATTGTGGTGGATATCTAAACAAACGGTTAAGCGAATCCTGTCATCTCAGTAAATAGCACTTTGTTTTCTGCTGACTCTGCAAACCCTAGGAGCGCTTCATAGCGGGTTTCTTTTCCACTGCTAAGGTTACCTACCCAGTAGTTCAGTCCTGCTGAATCAGCGTCTCTTCCAAGGACATTCTTATAAAGATTATTTACGTATGTCTCATCACTTACGTTGCTTCCATACTTCTCAGTGAATTCTGAAGACGCTAAGAATGAAGAAGCGACTGCTCTTGAGTCATTCTCACCAGAACTATATTTGCTAATCCAATACTTGAGTCCATCCGCATCAGGGAAACGAGCGAAGGCAGCGTTATAGAGACGGAACATTTCACCTGATGCGGTATTTAATCCTGTGATTTGATCGAAGGTACCTTTGATGTCATTGATAAGGTTAATATCTTTATCATCAAACTTAAGAATGGATGCACCTGTTAATTCATCAATACCAGTGTTAGTTTCGATTCCATATTTATCGCTACCTAAATTATAAAATTTGTAAGTAACACTTTTACCAGAATAGTTTTTTGTAGATTGAAATCCTAAGCTATTAATTGATTTAATTTCTTTACTGGTAACCAAAGCATTTTTATCAGCAAAAGTTAGTTTCTCAATATTAGATAATGTATCTATCCCATCATTAGTAGATAAACGATTATCTATAATGGTGATTATTTTATTCTCTATAGTAAATGTATAGTCTGAAAAATTACCTGAATACGTTGCTATATCATAGTCATTCCCTCCGTCTATAGTGTCATCACCACTTCGACCTTTAACAATATCTTTTCCACCTTTCAAATGAATAACATCATCACCTAGTCCACCAATAATATTATCCTGTGAATTACTTCCGCTTCTGACAATTCCATAACCTAAATCACCAAATATAGCTTGGTCTAAATCTGTAAAAGTCCATCGATTTCTTTCGTATAAACCCTGCCCCATTATGTCATATTTATCAGGAAGAGATGTTGCATAGTGAAACAGATCAGGCTCTTCTAGTTCGATTCCTTCTTTCATAAATGATAGTGATGCCTCTCCTTTTAGATAGTTTTTCCCGTTATCACTTTCTATTAAACTTAGAAACTTTTCATTCCAATTTGTAAAACCCATAGTATGTAAAAATTCATGAATAAATAGTCCAAAGTAATCATGAGTATTGCTTGGTATGTGATCATCTAGTTCTGGAATCGGATTGGGATCTATAAATACTTTTACGCCATAGTTATCGATTCCATCTTTATTTTTATTAAGATTAATCCAAGTTCCTAAATCCCAATCAACTTGTGCCCATTCATCCCATCCATCCGGACGTTGAGGATATAAATCAATACCTGTAGTGGCTTCATATAAAACATCATTTGAATTTCCATATGATCCAAAACCCTGTCCTGAAGTAAACCATTCTTCCTGTCCGCCTATGTTGGCAACAAAATCTAAACTTCCTTTCCACTTTAGTTTTGTAGAAATATATTCTATTCCTGCAATTGAATTAATTTTAATACCTTCATAAAGAGGAGATGATTCATCAAGACCTATAATATTAAATGTGTATTTATTATTGTTATGTCCAATAGTAGGTTCTGATAACTTATAATTAATTTGATTACTGATATCTAAATTAGAATTTTTATTAATTTTTATAATCTCAGCGATATCAGTTTCAAATCCTTTTGTTTTGCTACATATGAAACACATTTATTTATCTTCAATCAAATTAATATTAAACATAATACTATATCACTATACATTCTAGGTCATCTAGATCTCTTGTTTGATGTGTTCAAGGAAATGAACTTATGAGTAACTTGTATAAGCAGTGTAAGGAGAGTGTGATGAATTGCTATTCGAATCCAGGAAAACTAGTAGACATATATTTTTTATCCACTCTTTTTTGAGTGTTATTAAAATGTAAGGAAAGTGTGATGTAAGTGTGATTTATTGTTTTTTCTAAATTCTTGTTATACCAATGACTCTTCTGAATGTTTATTCCTAACTTGTCTAATTATTAGTATAGATGGCGACTATACGACTTGACAGTGTGATTCTTTAATAAGTCAGTTATCGCAACTGTTTTGCTGCTTTATTAATATTCTATTTTAGGTTGTGTGACTATTCTGATTTTGATATAAGACAAAATATCACATGTGAACTGCATGCGACTAGATCCTCTATATCAACTAGTATGATCATTTCTTGTTGATTTTTTGATTTTCAAGTGGATAAATCACTGTCATTTGATGGGACGATTTTTGTAGAAGATGTTGTGTACCAATATGGAAGTCCGCAAGCCAATGTTGCTTTTAGTAATTTCGAGTATGACAATTTAACTTCGGCAACTATCAAATGGGAGTTTAGTAATAATGAAATAATTATGAGTACTGCCTCAGAATATGAGTGGAATGGTAAATCTTATACAGACCATAAAAGAGAAATTTATTTAGGAACTTACAAGTTTGACAGTAATGGGCTGCTAAATTTTGCTGAGATGGACTCCAAAGGGGTTAGATCATGGGAGAAGATTGTTAATAATGTCACTAGTGTCACAACAGAAACAGAAGATATTTATGTATTTTCATCTAAAAATTCTGTTCTTGTAAATAACCCACGAACACTCTCTGGTTGGCAAATAGCTCAAGACACAATTGGTAATGGGACTGATGCAGAGAACTTAGTGGTGAGAGTAGAGACGAATGATTCTATCGAGAATAATTTATATCAGACAATTAATGACTTTAATGCCTACAGAGTATCTTTATACTATGGAGATAATTGGCATTTGGATTCCATTTCCAAAAGCATAATTAATAACCCATCGATAGGTACTGATTTAACTTGGGATTTTGGAAGTAGTCGATATCATCTTTTTAAAACAGGTAAAACATGGTCTGAGGCAGAGACATCAGCAGAGGCATTAGGAGGAAAATTAGTTGAGGTAGAAACAAAAGCAGAAAATGATCAATTGTTTAACAAGGTAAGTGGACAAATTACAACAGGAGAGTTTGTAAATACTATTGGAACTGATGGAGGTGGTGCTGCATATATTTGGTTAGGAGGTAGTGATGGAGATACAACATCTACGCAAAGTTCAACTGAATGGTCTTGGAAGTGGTCTAATTCAAATGTTGAGATCAGTAAAAGTAGAGAAGAGTGGGGAACAGGTTGGGGTGGAACAGAGCCTGATGACAGTCAGGGTTTTCAGCATCGATTAGCACTCGGATTAGAAGATTGGTCTCGTTCAAACCCAGGAAAATATGGATCTGCTGGTCAGTGGAATGATGTTAATGCGGATAACAAACTTTTCTATGTTGTTGAAGTACCGACTACTAACAAGACTTATTCATTGAAAAGCTCTGATTACACATTTTATGATTTAGGAGATGATCGATATGGCATTAAAACAGCAACTGGAATTGAAGAGTTGACGGGTGTTTCTACATTGAGTTTTTCTGATAAAGATTTGAGTGTTTTGAATGATCTCAAGGGAACATTTGATCAAGTCACAGGGAAAGATGATGTGACTGGTCAAACATTTCGTCTCTATAACGCTGCTTTTGCTCGATTACCTGATGCAAGTGGCCTTGAATATTGGATTAGCCAAAGGAGTTCTGGAGCTAATAGTGAAAGAGTTGTTGCTCAATCATTTTTGGGATCTGCAGAATTTATAGAGTTGTATGGCGAAGATGTTTCTCATACGACATATGTGAATAATCTCTATAAAAATGTTCTTGGCAGAGAAGCAGATACTGCTGGTTTAAACTACTGGGTCGGTAATCTTACGAATGGTATAGAAGAGAGGCATGAAGCCCTATTGGGATTCTCAGAATCTGCTGAAAACAAAGGTCTTTTTTCTGAAATGACCGGATTATATTGATAATGATTAAAGTCTTGAAAATACTTTGAGAATTAAAAATCTGCAATAACCTTAATCTTTGTGTTGATAGTTAGAGTTGTGGTGAATTTATATCTTTAAGTGAGTAGGTGGTATCGCTAGGGATACTACCTCAGAGATAGTTTGTGAGACTTTAAGAGTAGGAGTGTGATTGTTTTTTGAGTGATTGTGATTATTAAGTGATTATTTTCTATTGTCTCTGGCCCTGTAGTGGTAAT
>CACFCB010000014.1 GCA_902564695.1 uncultured Prochlorococcus sp. | reverse complement strand
CAGGTACAGGAAATATGAAATTCGCCATGAATGGTGCTTTAACAATTGGAACACTTGATGGGGCTAATGTAGAAATCAGAGAACGAGTTGGAGCAGAAAATTTCTTTTTGTTTGGAAAGACAGAGAGAGAAATCATGAAGTTAAGAGATCAAGGTTATAAACCAAAAAAGTTTATTAACGAGTCTAATGAACTTCAAGAAACTCTTAATTTAATAGAAGTTGGTCATTTCAGTAATGGTGATAGTGAATTATTTAGACCAATAATAAATATTTTGACAGGTAGTGATCCTTACTTTGTTATGGCAGATTTTGATGATTACTTGCGTGCACAAGATGAAGTAAGCAAAGCCTGGAAAAAAAGTAAGAAATGGAACCGTATGGCCGTATTAAATACAGCAAGATCAGGATTTTTCTCTTCTGACAGATCCATTAGAGAATATTGTGAATCAATATGGAAAGTCAAACCATTACCAGTTGAAATAAGTTGCGAAAAGTAAATATCTATTTATCAGGCAAATCTGGAGTTTGATGTAATAATCTGTTCAATCGTAGACGATCGATATTTAAAGGATCTGGAGCTAGCTCGCCAGCAATTTCTCTAAATTTTTCTTCTACTTTATCAGGAACTTTAACATCAAATATTCTCTCCATTAGAGCTTCTATAGAATAAAGGTGAGCATTAATATTCTCAAGATCAGAAATTACTTGATTCATTGAATCTTCTTTTTTCTCCATTATTCCTGCTTGAAAATTCTCTTCAGATTTATTTAAAGCATTTGCGTTGGTTTGCTTCTGTAAATCTTCTAATACTCTTCCACACAATGTTCTAAATGACTGTAGAGCCGCCCAATTTAGCTCCTGTTGTTGCCGGAGGGAAGGAAACTCTCTAATGAACCGATCATGTTCTCGATAAAATCTAAGGCAATCTGGACATTGACATGGTTCTTCAGACACCTTCATTAAGGCAGCTTAATAACCATCATTGCATTTTTTAGGCCGACATAGGGGGATCACCCTGAAAAAAGTCTTCTCCATCATCCTTTTGATTTAAATCTGAGGTCTCAGGAAGGGGTATTTCAATGCTAGTAACGACTTGCATAACATCTCTTAATCTCATTGAATCAGCAAACCATCCCATAGCCTGTTCTGTATCTCCTCTTCCTTCTGCATCATTAGCTTGATCTTCATGAGCTTCAGCTAAAAGTGTTAACCAACATAAACATCTCGCTTGAACAATTGATAAATCCAAATCACTTGGTTGTGATTTGGATATGTGCTCACTCTCCTGTTGAACAAGCAATCTTAGGCGAAGATCGTGAAGCTGGGCCATCTGGACTTATTCACTAAACCAACGCTAGCGAGAGAGTAAGAATTTTGCACACCCACCACATATAGGACTACATTTTTTTTGTTTTCCTTCGTTTTTGAACGGGGCTGGCGGGACTCGAACCCACGACCTACGGTTTAGGAAACCGTCGCTCTATCCAACTGAGCTACAGCCCCATGAAATTAATTATGCCTTGAGGCATGATGGTGTTGAAAGCAGGGGAGGTAATCGCAATTGAAACTTCAGCAAAAGCTGAAGGATTCTATTGAGGAAAGTCCGGGCTCCCATGTGGCCAGGCTTGCTGGGTAATTCCCAGTGCGGGTGACCGTGAGGATAGTGCCACAGAAATACACCGCCTAATGCTTAATGGGGAAATCCCAACAAGCATGGCAAGGGTGCAAAGGTGCGGTAAGAGCGCACCAGCAGCATCGAGAGGTGCTGGCTAGGTAAACCCCGGCTGGGAGCAAGGCAAGGGACATAAGGATGGCCAATTAACCTGGTTCCTACAAAAAGCCGCTTGAGGTTATCGGTAACGATAGTCCCAGATAGATGATTCCCCATTCACTTTTGAACAAAAGAAGAATGAACAGAACCCGGCTTATGACCTGCTTTCACTTTCTTAATTCTGATATAAAGCAATTAAACTCAACAACTAAATTAATTTCTACTTCAATTAAATACTTGCAAAGACTATGAAAATCGACATTCCTGTTAAAAGAGCAGAAAAAATAATTAATTTCATTAAAAGTCTAAATTTAGATAGAAAATATCAAGAAAAGTTTACTATTCAGAAAATAAAAAATCTTTCATATATCAATGAATCTCTCATTCATAGTTCTGCAAATAGCTCAGTAAATTATGAAAATCTTGAGTTTCTTGGAGATGCAGTTTTAAGACTAATCGCATCAGATTTCATAAAAAGTAAATATCCATTTATGCAGGTTGGAGAAAGGTCTGAACTCAGATCACATCTAGTTAGTGATCAATGGTTAGAGCAAGTTGGGAAGAAAATTAATATCAAAAGTGTATTAATCCTTGGGCAAAAAGCTCTGAATGATTCATCAGCAAGCTCTACTATTCAAGCAGAAGCAACAGAAGCCTTAATTGGAGCCTTATATGAAACCCTAAATGATTTAGATTCTATTAAAAATTGGCTTATTCCATTCTGGGAAGAAAAAAGTGAAGAGATTTTAGCTGATCCACATAGGAAAAACTATAAATCAGCGCTTCAGGAATGGAGTCAAAGTAAAGGCTTATCTGTTCCTGTATATAAAACAGCTGAAAAAGACACTAAGCATGCTAATCCAAAACGATTCTTCTGCAGTGTCTATATAAAAAATCGCTCAATAGGTGAAGGCTGGGGAAAATCAATGAAAGAAGCAGAAAAGGATGCAGCAAACAATGCCTTAAAGTTTTTAGAAAATTTTGAATTTGTTAGTTAATTATTTTTCAAAGAAATAATTAATTAGTTTTTTAAAAGATCTTTCAATGGCATTGTAAGTAATTTATCCCAATTACCTCCTTCAAAAAGCACTGCTGCTTGATCACCACTTATTCTTTGAACAAAACCTTCATAGCCATTGTAAATAGATTCTTCATTGTTAACAATGACTGTTGTTCCTGGCAAAATTGGTTCTTTTGAATCAGCCATAATTACAAAATATTGAAATAGACTATTAAATAAAAAGTCTACTCAAAAAATGATCGAAAAAGATAAATGGATGTTAATTGGAGAAGTAGTGGCCCCTCAAGGTTTAAATGGAAATCTTCGAATCAAACCTAGCAGCGACTTTCCAGAAAGGTTTACCTTACCTGGTAAACGTTGGATTCAAAAAGGAAACGATCTCCCCACTGAAATAAACTTATTAAAAGGAAAACTTATCCCAGGTAAATCAATCTACGTTGTTTCTTTTGAAGGAATATCAACCAGGAGTTCTGCTGAAGAAATAATTGGTTGTAACTTAGTTGTGCCTATTGATAACAGACCCAATTTGAGCAATGAAGAGTATCATTATTTCGATCTTATTGGTTTAGAAGCCAGAAGAGGTAAAAACCAGACTTTAATTGGACATGTAACTGACTTAATTAACGGAGGAAATGACCTTCTAGAGATAGAGTTAGTAGAAGGTAAAAAAGTTTTGGTACCTTTTGTCAAAGAAATTGTCCCAGAAATAAAAATCAAAGAAAAATGGCTGCTAATCAATCCACCCCCTGGTTTATTGGAACTCTAGAATTACTAAGATCATGAACCAGAAATTCAAATATGAACAAAAACACTCTTCAATGAGATGACTGATAAATCAATAGTTCCCGTAATTCTTAGTGGTGGGTCAGGGACAAGACTTTGGCCACTTTCAAGAGAGAGCTACCCAAAACAATTTTTAGCCTTAGATTCCCTTACACAAAAAACTCTTTTACAAGAAACTTATCAAAGACTATTAGGATTAGAGGGACTAGAAGATCCAATATTGATATGCAATGAAGATCATAGGTTTATAGTCGCTGAACAATTTAAAGAAATCAATACTAATCCCCAAGCAATCATTCTTGAACCAGTAGGACGCAATACAGCTCCAGCTATAGCAGTTGCAGCTATTCAAGCAATTTCTTCAGGTAAAGATCCATTGTTATTAATTTTGGCAGCGGATCATTTAATAGAAAATATCATTGAGTTTAAACAAGTAATTGAATCTGGTAAAACTTATGCTAACCAAGGAAGATTAGTAACATTTGGTATTGTCCCAACATCTGCAGAAACTGGTTATGGATATATAGAAGCAGAGGAATCAAATCATCAAGAAAAGAAAAGAAATGGTTTAAATATAAAAAAATTTATAGAAAAGCCAAACAAAGATAAAGCCGAGAAATTAATCAAAGATCCTAGATATACATGGAATAGCGGAATGTTTCTTTTTAAAGCAAGTTCAATACTAAATGAATTAGAAATTTTCGCCCCAGAGATAATTAAATACTCCAAAATTGCTATTGAAAAAGATGTAGTTGATCTTGATTTCATTCGATTAGAAGCAGAGTCATTTAAAAAGTGTCCCAAAATTTCTATAGATATTGCAGTAATGGAAAAAACAAATCTAGGAACAGTTTTGCCTTTAAATGCTGGTTGGAGTGATATTGGAAGTTGGGAATCATTGTGGAATATTAGTAAAAAAAATATTGATAGTAATTACATGAAAGGTAGAGTGATAGCTGAAAAAAGTAAAAATTGCTTTTTAAGCAGTGAAAATCGCTTAATAGTAGGATTAGGATTAGAAAATCTAATTGTAGTAGAAACAAATGACGCTATATTAGTAGCTAATAAAGAACATTCTCAAAATGTTGGAACTATAGTTAAAAGTTTAAATAAGTCTAAATTTCCAGAAGGGAAAGCACATCGGAAGATATACAGACCATGGGGAAATTACACTACAATAGTTGAGGGTAACAGGTGGCAAGTTAAGTTAATAGAAGTCAAACCAAATGCTTCTCTCTCTCTACAAATGCATCATCATAGAGCAGAACATTGGATTATAGTTAATGGGACAGCATTAATTGAAAAGAATGGAGAGAGAGAACTACTTACTGAGAATGAAAGTACATTTATTCCTTTAGGTTGCAAACACAGACTAAGCAATCCAGGATTAATGAAACTTGAACTTATAGAAGTTCAAAGTGGTAATTATTTAGATGAAGATGATATAATTCGTTTTGAAGATTCTTATGGAAGGATTAAAAAATCTGTGGAATAAATAATAGTAATTAGTAACAATATCTGAATTACTTTTTCAAGGTATTTAAAATAAAATCAATTAAAATAACTATGTATTTGTATTAATTTCATTCTACAGTTACACTTTTAGCTAAATTACGTGGTTGATCCACATCAAGGCCTTTATGTGCAGCGATATGATAACTAAATAACTGTAACGGTATAACAGTTAATAAAGGACTAACCCATTCACTTACTTTTGGAATAGAAAATAATTCATCAAAAATCTCAGACTCTTTTCCATATGGCGCAATCCCAATCAGACGAGCATCTCTCGCTTTCGCCTCTTGAGAATTACTGAGAACCTTTTCATAAACAACACCTGGAACAGCTATTGATACGACTGGAACATGTTGATCTAAAAGTGCTATGGGTCCATGTTTGAGTTCACCTGCGGGATACCCTTGAGCATGGATGTAACTTATTTCTTTTAATTTAAGAGCACCTTCAAGTGCAATTGGATAATTGATGCCTCTCCCTAGAAAAATTACATCCTTCGTGTCAACAAATAAATGTGCTAATTCTTTAGATAATGAATCATGTTTTTTAATGAGATCTGTTAACTGTCTTGGGACTAAACGTAAATCATTAGAAAGATCTAAAATTTCTTTTTTATTTCTTTTTTTTGTATGAGAAGCAAATAAAAGTGTCAAGCCATAAAAGGACAACATTTGTCCAAGAAAGGTTTTGGTAGCAGCGACACCAATCTCAATACCTGATCCAATGTCAATAATATTGTCGAGTTCACGACCAATTGAGCTATCAATTCTATTAGTTATTCCCAATTGATGAAAGCAGAAATTAATATCATTAGTAGCATTTCTTCTTTCCTTTTCCATCCTTAATGCGGCCAAAGTATCAGCTGTTTCTCCCGATTGACTTACTCCGATTGTCAAAGTATTACTAGAAAGTGGAGGAGGAGAATATCGAAATTCACTTGCAAAATAAACTTTCGTGGGAACTCCAGCGAACTGTTCCAGTAAATAAGCGCCAACCATCGCAGCATGCCGACTGGTACCACAAGCAAGAATTTGTATTTGATCTATTTTATTTAAAATTGATTTACTAACTGGAAAAGCTATTGAAGTATCAGATTGCAAATCGATAGGTAAATATCTTTCTATCCATAATTGTGCTGTTTCTGGTTGCTCATAAATTTCTTTGAGCATGAAATGACGGAAATTTTTCTTGTCCCCAAAAAATTCAGTACCTTTTAAAAGTGATGGCGCTCTGTGCTGCCTTTGACCGCTTTGATCATAAAGTTCAATGCCTAATGGTGTTAACAACGCAACTTCATTATTTTCTAAAGGCAAAAATGTACGAGTAAAACCAGATAATGCTGGTGTATCACTTGCACAAAAAAACTCGCCTTCTCCAAAACCAAGGACTAATGGTGCCTGTCTTCTCGCAACCACTAAAGCATCGGGTGCCTTAGACCAAATCACTGCTAAAGCATAAGTACCTTCCAGAAGAGACAATACCTTTTGAACAGAAATTAGTAAGGTTTCTCCATTAGGGGAACAGTCATTATTTAGCGACTTTTCTATTTCTAGAGCTATTAAATGCGGAATTACCTCCGTATCCGTTTGAGAGGTAAATTCAATTCCTTTAAGCAGAAGGCTATGAGACAAATCCCTATAATTTTCGATTATGCCGTTTTGAACAACAGCAATTTCTCCTGTGAAATCAATATGTGGATGAGCATTTATCTCGTTAGGCTTTCCATGTGTAGCCCATCTAGTATGTCCAATACCAACATGACCTTGAATAGGATCTTTTTTAAGTAAATTTGAGAGATTGATCAGCTTTCCTTTTGATTTTCGAATAATAAGATTTCTAGAATGATCTTTATTTGAATTTTGAATTGTTGCCAAGCCCGCAGAATCATAACCTCGATATTCCATTTTTCTTAATCCATCAACCAGCAATGGAGAGACTTCTCTAGAACCAATAACAGCAAATATTCCGCACATAATTTTACAATTAAGATCTCAAAATATTTACTTAATATAAAATATACCTTCGTTAAGAAAAATAAAAATTTTTAGTACGCTAAACCCATACTTCTAGTTGTTTCATCCCCTAAATAAACTCTAATACTAAGGAAATCAGTTGGACAGGCAGTTTCACAACGCTTACAACCAACGCAATCTTCAGTTCTTGGTGAAGAAGCTATCTGAGATGCTTTGCATCCATCCCATGGAACCATTTCAAGAACATCTAAAGGACAAGCCCTTACGCATTGGGTACATCCAATACAGGTGTCATAGATTTTGACGGCGTGTGACAAATTACCAACCCTTATTTCCTTAATGTATAAAACTATACCTACGTTTTGCCATATATAAAAAAATAGTTGCAATGCCGTCACTTTTGTTAACTCGTCACTCTAACCCGTAGGATTGGAAGTCAGGTCTAAAAGGTTATGTCCCAGGAAGCAATCCTTGAAAAAGTTCGTTCTATTGTCGCAGAACAACTTAGCGTTGAAGCCGGTGAAGTAAAACCGGAATCAAATTTCCAAAACGATCTCGGTGCAGATTCGCTCGACACTGTTGAACTCGTCATGGCTCTGGAAGAGGCATTTGACATAGAGATCCCCGATGAGGCTGCAGAAGGCATTGCTACTGTTGGGGATGCAGTCAAATACATCGAAGAAAAAAAGGCTTGAGGTTCACATGATGGAGAATCTCCATCGAGTTGTTATTACAGGCCTCGGAGCGATAACTCCTATTGGCAACAACGTCGATAGTTATCTCAAAGGGCTCCAATCGGGGCTTAATGGGGTAGATCAAATAACACTCTTTGATGCCTCATCCCATGCCTGCAGATTTGCTGCAGAGGTGAAAAATTTTGATCCCACTGGCAAATTGGAGCCCAAAGAATCCAAAAGATGGGATCGTTTTTCAAAATTTGGAGTAATTGCAGCAAAAGAAGCACTGCATCATTCAGGTCTCAAGATTGATCACTCCAATTCTGACAGGATTGGAGTGATTATTGGATCTGGAGTTGGGGGTCTATTGACAATGGAAACTCAAGCACATGTTTTAAACAACAAAGGACCTGGACGAGTTAGTCCATTTACAGTGCCCATGATGATTCCAAACATGGCGACTGGTCTTGCTGCAATTGCTCTTGGGGCTAAAGGTCCAAGTTCAGCAGTTTCAACTGCTTGCGCCGCAGGTTCAAATGCAATTGGTGATGCATTTAGACTTTTGCAATTAGGTAAAGCTGATGCAATGGTTTGTGGCGGAGCGGAAGCGAGTATCACTCCTCTTGGGGTTGCAGGTTTCGCGAGTGCCAAGGCCCTATCATTTAGAAATGACGATCCATCTTCAGCAAGTAGACCTTTTGATTCTCAAAGAGATGGATTTGTAATTGGAGAAGGTGCAGGCGTTTTAATTTTAGAAACACTGGAACATGCACTCAAAAGAGATGCAATTATTTATGCAGAAATTATTGGCTATGGAACTACTTGTGATGCCCATCACATCACCTCTCCAACTCCTGGTGGAGTTGGAGGCGCAGAAGCAATGAAACTTGCATTAATTGATGGTCACATAAATCCAGAACAAGTTGATTACATCAATGCCCATGGAACAAGCACACCAGCCAACGACAGTAACGAAACATCTGCTATTAAGACTGCACTAGGAAATCATGCTATGGCAGTACCCACAAGTTCAACCAAATCGATGACGGGGCATCTATTAGGAGGTTCTGGAGGAATCGAAGCAGTTGCTTGTGTACTTGCAATAAAACATGAAATAATTCCGCCAACTATTAATTATTCCAACCCAGACCCAGATTGTGATCTGGATTATG
The DNA here is from genome assembly GCA_902564695.1 of uncultured Prochlorococcus sp. Lineage (GTDB taxonomy): Bacteria > Cyanobacteriota > Cyanobacteriia > PCC-6307 > Cyanobiaceae > Prochlorococcus_B. The sequence goes on along the minus strand of CACFCB010000014.1, from coordinate 23,571 downwards.
TGCCAAACAAAGCAAGAGAAAAAAAATTAGGCGTCGTACTATCTAACTCATTCGGGTTTGGCGGTCACAATGTCTGTCTAGCTTTTCGACAAATGATCTAATCAATTTCATCTTCCCTGTCCACCTTAATTTCCTTTCCCCCACTAAATAAAATGGTTGCCTTGACTACTTCTCTAGACACGCTTTGCATTAACAGCATAAGAATGCTTGCAGTTGATGCAATAAACAAATCCAAAAGTGGTCACCCAGGGCTCCCAATGGGTTGTGCTCCTATGGGTTATGCCTTGTGGGATAAACACTTACGTCATAATCCAAAAAACCCAAAATGGTTTAACAGAGATAGGTTTGTTCTCTCTGCAGGTCATGGATGCATGCTTTTATATGCTCTTTTGCATTTAACCGGATATGACTCGGTGACAATAGAAGATATAAAAGAATTTCGTCAGTGGGGTGCCAAAACTCCTGGACATCCAGAAACTTTTGAAACTCCTGGAGTTGAAGTAACTGCAGGACCTTTAGGAGCAGGAATTTCAAATGCAGTGGGATTAGCAATCGCGGAAGCCCATTTATCTGCAAAATTCAATAAGCCAGATTCTACGGTTGTAGACCATTACACATATGTAATTATGGGTGATGGATGCAATCAAGAAGGAATATCTTCTGAGGCCTGTTCACTTGCTGGCCATTTAAAACTTGGAAAATTAATCGCACTCTATGACGATAACCATATAACTATTGATGGAAGAACAGATGTCTCATTTACTGAGGATGTCCTCAAAAGATATGAAGCTTATGGATGGCATGTTCAAGAAATCTCCGATGGAAATACGGATGTAGAAAGCATATCTAAAGCTATTGAAAATGCAAAAGCAATATCAGACAAACCTTCCATTATCAAAGTAACTACAACCATTGGATATGGTTCGCCAAATAAAAGTGATACGGCAGGAATTCATGGTGCACCTTTAGGTGAAGAAGAAGCTGAACTCACCAGGAAAGAGCTTGGATGGTCACATAAAGCTTTTGAAATCCCTCAAGATGTTTACGATCAATACCGTAAAGCGATTCCAAAAGGTGCAGCACTTGAGGAAGAATGGAATCAAACCCTTTCTAAATACAAAGAAAAATATCCTAATGAAGCATATCAATTTGAGCGTATGTTAAGAGGCGAACTACCTGAAGGTTGGGATAAAGACTTACCCACTTATTCTGCTGATGACAAAGGACTTGCTACTAGAAAACATTCTCAAATATGTTTAGGCGCTCTTGGTCCAAATATTCCAGAATTAATAGGTGGTTCTGCTGATCTAACACATTCAAATTACACTGACATTAAGGGAGAAACTGGCTCTTTTCAACATGACAGTCCGGAAAAACGTTATTTACATTTTGGCGTAAGAGAACATGCAATGGCAGCGATATTGAATGGAATCGCTTATCACGATAGTGGTTTAATTCCTTACGGTGGAACCTTTTTAGTCTTCGCAGACTATATGAGAGGTTCCATGCGTCTTTCGGCGCTTAGTGAACTTGGAGTGATTTATGTTTTAACTCACGATTCTATAGGTGTTGGAGAAGATGGACCAACTCATCAACCTATAGAAACAATTCCATCTCTAAGAGCAATGCCAAATATGATGGTTTTTCGTCCTGGTGATGGAAACGAAACAAGTGGCGCTTACAAAGTTGCAATTAAAAACCGCAAAAGGCCCAGTTCTTTATGCCTAAGTAGGCAAGGCATGCCTAATCAACAAAATTCATCTGCAGAAAAAGTTTCTTTAGGTGGATACATACTTGAGGACTGTGATCAGACCCCTGAGTTAATTCTCATAGGAACCGGAACTGAACTTGATTTATGCGTGCAAGCAGCAAAACAACTTACTTCAGAGGGTAATCAAGTAAGAGTGGTTTCAATGCCATGTGTTGAACTATTTGAAGAGCAAAGCGAAAGCTACAAAGAACAAATCTTGCCTTCAAACATCAGAAAACGTTTAGTGGTTGAAGCTGCAGAAAGCTTTGGATGGCATAAATATATTGGTCTTGATGGTGACAGTGTAACTATGAATAGTTTTGGAGCTTCTGCTCCAGGAGGGTTATGTATGGAAAAATTTGGATTTACAGTCTCTAATGTTCTAGAAAAATCTAGAAAACTTCTCAACAAATAATTGCAATCTCATTCTTTATAATTAGTCCAATAAAGAAAATTCATTCTTTATTGGACTAATTTTCTTTATGTAATTTAATTGGACTCAATTCTGCTGCACCTTTAGATTTTAATTTATCATCTAATTTATTAAGATCTTCATCTGTTATTTTTGTATTCATTGGACAGTGATTAGGACCACACATTGAGCAAAACTCTGCTTTTTTGAAAATTTCTTCAGGCAAAGTTTCATCGTGATATTGCTTAGCCCTCTCAGGATCCAGAGACAATTCGAATTGTTTATTCCAATCAAATTCTTTTCTAGCTTTACTTAATTCATCGTCACGATCTCGAGCTCCTGATCTATGTCTAGCAACATCTGCAGCATGAGCAGCAATTTTATAAGCAATTAATCCTTCTCTGACATCCTCAGGATTTGGCAATCCGAGATGTTCCTTGGGAGTTACGTAGCAAAGCATTGCTGTTCCATACCAACCTGCCATAGCAGCACCAATAGCACTTGAAATATGGTCATAGCCAGGGGAAATATCTGTGACCAAGGGACCTAAGACATAAAAAGGAGCCTCAGAGCACTCTTCCATTTGCTTCCTAACATTAAATTCAATTTGATCCATAGGTACATGCCCTGGTCCTTCAACCATGACCTGGACATCATGCTTCCAAGCGCGTCTTGTCAATTCACCTAAAGTCTTCAATTCAGCAAGTTGAGCTTCATCGGATGCATCATGCAGACATCCGGGCCTAAGAGAATCTCCAAGAGAAAAAGTACAATCGTAACGCTTAAATATTTCGCAGATATCATCAAAACGAGAGAACAAAGGATTTTGTTTGTAGTGATAAAGCATCCATTGAGCAAGTATGCCTCCACCTCGACTAACTATTCCTGTAATTCTTCCTTTTACCTTGGGTAAATGTTCAATAAGTAAACCGGCATGAATAGTCTGATAATCAACTCCTTGCTGGCAATGCTTTTCAATTATGTGAAGAAAATCATCTTCGGTTAATCTTGAAATAGATCCATGGACACTTTCTAAAGCTTGATAAACAGGTACTGTTCCAATTGGGATAGGAGAAGCATTAATAATTGCAGTCCTTACCTCATCCAAATTAACACCACCAGTAGAAAGATCCATCAAGGTATCTGCGCCATACTTAACAGCAAGATCTAGCTTCTTTAATTCCTCTTGAACATCACTTGCATTGGGAGAAGCACCTATATTTGCATTGACTTTACATTTAGAGGCAATACCTATTGCCATTGGCTCTAAATTTGTATGGTTGATATTTGCAGGAATAATCATTCGACCTCGCGCTACCTCTTCCATAACTAAAGAGACAGGAAGATTTTCGCGCTTAGCTACATAAAGCATTTCTTCAGTCACTTCGCCTTTGCGAGCAAAGTGCATCTGTGAAACATTAGTTTTTCCCTTTCTAGAAGCTACCCATGAATTACGCATGAACTAAAAAGCTATTGAATAGATTAAGGGCGCTATATGCAAAAGATCACAAGATTTCACTTTCCTTATGCTGATTGAAGCCAGCCAAGTTCAGAGGGTGTGATCTCAGCCAAATACCAAAAAGGCTTGGCACCCCTAGTGATATTTTTAAATTAGCTCGGAATATCAAACTAAACCCTAAAGTTTTTATAGATAAAAATTATTTTGGATCAATAATTTTGATCCTCAAACTTTTTTTTGATCTCGGAAAGCAACATTCGTCTTCGCCTAAATCTTCTAACTGTTCCAGTCAAAACCAACCCAGTACCAACAATTAGAGCTGGCAGCGCTTGAATCCTATCTCTACCCTGTCTATGTGAAAATCCCCCAATTGCAAGCAAAACCAACAAAGGCGCTGCAATTGAAACTAATGGATTACCTAACCTTTTCATAAAGATATAACTAAATATTTTATGAATTTGAGGCAGACATAATTATCGTTTGACACAAAATTTTTATTCCTAATTCAAGGCTTCTCTCATCCAAAGAAAAATATCCACTATGCAATGGTGCACAACCATTCTCCCCTGAGACTCCTAAACGAAACATTGTTCCTGGAACATCTTGTAAAAAGAAAGCAAAGTCTTCAGCACCTAATGAAGGGGTTTCTAAATACACAATATTTTCTTCATCAATAAAATTCTTTGCACAATTAGACAATAAATGTGTTAGGTCAGGGTCATTATAAACAGGAGGGGCTATGGATCTCAAATTCACACAAGCTTGAGCTCCATGAGTAGAGGCTATATTTTTAACTATTTTTTCAATCCATTGAGGTAATTTTTCATATAGTTTGCTATCAAGGCATCTTACGGTTCCTAAAAGCTTAACCCTCTCAGCAATAACGTTAAAAGCATTTCCTCCAGAAATTTTTCCAAAACTTATAACTACTGGCTTGAGGGCGTTTAAACGCCTACTTATAGCTTCTTGAAGTCCACTTACAACTTTTGCAGCAATCCAAATGGAATCAATTCCTTCATGTGGTCTAGCCCCATGACCTCCTTTACCAATAATATCAATTTCCAATTCAGCAGCTGCAGCAGTAAAAGTACCACTTTTTATTCCGATTTTACCCACTCCCAAATCAGGATAAACGTGTACACCGAACAGAGACTTTACTCCCTCTAAAACCTTCTCATCTTTCATCCAGTTGGCACCTTGAGCAATCTCCTCAGCAGGCTGAAATATAATTCTTATTCGCGAAGTTGTGAATCTATTTTTTGCTAAAACTTTTGCTACTCCCAAACCAATACAAGTATGCAGATCATGACCACATGCATGCATTAAGCCCTGAATAGTAGAAGAGTAATCTAAACCAGTTCTCTCCTCAATTGGCAGAGCATCCATATCAACTCTTAAACCAACCACAGGTCCACTTTTTTGACCCATTTCAGCTACTAGACCAGTTCTACCAACTGCTTCTTTTACTTCCCAGCCTGATTTTCTAAGCTCACCTGCTACAAGAGCAGCAGTTTGATATTCATGACCACTTAGTTCTGGATGAGCATGAAGATGATGCCTTAGTTGAATCAAGTCAGGTAAAAATTCTTTTAAAGAGTTATCAATTTTTTGTGATAAATCCTTCATCTCTTCTCCAAAGCAAGAAATTTAATCAAATCATTTGTGGGATTTGGAGGCCATCGACGAACATTCAATAACCATTGTTTTTCACGATATCGAATATCCAAGCCAGCGGCTGCAGCCCAGTTACTTTCGGCTTCGCCTATAAAACCTTTATGCCATAAAATCGCACTAAGTGCTGCTCTAGAATCTGCAAATAATGGATATTTACGAATTAGTTTTCTAATTTTTTCTTCTGCAAGTTCAAAATCACCCAACTGGTAAATAGCAAGTGCCTCACTTGATCGAGCCATAGCATTACCGTTACCAGAAAAGGCAGCTTTAGAAAATAATTTTTTTGCTTCACTCCAATTTCCCATTGAACCCATGACATTACCTAAGTTATATAAAGCAGATACATCATCAGGATTTTTCTGCAAAACGTATCTGTAATCTTGATATGCATCCTCCCAATGCTTCAAGGCTTCCTCAGCTATTCCTCTATTTAAGTAAGGATCCAAATCCTCGGATGAAAGTTCTATGGCCTTAGTCTGATCGATGATGGCAGCTTCAGGATCTCCAAGAGCAAGAAGAATATTCCCTCTGTTACTCAATGCAGCAACATCTCCAGGATTTTCATTTAAATATAAATTCCAATCTTTTTCCGCTTGAATAAAATTTCCATTTTTGCTTTCTTCGAGTGCTTTTTGAAATAACAACTTAGGAATCTCTTGAGCTTGGATTTGAATAGAATTAAAAACAAAAATACAAATAATTAATAAAAAAATTAAAACTTTAATTAATATTTTTCTATTCATATGTTGAGTTTTTGGTTAAATTTAACAAATAATGTTTTTCAGCTGCTGGAGTGACAGTTCTTCCTCTAGGGGTTCTATGTAAAAAGCCAATTTGCATTAAATATGGCTCAACTACAGTTTCAAGAGTAGCTGAATCTTCTCCGAGAGCCGCAGCTAAAGTTTCAATTCCTACAGGTCCCCCACCATAATCATTAATCAACAAACCTAAATAGCTTAAATCTGTTTGATCTAACCCTCTTTGATCTACACGATGTAAATCAAGTGCATCGTTCACAATTTTTACATCTATTGATTTTAAAGATGAATAAACTTCAGCATAATCTCTCACTCTTCTTAACAATCTATTAGCTATTCTTGGCGTGCCTCTACTTCTTTTAGCTAGTTGTAGAGATGCTTCATCAGTAATTGATAAATTAATTAAATTTGCCGATCTTTTAATTATCTTCTCTAGATCCAAATGATTATAAAAATCTAATCGTTGAGTAATCCCAAATCGATCTCGCATTGGCGAACTCAACGAAGCTGGCTTAGTCGTAGCACCTACTAGAGTAAAAGGTGGTATGTCAATCGATCTCATCCTAGAAGATGTACCCTTACCCACAGTTAAGTCCAACCTTCTATCTTCCATGGCTGGGTATAAAAGTTCCTGAGAAATATTATTAAGTCTATGGATCTCATCAACAAAAATTAATTCGCGCGGTTGCATATTTATCAACATTCCAACAATATCTCTTGGACGTTCAAGTGCAGGAGCGCTCGTAACTTTTGCTTTAACTCCTAGTTCCTCAGCAATAATTAAAGCCATAGTGGTTTTGCCCAGACCAGGCGGTCCATAAAGCATCAGATGATCTAGCGCTTCTCCCCTTGATAATGCAGCTTTAACAGAAATCCCAAGAACTTTCTTCAACTCCGATTGTCCTAGAAATTCCTCAAAAGATTTGGGTCTAAGAGAATCTTTTGTTGATAATTTTTTCTCTTCTCTCAGAAGACTGGAGTCGACCAATCTTTCTTCTCCTTTATCATTGGGAAGAGATGAATGATTAGTAATCGAAGACACAATTGCCATGATCGAAGGGTAGTGGCATCTCAACAAAAATGGAGGTAAATAGAAAAAATGAGCAAAAAAGGAAAGAAAAAGTCCAAAAAAAATTCTTCAATTAATGAAAATCGTCGCTTAGCTGAAAATCGTCAAGCAAGGTATGAATATGACATCCAAGAAACCCTTGAAGCTGGAATCGAGCTTCTTGGGACCGAAGTCAAATCAATTAGAGGCGGGAAAGTAAACTTAAAAGATGGATTTTGTTTAATTAAAAAAAATGAAATTCAACTTCACAATGTACACATATCACCTCATAATCATGCAGGTAAATTTTTCAATCATGACCCTTTAAGAATAAAAAAACTTCTTGCACATCGAAAAGAAATTGAAAAATTAAAAATAAATTTAGAAAGAAAAGGATTAGCATTAATACCGTTGAGTCTTTATTTGAAAGGTTCTTGGATAAAATTAAGAATAGGACTTGGCAAAGGTCGAAAACTTCATGACAAAAGGGATCGAGAGAAAATTAATGATACAAAAAGAGATGTAGAAAACGCTTTGAAGCGTTTTTAACAAAAAGAATAAATATTATTTTCTCTGGAAAAATTTTTTTCAAAGCTAATAGCAAAAAATTTTTTTAATTTGCATCAAGACTCACATTCTCTGGAGGAGGTGTTGGATCAGGGTCTGCAATTAACATGTGTTGCAAAACAATTTCAGGTCGCTCACTATCTCTCCACCTGATTCGATAAGCAGGCATTTTTGTTCCCCTGCTTGTCGTTTGCTCGACAGGTTCCATAACCCAGCCACGTCTTGAACGCCCCTGGGGATTTCGTTTCACAACAGCATCGGCATGCTTGAAACGAAAACCAACTCTCTCGCCACTCATCTGAACAAAATTCTTACTCGCCTATTATCCACTGTGATGGGTCACTTTCCAGTTTGTTTTAAATTTGATTCTGGACGTAGAAGGGGAAAAGCAATGACATCTCTTATTGAAGGGCTGTCAGTTAGCAACATTACAAACCTATCAATACCTATTCCTAGTCCTCCTGTTGGAGGCATTCCGACCTCAAGAGCATTAATGAAATCCTCATCCAAACTATGCGCCTCGAGGTCCCCAGCCTCTTTTTTATCTTGCTGCAAAAGTAAACGTTCTTTTTGATCAATTGGGTCAATTAATTCACTAAAAGCATTAGCTGTTTCTCTTCCCACAATAAAAAGTTCAAATCTTTCAACCAAACCCTCCTTTGTGCGATGTTTTCTAGCTAATGGAGAAATCTCAATTGGATAATCAATAACAAATGTAGGCTGAACCAGATTAGGCTCAACAGCTTGCTCAAAAGCCTCATTTAAAAGTCTTCCCACACAATCAGCCTTCTCAGGTACTTGGAGGCCCTTAAGAAGCATTGCAGCTGCGGCATCCTCGGTATTATCTCCAAATAAATTAAAATCAATTCCAGTCATTTCTTGAACTAATTGATGCATTGTTGCCCTTCTCCAAGGAGGCTTTAAATCAATTTCTTGATCTTGATACGTAATTTTGGTTGATCCACAAATCTTTTCGCAGGCAGAAGAAAGTAATTTTTCTGTTAAGTCCATCATGTCGAAATAATCTGCAAAAGCCTCATAAATTTCAACTGAAGTAAATTCAGGATTATGACGAGTACTAATTCCCTCATTTCTAAAGATTCTTCCTAATTCAAAAACCTTTTGAAACCCTCCAACCACTAATCTTTTGAGATGCAATTCTGTTGCAATTCTCAAATACAAAGGTAAATCAAGGGTGTTGTGATGGGTAATAAAAGGTCTTGCATCTGCTCCCCCAGCCTCAGCTTGCAAAACTGGAGTCTCAATTTCTAAAAAGTCTTTGTCATCAAGCCATCGTCGAATTGAACTAACTAATAAAGCCCTAGTTCTAAAAGTTTTTCTTGACTGAGGATTAACAATTAAATCTACATATCTTTGTCTGTATCGCTTTTCAACATCTGCAAGGCCATGCCATTTGTCCGGTAAAGGCTGTAGAGATTTTGATAACATTTCCCATTCAAAAACCTTAATAGAAAGCTCACCTCTGTCAGTTCTCCTCAATATTCCAGTTACTCCTATCCAATCTCCAGAATCAACAAGAGAGGTGATGTTTTGAAAATTATTCTTTTGATTTTGGCTTGTTTCATTTTGATTTAATGTCGCTTTCTCCAGAAAAAGTTGAATTGTTCCCGTTTCATCCAAAAGAGTAAAAAAAGCAAGTTTGCCCATAACCCTGCGAGAAGTTACACGACCAGCCAAGGAAACTTCTTCTTGCTTTTCTTGGCCATTTGGCAAATCTGCATATTTTTTCTGTAAACCAACTGCAGAATGAGTCGGTCTGAAATTCAAACCATAAGGACCTTGCCCAATGCTCTGCAGTTCTTTTGCCTTCTCAAGGCGAGTCTCTCTTAATTCAGACAATGAAATTCAGGCATACAACAATCAGAACGAGATCAAATGGAAAACTGATCAATATTTAGCTAGTAATTTCTAACTGGCAATAGCAGTAGGAAATTCTCCCATTCTTTGAGAAGCATAACCAATACCTCGCACAGTCAAAATTAACTCTGGATTTCTAGGATCTGGTTCGAGTTTTCCTCTTAATCGAGCTACATAAACATCCACAACTCTTAAATCAGCAGCTCTTCTAGGAGGATAACCCCAAAGTTGTTCTAAAATCTCAGCTCGAGGTACTACGCGACCAGGATCGCGAAATAGTAATTCAAGCAAACTAAATTCTGTATATGTTAGGCCTATTCTTTCTCCACCTCTACTTACTTGCCTTCTATTTGTATCAACAACAAGATCACCAAGTTTCATAACACCCTGGCCTGAAGGGACCTCTCTGGGCTCATCGACTGTTGGAGCAGGGCCAACTCTTCTTAAAATGGTAGCAATTCTTGCCTCTAACTCTTTAGGGCTAAATGGCTTAGCAAGATAATCATCAGCTCCTAAATCTAAGCCAGCAACTCTCTCAGAAATGGCCTCAAGAGCAGTTAAAAATATTATTGGCACGCAAGACTCTGCTCTTATTCTTCGACAAACTGCAAAGCCATCCATCTTTGGAAGCATGACATCTAAAACAACTAAGTCGGGTGATTCTTTGTGAAACACCTCAAGGGCTTGCTCTCCGTCCTGTGCAGATAAAACCTGATAACCAGCCAGATTTAGCCTTGTTACCAAGACTTTCAAAACTGCTGGTTCATCATCTACAACCAAGATACAGGTCATGAGATTAGCTTTTGCCTTCGTGACAGTGCCATCAAAATTTTATGACGAAATGGTCACCTTGTTAAATGAAGATATCATCTTCAAGGTAAGTAAACATAACAATTGGTTAAATTCAATAGATAGAGAGCCCACTAATAAATAAGTATTTATTCTATTTCTCAAGATTTTCAGTTTTTCTCATTAGTCTTTTTTATAAGCAAGAAGAAGCCAAGAGGAAAAAAATGGAGCCACTAATCCAGTAATTATTACTTCAGAGATCAATACATAGATTGACCAGGAATTAAACCAATCATTTCTTAAATCCCCATATAAAATAATTTTCTGTATCCAAATTGATAGGCCAACAAAAACGGTTCCAAAAATCGCCATCAACCCAATATTAAATAATAATTTTAGGTTTTTGTTATACAATCCATATTGCCCCCAAGCTAGAGACAAAAGTAACAAAGATGGAACAAAAGAAACCTTATCAAGTGTAAAAGAATCCATGAAAATTCCTAAAAAAATGGCTGCAATAGAGGACCTCCATGGACCATTTTTAAGAGAGAATGGTAATAGCCAAATAACAGGCCAGCATGGGGATATTCCATTAATTTTTAGCCAATCAGGAGAAATAATTGTTATTAATGGTAAACAAATTGCCGTAAAAAATAATAAAAACTTTGTATTCTTTCTAGCCATTATTTTTTCAAAACTTGGACCCAATCAATAGCCTCTGGTGAGGCGGTTAATTGAACTATTGCATAAGGAGAAGGTAAAGCTTTTTCATCTACGAATTGAACAATGCCGATTGTTAAATGAGGAGGCAATAAAGTGCTTGCAGGAGATGTTGTTACGGCATCACCAATTTTAACCAAAGGATTTTTATTTAAAAAGATTAATTTAGGTCTATTTGTTCCCATCCCAGTCAAAATACCATGACTTTTAGTTCGATTAACCCAGACTCCTACTTTATGACCAGGATCAGTAAGTAGCCTCACTCTTGAGGTCAAAAGAGTCGTACTGTCTACTAAACCAATTAATCCTCCTGGTCCTATTACAGTTTGACCCTTAAGAATTCCATTTTTTGCTCCCTTATTAATTTCTAATTGTTGCCACCAACTTCTTGAAGATCTTGATATGACAGCTGCAGAAATCCTTTGATCAGAATTAAAGTCTTTTAAGGATAAGGCGTTTCTTAAACGATTATTATCTTCCTCCAGTAATTTCAATCGAATATTATTCTCAATATTTTCTCCTTCCTTAATCCATTCTCTTTGAGCAGCCCCAGGGAGAATAGGATTCACTAAAACTGCATATAAATCTAAATATCCTGCCCCTTTTGTCCAACGAATCCCAAACAATAAAGTACCAAAAATAAATATTAGCCAAAACCCACTTTTGAAAAGCAGATAAAACCCTATTTTTCTCCGGGTTTTAATCATTGATTAATCCCTAATTACATTTCTTGCAAAGTCAGGAGTGTCTAGAACTCTTCGCATTGCTTTGAAATCATCCAATACAAGCCCACAACCATTTACTACGCATAACAATGGATCCTCAGCTACGTGAGTAAAAATTCCTGTCTCGTGACTTAAAAGATCACTAATGCCTCTAACTAAGGCCCCACCTCCAGCCAACATAATCCCCCTATCTACAATATCTGCAGCAAGTTCAGGTGGCGTCCTCTCTAAAGTTCTTTTGACAGCATCAACTATTTTATTTAAAGGCTCTGACATTGCTTCTCGCAAATCACCTGCTTTCAAATTTATGGAGCGAGGCAAGCCTGAAAGTAAATGCAAGCCTCTTACATCAATTGATTGCAAATCAAATTCATTAGAGGGGAAGGCTGATCCGATTTTTATTTTTATCTCTTCAGCTGTTCTTTCTCCGACTACTAAGTTATGTACTTTCTTCAGATAAGTAGCAATAGACTCATTAATTTCATCGCCAGCTACTCTCACAGATTCACTTAAAACTGTTCCACCTAGACTTAACACTGCTACTTCAGTCGTTCCCCCACCAATATCAACAATCATTGTTCCAATTGGTTCAGTCACTGGCAAAGAGGCGCCTATTGCGGCAGCGACAGGTTCATCAATTAAGTGCACTTCTCTTGCTCCCGCAAGGCCTGCTTCACGCACTGCTCGTCTTTCAACACCTGTCACTCCACTAGGAATGCCAACCACTAGTCGGGGAGCAACAATCCCACGTCCTTCATTGCACTTTTGAATAAATGTCTTAAGCATTTGCTCTGCTGCATCAAAATCAGCTATTACTCCATCCCTAAGAGGTCTAACAGCGCGAATATTTCCAGGTGTTCGCCCTAACATTAATTTTGCATCATTGCCCACAGCTAAAGGCACTCCTTCCTCTAAATCCATCGCTACGACTGAAGGCTCTTGTAATACGATTCCTTTACCTGATACATAGATCAAGGTATTTGCTGTACCTAAATCAATCCCAATATCGCGGGAGAATTTAAAACGGCTAAAAAACACGGATCTCAATCATTTGAGCAATCATAAAGATAGTTGAACTAAGATAATTACATTATTTAGCAACCAATAAACTTCGGAGGCAATAATGGCAATAAATTCAGTCACTCTTGTGGGTAGAGCAGGAAGAGATCCTGAAGTTAGATATTTTGAATCTGGGACGGTCGTTGCAAACCTAACGATGGCAGTAAATAGAAGAAATCGAGATGATGAACCAGATTGGTTCAATCTAGAAATCTGGGGCAAGCAAGCTCAAATTGCAGCAGATTACGTGAAAAAAGGATCTTTGATTGGCATAACAGGTAGCTTTAAAATGGATAGCTGGAAGGATCGAAATACAGGCGAAGATCGAAACAAACCAGTTGTTAGAGTTGATCGCCTTGAACTCCTAGGTTCAAAAAGAGATTCAGAAAATAATAATTTCCAGAACAACAATTCATTTAATCAACAACCCAATAATGACGAAATTCCATTTTAAATACTTCTAATTTGTTATTAGTTTACGAAGAGTTTTGTAAATAAAAAATATCGCAAATAAAGTTAGAATTATAATAATAATTGTTTTAAATATACTTGAAAAAGGACTTATCCATTTTTCAATACTTTCATAGCTATCGCCAAGATAAAAACCTGTTATTGTTAAAAATAAAGTCCAAATCAAACTTCCAGCAGTCGTCCAAATAAGAAATGGGGTTATTGGCATCAATTCCACACCTGCAGGAACTGAGATCAAAGTTCTGATACCTGGTACTAGTCTTCCCCAAAAGACTAAAGATACTCCATATCTATTAAACCATTTGCGACTGCGTGCAAGATCCTGAGGATTAATACCAATCCAACGTCCATTCCTTTTTAGCCATTTCTCGAGTTTTTCTTCATTAACTAATCTTCCAATTCCATACCAAGGCAATGCTCCAATCACTGTTCCAATTAAACCTGCTAAAACAACAGGTAAAAGATCTAATTGACCTTGATAAACATAAAAACCACCGAGTGGCATTATAAGTTCTGAAGGGATTGGTGGGATTAGATTTTCCAAAAACATTGCCATTAAAATTGCTGCGTATCCAATCCATTGGTTTGTTTCAACCGCATTTCCAATTAATACTGGTAAAGAAGATATAATTTCTGAAATTTCCATTTGATTAGTAATATTTTAGAAATTTTAATAACGATATTGCTCACTTTTATAAGGTCCTTCTATCGGAACATTGATATATTTTGCTTGTTCTTCAGTTAATTTAGTTAACTTTGCCCCTATTTTATCTAAATGAAGAATGGCAACCATTTCATCTAAATGTTTTGGTAAAACATAAACCTTATTTAGATATTTAACACCATATTTGAATAATTCAATTTGTGCCAATACCTGATTAGTAAATGAATTACTCATAACAAAACTTGGATGACCTGTTGCGCAACCAAGATTAACCAATCTTCCTTCGGCTAAAAGTATTATCTTGTTTCCACTTGGAAGAGTAATGTGATCAACTTGGGGCTTTATATTTTCCCATTCATAAGATTTCAAAGAAGAAACTTCAATTTCATTATCAAAATGTCCGATATTACAAACTATGGATTCATTCTTCATCCTAATCAAATGTTCATGTCTAATAACTTGAAAATTTCCCGTTGCAGTAACAAAAATATCTACATCTTCCACCACTTCATCAAGCCTTACTACACGAAAGCCTTCCATTGCAGCTTGTAGAGCACAAATTGGATCTATCTCAGAAATCATTACAGTTGCACCTAAACCTCTCAATGACTGAGCAGATCCTTTTCCAACATCTCCGTAACCCATCACCAGTGCAACTTTTCCTGCAACCATTACATCAGTAGCTCTTTTAATACCATCCACCAATGATTCCCTACATCCGTAAAGATTATCAAACTTACTTTTGGTAACTGAATCATTCACATTAATTGCAGGAAAAACCAGTTCGCCGCTTTTTTCCATTTGATAAAGTCTGGCAACACCAGTTGTTGTTTCTTCAGTCACTCCTTTTATTGATGATTTAGCACGTGAATAAAAATTTGGATCTTCAGAGAGTTTTTTCTTGATAGAAGCAAATAAAGCAATTTCCTCTTCATTTTCAGGCTTGTCAAGAACAGAGATATTTTCTTCTGCCTTACTACCTAAAATAAGTAAACCTGTAGCATCTCCACCATCATCAAGAATCATATTGGCAGATTCTCCATCATTCCATTCAAAAATTTTGTGAGTGTATTCCCAGTACTCATCTAATGTTTCCCCCTTCTTTGCAAACACTGGTACACCTAACTTTGCAATAGCAGCAGCAGCATGATCTTGTGTAGAAAAAATATTACAAGAGGCCCATCTAACTTTCGCTCCAAGTTCGACAAGTGTCTCAATTAATACTCCTGTCTGAATAGTCATGTGGAGACTACCTGCAATAAAAGCACCCTTTAAAGGTTTTTCAGATCCAAATTTTTTTCTTAACGCCATGAGCCCTGGCATTTCTGTTTCTGCTATTAATAATTCCTTTCGTCCAAATGATGCTTCAGTTATATCCTTTACTACATAATCAGTATTTTCCTCAATACTGTTGAGATTTGATTTAGTTGCTGCAAACATGAAGTAAAGCTCTTTTAAGGAGATTGTGAAAAAAGATTCTGAAGAAAAATTCGAGGTTTTTAATTCAGTCGCTCAGCAAACTGATAATTTGCGCTGGACACTAGATAAACCTGAATCTACAATTTCATTTGGATCAACATTAACAAAAAAATTTCCTGACTTAAGCATTCTCCTTTTAAATGGACCTCTTGGAGCAGGAAAAACTACATTAGTTAAAGGAATTGCAAAAAGCCTGGGAATCGAAGAACCCATAACTTCTCCGACTTTTTCACTATCCCAACATTATCCATTAGGTTCACCACCTTTAATACATATTGATCTCTACAGAATTGAGAAAACAAGCTTTGCAAACGAATTTTTTCTACAAGAAGAGGAAGAATCCAAAGCCATGGGTGCATTAATGGTAGTTGAATGGCCAGAAAGATTATCTCTTCAAATGACTGATGCGTGGAGCGGTAAATTGGAATATTCCTCTAATAAAAAATCTAGATTTTTTCAGCTCATTCCTCCATTAGAGAGAGATAAAAATTTCTCAAGATCTTTCAAATAAGGTTGAGGTTCTATTGCCCCTATTCCTTGGCAAACATGGGCACCACATGCAGTAGCAAATTGAACAATTTCCTCAGCTTTATGTTGACTTATTTGATCCAAATCAACTTTCAATAGTTTATAAATCAAACCTGCAGTAAAGGCATCCCCAGCTCCAGTCGTATCAACTACTGAAGGAGGTGAGATAGCAATTGAGTGTCCAAGATGGTTATTAATTAACCATGAAATAGGATTGGATCCATCAGTAACAACGACTGATGGTCTATGAGATAATGAAGATGAGATTTTAACTGGGTTTGAGGAATTAAAAAACCATTTAGCCTCTTCTTTCGCGAGTTTTATTAATGAGACATATTTGAAAATACGATAAATTTCTTTTTTTTCACTAATCGAAGGAGCTAACTCTGTAGAAATTTTATCTCGCCAAAAAGTTGGGCGCCAATTCAAATCCAACGCTATCTTTATACCTGACATAAAAGCTTTCTCAATAACCCATAAAAATGCCCGAGAAGAAACTTCAGAAGCAAGTGGGATAGTGCCAATAATTAACCAATTTGTATTATCTTTAACTTGAGGCCAATCTCTAATAATTTGTTCGCGCGATAAGGCCTGATCAGCAAATCCCAAACCCTTATCTCCTTGAAATCCCTCAAAAAATCTTTCTCCTTCTACATCTCGACGAACCAATACAATCCTAGTTGGACGAGAATTATCTTGCTGTAATCCCGCTGTATTAATTCCTCTCTGGATCAATAAATTCTTAAATTGTTTGCCAAAAGAATCATTTCCCAAAGAACCAATAAAAGACACATTCACTCCTAAACGACCCAATGCACATGCAACATTTGCTGGAGCCCCACCCAAGCAATCTGATATTGGTAAATCAATAGAAGGATCTCCACCAGGAGGTCCAAGTCGATCTATTAAAGCTTCTCCAATTGCAATTACAGATGCAGATTCCATTTCAATTGATATTAATGAACTTATTATTGATGATTTAAAGTTTTTTTTAAATACCGAGATGCTTATTTAAGGCTGAAATAATTTTAGTGTTAGCGGCAGGAAACGGAAAATCACAAAGTTTTTCTGGTGAAACCCAAAGCAACTTTTGACTGGTCAAGGGCTTGGGCACCCCAGATATCAATTGACAGATGTAAACAGTAAAAGACAGTTTCTTATGACTGTATGAATGGTCAAAACATAACAGCTTTTCTACAGCTTTAACACAAATCCCAAGTTCCTCTTTTATTTCTCTTTCAATAGTATCCTCAATAGATTCATTTGAGTTTTTTTTCCCTCCAGGGAACTCCCACATCCCACCCATACTAGAACTTTCCAAGCGCTGATCTATTAGCAATTCTCCTGATTTGTTAAAGACAAGTCCAAGTCCGATTTTCTCAACAGGATTGCTCTGTTTCATATCTTTTTTAGGAAAATTGACAGGATCGTACTTGATATAAGCAATACAAAAATTTTGTAATGGACAACTGGAACATCTTGGTTTTTTAGGCGTGCATACCTGTGATCCAAAATCCATCAAAGCTTGATTAATATCTCTTGGACTAACAGTTAAAAGTAATAAAGAACTCAATCCCCATAATCTTTTTTCATCTTTACCTGATGTTTTTTCATTTGCGATCAATCTGGATAAGACTCTTTTAACATTGCCATCCAAGATTGGCGTAGGCAAATCAAAAGCAGATGAGATGATGCTTCCCGCAGTACTTCTACCAATACCTGGAAGCAACATCCATTGATCCAATTCATTAGGCCAAGAGATAGGATCTTGACTACATTTATTTCCAACAAAATCTATTAGAAGTTTGGAGGATTCATGAATACGCTTAGCCCTAGAATAATATCCAAGACCTTGCCATATTAAAAGAACATTCTGTTCATCAGCTACTGCTAAATCACTCAAAGAAGGAAATTTCTTCATCCATTTTTTCCAATATGGAATAACTACCTTCAACTGAGTCTGCTGAAGCATAACTTCTGCAATCCAAATTTCATAAGGAGATAAGCTTTCGCCTGACTTAGGAATAGAACCGTCTCTTTTTAATTTCCAGGGTATGTTATGTCTACCATGGTCACGAAACCACGCTAGAAGTATATTTTGAATATCTTCAATCAAATCGACCATATCCACCATTAGCCTTCAATAAATTCTAGATATTTTATTGAAGATAATTCATTATTATCAATAAAATATACCTATACAAATCAAAAATCATTAAATAGTTTATAAATATATTATTATCAATAAAAAAGTTAATTAATTTCGAATGATAAGCTTCTCAGCAAGAATAGTAATAAATTCTTCTATCAAGTAATGGCAAAATTTTGGAATTGGGGAAAACATCAAATTGCATGGCAAGTTTGTGGAGAAAGTAATGCAATGGAAGTAGCAATAGTTTTGATTCATGGTTTTGGTGCGTGCAAAGATCATTGGAGATTTAATCAAAAAATTATTGCTTCAATAGCACCATGCTATGCACTTGATTTAGTAGGATTTGGTGAAAGTAGTCAACCAGATTCTCAGCTATTATTTGAAAAAAAGAATTCTAATAATTTTAATTATTGTTTTGATAATTGGAGCCAACAAATTATTGATTTCTGCAATGAAATAGTTCAAAAACGTGTATTATTAATTGGGAATTCTATTGGAGGAGTTATCGCCTTAAATGCATCAATTAAATTATCAAAACAATGCTTGGGAGTCATATTAATTGATTGCGCCCAAAGAACAATGGATGACAAACGACTAGGGGAACAACCCTTATTGATGCGTTTTCTTAGACCAGTGATCAAAACATTAGTAAGACAAAAATTGTTGAGTTCAAGCCTTTTTAAGAATGCAGCAAAACCAAATTTTATAGAAAAGATTTTAAAAATAGCTTATCCAAGTGGAAAAAATGTTAATGAAGAATTGATCAATATGCTTTTTCAACCAACACTAAGACTTGGAGCTCCTGAGGCTTTTAGAGGATTCATTAATCTATTTGATGATCATTTAGCCCCAGATCTGATGAAACATTTGAAAAGTCCCGTTTATTTAATTTGGGGCGAAAAAGACCCGTGGGAACCGATAAAAGAGGCACAGAAATGGTTTAAACATTTTGAATGTATAAAATCTTTAGATGTAATACCTAATGCAGGTCATTGTCCACATGATGAAATGCCCGAAAAAGTTAATCCAATTATTAAAAGAATCATTCAAGAAGCCATATAAGCTTCAACCGATTCTCCAGCTTTTCTTAGACCACGCAAACCATCTCTTTCTAAATTTCTAACTCTATCTCGACTAATACCCAAAACCCTTCCAATGCCTGTAAGGCTCATAGGGTCATCACCATCCATCCCGTATCTCATTCTTAAAACTCTATTTTGTAATTCAGGTAGTTGTTCAAGTAATGTTTCCAAATCACCTTTCATACAATCACTTTCTATTTGCTCAGAGGGCATATCTATTTCATTAGATAATAAATCCAATAAAATCGTATCCTCTCCATCCCCAATTTTTGTTTCCAAACTGACAGGTTGTCCCGCTCTACTCATTAAATCTTTAACATCATCTTCAGGAAGTTCAACATATTCAGACAGCTCTTTAAGTGTAGGAGTTCTAGAAAGTTCTTGACTTAGTTCTCTTTGACCTTTTTTCAACTTGTTTAGCATTTCGGTTATGTGAATAGGAAGTCTAATTGATCTGCTTTTTTCAGCTATTGCACGAGTTATACCCTGCCTAATCCACCAATAAGCATAAGTCGAAAATTTATAGCCACGAGTTGGGTCAAATTTCTCGACACCTCGAACTAATCCAATAGTCCCTTCTTGTATTAAATCTAATAATTCCATATTCCTCTTTGTGTATTTCTTAGCGACACTCACAACTAAACGAAGGTTGGCAGCAACCATTCTTTCCTTGGCTCTTCTACCACTTTTTAACTTCTTTTTTAGTTGCAGAGTTGATATACCGGCTTTTTCAGCATATAAATGAATATCAGGCTTTTCTCCTAAATCGCTTTCGAGTTCTGATCCAATATTCTCAAGAACCATTAGATCTTGTACCTGTCTTCCTAAAGTTATTTCCTGCTCATGAGACAACAAAGGAACCCTTCCAATATCTCTCAAGTAAGAGCGAACTAAGTCGATATCCGATATAGATCTTGCAGTGGCAACAGCAGATGAATTTTTTACTTTGATTGCCTCTACTGCCGTTGCCATGGATTTGTTGAGTTTTGTAAAGCTTACTACTAAGAATTGTAAAGATCAATTAAGTGATGCCGGTCAGCCACAACTTTGAGTAAAAACACTCATTCGGTTTTTACGCTAATCTTCCTAGAAGCCAAGAAGCAGTCTTCAGGTAAATCAATACTCCAGCAACATCTGTGGCGGTGGTAATAAAAGGTGCAGACATTAATGCAGGATCTAATCCCATGCGATCAAAGAGCAATGGAAGTGCGGCTCCAGCTGTAGCTGCCAAAGTAGTAATGGCCATTAAACTTATTCCAACAGCCATTGCGACCAAAGGCCCCTCTCCTTGCCACCAAGCAAAGGGGACAACAAATAAAGCCATTAAAATCCCTAGCAAGGCTCCAGCCAATGCTTCTCGTGCTATGGCCCGAAAAAGACCAAGGCGTTGAATTCGTTGAGTACTTAAGCCACGAATTACAACCGTTGAGCTTTGTGCTCCCACATTTCCACCAGCCCCAATCAATAAAGGTATAAAAGCAGCTAATAAAACTACTTGTTTCAAAATCTCATCATTCATTGCAATTACTTGAGTAGTCAATCCATTAGCCAAAACCAAAACCGCAAGCCAGACAACGCGACGTCTTGCGACAACAAATAAATTACTTTGGAAATAATCATCTTCATCTCCCGCCTGAACTGCACCAGCCGCGTATATATCCCTAGTTGCCTCTTGCTCTATAACATCTATCACATCATCAACAGTAACTATGCCAACCAATCTTTTTTCAAGGTCTACAACTGGCAAAGCTAAGAAGTCATATCTTTGAATTGCTCTTGCTACTTCTTCTTGATCTGTATCTGTCCTGACATTAACAACCTCCCTTGTCATAACTTCCCCAATTCGTGATTCAGGATCCGCAACTACCAAGTCTCTTAAAGATAAAATCCCTGTCAAATGTCTCTCTTTATCAGTAACGTAAAGGCTATATACAGTTTCAGTGAAAGGAGCTCTTAATCTGACTAATTTCAATGCTTGAGAAACACTAAGAAATTCTTTTAGATCTATAAATTCAGTTGTCATCAATCTTCCAGCAGTTTCCGATTCGTAACCCAATAGCTGAGCTGTTACCCTCCTTTCTTCAGGGCTAAGCTCAGATAACAAACGCCTTACAACTTTCGCTGGCAACTCATCAAACAAACGAACACGATCATCTGGTGACATTTCCTCGACCAAGTCCAATACTTCATTTGATCGCAAGCGATCTAAAAGATTTTGCTGAACAGAGGCATCCAAGTATTCATAAACTTCAATAGCTTCATTTTTATTTAAAAGCCTAAAAGCCAAAGCTTGCAAAATCATTGGTAAAGTTCCAATAGCTTGGGCTATATCAACCGGCTGAACTGGATTTAGAAGTGATTTAACACCATCATAATTTCCTGCAGACAACATTTCTTCTAATTGCTGAGCAACAGACTCTGCAACTAAACTTCCATTAGATATTGGAGATGTCTCATTGGTTGCTCCAAATTGATCAGTCATTTTAGGAGCAGCAAGCACTTATTATTTTATGGCTTACATCCAATTTTGTTACCCCCATATCCATGTCCGTAAATATCAGAAAAGTTGAAGTCTTTTCTTTTGAAAACAAGAAAATGACTTTTGATCATTTCAAAGGGAATGTTTTATTGATTGTTAATGTTGCAAGTAAGTGTGGATTTACCAAGCAATATTCGGGTCTTCAAAAGCTTCAAGATAAATACGCATCCAAAGGATTCAAAGTTCTAGGCTTTCCTTGCAATGATTTTGGCAATCAGGAACCTGGAGCATTAGAAGAAATAAAAAAATTCTGTTCAGTTTCGTACGGTGCCAATTTCCAACTTTTCCAAAAAGTACACGCCAAAGGCAACACAACTGAGCCATTCACATCATTGAATAAAGTTGATCCTGCTGGAGATGTTGAATGGAATTTTGAAAAATTTTTAATCAATAGAGACGGAGATGCCGTCGCAAGATTCAAAAGTTCAGTAGACCCAGAAAGCACGGAAATGATAAAAGCTATCGAAAAATTACTGGACTAATATGTTATTTTCTTAGCTAAGAGGTGTCCTAAGCCAACTGCAAAAATACCAAGCAATACAATTAAAATTGCATTAAATAAGAATGGTATATAAAGACCTTGACTTAGTAAACTATATAAGTAAAAAGACAATCCACTAAATGTGGTCAAGGATCCACAAAATCCAAAAGCAAATATTAATTTAAATTTTTTTCCAATAGGCGCCGCATTAATAAAACCTAAAAAGAAACAGCCAATTATATTTACTAATAGAATTTCATCAATTTGCCAACGCAATATGGCTGCAGGAATAGCTCCAAGAGAAACATTGATAAAATCACTTTTTTTCAATAAATATTTCATTTATATACTTCCTAAAAAAAACCCAAAGGCCAAACAAATTATTCCAAAAAACAAAGAAAGAGTAAACAGAGAAAAGGCTATCATAATTCTTGATTGAATGTATAGTTCAAATAAATCATAAATAAATGTTGAAAAAGTACTTAAACTGCCTAAAACACCTATAGAGAAAAATAAGCCTAATTGACGGGAAATATTAAAATCATTGTGTATAATCTTCGAATAAAATAAGCCTAAAAAAAATGAAGCGAGACTATTAATAAATAAAATAATAAAATCCTTTTTTATTTTTAATTTATAAAGTATTTTATAGATTTTATATCTGAGATTTGAACCTATAATTGCTCCAATAGAAACCAATAAAAAAGATTGAATTGTTTCAATATTTTCCAATATTTACCCATCCTCTTTTATTAAAAAACTGATAGTATTTCTGACTAAGAACATTTACTAATAACCATCTTCCATTTTCAGCACTATCCCAAATTTGCAAAACATGAACAGGTGTTCCTATTTTAACTCTCGTTAAAATAGAAGAATTATCAGATACTGAAGAACGCAAGTTAAATCCTTTAAGTGCAATTAATGGTGATCCGATTTTTGTTTCTCTATAAACTATAGTTGATTTTTGAGCACCACCTGCCGGAAGAGCAGTTGGTACAACTAAAGCAATACCTAAAAGCCAGGTCCAAACTATAAAAGTACTAATAAAGTTCATCAAATATCTAAAGTAGCAAGATCAAGTTCAACACTATGGGTTTCAATAAACTCTCTTCTTGGAGCAACCTTATCGCCCATTAATATTGTAAATATCCGATCAGCTTCAAGCGCATCTTCGATCTCAACTCTTTTCATCATCCTGGTATTGGGATCCATTGTCGTTTCCCACAATTGTTTGGGCATCATTTCTCCTAAACCTTTAAATCGTTGAATAGTGTAGTTAGCCTTTTCCCCAAAACTTGCAAGTGTTTTTTGCAAATCTGATTCGTTATAACAA
>CACFCB010000013.1 GCA_902564695.1 uncultured Prochlorococcus sp. | reverse complement strand
ATGTGGTTTTGATGTTTTGATTCAAAAAAAGGTCAAAATACTTATGAAAAATATTAGCAAACTTGCCATATTATAATTATATAATTTTTCAAATTTTGGCGCATCCCATTTCCTGGTATTGGCTTGTTGTATTTTTCTTATGGATGGTTCATAACATTTTAGTTCTAAATCGAAAAGTGAATATTGATAAAGAAAAACAAATAAAAAGTCGCTTCAAGGAAATATCAAAACTATATCCAAAAGGTACTTTCATTCCAGGTAGATAAAGGGTAATGGAGTAAATAAGAATAATTTAAATTTTAAGTGAATCATTAATAATGAGGTGGTTTTGAAAACTCTAGTGGGAAATATTCTTCATTATCACTTTCTAATGAAATATCTTTTTTTTTGAAGTAATCCTCAGTTGGATCGAAAATATCGTTCTCTGGATTGAGTTTCTCTTTCATGGGCTTTAAAAATTTATTGATTCTTTTAACTGTATTTTACATATTTATTTATTATACGTTTACTTTGAAAAAATTTTGTAGCCATGTTTAAAAGGCTTCTACAGCATTTATCAAACTATACCGAACAAATAATTCCAGCTTTTGCCATTGAAGCTAGGACAAAATGATGAAAGCTTGGTACTGCTTTATCTAAGGCAATAAGAAATATAAGTAACGACATTGATGTCATTGAAAGATACTGCATCCAATGAATTCCAGCTTTATCAAGTCCATTTTTATCGAAACTTGTACTAGTCATTCTTTTATAAGCTTTGGTAGGAGAACATAACGCAAAAAATAAAAAATCGCTTGTTATTTCTTATTGTTGTTTAATGCTTTTACAAAATAAATAAATTCTAGTGATTTGAAACGTTGTGTTTTTTAAGTATCTCTTCACCTCTTTTAAAGATTGTTTTAGCGTATTCTGTCCATCTCCCTTGCCCCCAGTATCTGAAGCAGCTTGTCTCTAGTAATAATAGATATAGCAGTGCTTCTTGATAAGCATGTGTTTTTGTTGTTAATGGATCTTGAATTACTAATTGGTCAAAAGTTTGATGGAATTTAATACTAAGGCTTGAAATCGGTTTTAGAACATTCTCATATCCGTCTTCCCAGCTAAGGTCGTTCGTCCAACTAGCCCCATTTATTGAAAAAGATTGATCATTCTCTTTTAATTCAGCAATAGCTTTATCAATTTTTGTTGGTGTTATTTGACCTTCTATCTTTTCCCATATTTTATGTTGATGTGATGCTTGTATTCTAGGGTAATTTTCTTGCGATATATTTGCGCTTTCTAATAGATCTAAGTATTCAGATCCATTTATGGCAATTGTTGGGCTTGCGTTTTTTCTAGTACCAATTTTTTTATATGTCTCAATAAAAGCTTGAGGAAATTCGTTCATCATTACCCCTCCATTTTCACCGTCTGCTATTTGTGATACTAGAGGAGGAATATAATATTCTCCTATTTTTAGCTTACTAAGACTTAAAGCCTCGTAATAAGGTTGCATTTGCCCCACTAGCTTTGTATCTGACCCTTGAGTTTTTATTAAAGTAATTATTGAAATTTCATCTCCATAATTATTTTGAGCTTTAAGCATGTTAGGCATATATTTTTGCTTATCTCCAAGCTTAGAGCCATCTAGATTTTGAACAGTATGTTCTTGAACCATTAACCAATGATAACCACACTCTTTTAGAGCTTTTATCAATTGATAAAGAACTTCAGGATGATTAGGAAGATGCATTTCGGGGAGCGAAAATCCTTTTACTCGTCGTAATGCATCCTTTCCAAATAATTCACAGAAATGATGCTGCCAAGCATTTATCTGTAATTTAAAGTCGGATGGTGGCGTTGAAGAAGCTACAGCGTGACTCCAAAAGGTTCCAAGCCACTCAACATTGGGATAAACATTTTCTTCACAAGTTAGGATTTTTAAAGATTCGAGGATATCTTCACGACCCATTTGCTCAATACCCCAAAGAAGATTTCCAGAGTAATCAAGCATTATTTTGGGATCATATCCGTCATTAATTAAACATGGAATGATTTCAGCTAGACGTTTATAACATTGAGCAAAAGGTTCAGCATTATGATTATCACCTTCTGAAATGTTCTCAAACATATATTGCAAATGTGAAATAAGATTCCCATGCTCTCCTGCTGGAATTGATGGTTGATGCATATGGAGGGCACATGCAAATCCTGATTTAATGTTCTTTATATTTGAGTGAGTTTGGAATTTCGTTTTTTTTCTTTTCAAATTAACTATGTTGTTAATCCTTAATTCATAACCACATATTGGTGGCAAATCTTTTTTGTTCATTTTAATTCAGGAAGGTATATAAACGAATCTCATTTAATGGGTAAGATTTATTGATTTTACATATTTATACCATAAAAAAATTTTTTCATAGATTTAGTTAATATATATGTTTCTATTTATAGTTTGTAATTGGTTTTGAGGTAGCTATTTCAACTCTTAAGACTAAGGATAGTAGACATACTTTTATTATGACGTAGCTAATAAGCACCAATTGATTTTTGATAAAGTTGATTTTCCTTGGTTTAAAGCCAGGACTTGACTCGCCAGGTTTACCGAATTTAGAATGTAATAATTGAAATTGGCTAATAGAGTCTGATTAGAATTTTACTGTTTGTTTGATTTTTTTTGCCAGTACAGTTGGTTCAAGTCGATCAAAAGGAATTTTAATAGTTGTTGTTCCAAATTTTTTTTTCTGTTACCCAACTAAGTCACCCTGGTGATATATCTAATAAAATTCTTGAAAGCTTATAATCACATATTTACTTGACACTCCAATTTCAAGGTTCGACCTCTCCCATTAATTTTCAATTCGAAACCTTGATATTTCTAGAGATTTAAAAGAGGTGAATATTTGGAGATTTGGAAGATAGAAAAAAGCTATTTTTTTTTTACAACAACACCATCAAGTGATAGTCCTTTTGAAGAAGTGCTACAAACTGCCATGCTTGAACCTCCCATAACAGTGTCATTCAATGGAAACCACTCATCAAAGCTATTAGATGAAGTAATTACGATTGTTTTAGACATCTTTTATAAAAAATTATTTGATTCTAGAAAATTATTTTTTGAATCCTGAGCTTTAAAATGTAGTTATAACCAGAAAATACAAATCAGGCTTTGATGAATTTTGTTTTGTTTTTTATTGGAGTAGTGACTTTGTTAATTCAATATATCTTGACTGGAGATTTCTAATTCAAGAAAATAAATTTAAGTATATTTAGGCATTAATAAAAACAATATTAATCATTAAATAGAAGACAAGCTGGTTAGGATGGATTTCTTGAACATTCAATATCCCAAAAATCATTTGCCTCATTACTTTCCCAATGATTTATCATTGTTTGTAATTCTTTGATTACCTCTCTAGCGACATCAATTTTTTTAGGCATTTTTGATGTATTCTTTCTCTTCATAATTTTTGCTTATAATTATCTCTATTAAAGTCCTAAAATCAATTTAAATCTATCGAAAGCATTACTGATGTATTTATTACTATTATCCTTTGAATAGGATTTTTTAGCTAGTCTCTTATCTAATTGATATTTATGGAATTTACCTTTGGTTGAAATAGAATGAATTACAAAAATCCCCAATATTGTTTGTCTCAGCTTTAAGGCCTGTCTTTTTTGCTATTACTTTGATTTTTTTAGTTTTTTCATTTAATGAATAGTCATTCTGATTAAGGTACATTGTGTAGTATTCTCTGCACAAATTTAAAAGCTCTTTTTCTCTTGAAAAGGGTATACGTCCAACTGCTATAAACATAAGAGCGAGTGCTATTACTCCTGTAAATGCTTTATTTAGTGAGTTGCTCATTTTATATGTGGTATTTAGTTTATCTATAGTCCTTTCTAGTCTAAAGAACAAGAATTCATCATGATTAAGCCATTTTCATTTTCTTACTACCTTGATAAAAAAAAGAGAATTTTTTATCATTAGGTTCATTGACAATAGGTGATTTAGTTGACACTCAATACAGTTTTCATTGATAACTTAGCTCGACCTTGATTTGAAATCATTATCTAAATTCTATAGGTGTTATTTAGATTCCTAGTTCATTAATTAGATTACGTTGAAATCTTGGACCTAGGATTTTAATAGCTGTGCGTGCTCCACTTGCTGCTACTGGTGGTATTCCGATTCCTGGAAAAGTACTTGACCCACATAGTAATAGATTTTTAATTGGACAATTGTTGCCTGGGAAAAGTTCATCCTCTGCTGATAAGGCCGGACCATAGGTTCCATTTTTTGTATTTAAAAATCTTTGATGAGTAAGTGGTGTGCCAAGCATCTTTATTTCGATTCTTTCCTCAATATCAGGTATTATTTTTTTTATTGGTTTCCAGAATATTGAGCATCGTTCTTCTTTTGTCTTTATATATTCTTCACTGCCAATCTTAAGATTTTCCCATTTTTCCCAGGGTTCGTTTGCAGGTGTATATCCGTGAAGAATATGTTTATTAGCTGGAGCCATAGTTGGATCCAATGTCGATGGAATAGATAGAACTACTACATTTCTGTCAGTAGTAATACCTTTTGACCAATTATCAACCCATATTGAATGTAGTGGAATATTTTTTAGTCCTTCTGCTTTAAAACCAAGGTGTATATGAAGAAATGATTTACACTTTGGGATGTTCTTCCTATCTGTACTCCATATTTTAGCTACATCTTTTGGCAGTAATTCGATTGTATTCCAAATGTCTGCATTGCAAACAATATGATTAGAAAGAATTTTTTCGCCGTTCTCTAATTCAATACCGATAGCTTTATTATTTTTTACTATGATCTGATTTACTTTTGAGTTAAGTTTTAGTTCCCCTCCGTATGAGTAAATTCCTCTCAACAATGCATTCACTACAGATTCACTACCACCTTTTGGATACTCTAGGTAGGCATTTGGTTTAAACCAATCATCCAGAAGTGTTGCCATTGCTGCTGCATTTGTTTCTTCTTTTGTTAAGCCGCTTATCAAAAAACAAAGTAAGTCAACCCAATTTCTTAAAAAAGGATCTTGTAGATGATCATCAACTAGTTTTCCAAATGCACCTCCTAGGTATTTAAATGATTTCAGATTTTTCAGGAGTTTTTTTCTTCTTTTTATTAGCTGGAAAATAGTTTCTTTATTTGAATTTATAGCTAGTAAGGGAATCGCGTTGGCAGCAACTCCAATAGGTTTTATCACTTTAATGAAATTTTCCCATTCTTTTATGGCATCTCTCCCACTAATAGAACGGATTTGTTCAATAAAAACTTTATCACCTACACCAATTGTGTAATCTCCTTCAGGAATTTGAACACCCCAATCTTGATATTTAATTATTTCAACTTTTTGGTTGAGTGCCTTAAGAACTTGACCTAATGGATTTGTCGTTGGCCAGGAGCCTATACCACTCCATAGAGAAGGACCGGATTCAAATTTATAACCATTCTTTTTAAAACTATGAGCAGCACCTCCTGGTTTTGAGTGGGCTTCAAGAATTAGAACTTTTTTTTCTGCTTTTGCAAGTAAACCTGCACAACATAATCCTCCAATACCACTTCCAATAACAATGATCTCAGGATTTTTCATTTAATTATTCTCATTTAAGAGGTGTTCATCTTTAGAGTTTCTACAACATATTTCTCTCGATCGCTTTTAGGAAGGTCATAAGCATAAATAATGTGACTTAATTTTTTGATTCATTAAAAAGAGGAATCGATGTCCGTATGTAAATAAATAATGCACCGTACATATCCTCGATGACTCTTAAATCCTCGTCAACATAGATCACTTTGATTTCACAATTTGGACTTTCTTTATTCCATGGTAGAAGCTTCCAAATAGTTTTCACTGGATACCACCTTTCCATGAGGATAGAATCTAAAATGGGAATTCTTCCGAGTCCATCCACTTGAATAACCTTAGTCTTTTCTAATTCCATAGATATTATGTTGTCGTTTAATTGAAGTCCTTTAGCTAGTGTTATGACGCGGCCACCAAACGTAGGCAAAAGTTTGAACCACCCAATTATTGGGATAGTCGTAAGTCCAAAAATTGTAGTATCAAATGAGGAGATCATTTCCCCTTTATTGAAGTCGATATATTGACCGACACGACCTACAGTTGATAAACCAAAAGAACCTACTTGTAACAGATGAAGTTTGAAAAATAAATCACTTTTTGTTTTGTTGTTCAATGCCTTCTCAATGGCTAAGAAGAAGGGAGAGCTTCTAAATAATTCAACTGATGAGTATATTAGTTCCCATTCACCTTCAATAGAGCTCTGAGTTATTTTGTCTGATAGTGGCTTAAGGGACTCAACTAGCTTTCTCATTTCTAATGATTTCTCTTTATAGACAGGAGCTATCATGGCGTTCATTCTTTGACCTCTATCCGTTGCAGCGGAAACTTTGTAAATAAGAGCTTTGAGATCTTTTCTGTCTTCCATTGAATTTAAACGGTTAAAACTTTAATTGACATTTTGACCTTAACTATAATTTTAATGTTACCAATTAGTTTATAAATACCTTGAACAAGAAAATTTGCAGTATTTTTTCTAAATTTTCCTATAACGATCATATGATTACTATCAAAACCATACTATTGACGATTTTTGTCCCCTTGGCTTGTCTTAAGGCCTTTGGTTTCTATAAAAAGATACTAAAATTATCTGAACCATCTTTAAAGCAAATTAAAGCAAAATTAGAAAAGACTTTTGCAATTGACAGCTAGACGTTCTGTTCAACTATCCTTTTTTTGAGAAAAAATCACTTAAAGAATATTCACTATTATTTTTGAAAAAAATTCAACCATTTTGGATAGCTATCATAGATGCCATGTTTTCTTTGATTCTTTAATAATAAAAAGGTAGTCTATGACTAGTTATTTTTTCTTTCCCGGTAATAGTTTGTGCTCTTTTAATGTCATATAGAATGATATATATTTAATGTTTACATCTACATGTAAATAGGTTGTTCGGTTGGGATACCCAAAATGTGCTAGATGTTGTATATAGGTAATTTTTAATTCAATGTCTCAATTAAGTATCAAAGTTAGCGCAAAAGGCGAAGCCATGATCGCTACTTTGCAAAAAGAAATCTTCAATCGAAGAAGAAAAAAAGTAACTGCATCGCAAGTCGTTGAAACTCTTGTTGAGAGCGGAGCTAAATCTCAGTCTGATAAGCGTTATGCGGCATCCTGGAAAAACCTAATCAAGGATATTGAGAAAGCTGCCAAAGTTTCTGAGATCCATGGTAATAAGCCAGCAAATATAAGTGCTGAAGAATGGGCGCTGATTCTTTCACATCGTACTCGCAAGGGAATTACTACTAAAAAATCAACACTAAAACCTCCCGCTAAAAAGGCAGTAGCTAAAAAAGCTGCTGCCAATAAGACAGTTGTTAAGAAATCAGTTATAAAAACTGCACCTGCTAAACGTGCTATCAAATCAAAGGTTAGTGCCTCCAAAGTTAAGACAGCTGTAAAGAAAGTAGCTTCTACTCAAGCTAAAACAACATCTAGAAGTACTAATTCAGTTGCAAAGCGTATTGCTAAAGCTGTTGCAGGCCGACCTGCAAGACGTGCAAGAAAAGTTAGTACTAAGGCTTTAAAAGCTTAGTCAAAAAGCCAGATCCGTTAAAGCGGCCTGAAAGGTGCAATGCCTTTCTCTGGCTATTTAATTGAATCCAACGAGTTAGTATCCCAATCCCACACTGCCTTTTGTGTAGCCTTGGCAGTAGTACTTTGCATGGTAATAGTGATTCGTTATATCAGCTTTCTCTCCTCCTAGCCCATCGATTCTTTTTTTACCTAATTTTAATTCTCTTGCCGCTTCTTTTCCTGTAATTAAATCAGCGCTAAGACGTCCGCAAATATCATTAACTTTGAAATCTTTCGCTGAAGGACCTCTGAGATAGCCAGCAAAAAATGCCAGAAATAATCCAAGGGTTACAAACCTTCGGTGGTATCTCCACCATTCATAACTATTTAGATTTAGTATCTTTTTTAAATCCATCTTCATTTAAATTAAAAAAAGCTTTTTCACCTTAAGCTTTTAGAACATTTTTTATGGGTGTAGTTCTTGATAGGTCAATATTTTAACTTAATCACATAGTCAAATAATTAACCATATCGGTTTTGTATTGATCGAAGTCAGCAAGTACGATTGAAATTATTGGAAATATTTTTACGTATGCTTGAGAAAGTTTCAAAAGATGATTGGCAATATTTTGCGCCTTTCTTGGTTTGCCTTATTTGCTTCTTTGCATCAGATTTCTTAGGAATAATAGATAAGACTTCCATTGCTTATTGGTCTGGACGTTTGTTTTATGAGCCATATAGGATTATTACGTCCCATTTTTTTCATGGTGATTTTAATCATTTATTGGCAAATATCTCAGGAATCATTGTAGCTAGATATTTTCTTAAAACTCTATGCCTTAAAAGTGACTATTTCTTTCTAGCTTTTATTTCTTTAATAATG
The DNA here is from genome assembly GCA_902564695.1 of uncultured Prochlorococcus sp. Taxonomy (GTDB): domain Bacteria; phylum Cyanobacteriota; class Cyanobacteriia; order PCC-6307; family Cyanobiaceae; genus Prochlorococcus_B. Next base: position 29,569 of record CACFCB010000013.1, on the reverse strand, counting down.
CCTCTCCAAGCGATTATTTGTTGGTGTGTTGATATTTTGGTTTATAGAAATCCTATGTCGCTAGCAATTGGCTTTAGTGGCGTTTTATTTGGTATCGACGCATTTATTCTAATGACTACAATTTATGGAAAGAAAAAATTTTTTTATATTGGTTGTGAGTTGAAGAAAGATCCAAAATTACTTAAATCTATTTCTTTACTCACAGGCATTGGAATTATTTGGTCATTCCTTCCTGGCATTAGTCTTTTAGGTCATATGTCAGGACTTTTCGCAGGATTTATTTTGTTTTGGTTCTAATTTAAAAATAATTAATATGATTTAATTGCTTCTTCTGAAAAACGTGAAGATCTGAATTGAGAGGAGCTCATTTCACTTGATAAACTTTTGACCTTCCATTGCATTTACGTACCGACCATTCTATTGGGGATTTTAAACTTTCTTGTTCAACGCAAATAGTCTGATAATTAGCCCATTTAGCTATTGGCCCTAATCTTATTGCTATAAGTGCAAGGCTGAACGCACATAAAAATGCACACAACAGCAAAGCTATTCCATTAAATAGATCATCAAACTTGAACTTCATTTTTGTTAAATTGAAGTTCTTATTTTTTTTTGTCTCACTCATAGAACTTATTGGTTGGAATAAAATGCTTCAATATTGAAAGACTTTTATACTTTTACCTTTTTCATGGTGGCATACGGAATAAAAACTGTATTAATTTAATACATGTATTTATTGATAGTTAACAGTTGGCAATTTCTCTTAGATTTCATCATTTGTCTTTTCTCCATTTAACATCCTTTTCTCTCCAATCACGATAGTTAACCATCCAAGTGCTAAAAGCACACCAGTTTGATATTCTCCTTTTAGAAGGTCAAATATCGCTAGGGTGCTTGCAGAAATAGCAAGAGTTCGAACGGCAAATCTTGCAAAGGTGATTTTATTTTTTTTTATAGGTTTATTCATATACCCATTTTGCATGCATTGATTGCGTAAAACAGATTTTTCATTGATGATTTACTGAAATTTATCTATGTGAAAACATCTCGTTAATAGAATTAAATCAATTATTTCGTTTTTGTCATAAGAAGATTGATCCTTTTCTCTTACACCGCTTCCCTCTTTTAGACCTTGTTGCTTTAATTTCTTTCTAATTAATATTTTTCTTTCTTCACTTGAAAGACTCTTTAAACGTTTTTTCCTCTCTTCACGACTTTCACTATTTTTCATTAGATATGTTTGATAATAATTTGACTGTTAATAGTGGATTAAGAATTTCATTTACTAGTTTAATTCATTAAATAATTGTTATCTAGAAGTGCATCAATAACTTTTGCTTCTCTTGATTTCTTAACTAGAGAAAGTGGATTGATCTTATCTAATATTGAGGCAAAGCATTTGATCCAACAACTACCTTCGCACACTTTAGCAGCTCCTCAAATGTGTTTTGGAGCTTTTTCGATGCGACCTTGAGTGCCTTAAATTTTAATAGATTCCAGTTGAGAATTAAGTTCTAAATCTAGTAATGATAATGGTCTTTACCAATACCTTCACTAGTTGCGTAGCTTTCAAGCAAAATTTGATAGTTCATTAGTTGAATAGCTTTAATGATATTAAAAATTAAGATCGAAAAAGTTTTTCTAAATCTTGCTTAGCTTTATCTAATTCATTTAGTTTTTTGGAGGTTGTTTTTATACCCCATTTATCTACTTCTACATTTCGACCATTTTTGATGGTCATTCTTATCCACCAAAATTGAAGACTAAAAAAAATCAGAGCAAAAACAATTAGTTCAAAAGTTCCTTGTTTCATTCAAGTTACAGTTCATAAATAGAAACTATTCATATCGTTATATTTATTTCTCATGTTTTTACTACTCATTAGGATCAACTTCAGTGATTTTTAGATTTAAGCCAATGTAAATAAGAATACCTCCAATAAGTGGTGTCCAAAGACCCAGTTGGTTTAAATCATGTGATTGCATAAATTCCATTTATCCCTTATTTCCTCTAATGATGATTTGATTTGTTTTATATTCAGATACTACTTTATTCACTATCTCAACTATAAATGTATTATTATAGTTTAAAGCTTCTTGTAACTCAGCTATCTCATCAGAAATAATTCTATACTCATTTCTGCAATAGCTTGGTGTTATTCGTTTGGCAGCCAATTTGATCAATTAATTTGTTTTTTATTGATCAGGTATTTCGTTAAACATATTTGAAATATATTTTTCAGTTGTAGTTGTTTGTTCTTTTATTTTTTTGTATGTAACCTTGACTTGCATCCATGCATTGTATGTTAATGCAATTTCCTCATTAGCTTGGATGCAAGTCTTCAGGCATGTTAGATATGAGTCAAGCCAAACATAATCCCTTTAGAAATTGCCCATCCAATACCAAGACATATGACAACTGTAAAAAGTGTTTTTAAAAGGTCCATATTCTTTTAGTCTCTTCCAAATACAGTTCTTAATGCACTTGAAAAATTGAATTTAATCCCATCATTTGATGAACCAAGGTTTTGAATGAGCTTTGAACTGGCATATCTTGATTGAGTTGATGCATAAATTGATTGAGATTTTATTGCTGATGTTTTTACAGCCGTTGTTTTCTTTGCTGTCGCTTTTGTCGGTGTAGCTGAGCTCATTAAAAAAATTGTATTTCTTATAACTTAGACAAACTGAGTTAAAAGGCGATAGTTGTTAACTTTTTACAATCTTAAAATCATCAACCATACGGGGATTGATATGAGTGCAAAGATAGTACTAAAGACTACAAGACATGTGGCTTCCTCCTCATCTCTAGAAACTGCTTGGGATATTAGTAAGACTGATAGTGCTGTGGGTGCAGCTGATTGAAGTACTAAGGCCTCTCGCATGATGCTCGGTAATCTGATTGCCGAGGCAATGATCAACATAATTGCCGGTAGTCCAAATAGTTTCATAATTAATGCATTTTTTATGGATATTATTTGAATTTTTATTCTTGAAAAATTGGTTTTTCTTAGCCAACTTAGTCTCATTCCGACAATTACTAGTGCTAAAACAATTACAACTCGTGAAGGGATCCATAGTAAAGCTGTTATTTGTTCATCCCATGGACATGACTGAATAATTAACGCGCAAATTAATCCTTTAAATGCTGGGCTGCTAAATATTGCTTTTATGAAATTTTTCCAATATGTATTAGAACTTAATACTTTTGAAGGATACGTTAAGAGTATCGGCCCAAGACTCCAAATAACTAATGTCGCACCAAGGTCAAAACCTATGCTGTAAATCAAAGCATCATTTGGAAGAAGTGCTAATGAAACTGGGATCCCGAAATAACCTGTATTGCCAAATGCGCTACCTAATTGAAGAGTTTTGTTTGGTATATAGTTTTTTATATAGGGAAGTCGAATTAATATAGTCATTAATAAGCTAATAGCTATCAATGCTAATGCAGCAGATTTTATTAATGGAAATTCTAGTCCAGACTTAAGTAATATCCCCATCAAACTGATAGGAATTCCATAGCTAATTAGAGGGCGAGAAATCGTTTGGGCAAAATTTTCTTTAAATCGTCCGAGTAAATAGCCTATTAAAAGACATGGTATCAATTCAGATAATAGAAAGATTATTTCCAACTGAGTAAAGCGAATATCATTTTAGTTTGTCGTTAAGGGTAGTTTTACTTATTAGTGCGCACATAATATACTAATTTCAGTCATATCAATAGATTTACTATATTTTACTTGAGTGAGCAAGCTGTGAGCATATGGTTTAGATGATATCTTGCTCCCTGTGATACCACTGTGAGCAAAGCGTGAGTAGCTAAATCTAATCCACTATAATCTCTTTTATGCCAATAGATTTCAGATTGCGCTTTATAATCGGCATTAATTTTTCATTTTATCTTAGGCTTATCTTTTAATGTACTATTAGTGTTTGTACATAGAAAAGGTTTTTTTTCTTGGTATCATAATCGGCTATCACTAGCAGAAAGTCTTTCTTGTTTGTCTAGTTTTTACAACAACTGTTAGGCAGTTGTGTTTGGTTTAGGTATCGTTTGCACATATTAAAAAATGTCAATGTCTTCTATTGTTACTTCAGTTTTTACCTTTAAGGTAAAAAGCACTTTTGATGAGTGGGCTGCAATTTTCGACAGTAAAGAAGCTACTAGAAGGCACAAAGAGTTTAATATTCAACCTTTATATAGAGGTTGTAGTGATGATGACCCTCAAAAAATCATTGTTATCCATCAGCACCCAGAGGGGAATATTGAAAAATTTATAGAGTTCAATCAAGACTGGATGGCGAGTCACAGAGTTGATATGTCTACAATGGAAAAGTCTGCTTGGACTTGGACTGACAATAGAGGTGAGCAGTTTAAAGCCGCTTAATAAATTGTCTTACCCTCCTTTTAATTAATCCGACTTTTTATAAATTGTTTAATTTCCACGCCAATAATGTTTATAAGTATTTATATATAAAATTTGTAGCTTAGTTATATTATTTATGGATTTCATAGAGTGAAAAATTTGTTGATTCCCTGACTACTAATTTCTTTTTAATATTTTGAATTTGTAATTTCTATGCGTATTAGTATACCAATAAAAAATCATAACAGGAAGATTCCACAATATAAGTAGTTGAATAAACTTAAATTTGCTGAATTTAAACATAGTTAGTAATCAGTATGCTTTAGTCCCCATAAATTCCCTAGCTCTTAGCCTTTACAATCTCTTTTAAATATCTAAAGTCATTACTTTAATTAAATTCAATAATTATTTTTTTAAAGTTAATTTTTTATCAGTGATTATATGTATGGAAAAATACCAAATAAATAAATTAAAAATATTCACCGTATTGTTTTTTCTCTTAATATATATCTAAAGAACCCGAGATTTTTAAGACTTTTAATTCACATTTTATTTGTAAAAACTTAATTTACTTTTTATTTATTAGTACTTCTAATAATCAAAAATTTATCTTGGACAATGAACTGTAATCAAATGGGTTGAATTCATTAACTGATCTTTGATTCTTTTTCTATCCCAAACGTGTTAGGTAGAAGTTATTCATTACTATTTCTTTATTTCTAAAATATCTTAAAAACAACTTCATAATGGGCTCAAGACCAATTACTTCATGAAAAAATATTCTGTAATATTCCGAGATATGGCTAACAACATACATGAGTTAGGCTTTTATGCTATTGATGCTTTTATAGCTCGGCAGCTTGCAATTGAGTTCAATAAATTTGTTCGTGAGCATCCGAACTCTATTGATAGAATTTCTTTAAGGAATAAAGTTGTTGCATAGCAACTTTTTAATTTATTTGTAATGTAAAGACTATTAATTGTTTATAAAATGATCTTAGTTGTGTGAGTACAAAAATAAAATTAACGAATAACTTTACATCCTAGGGTGAAAACCCAACTGTTTAATTAATTGTTTTGCAGATTATTTACCTATATAGATTTAATGTTAATTCCGTAAAAAGCGGTGATGATTCAAGTAAAAAAATTTTTTGTAAGTATTACATATAACTTCGCCTACTTATATTTATCCTTTACCCATAGGGCAAGCCCTCCACCCTTTCCCCTTGCTGATAGCCATTTCCCATTGGAATCGATCGCTATTAGTGCAAAAAAAGGTCTGTTCTTTTGATTGGGTGATGGAAGAGATCTCTTTAAAACAGTCAATGAAGCTAATTTTATTTGGATGCAGTCAAAAGAAAAAGGTAATAAAGGCTGTTTCCTTTCTAAGTTTGCTGATCCACTAAATCTCAAAGTTAGCAATCCAAATTTAATTGAGTTGGCGATAGTAAATTTTTTCTCTTTCGGATTCTCTGAATTCTTTTTCAATTCTAGGCTGGCTGAAAGAATCTGTAGCAAGGTGCTTGAAATCGAGTCTCCTTTATCAGATCCCTGCTTCCAAACTGAATGAAATTTCCATAGTCCTAAAAGAGAGTCAAATTCAATTCCACTCCCTTCTACTCTTGCTTTTTTCTCAAATTCAATAAGTTTTACTAGAGAAGGAAGTTCAATTTTATTTTTGTCCATGTTACTTTAGTTGATTTGCATGATTTTAAACAGATTTTTGATGCTTAGTAGTTTTGTCTTTATTAATTATTCTGTCCAATGAAGTTTTGATTTACTTTCTTTCTGGAATTCTTAATTTATATGTTTTTTTATAGTTATACATTCAAAACTTATTATATGACTTGTATAATTATTAACTCATAATTAGAAATTAATAAGAGTTTGAGTCCCTTGGCTTTGGTTAAAGAATTTAATGCAAGTAAATGACTCGTAACAGAAGGACTAAATTTGATTATGGTAAATTTTTTTAGGTTTTTAATTCCATAACTTAAACTATGGACGGTGCTTAATCTTTTTGTTTGAATTAAGTGTTAATTAACTTCCCAAATGACTACTCTTAGAGAAAGAATTAATTCACATCTTCCGATAGTGCTTAAATTGTTAAGCACTGCATCTTTGGTTGTGATTGCTCTATCTGCACTTTGTGGATCTCAATCATTGAAAAAATTGTCTACTGTGCAAGAAATCCCCGCTTCGTTAGAAGTTAAGCATGACCATTAATGAGTTGAATTATTTGTAATTGATTTTAAGGGCTTAAATAAGCCCTTTTTTTGTCAGGTTTTTATAGGAAGGATAATTGGGTGGTATTTTGTTTGTTTATTGGCTCAGCTTTCCATTCTTTCGGGCTCCATTTATTCATTAATATTTTTAAAGTTTTTAGATCTTGAGCGTCTTTGACTGAAGAGATCCATTCTTCTTCACGTCCATTTGAAATAATTACTGGCATACGGTTATGAAATTGTTGGACTAAATCATTTGATTGGGTTGTTATAACACAACAGCTCTCTAATTCACTTCCTTCTTGAGACATCCATCTATTCCAAAGTCCACCTAACCAAAAAGTTTGAGAATCTTTTCTACTTATTAGGTGACCTTTTTCTATAAATCCACTTGCGGGTATCAAACATCTCTTGTGCCTCCAGCTTGCACGAAAAAGTCTCTTATCTTCTAGATTTTCTGATCTAGCATTAAATGGTTTTGGTCTTGTATTGTCGAAAGGATTTTTACTCCACTCAGAAATAAATCCCCAAATCATAATTGATGTTTGCGTCTTACCTTCATTTTTAAGAACAAGAATTGGAGACCCTGGAGTTATTAATGCTTGTTGTTCATAATTTTTACTCAACCCTCTTGGCATATCTTTTTTTAAAAGATCAGGTAGATTAATATATTTGGTTATTAGCTGGTATCTTCCGCACATGAAATTAATCCTTTAGATGCTTTTTGGTCAGAATCTTTTCTAATTATCACCGTTCTTAAAATAATGGCAAAGTGTCTTGAGAAAAATTTTTTTATTTGAATTATATAAGCCTTGTCATATGGATCTTCTGAATAATCTTTCTTATCTACAACTCCGTTTTTTATCTTGTGATTTGTAATCTAGAATGATGAGTTGCTTTGTAATAGTGTCTTGCCAAATATCGTCTACACCTCCCATCAAATACATTCCTTTATCTTTGTAATGATGAATAATTCCACGATTAAGTTAGTTTTTCCAGTTATCTATTTCTCGATGATCAACTGGAACAACATGAGATAGTCAATTTAATACAAATATTCTGTGTGGAATGTTTCTCTGTATGCAATCGTCAATTTCTTTTTTGAGTAATAGGTTAGTTGTTTCATTGAGAGCCCAACCTGATGTCCATGTAGGCTCGAGACCTCTTACCCTGTGCATATCAAAACATCTTTGACATGTAAGAAAATTTGTGAAACTACCTATTCTAAGTTAAAAATTATTCTTTGATTTGGCTTATTGAAAAAAGTCTTACGACTTCTAGGCCTCTTCCTTCAATTGCTACTTTTCTGAATATTTAGATATGACTCGACTTTTTTGCTAAAAAATTCATTCAAATATGAAAAGTTTTCCACAACTCCAATATCGTTTAAAAATAAAAAAATTGCTTATAAAAGATTTTTAAATAAAAAAGACCCTAGGTATGGTGTCCTACGGGTCTGGGTGATGGGGATACTATTTCTAACTCTATTTCTAGCAGAAATCAACCCCCCCCTACAGATGGTGTTTATTTAAGCCTGAGATAAAAGATATGGTGCTTTGATGTTGCCTAATCTGTTTGATTTGATATTATTTTTGGAAGCTGGGTGATGGGGATCCTTCAGCCTATAAAAATTGCTCTCCTGAGATGAGGGCTTTTTTTATTTGTTCCACCAAAAAGGTCTTATCTGTTTGATTTCATTATTTACCTTTATATTTAAGGAATATTTTTCGAGTCTAGCCCTGTCATCCTTTCAACTTCTGTCACAGAAGAAGAGATGTTTGGATGTTTAAAAATATAAGACATGACAATACCTATTTTGTTTCGCTAGTACTGATGTGCTGCTAACAATAAAATGAATCTCTATTCTCACCTGTATCTTTTTTATGGCTGAGGAAATGGTTTCTACCATTGCTTAATCTATGGGTATTGGGTAATGTCTACGTCTTGCTCCAATGAAACTTGGACCAATCGTTTCTTTTATCAAGAAGAATACTGGTAATTCTTTGAGTCAGGGTTTCTCAAAAATCATGTTTATCTCAAGTTTGCATGACATGTCGACATTTCAATTATTGCAACGATAAACAACTCATAATAAATCTTGCCTGTATGTGCATTGTCGTCTTATTCCCTATAGTTATCATTGGATTTCATGTTGTCATTTTTGGATTCGTAAACGAGAAAAAATTCTTAATTGTCCAAAGGTTGCCTGAGTGGCTGATAGATCAATTTTTTATACGATTCTCATGCAATTTTTGCTCAGTATGTCAGCATTTTCTGCTTTATTAACTATCTTTTATTTACATTAGTATTTGATTTTTTTTTCATTTTCTATGTATCTTTAGCTAAGATCTAATTATTATCGAGAAAATATAATCATTTTAACGCGTCACTTTAAGTCGATAATTCTAGATATATGAAAATTTAGTAGTCGATTAACCATTGACTATTGAACTACATACCTTATATATGATAGATGTATTAAGAAAGTATTTATTGAGTTATGTCTCAGTTATCCATCAAAGTTAGCGCTAAAGGTGATGCCTTGATCGCTACCTTGCAAAAAGAGATTTTTAACAGACGTCGTAAAAAGGTTACTGCTTCTCAAGTCGTTGAAACCCTTGTTGAAAGTGGAGCAAAATCTCAGTCTGATAAGCGTTACGCTGCTTCTTGGAAAAACTTAATTAAAGATATCGAAAAAGCCGCTAAAGTTTCTGAAGTTCATGGAAATAAGCCAGCTAATATTAGCGCTGATGAATGGGCTTTAATTCTTTCTCATCGCACACGCAAAGGCGCTGTTCCAAAAGCTGCTGCAGTTAAGAAATCTACTGCTAAAAAAGCATCTGCCCAAAAAACAGTTGCTAAAAAGGCAACATCTAAGAAAGCAGTAGCTAAAAAGCCTGTAGCTAAAAAGTCTTCACCTAAAGCTAAATCTGAGGTTCCTGCGGTTGTCAAACAAAGTGCTGGTAGACCTGCTAGACGTGCACGCAAAGCCAGAAAAGCAACTGAAGAAGCCAAATAAAGATTCTCTAGACCGTTAGGCGGCATGAGAGGTTCAATGCCTCTCACTAGTATTTCCTTTTAGATTTTTGATAATATTTGTTTTGAAATGTCGGTTAAGTTGTGCAGATGTATTTAATCAGTAACTATTAACCCTGCATTGCATAGAGCGTTGAATACTTTCGTTTTACGTTCCATGATTGTTTTTGTTGGCTGAAGCATATCAAGTATGGAAGCAATACAACTTATTTCATATGAACCCTGGGAAATGAGAGCTGCATCACATATTTTATTATTGGCAGTAACAGGTTCAATACCAGTGAATTTTAATTTCTGAATTGATGCTTTTAAAACTTGCTCAAGATATTCTATTTGTTCATTATTCAATGTCTTTCTGTCTACGTAATCCATTAAAACTAATGACGGCGTCACTAGGAAATCAGTAAAAGTTTAATTTAATCACTTTCTTGTAAGATTATGAACTCTATGGATTTTTTTATCTTTTAGTTATCTTCTTTATTCATATCAGCTTTATATGAATTGAGAGCTTCTTTAATCCTTCCTGGAGCAAAAGGATTTTTACCTTTTGCTTCCTTCTTAGCTTCTTGCCATGCATTATTGATTTCTTTCTTTGCTATTGGATCGTTATTGAAATTTGTGTATAGCTTCATCAGGTACCAGGTACTTAAAACTAATAGTCCTAGACCTAATAAATACATGAGATTTTCTCGATATTTACGACAATCTAACCAATGGAATGTAATTTGCGCCTATAAATATAAAAAATTACGGATGCGTCATGCCACTTATCGTAGATCCTTCTAAAGATTCTAGTAATGGAGTTGGTAAGATTTTCAGTACAATCAATATTACACTCGCAATTGCTCTACCGTTGTCAGCTCTTTTGGTAACTATTTTTTGGGGGTTAAAACATGGTTTCAGTAGTTTCATATGATTTTTAAGAGACATCATTTTTTAAGTAAATAAAGCTTTGATAAGTTGAATAAATAATTTGATACTCCAAAATAATATGCCTCCATAAATAAATCCTGCCAGACCAGATGCCCAGTCATTGTAGAATTTCCATGAAATAAATATCACAAGGATGCCAAGTAAGAGTAAAAATGTAGCCATTATTTTGTTGTCTCTTTTAAGAGACGTTTCTGAAAAAGTTTAGAGGTCGGTAAGGCTGACTTTATAGTAGTAGCAACCGAAGTAAGTTCTAGTTACCGAATCAGTTTCTACGGTATACATCATCTCTAACTAAATTAATTTAGAACAGAGTAGTTGCGTGCTCCGAAAGAAAAGTTATGTACACTTCACTCTTCGACACTTTTTTCTCTGGTTCTTTAATTGCTCCTACCAGAACTGTATATGTTATTTCTGATAGCCAGCATAAAGAGCTTAAGCATAATCAACGTCAAGAAGAACTCGACAACATCGAAGAACCCAAAAAGAGACTAGAAGAGAATTATCTTACTCGTATTAAGTTTCTTGATTAACGTTAAAATGAATTAAAAGATGACTTTAAGGCTTTGACTCCTACATAGGTTAAGGGTGCTCTTAATAAGAATTAGCTTTTAGTTGGTCTGAAGAATGTTTTTTAATTCCTCCACTTTTATGAGAAGGAGACTGTTTCCTAACTTTAATAAGGCTTTTCTAAATCCATTTGATATCTATGCCTATAATATAATTTAAAAGAAAGATAAGGATAAATGCACTTGCAATAATGCTTATTGATCGTTTATACCGATAATAATTGAAGAGGTAAACTATGAAACTTCAAACTTCATTTAGTGTCCCCAGAGAAAATATGGGTGACATAGGTAGAAAACATGAGGCAGTCAAAAGAGGGATGACAGTGATCGCTTCATACTGGGAGAGAGAGTGTGCTTTAAATCCTTCCTCACCTGCATGTCTTATTTTTGAGGACTAGTAATTTATAAGACATAAGGAAATAGACTTTCCTTGAGCAAATAGTTAATCTTTTACTTCTCAATGAAAATTGTTATAAAAACTTGGTTTGGACTATTTCTTTCCTTGTTTTTAATAATTAGTGTTTGCTTCCAGTCAGTTGAAGCTCAATCTGTTTTAATGAGCAGGGATGTTGATATTGAAAATGATCAAAGTTCAATGGATCCAAAAAGTATTGATGACCTTTTAGGGCCAGATACAAATTTTCCATTTGATCCAGCAAATCATAGAGATGGATCTAATCCAATCAAAAGAATTGGTAAAATAAGTGAAAATAATTTGTAATTAGCTACATTCTTATTTTTTAAGCAGAAGTTCTAAACGTTTTTTTTGTTCTTCAAGAGATACTGTCTTTTCATTTCTTTTTGCCTCCATTTTATTTTTTAAAGACTCATCACCTTGTCTTGCAATTATTGCTTTCCTAAGGAAGACAAGGATTGAAATCACAGCAAAAACAAATGCAAGTGAACCTAATGGGACTATTGTTGCGCTCATCTCTTACATTAGTAATTACAGGCGTTATATAAGCGATTAGCTTTTTGTTGATCCTCACATTTTTTTAGTTTCGTCTCTAAATCTTCCATTTCCTTTTGAGCTTGATTGATTAATTCCAATGTCCATTGCCAGTTTCTATCCATACAATGTTGTTTTGCAGAATCCCAGTTCATGGTTGGATTACTTAAAAAATGGATGATTTGTCGAGCAGAACTCTTTATGACTTCCAGACAATAACAAGCTTATGAACTAAATATTGTGTTTTTATCTTTTTTTTGAAAACTTTATTTGAATGAACTTTTGGGTTATCAATTTAAACCCAACTTTTAATCCTCATTTAGACACTGACTCACTTAGGCTCGCATTACTATTATTTCTTCCATGGAATCAGCTTTTGCTTGGAGCCTTTGCCTGTCAGCCGTTGTTGTTTTGCTTTCAATTGGGCCACTAACTTATGGACGAGTCAAAGCTGGATATTCGCCCGAGAATATGAGTGCTCCGAGAGCTTTGTTTGATGAGCTTTCTGATTTTGGCAAAAGAGCTTTTTGGTGTCATCAAAATTGCTGGGAGAGCATAACTCTTCACGCTCCTGCGTGTTTACTATGTCTTTTTGCTGGTGTTGTCTCTCCTGTGGCAGTTATAGCTGCATGGGTTCACCCATTCGTGAGGTTTATATATATAGGTGCTTATGTTGGTGATATACCTCCTGCTAGAGGACTTTGTTGGGCATCGGGTCTTTTATGTTCAACTATTTTGTATAAAGAGGGCTTAACTGCTTTGCTTCCTTCTTAGTCCATCTACGATTAAATTTCTTGAATTCCCAGTCTTAACAGGATTTAATCTATCAAGTACAACTGCTACTGCTGTAAGCCAAGAACTTCCCTCTGGAATATTTGTTTGATTACAAATATGTTTTGGAGCTAGTTCAAGGGAGAGATTGGTATCGATTTCATTGATTACCTGTTGATAATGTTTTTCTAAAAGCTCAATATCCTCTTTCTCGAGAATGTTGCCTGAACAATACCAATCTAGTGATGTTTTCCAATCCATTATCTGATGATACGTCTATTGTTTGATAATGTCCCATGCTTCTGAAGCACTATTGGCGTATTGAAAGAGATTCATATGTTCATCTGAGATAAGTCCATGGTCTGAAAGGAACTGAAAGTTGATTACTTTCGTCCAATAATCTCGACCAAATAGAATAATTGGAATTCGTGTTTTCATTCCTGTTTGCCGAAGAGTGAGTAATTCGAACAGTTCATCCAATGTTCCAAACCCTCCTGGAAAAAACACTGCTGCAACTGATCTCATTACAAAATGAAATTTTCTTAATGCGAAATAGTTAAATTTGAAGCATAGCCCTGGCGTGATATATGAATTGGGATGTTGTTCGTTAGGGAGACTTATGTTTAATCCTATGGATTTACAATCGGCATCAAAAGCACCTCGATTCGCAGCCTCCATGATCCCCGGACCTCCACCTGTAACAATTACATGTGAATTGCAGTGTTCTTTTTGGTTTTGTCTGGAGACAATCTTTGCGAATTCTCTGGCTGAATCGTAGTAGTGAGATATCGTCTGTAAATTCTTTAGTCGTATTATTTCTCTCTCTAGAGTTGATGAGTTTGGATCTTTGGTAAGAGACTTCTTGGCTAGTTCAATTCTGTGATCTATAGAGCTTTTATTCGATAGATTTGCACCTCCAAAGACGATGATTGTTGATAAAATATTCTGTTGTTCTAAGATTTTTTCCGGTTTATTAATTTCTAGAAGCATTCGCACTCCTCTCATTTCATCACTATTGAGTAACTCTTTATCTTCATGGGCCAATTGGTAGTTACTTGAACTTATAATTAATTCGAGATTTTTGTTGACTAGTTCTAGATCGTCGCTTCTATTTTGTATATTCACAGAATATGCCTCCTTGAGTTTTAATGTGGTAATGAATCAGATCAATTCATACATCCATATGAAATGAATGGTGAAGTAGCTGATGCCATCTTCTACATTCCCATTGCTCTTCTAAGTTTTGTTGCCTGGTCCATTCCTTCCATAATTGTGAACGTTGCATTCACGGTGGCTGCTTTACGTAGCTTACTTAGCTCTTGATATTCATTGGACTCATATGCCTCTACAGCTATTCGCATAGATGGAAATTCACAAATGACCGCTAGGTTTGAATCTTCGGTTTTTTCTTTTCCCATTGGGTCTGTATCTTTCGCAAATACCTCACCACCATTCTCTTTGAGCCATGGCCCAACCTTTTCGACATATTCATCAAATAATTCTTGATTAATAACTTTTGCTGTTGAGATCCAGTACCCTTTGGCTCCTTTTTTATCCATTACCTTTTAATCAATAATGAATTTAGGATAGATCAGACTTACCTCAAAAAAATAATATTCAAATTAATGGCCTATAAGTCTCAATAATTTATTTCCATAGACTTTTTTTTTTTAAAAGATCTTCGATATTGGGCCATGCTGCAATTAGTTCCTTTAGGGCTTGTCTGTTTGGTGTGTATAAAACACATGAGAAGGCACTGATCACATAAAAGATAAACCATAATTTATTTATTGAGTAAACAGAGACAAAAGAGAATATAAAACTACCAATGAATACAAAAAATAGTAATCGATTTATCACTTCAAGTGGAGATCTTCTTAATCGTCTAAGCAATCTTTTTGTAGATTTTGTCTTCGAGAATCTTTGTGCCTCTATTTCTTCTTCTCTGATTAGTCTTTCATTTTCTTGATCTAAGATTTCGTTTGATCTGACAATTTCCTCTATCTCTTGACTGGATAAGTTATCTAGAGGGTCTGACTCTTTTTTTCTTGCTGCCATTAGTTCAACAAACTTAAATGTTAGATAGTTATCTGTATCTACCTTACTAAAGCGAATGTTTGCTTTTTGATTAATTGCCTAGACCAGGTGGAAAAGGAAAAACTTGTTCATCCCCAAAAATATCCTCCATACTCAACTCTTTGGTTTGTGAATCCATTCCTTCGGCTTCTTCTTCTTCGGATTCCATTCCCATTTCATATGAGTCACCTTCTCCATAATCCTCTGGTGGAACCCAGCCTTGTATTACAGCCTCAGCGCTATTTAATCCAGAGAAAACAATGAATGCGAATAAAAATAATTTGATTAGAAAATTTTTCATATATATATGCTCTCATTACTTAGGCTAATCCTTGATCAGAAGTCTGATTAGCTTTAGGACTTGTAAAAATACGTTTTGGATTGTCTTAATTAGTTTGTGGGTTTTTCTTTCTTATTCGCAACTGATTTTAATCTGCATTTTGTCTGACAGGTCTCATCATCCCGCCTCCATCATCATCGTCATCCCCAAAACCAAAAAATAGCCAGGTAATAGCAAATACAGCCAATGATCCTGATAGCATCAATTCTTGTAACTCGTTCAAAGCTTTGCGGCTAATTTTCACGACCTTAGCCTCTATTTTGTTTTTTTGTTGTGGAGGAGAGCTTTCTGGTTATATTGTCGAAACTTAATTTGATTACTAATGGAAGAATTAGCCAAAAGATTGGAAGAACTTGAGCGTCGAGTCCAGCATTTAGAAGCAGTGCTGCAATACCAAGCAAGAAAAAACAAATGATCTCTATTGACATCTAACCAATACCTGGAATATCAAAAGGAAGTTTGTTCTCCAGTACTACTAAGTATTTTTGGACTGCTGGAATACGAAGAAGAGCTAATGGAACCACAATATTCAGAACAATCCATGTTCCTCCGACAAATGGAGCCCATTTACCAGCTTTTTTTATTAAGCTCATTTCCTTCTTTTTCTCTGGAGACTGAGTCATTTTTTTGGTTTATTAATTAGATCTTAGCTTTATCCCAAACTTAATATTTTTGATCAGGTTAAGTGGAAATGCAATGGGCATTAAGGCTGATTGCATTGAGGGGCAAACAGAGCAAAGATATGTTTGTTGAGTTCAGAGGTACCAATAATGGTCGACACTCCACCTGAGTATTTAAGAGAAGCGAACTGAATTCTGGTTCCTGCTCCAACATTCTCAATAAATAAGTGGGCTATTCGTCTGATGCGACAAGGATCAATGATATAGGTGCGTCAATTCAGTCGAAACTCCTCTGCATCGTTTAGGTGCCCTAACGGAGTAAAAAAGCCTTGCAACTAGAAACTTGGCCCCAGGTTGCCAAATCCAGAGGCTTCCAAAAAGAATCGGTAAAGAAAAGGGCCTCTAGGGGCCCTTTTTAAATATCAAATCTCAAGAGATTATTATTTCTAGGGTTTACCTAACCAAGACGTACGGTCCTACAAAACCAACGAAGAAAAGGTAGTTTTAAAATAATTTTACGTCAGACAATCAATTGATTGGCTTCTGGGGGGGCACTGACGTTATTACTCAAAAAGACAATCTTCTAAAAGCTCAGTATAAAAAGAAGATTGTCCTAAGAAGTTCAAAAATATAAGAACAAACAGCTACCGTCTGTGTAGGAGTAATTACTTGAAATATTTTTTTATTTTCTCTAAAGATTAGTTGCCATCGTAATCATCATCTTTTGGCAATTGAAGCCATCCACTCGTCCACTTTGAGTATGTTTTTAATTCCGACCATGGAACTCTTATAAGGATTTTGTTGTTGTTAACTGGGAATAGTTCTACCCACCGTTCATCTTTTTTGCCTCCATAGCTTTTAACTTCAAAATGTCGATAACCTTCTCTTTTTACTGCTGAGGTCCAAGCTGCATTCGGTGGCCATCTCATTTAGTTCCCTCTTTTCTTCAATCCTTCATTCTTTCTTTACTTTAGTCTAAATTGATACATTTAAACCTTGTTTATGTTTTATATTTTTGTAAACATAACAATTTTAATCTAGAAAGATTCCTTTAATAGACAAATCTTTTCTCTCACTCGGATCTGGATATGTGTTTTTGTATTGCCTAAAAGATATAGATGTGCCGATTATTAAGACTAGAATTATTTGAAGATATTTTACTTTGTTTTTCAACTTCTTATTAAATGCTTGATTGTTCTTTTGGTTGGTTTGCAACCAATCATTAATCCTAATATTGTTCGTAAAATACCGCTTCGCTCATTCAAGCAGTAATTTATATTCTTAATTTGTTATTTGCCGCAGAGGCATATCAATTGATAGATCAATATCAATTGATGTATCAATTAATATTGATCTATATCGACACCTTTTCGTCCTATGCTTTCATTACTTTTACGTCGCAGACTTTTGATGAGCTTTGCTAGGAAGAGTCTTGTTCTTTCCTCTTTAATTATTTTTGGCTCAGGTGGAAGTGCCTTTGCAGGTGCTCGACTCAGCGGAGCTGGCGCCTCTTTTCCCGCTAAAATCTATACTCGATGGTTCTCTGACTTAGCTAAAGAGGGTGGACCTCGTGTTAACTATCAAGCTGTTGGTTCTGGTTCTGGCCGTAAAGCTTTCATTGATGAGACCGTTAATTTCGGTGCGTCTGATGATCCGATGAAAGCAACAGATATTGCAAAAGTATCACGTGGATTAGTTCAAATTCCAATGGTTGGTGGCACTATTGCCTTTGGTTATAACTACGATTGCGATCTTAAACTTACTCAAGAACAAGCTGTTCGTGTCGCTATGGGTAAAATTACAAACTGGAAAGAGGTTGGTTGCCCTGAAGGAAAACTAACTTGGACGCATCGTTCAGATGGCTCTGGTACTACGAAGGCTTTTACAAATTCCATGCAAGCTTTTTCAAAGACCTGGTCTCTAGGAATAGGTAAATCTGTTGCCTGGCCTTCTGGCGTTGGTGCTAAAGGTAACGCAGGTGTCGCTGGTGTTATTCGTAACACTTCCGGTGCAATTGGTTATGTAAACCAGTCATATATTACAGGTGAAATTAAAGCAGCCGCTCTTCAGAATTTATCAGGAGAGTTCTTACAACCAACTACTGAGGCTGGTGCGATAGCTCTTAATGAAATACAACTAGATAAAAATTTAGCCGGTAATAACCCTAACCCTAAAGCCAAGGGGGCATACCCGATTGCTACTTTGACTTGGGTCCTTGCTTATGAAACTGGTAATGGTAGAAACACGCAAGCCATTCAAGATTCACTTAACTATCTACTAAGTGATAAAGCCCAGGATAAGGCTCCTTCTCTTGGGTTTGTATCTTTAAAAGGTGAAATTCTTGCTAAGTCGCGCGCTGCCGTAAGGCGTATTGGTAAGTAAATTAAATCCTCATAATATTAGAAAGAAGGCTAACGCATCCTTTCTAAAATCTTTTTATTTTGCTAGTTGTAGCTTCATAACTTAAACTTAAAAAAAGTTCTTTAATATGAAAAATAATGAATTACGAAATAATTGGAAGCAAATAGTTAGTTCTCCTGTCTGGTGGTTTCCTGTCTCATTGCTAGTTTTATTTATTTCGATTGAGGGATTACATCTTGCTGAGCATGATAAAAACTGTAAAACAAAAGCTGCTTGGATGAATGAAGCTGGACTCAAGTATGATAGAGAATCAGAGGTTCAGTAATTTTTTCCTAATCTCTAATTAATATTTTTTATAAAGTATGATTCAAATAAATAAACGATTACATGAAACGCTTCCTTGTCTTGTCACCTGTTTTTCTGATTTTCTTAACAGGTTGTCCTGAGAAAGATCAAATAAAAAATTTGAAACAATCAGAATTAGAGAAGTTAGATCAATGTATTGAACTGAAAAAAGCTCAAGGTCTTCCTATTTCTGGATGTGCAATCGATTTGAAAAAATCTATTGATAATAAGTCAACTCAAAATAATTTAGATAATTCAGAAAATATTAATAAAGGTGTGAACGAGCGCTCTATTAAGTCAAATAAAAATATTAAACTAAATGAAACCAATCGTTCAAATACAGAATTAGATAAAATTGATGTATGTATAAAACAGAAAAAAGCCAAAAAACAACCTTATTTTGATTGTCTACAAAAATAAAAAATTTACTTCCATCCCGTCTAATAGAAATCGCAAAGAGCTTAGTAGACTTTTTTCGTTGATACTAATGGTAGTCGTAGGCTTATAAATAAAGAAATGAATAAAAACAAGCTTGAACACCATAAACAAACTTGCATTCCTATAGAGGCATTGCTCCCAAGCAAAAATAGGACACCAGATAAGAGCGTACCAATAAGTCTCCCTGCTGCATTTGCCATGTAATAGAAGCCCACGTTTAGACTTACGTTATCCTTGTCTGTATAAGCAAGAACCATATATGAATGTATTGATGAGTTCATTGCAAAAACGAATCCAAATAGTATTAATCCAACGGTAATTGCTATTTCTGGATTGTTTTGTCGCCATAGTGCTATTGCTATTAGCGCAGGTAACGCAGTTAAGACAGCACTCCAAAATTGAACAGAAGCAACTCCTGGACTTGTTTTATTTCCCCATAAATTTCTTAAAGACGGTGCAAACGCTTGGATAAAGCCATAACCAATAACCCATAAACCTAGGAACGCTCCAATCTCAGAAAAATTCCAATTTAAATACGTTTCAAGAAAAACAGGAAGTGCTACGACGAACCATACGTCTCTCGCCCCAAAGAGAAAAAAACGTGCAAAAGATAGGACGTTGATCCCTTGAGATTTAGAAAATAAGTCTTTAAATATGGGTTTGCTTTTCATCTTTCCAATATCTCCAGGCAAAATCAATGTCATTAAAAACGAAACAGCTAATCCGATTGCCATTAATTCAACTGCTGTATTAAAACCAAAACTTGTAAGCAAAAGCCCACCAAGAAAGAAGCCAACTCCTTTGAGTGCATTTTTTGAACCAGTTAAGATGGCTACCCATTTAAATAATTGATTATTTCCACCATCGTCTTCTGAGGAGTCTGGAACTACAGTTTTGATGGCACTTTTAGCACTCATCTTATTTAGATCTTTTGCTATACCACTAATTGCTTGAGCAACCATGACATAAATGACACTCAAAAGTTTCGACCAACCACTTGAAACGGGTATCAACATCAATAAGGCACCGATTTGTAAAAGAGTCCCGACCCAAAGTGTTAGACGTAATCCATACCTTGCTCCAATCCATCCACCATAGAGATTAGTGATAACGCCAAAGAACTCGTAAAAAAGGAATAAGAATGCGATTTCTAAGGTTGTATATCCAAGGCTGTGAAAGTGAAAAATCACTAGCATCCTTAGAGCACCATCTGTCAGCGTGAATGCCCAATAGTTGGTCGTTACGATTCCATATTGTTGCAATGCCGTTAATCGCATATTTTTATTTTTAACCTTTTTCGAGATTTATGACATGGCAAACGAGATCAGCCATTCGACAGCTATACCCCCATTCATTGTCATACCAAATATAAACTTTCAGTTGAGTTTCGTTGACGACCATGGTTGAGAGAGCATCAATGATTGAACTCCTTGAGTCATTGACATAATCGATTGAGACAAGTGGCTTTTCTTCATAACCGAGTATTCCATTTAGCTCTCCTTCTGAAGCTTCTTTGAACACATGATTGACTTCTTCTTGCGTTACCTCTTTCTCTAATTCAAATACAGCATCAGTTAAAGATCCATTGAGGAGAGGAACTCGAACTGCATGGCCATTTAATTTGCCTTGCAATTCTGGGAAAATCATCCCTATCGCTTTTGCCGAACCTGTAGTTGTTGGTATTAAACTTTGTGATCCGCTTCTGGCTCTTCTTAAATCTGGCTTAAATGAATCAACAATTACCTGTGTATTGGTTAAATCATGAAGTGTTGTAATGCTTCCATGCTTGATACCAAAAGCTTGATTAACAACTTTTATAACGGGAGCTAAGCAATTAGTTGTGCAGGATGCAGCTGTTACTAAGCGATGTTTGTTGGGCTCGTATAAACCATGATTAATACCGTAGACGATATTTAGAGCATCCTCTCCCTGGATTTCTCCTTTAACTGGACATGCAACGACAACTCTTTTCATACCGAGAGTTTCGAAATATGGATTTAATGTTTGAGGGGTTTTAAATTTGCCTGAGCATTCGAGAATTATCTTTACCCCTGACTCATTCCATGGGACTTTTATAAAATCTCTTTCCTTAGAAAAGGATATTGACTGACCTTCAATACTCAGGTTGTTTTGGTCGTTGCTTATTGATTTGTTCCAACGACCATGAACTGAATCAAATTCAAGTAAATGCGCAGCTCCCTTTGCATCACCAAATGGATCGTTGATATGTGTAATCTCGATATTTTCTCTACCCCAGAGCGCTCTAAGGACTAGTCGTCCTATACGACCAAAACCATTAATACCGATTCGCATAATGTGTAAATGAGTTGATTGAGTGAATCAATAAATGATTATATTCCTCATATCAATTTATGTTGATATATAGAGGTTTGTTGATACAAGCTTTTTCTGCGGTTTGTTTTATCATGTGATTATATATATATTTTTTTTTTTTTTTTTTTTTTTGATGGCCACAGAGACAAAGAGTTAAGTAGTGCTTGAAAAATTCAATGTCCAGGAAATTTCTAAAAGTTTTATCTGATCCATTTCGATTGCAAATCATTAAGTCTCTCTCAGGAGGAGAACGATGTGTTTGTGACTTGATTAATGAAATTGGATTGGCGCAATCGAAAATATCTTTCATTTAAAAGTTTTTAAGACGCAGGTTTGATTACCGATAGGCAAACTGGTAGATAGGTTTATTACCAATTAAATATTGACTCATTAAATTCTTTGCAAGATTGGATTGAACTGTTAAAAGAAAGCTCGCAACAACCATCGCAAGCATGTAAGTAAAGTAATCAATTTAAATCTAGTTTTCAGTTGATTTAGTTCTATTCAGAATTGTTCTAATAATTTTTAGGTAATTATTTCTACTAGGTATCAATAGATACTCTTTTATGCTTGGATAGTTGACATATTCTTATTTCATCAAGATTTTTTGATATGAGCAAGAAAATCTCTAAGAAAGCCAGTGCTATTAGAACAATGTCTCTAGCGGTTGGTTCTCTAAGTCTTCTAGTTATTGCTGTTTCTCAAGTTATAGGTAATGAGACCTGCACAAGCAATGCTTATTCGATTGAAAATCAAATAAGACTTTCATGATTTTATTTTCAATCTGAATATTTATAGTGCCTGATTATTTTAGGTGAATTTTTCAAGAGATATTATTATTACTAGTTTGATCATTTTGGGATCCTCTTCGATTGTTGGATATTTTTACCAAATGCAAATTGCTTTTGGATATGCATTGTTTAACGTGTTGGTACTGCTTATTTGGTCAAAACTCGCATCTCGCTAGACCTTCATTCATCCCTACTTATACATAAATTATTCTTGGTCTTGTGAAAAATCTGCTAGTTCCATTATTTTTTTTAATTCGAACATCTCCTCATCCGAAACACGTGTTTTCTCCTGAAGTTCTTTTAATAAAGCATCTATTTTTCTTTTGATATTTTCTTCGCTCAAAATTTTTAATTAAATAGATGACTAATTATATATTCAATTCACCCTTAAACCTATTTAGAGACGTCAAATTTTTGTAGTCAATAAGTACCTATTATTCTGGTTGTCAATTCAGGCCTGTGCTCCATCTGCTACACGCATCGTCATTCCTCCATCCATGTCATCATCATCGTTGTTGTCCAATATTGCTTTTCCAACCTCATAAAGAATATAAGTCCCAACAATAATTAGAACGAAAAGGAAATTAAAATCTCCTGAGTTTGAAGAGTATGTTTGAATTTCACCCATAATTATCCTCTGTTAAATAACCCTATTGTTTTTTGTTGTGGCTTAGCTGCTCTAGTTCCACTAGACTGCTTCAATTCAGCTTTAGTAATTGGCTTACGATTTTGGAGAGTATCCCAACCAAGTAAAGCCACAGTTCCAATTGCCCCAAAGATAAGAATTACGCCCGGTATTAAATCCATCTAGTTGAATTAAGTTCAACAAGGGTAGTGGAATTGTTATTTAGACCGTGGATAAAAAATATTTCTTCAGCTAATAACCCTGATAACTTTTGCTTTGTACGGGCGCCCCCCTTTACATTCCTTTACTTTTCCTTTACATTCATCAACATTAATTGAGTTTAATCTCGTGACTCCAGAAGCAGAAAAGTTTAATGGTTGGATGGCAATGATCGGCTTTATTGCTGCTTTCGGTGCTTACGCTACAACAGGTCAAATCATTCCAGGCATTTTTTAGGTTAATAAATGACTTCTAGTAACACAGTTTCTGAAAAATCAATTGATCCAACTGATAACCAATCAGATGGTCAACTTGTTGATCCAACAGGAATCCCAGCTTACAGTTCTGCTTCTAACCAGATCATTACTGAATACGGTAAGCAAAACATGTTTGCTACCCAGGTACAAACTCAACTAGTTGAAAATTATTCCAACTATCCTGAAGAAGCAGAAAAGACCAATGGCCGTTGGGCAATGATTGGAATGATTGCTTTACTTGGTGCTTATATCACTACTGGTCAAATAATCCCTGGCATATTTTAAACAGCTCTAAATTAAATCAATTTTCATATGAATCTAGAGATTATTCTCTAGATTTTTTTGTTCCATCCATTTATTTCAAGATATTTCCAATTTTTGCAAAATAAAAAATTAATAACAAAAGGCCAAAAGCTATCATGTTATGAAGAATTCCTCCAATGATCTCAGCTTGTCCAAGCAAAGTCATTCTTAGGAAATACGATCACTGACCATCCTTATCAATGGTGCGATTGACCCAGTTGTAAGCACTGCAAACATAACAAGAATAATTATTTTTGACTCACATCTTTCAATGAAAATGGTAGAGCTAATGTTCAGTTATATCTTTGGTTTTTTTCCAGCTATCGGAAAAGTTAGTAATTTATTATCAATCAATAGTTTTCAACAAAAAGATAATTAGTCTTTACCGGAATTTTTACCAAAACCTGGAATAAAAGGAAATGTTTGATCATCTCCAAGGTCTGGGGCAGCACTAGTTTTCGAAGCATTCAAGGCATCACTTGATTCTTCGATCACAATACCCATAGAATTGTCCTCGTTCATGTCAGAACTCATTTGCGCGGCTACTACAGGGTTAATTCCTGAAAAGATTGTTGTTGAAGTTATAAAAATAGACAAAGCTAAAAATCTAGCAGCCCTAAATATTTTTTTGAGCATGGATATATATCAATTAAAAATAATCTAACGTCGGTATTCATCCGAACGCGTTAGGTCTGAATACTCAATTAATGAGATTCAGTTAGATAATAGGAGTCGTAGCAATTGTTGAAACTTCTGAGAAGATTGCAACAGCCATGAATATGTAAGGAACTAATTTCATTGTTTTTGTGAATATGTATTAAGCATATATGCTCATCATCTAATCAGTGGTAGCTGATTGTACGGTTCTCGCCCCAGTTGCCATAAGTAAATTTGTTTGTCGCTATAAAAATATCTGATAACCAATATCAATTGCCATCACTGTTTTGTTGGATCGCTTTTTTTGCAAGATTCTCTAATTGATAAGGTGAAACTGGTGTCGTTTTGTTCTTTCCTTTTTTTAATCCTCTTAGTAAAGAACTTATTATTGCCAGCCCTAAAAATGCACCTAACCCAAACCAAAAAACTCTCTCTACTAAGAGTACTGTGGGATTACCAATTGCATCAGTTACTTGTTCCATCTTCTCGAATTGGGAAAAAAATAAGGTTCAAAACAGTTTTTCACTAATTTTGCCTTAATCCATCTTAGAAATTACGAGCAGAAATTCATGGCATAAAAAAACCCTCAAATTTGAGGGAGAAGATACTGAGAGATCCCCATCACCCAGTAATTTGAAAATACTACTCGCTGTGTACATATTACGCAAGCTAATAATTCCAGATATGGGTCTTTTTTTCTGTTTTTTTAATCTTTCTAACACCAGATATGGTAGGGGTTGCAATTTGGTTGAAAAACAGTTAAAAATAAGATCCCCATCACCCAGGCCCGTAGGACACCATACCTAGGGTCTTTTTTATGGAAATTGCTTTTTATTTAGAACTTGGAGTTATTTAGTGACTCCGAAGCTGTGGAAAACATAGCCAGCTTGAAGTAATTTTTTTACACTAGTTTCGATTAGATAAACCTTAACTTCGTGTTAACCGTCACACTAAATATTTTTAGATCAGTTAGTTTTGTGCAAACAATTTTCTGATACATGTCTGAGCTTCAGCTAATTGACTCATTTCCCACCTGGAAAGCTGTTTTATGGTGCTTCTATCCTATGGCGACTCTAGTTCTAGTAGAACTAATTTCAAGAGCGCTTCCAGATGATGATGACGATTTCGGTGGAGGAAAGATGATTCCTGCTTACCAACCTGTTCGAGCAAGATAGATTTGATCATTGGTCTACTTACATATTCAGCCTTTAGTTATCGATAGTTAAATAAATAATTTATAAACCACATTTATTTTGAGTATTTATATCTAAGCAGTGTACTAAGGAATTATGAATGGTATTAATTCATTTGTTTTAGATTTCAGTGTAAGTATTCTTGATCGTATCTACAAAGGTAGACCTATTCAACGTTTTTTGGGTTCTTGAGGTAATTGCTAGAGCCCCTTATTTTGCATTCTTATCAGTTTTTTGCATTTACAAGATTCGCTTGGTCTCAAGACTCCTTTAAGTAACAAGCTTATGAAGGCTCATTTTTACAAGCAATTAATGAGACGGACCATTTAGAGGAGATGGCATCACGAAGCGGCAATAGATATTGGGTTGATCTATTTCATGCAAGGCATTTAGTTCTCTTCTCTTACTGGTTAATGTTTTTTTATTACTTGCTATCTCCATCAAATGCATACGATATAAATATAAAAATTGAAGAGCATGCGTATGAAACTTTTGCAAAGTATTTAACTGTTAATCCTAGTGATCAATGAATACGTGAAATTGCTCAAGATGAAATTAATCATGCGAACGAATTAAAAGAAGCAATCGCTTTAATTACTTAATACGCAACTTCTTTTTGGTATTAAAAAAAAGATTTTTTCTTTTTTGTCTATTTTATTATCTAAAGCAAGCATCTCCTACAATTCTAAGCTTCTCAATGCGAGTAAGGTCCTCTCTCTTTAGCAAGGTTTTAGGGGATAGAGCTAAGCCTAATTTGATTCTGTTTGGCAATGATTCAACTAATGATTCAATATCTGTTAAGTCTTCATTGGAAGATGCAATAACATCCTTTGTGCATTCCCAACCTTTGGTCGTAATAATTTGAGGCCAAATTAACCAAAGCCCGCTAAATGCTCCGAGAATTATGAAAAACAGATTTCTAATCATTGGTCAGATGTAATTAAGACTAATCTTTTGATTTGATTACTTCTTTATACCTAAGAAAATTGGATCCTCAAGACCAGAGACTATTTTCTGCAGTATCCATGACGCATCTTTTTATTTATCTACTTTTAATTTTTGATTATCAGTTCTAAATCCTTTAGCCATATCTCCTAAAATGCTTATTTGGTCTTGTTTGCTTGTTTGTTATCTCGACATATAGATGGTTTGGTTTATTAATTAGATCTTAGCTTTATCCCAAACTTAATATTTTTGATCAGGTTAAGTGGAAATGCAATGGGCATTAAGGCTGATTGCATTGAGGGGCAAACAGAGCAAAGATATGTTTGTTGAGTTCAGAGGTACCAATAATGGTCGACACTCCACCTGAGTATTTAAGAGAAGCGAACTGAATTCTGGTTCCTGCTCCAACATTCTCAATAAATAAGTGGGCTATTCGTCTGATGCGACAAGGATCAATGATATAGGTGCGTCAATTCAGTCGAAACTCCTCTGCATCGTTTAGGTGCCCTAACGGAGTAAAAAAGCCTTGCAACTAGAAACTTGGCCCCAGGCTGCCAAATCCAGAGGCTTCCAAAAAGAATCGGTAAAGAAAAGGGCCTCTAGGGGCCCTTTTTAAATATCAAATCTCAAGAGATTATTATTTCTAGGGTTTACCTAACCAAGACGTACGGTCCTACAAAACCAACGAAGAAAAGGTAGTTTTAAAATAATTTTACGTCAGACAATCAATTGATTGGCTTCTGGGGGGGCACTGACGTTATTACTCAAAAAGACAATCTTCTAAAAGCTCAGTATAAAAAGAAGATTGTCCTAAGAAGTTCAAAAATATAAGAACAAACAGCTACCGTCTGTATAGGAATAATTACATAACCTCTAAACCATTAGGTTGTATATACAGTCATATTATTTGTATTAACTATTTTTTTTTTACTATTGGTTTACCAAGTTGATATTAAGGCAATTATTCCTATCGGTATTTATGGTCTCATAAGTCATTAAATAGTAGTTAACTTTTATTTTCAATAATTATAAATCAATCTCTAAAGAGGCCTACCAAGAAATAAAAAAAGTTAGTGGAGAACAATTGATGGAACTCCTTTCTGAGTGAGGTAAAATTTTTGATTTAGGGACAGGTACTTTGATAAAATAATAAAATAGGGTTCACCTGTGATTAGTTGATTCCAATAATTATTTCTAACAATAACTCAATACAGTATTTTGTTTACTTCCTACTATATTTGTTAAAACAATCATTTCTATGAATCATTACATTGCAACTTATATAGATTTCATACAAACAATTGGGATAGTCTGTATTTTTACGCTAATTCTTTTTGTATTAAGAAAACTCTATTTAGATAACGAGAAGGAGAATTATATTGAGCATGTGAAAATAAAGGTTGATGAATAGAATTTTTGCTAGAACTTAAAGTAAAAAGAAAATGCCAAAAGCTTTTGAAGAGTTTAAATTCTCTGATGATCAAAAACGGGGGCCTGTTTCAGATTTCTGGGAAAATGTACATCTTGCTGCCAAGGCCCTTAAAGATGACACCAACTGCCCTGACAATATTATTGCAAGTGGATTAAGGGCTGTTGCTGCAGAATGGGATTGATGATTTGGATAATGTAAACGTTCAAAATTATTAAACACTAATCTTGATTAGGCTTTTCTTTTGTTTTTTTAGTCTTGTTTTCTTCTTCTTTATTGAATTGCGACATGGCTTTGCTACCAATTGCATCTTCTATCAATTCAAAAAACCAAGTTTTGATAGGATTACTCATTTTTAATCGATTAGAAAGTTTGTTAACACCCACATACCAACGATGAACATAGCGATACGTCCGTGAATAACTTCAGATCTGCAAAGACGTGCAAAGATAGTCATCAATCCCTAAGCCGTTATTCTTTTATATCAGTACTTTCATAAAAATGCATGGGTAATTGTGTGGATATTTCGTTTATTGAAGATTTTGAGATAAAATTATAACTCTCTTAATTAGTTATTTTTTTCAATTACGCTTTGAACTTTTTCTTTAAATAATTGTTTTTTATCTGTGCGTGTATTTATCTTTAAAGTTGTATAGATACGTCTTACTCCCTTTCCATGTAGTACTTTATGGCATTTTTTTATACAGTCAAAGACTTTATCCCACTCTCCCTCAATTGCTGTTCCATTTGGACCGAGTTCATACTCGAGATTATTTTCCTCAATAATTGTTATACATGTCTTTATATAAGGAGATAATGAAAGGCCTACTCCTATTGGCACTAAGCAAAGATCTACACTTACCCACATTGTGTTTCAACATTATTTAACTATTTCAATAGTCTAGCTACCTATAGTTAGTAATAAGTCTTTGGATCTAAAAGTAGCTTATCTATTTATTTAGATTCATAGTCGGTCATTACTAAATTAATGTTCGTTTTCAAGTCTCAATCTGATTTTGTTTTTGTTAAAGTAATTTAAAAAAGTTAAATGAATAAAAGTTTCCAGGTTCTTCCATTTTTTATAATTACCTTTAGCATATTGATAAGTGGAATTACAGTTGTTTTTTCTTAATTGGTTAATCTCTTAATTTTGCGAATCTTGTTAGATTATAGAAAGATATAACACCTTTTTTTGAATGAACTTAGGAACAATTACTATATTTATCTTCTTGGCTACGGCAACTTTCTACATAATATTCTTATTGATTGGAGTAGGAGGCATTGCAAAAAACCGTGAGGCACAAGGTCTTGATCAAAAAACAAAAAAATAATTTGTTTTTTTCTAAAAATAATTTACAAGGCTTTGTTGAAAAATATTTTTACAAGTGAATGTTTTAACCCCTGCCTTTTTGACAAGTACCTATTAATGTTCTATTTCTTTGAGGATAGTCAACTAAGTAGGTATGGTGAATCCCATGAACCTTATATATAGTTTTAATTCTATTGTATTTATCTCGATAAATAATAGTGTATAAATTTCTTCTGATTAAAGTCCGTCCTTCTTTTTTTATACCTTTATCGACAACAGTAGATCTTACTCCTTCAAGGTTAATTGTTAAGTAACTAGTTTCCCAGTCTGGCTTAATTAATTCACCTCTATTTATTTCAAATTTTCCAGTACATTTAAGAAATAGTTCTGCTGATTTAGTTTGTTGATTGGGAATAAGAAGCATTCCAGTTAGAACAATCAATATTAAACGGAATTTCCTTAATCGAGGGATAGTTCT
>CACFCB010000012.1 GCA_902564695.1 uncultured Prochlorococcus sp. | reverse complement strand
TTTTTATCAAGTATGAATATTAAATTTTCAAAGTTACTATTATTTGCAATACTATTTCCTACCTTTTCAAATCTCTTTAATCCAAAAGTATTTGCTGAAACCCTGAATGAAAAGGAAATCGAATCAAAATCAGATTTATCAAGCAACCCATTTGGCCTAAATATACCAAAAACAATTGATCCAAAAAACTTTAGCCACAAAAAACATTGCGATGTCTTACGACATTTAAAAATACCTTCAACTTATCGCAGACTAGATACCTACCTTCGTCCAGAATATATTTTACCCCGAAAGCAAAATGATCAATTAATATCCGCCTTAAATAAGAATATAAGCAAAAGTCGAGAAGATCTTTATCAACGAGGAGTTGATATATATGGTTGTTATGCTTTTGACTTCGCTAATGACCTAGATAGTAACTTATCTGACAATCCCCTAATAAAGGGGAGAAAATCGCATAAATATTGGCAAGCTAATTCCCAGCAAGTAATAGGATTAGATGTTTATTCAAGATTGGTTTCTGATTCGTGGAAAGGGGGGCAATTTCATGCATCATTTACTTGGCCAGAGGCTATTAATGGCGGTCCACTTTATTCATATGGGAACACTTTAAATCCTGCAGGATTAGGTACTCGTCAATATCACGGATATTTTTATACTGATGTTGGAAGAAGTCCAGACGTTAATGCAGAAATGCAGGGAGTAAGAGTATTTGAATACTGGCTCCAGCAGGCATGGGGTAAAAACAATTTAAATTATTTTCGGATTGGAGCAATTAACCCTTGGATTACTTTTAATAAGTCTCTAGTTGCAGGTCTATTTAGTTATTGGGCTTTTGATGAACCTGGAATAATTGGAACAACTCCAAGCACCGCAAATGGTCCTCTTGTAACAACAGCACCAACTGGTATATCCATTGCAAAAGTTATCGGAGATAACATTCATCTTAAAGGAATGGTTGCAACTGGGTATTACGATCCAAGCGGCGGTTTAGATAATAAAAGGGGATTAAAAACATATTGGGATTTAGATAAGTATGGGGTAGAAATTCTTTATGAAGCAACATATAGAGGAGGTACTTATAGTACTAAGCGTGGAGAAAATGGTAATCCTTGGTTTGCTAGATTAGGTGGTCAACTTCATACTGGATATTCTTTAAGTAATGCATTTATTAAAGATGGGAAAACATATTTCTTCCCTACAAATGATAATAGAAGAGGACATAACAATGATGATAGAGAGAAACTCTGGGGTAATTCTCAATACTATTTAACTCTGGAACGAATGCTATATCGTGAACCAGGTAGTTACAATAGAGGATTAACAGGCTTTGTTAAAGGAAAATATAGTCCATGGGACTATAGGGGATCTACAAACAAAGGAATATCTGGTGGACTTGCCTATGAGGGTATTGGAAAAAGAGATAATGATATTTTTTATGCAGGATATGCTCATGTCCTTGTAAATAAGGGAGTTATAGAAAGAAGTGAAAACCAATTTCTATGTACCTCTGTACCTGGTTGTGATGTTAGTAATTACCAGGGCACTTTTGAAATGGGATACAGCGCCCAAATTAAACCTTATTTATTTATACAACCAAAACTTTGGTATGTAGTTAATCCAAATGTTAGAAAGGATCTTGGAAATATACTTACAGCAGGTTTTGAATTTAGACTCTCTTACTAAAGTTTATATATATAAACTTTAAATTATTATATATATAAAGATACTAAAGAATATTTATTGGAAATTTAGTACTTCTTAAAATTATAATATTATGATAATAACAAAAAAAAAATGACTTCATGTTTATAATAATAAAAAATCCATTCAAATGACAATTGTAAAGATTGTATTCCATTCAGGCAGTGGAAACACTAAGGCTCTTGCAGAAGCAGTTCACAAAGGATCAAATCAATTTGCTGATACAGAACTAATGGAAATCAAAAGTAATATGATTACAGAAGGTAGATTTGAAAACAAGGAATTTCTAAATAAATTGGACAAAGCAGATGCAATAATTTTTGGATCTCCAACTTATATGGGAATGGTTAGTGGTCAAATGAAATGCTTCCTAGATGCTACTAGTGAGAGATGGATGAGCCAAGCCTGGAATTCAAAATTAGCTGCAGGTTTTACAACTAGCCTTGGATTGAGTGGGGATAAACAATCTACTCTCTCTTATTTAGTAACCTTTGCATGCCAACATGGAATGATTTGGATAAGTTGTGATACTCCAAATAGTTTATTTCAAGGAAAAAGTCTCGAAGAAGCTACTAATAGACTTAGCAGTAACACTGGTGTAATGAGTC
This sequence comes from uncultured Prochlorococcus sp., assembly GCA_902564695.1. Taxonomy (GTDB): domain Bacteria; phylum Cyanobacteriota; class Cyanobacteriia; order PCC-6307; family Cyanobiaceae; genus Prochlorococcus_B. The sequence continues at coordinate 37,061 of CACFCB010000012.1, read as the reverse complement.
AAGTTAATTTTGGAGAAGAATTCAAACCAACACCTGGTGATCTACTAACAGGTGAAGCTCTAGGAATCAGGGTGGCTAAGCTAACTAAAAATTTCAATAAATAAATCTACATTAATAACAAACAAGTTTGTTATTGCTCTATCTGTGATAAGAGGACAATTAAATTTTCATTTATGAATGTTGAAACAATTGAACCATTAGAATCAAGGACACAAACAGTTACCCCTTGATGAGATATTTTCTTATTTGAAGCAGGGATAGAGAAAAAGTCGCTTGTATGATCAGCTGTAAATGTCCATCTATAGGCATTTATATTTTTATCACATTTAGAATGTGTGATTTTATAATCAAGATTTGAAAATGCAGACCAATATTTTGAAAAGAAACTCTCTATTTGATACATTCCGAAAGCAGGCTTAAGTAATAATGGGTGATTTAAAGTAGTATCAAAATTTGCTAATTTTTTATTAATTGATGTATTAGAAGAGTAAGGGAATTGAAAACTACTTACCAATGAAGATTGTGCATTTTCATAAAGGTTTGAACAATCTTTTACTTTTAAATCATGAATTATTTTCAAGGTATCTTCATTAGCAAGATTTTCTCTTAACAATTCGCCATCGGCTTTTATCCAGCTAACTCCTTGTATCTCAAAAGAATTACCTGTCGCAAACAATGGGCCATTTGGAGTACTTAAAGGTTTTTCACCCGTATGAGTACCAGTTCCTTTCCACAAACCTATTATCAAATCATCAAAACACCACTTTTTGTGAACATCCAAATGAACGTCTGGGAAGGCTCCATGTAGACCATTAACCTCCTCTTCAAATCCTTTTATGCCTTTAAATACTTCGGGATGAGTTGGAATCGTAAAAATAAATTCATTGTTTAATATTTTGGGAATGCTTTCTATTTGTGCTTTATTCATTACTTTATTATAATAAATCTCAGAAAGTTTTTTATTCCTACTTTTCTTATCTCCAAGCTTTATCAGGCTTTTGGTTCTAAACATTTTTTTGAGATTTCATATACTTTCACTATAACTTACTTTTTTTTATCTTTATAATTTCATAATATATTTAGTTTGGTTTTGCTGATAATAAAAATTACAAATATTAAACTACACTTGAATACATATTAATTAAATCTTAATTTCTCATTAGAAATCAGATTAATCTCTAGTATTAAAAATAAATAAATTTGTATAAAATGTTTGATCATATAGTAATAGGAGCTGGAGCTAGTGGTTGTGTTTTGAGTAGAAGATTAATTGATAATGGCAAAAGAGTATTACTTATTGAAGCAGGTGAGTTATTTATTAATCAATCAAACGTAGACAATGTTGAGGGATTTACCAACCTATGGGGGACTCGCTTCGACTGGAAATACTCAACAACTCCACAAGAAAATCTATTAAATAGAGTAATAGATATCAATCAGGGAAAGATAGTAGGAGGTAGTTCATCTATCAATGCAATGATGTTTGTTAGGTGTAATAAGGCTGACTACAAAATACTTGAAGAACGTGGCGGTCAGAACTGGTCTAAAAAAAATATTGAAAAGGCACTTTCAAAAATAGAAAATTACATTGATGGACCTTCTGAAGGAAGATACCAATCTGGCCTAATGAAAGTAAGAAATTGTCCAGATCCAAGTTCATACTCACCAGAGTTTCAACAATCAGCTAAGGCACTAGGCTATAAAGCTGATGATTGGGATTACAATGGCAAAGAACAAAGTAATGGGGCAGGACCTTTACAATTTAATATTGATGAAAAAGGAATTAGAAATAGTGCATTTAAAGCATATTTATATGACGTACTTTCTTCTCCAAATTTGAAAATATTATCATCAACAAAAGTTCTTCGTGTTCTAATTAAAAACGGTAAAGCTTATGGTGTTGAGATACAAGGAAAGGAATCAGAAAGTAAAATAGTTAAATGTAAAGAGAAGATAATTCTTTGTGCAGGAGCATTAACTAGTCCAACTATTCTAGAGAGATCAGGAATCGGAAATCCAGATATTTTAAAAAAGTCAAATATTGAGGTTAATGCCAATATTCCGGCTGTAGGTGAACATCTGATGGATCATCTTCAGCTTCCGATTCTTTATAGATTGAATAAAGATCTTCCTAACCCATCATTGTTAACTGGAAATGTATTATTTGTAAACCTAAATAACAATAGTCCAAATGGTTCTCCTGACCTTCAATTAAATTTCACGCCTGCTGCTCCAAAGCCTCTTTTAAGATTACTTCCTCCTGTGGGTGGTCCAGTAATGATATTTTTGCCAATTTTAATACAACCAAAAAGTACTGGCTCAATTCATATAAATAAAAATGAATATAAATTAGATCCTAAATATTTATCTCACCAAGATGATATTAATGTATTAAAGAAATCAATTAGTTTATGTCAAGAACTTGCCTCGAAGGAAGGTTTAAGTTCATTGGTTGGTGAATCATTATTGCCAGACAAATCAGAACATGAGAATTACATAAGACAAAACGCAACAACCCTATGGCATCCAGTTGGAACATGTAGGATTGGAAGTTCAGTTGAAGATAGTGTAGTAAATTCAGAATTACAAGTTCATGGAATAGCTAATCTTCATGTGGCTGATTCGTCTGTAACTCCATACGTGACTGCAGGAAATAATCATGTACCAACAATGGTAATCGGTGAAATAGCTAGTAATATCCTTCTAAAAGATCCTTGAATCTAACTTTAGAAGGATATTTCTAACATTACAATTATGGCCTTAACTAATCTTCAAGCTGCTTCAAAATTTTATGAAGTATATAATGATAAAAATTTAGAATTAATTGATCAAATTTTTACAGATGATTATGTCGGACATGTAAATGCTCATGACATTGTTGGTGCAGAAAATGCAAAGAATTTTATCGGTGGTTTTATAAAAGGAATTCCAGATGCTTTTTATGATGTTAAAGATATTTATGAATCAGACGATAGGGTAATTTGTCGATGGATATGCACAGGTACTCAAACAGGTGAATTTTATGGAACACCGCCAACAGGAAAATCTGTAAATGTTAATGGTATTACTATTTTTAGAATTTCAGATGAAAAAATAGCAGAATTATGGAATGTATGGGATCAATTTACTTTAGTTGAGCAGCTTAAATCATAAATAAAGACATCAATATAACCGATAAAGTATTATCGGTTATATTGGAACGTTTATTATTACTTCTTAGTAACTGGCTTATAATCTGATAATGTCACTTTATAGTTTCCTGTTTTTTCAATGAAATTAATGGTTAACTTACTAGGTGCGATATCTGTACCAAATGAATTCTCTGGAGTTCCAAGAATTTTAGTATAGTTTCCTTTACTATCAAGTAAAGATTTGCTTACATAAGCCTCATATCCAATAGCCTTTCCTTCATAAGTTAAATATAAAAAATTTCCTTCAAATTTACCACCTGCAAATTCTGGAGATGAACTTGGATCTGCTGCATGTGAATGACCTTGTAAGGCTGCTGTATCCCATTGAAATCCACTTCCTGGAAGAACTATAAAACCATCAGGTAATTGATCTTGAGAAGTTTTAGGAGAATAGAATAAATCACTATTTGAACCGCCAAGTGGTTTTACGAAAGGAAAGTGGATATCAAACTGAGGTTTATCCCAAACACCTTTTGGAGCATGACCATAAGGAAGCCAACTAAAGTCCAATTTTTTTATCCCAGCTAATTTGGAAACATTTCGTGGAAGATCAAGTGTTAAAACCATTGTGTCATTCATCTTTCCTGTATCATTTTTATCTTGCGCCTGACAAATAATCCATCTAGAACCTTTGGAGGGGGCATCCTTACCACAATCTTTTGGCAAGCCTAATAAAGAGTCCTCAGAAATAATTACTCCTATTTCTTTTACTTTATTTTTACCTTTTACAACACCATAGGATCTAACAAAGCCGTTTCCTAGAGTCATTTTCGAACCATAAGATGTCGATAATGAATTGTCATTCTTTGATGACGAGCAACTAGCTAGGAAAAGAGAGCTTGATAGAGCCGTAGCTAAAAAGAGGAACTTAGAGGTTTTCATATTTAAGTATTTTGCTTATATTAAACAAATTATTTTTTTTGGTAATACAAAGTTAATTAATGTTTCTAGTTGAAAAAAATAAACACAAATGTTTTATTGTTAAAAATTATTTCATGATCTAACTCTTTAAGCAAGTATGGTTGTTAGGAGATAATTTAATAATTAAATTTAAAAGGTATAAAGCTATTTTTATGTATAGTCAAAAAAAAATAAATACTCTAATAAAATTTTTCTATAAAAATCTAATTAGCATATTAATAATATTTTCCATTTTTTCTTACATTGTTAAACCAGTACATGCACTTGTTTTAGATATGGAAATATCAGTTGACAAATCTGAAAAGTTACAACTTGAAAAATCAATGAATAAAATTCACCAATTTTTCAATACTCAAACAGGTTTTGTAAGAGCTGAACTTAATTTAATAGATGGAAATTTATATAAACTAGAAGAGGAGTGGGACAACCTAGAGAGTTATAAAAATGCTATCAACAAAAGTGAATTCAAAGTCCTTGAAAGAAATGTACCAGGTTCAAGCAATTGGAGAGCAAAGGATTTCATTAATTGATTGTTTTTAAAGACTATTTAAATAATTTTTATTTTAAATATCCTCAATATTAAATATAGTTTTTAATTTAATCTGTAAAGAAACATCATCTGTTGATTAAACTAATTAATTTAGTTATAATAAATGAAATAATACATTATTTATCTATGCTGAAAACTTTAAAATTACCTGAAAAAATAGAAGACACTTTAAAAGTATTAATTGCTATTAAAGTCCTAATTTTTGTTTTGCTTAGTGCAATAGAAAGTTCTTTAGTAATAAACGAACTTTACATAGTAGATGAGTGTATCCAAGAAATTTCAAAGAAATTTGAAAATAACGATGATGATTTAAGTAAAGCAAAAGCAGTGCATTTTTGTGCGGGTGGTCATTTAATTGATCCTGAATTAATAAAATAAACCTTTTCTAATTTGATCAATATATATTTAAACTAAATTCAAATATAATTATATCTAATAATTGATAATACTGTATATTAATTATGAATAAAAGGAGAACCGTGAGAAAGGAAAAATGCTACAGCAAAACCAAATGATCCAAATATACTTACTAAATCATGAGCATCTTTGTATGCCTCAGGTATAACCGTTTGTAAAGTCATTGCTAATATACCACCACCTGCTATTGAAAATATAATTGCTTGAAAATATGGGGATAAGTCGGCTAGCAATAAGAATGAAAGGACTGAAGTAATTGTGCATATAAAAGCAACTCCAGACCAAATTAATAAAATACGAGACCTACTTATGCCCGATCTCCTTAAACCTGCTCCACTTGCAAGACCCTCTGGGAAATTGGCTATGATAACCCCAAGAAATACTGATGCGCTAAGCATTTTATTATCTAATAGACTTATTCCAATACTTGCACTTTCGGGAATACCATCAATTAACGCTCCAAGTACTAAAGCTTGACTTGTAATTGATATTGATTGATCACATTTATTATCTTTACATCCTCCATGTTCACAAGATCTCCTTTCTTTAATTCCTTTGTTCTCAATCCATCTATTGCTTATAACATAAATTAGTAAGCCTATTGTTAACCCTATAAATGTAGGAGAAATACCACCAATTTGATATGAAGATTCTAATAATTCATAACTGATCAATCCAATCAAAACACCGCCAGCAAAAGCAAGAAGTTTTGAGATAATCTTTTTACCTGGAAGAAACTGCATTCCTAACCATGCAGACAAAGGTAAAGAAGCTGAAGTAATTATTCCCCACAGAAAAGCATCACTTACTGATCCGGCAGATGAATTAACTATACTAATTGTTGGTAAAATGTATACTGAGAAATTACTGATTAAAGAATTAAACAAGGAAAAACTTAGCATGAAGATGATAAATACTTTATAAAATTAAAATTATTTATTTTATAAGACTAACCGAATAAGATCCAGTGGTTATATCCGCATAAAACAAGTATGGGCCTGAAACTAGAGGTATTACTTCCAAAGGAGGGGGATTACCATGTGATGTCAACTGCCCATTTTTGATTAAACTTTTCTGAGTAGGGCGACCAGCATTATTATTATCTCCTAGAAAATCTGTTCCTTTGCAATCTAGCTCATAATCTGCATAAACCATTGTCCAATTTGATTTATTAGCAACATATTTATAAGTATATTTTTTGCCAGCTTCTAAATTAATTAATTTCTCAAACCTATCGTGAGAGATCCTATTCATTAAATTTGCAGAAGATATAGGATTCCATGAATCCATTGGATGAGAAAAATCACCAACAATTGATAATGATTTAATTGAGTCAACCGGGGTTAAAATAGATTGATTTCCTATCACCTCTATAGAGAAATTATCATTATCTCTATAATATTTAAATATTAATTTAGATGTTTTATTTAAATTAAAGCCAATATTAAATTCATGAGGCTTTCCATGCCATGCTTTTCCAGATAATTTTGTACTTGGATAATCCATATCTTCTTCAAACCAACAACCTAAACCCATAGTATCAAGGAAAAGCTCTTTATTAATTGCAAAATTAATAGAATGATCTCCGGCATTAACTTCTAATTCAATTTCAAAAACTCCTTCCTGCGTTTCCTTTAATGTTCGATTTTCCAGAAGAGGATTAAAAGAATCCTCCTCAAATACAGATCCAAGTAGTTGAAATGTATTTCTAGAATTTAATATTTCTGGTTGAAATTCACCTGAAATATTATCAATTGATTCGATTGAAAAAGATGGTTTTAAGGAATCTGGCTTGTGCAGATTAATTCTATAGTTTCCACTTTTTTTTATTTTTACTGTACATCCAGAATGATTAGAGGTTCCATGACTACTTGAAAAACCAGTGCCATTAATTAAAGTCCCTTTACCATCATTAATTGCGGAGAATCCGAAATCCTCATGAAAGTCTGCTGAGATCAAAAACTGGTATACTCCATCTGATCTAAAGTCAATTCCTCCATTCTCCTTTAGAGGTAAATCAATTGACCATAATTCATCATTTATTTTAGTAAATGATTTATTTTTTACTAAAGGGTTAAATTTCTCAAACATATTCATATCATCCCAAACAAATCCATTTATTTGGTAAGAGTGAAATCGATCTTTTACTTTAATACTATTATTTTCTTGACTACTACTATTTATTTCTAGAGTATTATTATTTTCATCGAAAATAATTTTCAACTCCTGATTAGCTAAAGAGTAGAAATTAATATTTTGCAAAGACTCCTCAATTAATTCTTCTTTCAATTCCCATTTATTATTTTTGAATCCTTTAACTTTTAATTGTCTACTAGGATTATGATTAATAACAATTCTAAAAGATATTGCTGTTTTAATATCATTAGAACCATCAACTCTAATTTTGTGCTCCCATTTTCCATTTGGCAAACTTGTCATATCTAAATCATTATTAAATGGGTTCCATGCCCATCTAGTAACATTTAGGTTTCCAATCAAGGTTAAACTTTCAATTTTTTCTGCATTAATATGTTTATAAGAATGCTTTGGTATTTCAAATAACATAGATTTAATAATAAAAATAAAGACCTAGATAATAAAAATTATTTTAATGATAACAAAGAAAGCTGATGTTTAAAAAAATTCATAAATATGTTGATAAAGCTATATTCAGTCAATGTAAAGAAAGTTACAATACATACTAATAATAATTTAAAAATGTATTAATGCTACATTGATTTTTAATTTTTAATGACACATCAATAAAACTAATGTAGGTTGTCGAAATACTTCAAGAACAAGAGTCAATTCTTAAGAAAATCTTGAATTTTCCGGCCTATGAAGTATTCGCAAACTCCTATCTTTATATAGAAATGCCTACCTCTCAAGATAATTTAAAAAAAGATCTATGCGGTAAAGCGCTAAATTTTAAAGATTATAAGTTTAATATTTTTAAAGGTTCTGGCCATCCATTTGGAGTTACTTTAGATAAAAAAGGAGCTAACTTTTCTGTATATAGTGAACATGCTACTTCAATTGAAATCTTAATTTTTACCAATCCTGATGATCTTGAACCTTTTGAAGTAATAACACTTGATAACAAAGAAAATCATACCTTTTACATGTGGCATATATACATTGAAGGTATCAAACCAGGAATGGGATATGCCTATAGGGTTGATGGTCCAGATGACAACTGGAACGGCCATAGATTTGATAAAGATAAAGTTCTTATTGATCCCTATTCAAAAGGAAATACTTTGACCCTTTGGGATAGAGGCTCTGCATGCCGACCAGGAGATAATTTACACACCAGCATGAGAAGCGTAGTTATTGATACAAATAATTATGACTGGGAAGGTGACAAGCCTTTAAATATTCCAATGTCCGAGACAGTGATTTATGAAATGCATGTTGCTGGTTTCACTAAAAGTAAAACTAGTAAAGTAAAAAATCCTGGCACATATTTAGGGCTTATAGAAAAAATTCCTTACTTAAAGAAATTAGGTATTACAGCAGTGGAATTATTGCCATGTTTTAGTTTTGACAACAAAGACGTATATGGAGTTAATGATGGTAATAATTTAGTTAATTATTGGGGTTATAGTACAGTTGGATATTTTGCTCCGCATCAAGGTTATTGTTCATCAACAGAATCTGGTGATCATATTTCTGAATTTAGAGATATGGTTAAGGCTCTCCATAAAGCAGGAATTGAAGTTATTTTAGATGTTGTTTTTAATCACACAGATGAAGGCAATCATCAAGGTCCAACTTTCTCATTTAAAGGATTTGATAATTCAACTTATTATTATTTAACAGGAGAAAATGGATCAAAAGAATTTTATTATGACTATACAGGTTGTGGAAATACTTTTAATTGTAATCATCCTGTTGGGGAGAAATTTATTCTTGATTGCTTAAGATTTTGGGTTGAGGAAATGCATGTTGATGGATTCCGCTTTGATGAAGGTTCAGTATTAAGCAGAGGAGAGAATGGAGAGCCCTTGGAACATCCCCCTGTTATTTGGGCTATTGAACTTGATGATGTTCTCTCAGAAAGTAAAGTTATTGCTGAGGCTTGGGATGCTGCAGGACTTTATCAAATTGGTTATTTCCCTGGTGCAAGATGGGCTGAATGGAATGGCAAATATAGAGATTCAATTAGGAAGTACATAAAAGGTGATCCTGGCATAATTGGCGAGTTAGCTTCAAGACTAACTGGTAGTGCTGATTTATATCAATGGAGTCATCATGAACCAATTAATAGCGTAAACTTTATAACCGCACATGATGGTTTTACCTTGTACGATTTATGTGCCTACAATCAGAAAAATAATTGGTCTAATGGTGAAAATAATAACGATGGAATTAATGATAATTTAAGTTGGAATTGTGGAATTGAAGGCGAGACAGATGACAAGTGGGTAAATGATTTAAGAAAACGCCAAGTTAAAAACTTTGCATCAATATTAATGCTTTCAATGGGCGTTCCTATGATAGTTGCAGGAGATGAGTTTATGAGATCACAAAAAGGTAATAATAATACCTATTGTCAAGATAATGACTTGAATTGGTTTAACTGGGAAAAAATTAATGAGAAAGAAAGTCAAGAGATGATAAGATTTTGGTCATTAGTAATTGAAAAGCGTAAAAAATATTTAAATCATTTCAAAGGTAAATATTTTACAGATCAAAAAAACAAATTTGGTATTCCTGAAATTTCCTGGCATGGAACAAAAGTAAACAATCCAGGATGGAATGATCCTGACGCAAAATGTTTGTCAGTAACTCTCGGAGATGTAAGAGGTGATGGTGACGAAATAGATAATATTCATTGTATGTTTAATATGCATTGGGAACCAGTATCTTTCGAGATACCTCAATATGATTCTCTAAGTTGGTATCGCTCCATTGATACATCATTATCTTCCCCAGAAGATATAGTTGAAGAAAAAGATCAAGTATTTATAAAAGATAATAATTATATAGTCAATGATAGAAGCATTGTTATCCTAGTTACACGCAGAGAGAAGTAGTCATGCCTAAATAAAATAAAAAATTTTCTAAGGTTTGATAAAAACCTATTTATTTAATAACTAAACTTTTCCTTATTTAACTCCAATTACTTCTTTTAAAATGACCCTTAAGAACAAACTAAATTTCTCATTTTCTGATTTAATAGCTGGTTACATTCGTAAAGTTAGCTACCCAGAAGTATTTGATTGCCAAGGAGAAATTGAATTAGAGACTTCAGACAAACGTATTTATACGGTTAAAGTAACGTCGGCATGTTATGCAGAACTTGTAAGAAACTTAGGAGAGCCATTTCAAGTTGCACCAAGCATAAAAGATATCCTTTCAGAAGGAAGATTTATTCATACCTATGGTTTATTTTATCCTGAAACTGATGGTTTAAAATTTGAAGCAAAACATATATTACTTTTTGGTAGAAATAAAGATGAATTAAGATTTGAAGATCAAAATTGGTGGATAAAACAAATTCAACAACTTTTAAACTTCTATTTGGAAGCACAATTTGGTGTTAATGAAGGTGAAAAAATAGATTTTAAAAAATTTAGAACTGATTTAAGTTCCGAAGGAGAAAAGCAAGATGGTGTACAAAATCTTGATACGATTTCACGACTTATATATGGATTTGCATCTGCATATATGATCACAGGTGATGAAAGAGCCCTAGAGGCAGCAAAGAATGGAACTGAATATATGCAGAAACATTTTAGGCATCAAAATAAAACAGAAGGTATAAGTTATTGGTACAGTCAAATTGATATTCAGTCAGACGGAAGTGTTAGAAAATATATGGGTTCAACGGCAGGAGGAGACGAAGGTGGAAATGCTATCCCATGCTATGAACAGATTTATGCCTTAGCAGGTGCTACTCAAACCTTTAGAATTACTGGAACAGAAAATATAAAAGTTGATATTGATGATACTATTTCATTCTTAAATCGTTATTACAAGGATCATGGTCCTTATGGAGGTTACTACTCGCATATTGACCCGGTAACTTTTGATGCACATGCTGAATCATTGGGTATTAATAAAGCAAAGAAAAACTGGAACTCGGTGGGAGATCATGCACCTGCTTACTTAATTAACTTATATTTAGCTACTGAAGACAAGAACTATGAGACATTTTTAGAAGATACTTTTGACACTATTTGTGAACATTTTCCAGATTATGGATACAGCCCGTTTATGAATGAGAAATTTTTCGAAGATTGGACACATGACTTAAAGTGGGGAATTCATCAGGCGCGTTGTGTTGTTGGTCATAACTTAAAAGTTGCGTGGAACCTAACAAGAATGCATAGCTTAAATCCCAAAGAAAGCTACAAAAAATTTGCCCATCAAATAGCTGATGCTATTCCAAGTTCAGGTTGTGATAATCAAAGAGGTGGATGGTACGACATGATGGAAAGGACAAGAAAAGAAGGAGAAGAGACAAATAGACTTGTGTGGCATGATCGGAAAGCTTGGTGGCAACAAGAGCAAGGAATATTGGCTTACTACATAATGGCAGGGGTTTATGATGACAAGCCTGAGTACCTTCAATTTGCTAGAGAAGGGGCTGCTTTTTACAATGGATGGTTCTTAGACTATGAGGAAGGTGGAATTTATTTCAATGTTTTAGCTAATGGACAACCTTATTCATTAGGAACAGAAAGAGGTAAAGGTAGTCACTCAATGGCCGGTTATCATTCCTTCGAATTATGTTATTTATCTGCAATTTACACTAATTTGTTAATAAATAAACAATCAATGGACTTCTATTTCAGTCCAGAACCTCATGCTTGGAAAGATAACATTTTAAGAGTTGCTCCTGATCTATTACCAAAAGGTAGTGTTGAATTATCAGAAGTTTGGATAGATGGAAAAGAATTTACTAAGTTTGATAAAGAAAAGATGCACATTTTCTTACCTACTTCAGATAAAGAATTAAAAGTTAGATGTAGAATCTCACCTACTGGATTAGCTTTTGATGTTGATCTTATGGATTTTAAAGATGGAATTGCGAAATTTAATTTAGTTGGAGAACTGAATAAGACAACAGTAAGTAATTTAAAAAAAGAGGTAGAAAAAATTTCAGGTCTAAAGGGATTAGATCTAGATATGAGAAACTTAAATTCTGTTGATGATATAGGTTGGAATTATCTATTATTCACAAAGCAGAGATCAGGTGCAGATTTTAAGTTGAGTATAAGGAATCCAAATAAAGAAGTCAGACAAACTTTAGATGATGCTGAGTTAACTGAGGAGTTTTCTTTAATTTAATAAATATAAGCGGGTGCTATTTACTAGCACCCTTTTTATAAATTATGGTTACTCTAACTCCACAAAATCCATCAACAACTGGATTAAATACATTTAGAAATAGTGATTTAGATATCGCTGAATCTTTTTTTAGAGATGAATCTCTAAAAAATCCACATGATCAAGAATCTTTATACAATCTAATTAAAATACTTGATTTAAGACATAAGTATAAGGATATTAATAATATTATTAATAAAAATACTAATAAAATAAAAACATGGAATAACTCACTATTGTTTTTATCAGGTAAGTCACTGTTAAAGTCAAAAAATTATAATCAAGCATGCAAAGTCTTGGGTTTTCTTAATGATAAACAAACTGAAAAGATAGAAGTTCCGATTCTTTATTCTGAATCTCTTTTTAGATTAGGTGATTTAGAAAATGCAAATAAAATTATAACATCATCACTTAGAAAGTGGCCTAAGGACCCTTCATTAATGAACAACAAGGCAATTATACTTTCTGAACTTGGTCATTATCAAGAGGCTGAAAAAACTTATTTAAGTATCATCAAACTATTACCAAATCATTTTTTAGGCTACTTTAATTTATCACTATTTTACGAGAAACAATATAGATTAGAAGAGGCTACTTTCAACTTAAAATGTTGCTTAAGAATTGTCCCAGATGCACCTGAAGCTCTTGAAGCACTAGATAGAATTAGAAACAAATTCATTAAATCAGGCAATAAAAAAGATATAAAAGATATAATTTATAATTTATTTGCAAAGAAAGAATGGGAAAAAGCTTATTTGTCACTTAAGAGCAAACAAACTGAAATAGAAAAAACACAATTTTATGCCTTTATAAGCGAAATGCCTACTATTTACCAAGATAAATTAGCTTCGTCTGACTATTTCAATTTAAATAAAATAGTTAAATCATATAATCTTTTTGAATCAAATGATAAAGATATAGATTTGTTAATCTCATCATTAAAAGAAGAATCATCCTTAAAATGGGATAGAGTTGACAAACCAACTAGAAATGGTTTTCAAACTCATGAGATTTTAATGAACAAAAATAATATATACTTTGGCATACTTGAAAATAAATTAATAACAAAGATAAAAGAATATCTAAAACATTCTATGTTTTCTAAATTAAAATATTTTAATAAATCATTAAATTTAAGTGGATGGGGAGTTATTCTTAAATCTGGAGGAAAGCAAGAGAAACATATTCATCCAAGATCACTTATAAGTGGTGTTTTATATTTAAAAACGCCTAATACATATACTAAAAAACAAAATCATGATGGTAATTTACTATTCCCTACTGGTGAGAAATTATATATTGAACCTAAACCTGGTTTATTAGTTCTTTTTCCTAGCTATTTACCTCACGAAACAATTCCTTTTCAATCATCAGATGAGAGGATTTGTATTGCTTTTAATTATCAGCCTTAAATAAATATGTTAATAAAATTATTTATTTCTAGTCTTATATTTATAAGGGATGGACCTTATTAATAGTCCTTAAATAAATCTAAATAAATTTTTTCTTAATTAATCATCAATGAACAAAAAAATCTTAGTCGTTTTATCCGAATGGGGGTATTGGGGAGAAGAACTAATCGGGCCTTTAGATGTATTAACTTCTGCAGGCTATAAATTAGATTTCATGACACCTTTTGGAAGGAAACCTCCTGCTTTACCTCCAAGCATGGATGAAACATATATAGACCCTCCCTTAGATAAAGCTGTAACAAGTTCTCATTTTGCATCTAGAACAACAGCTGTTGATTCATCAGACTTACTTAACTCACCTATAAATTTAAGTGAGAAGTTACCATTGATGCCATATTTTAATGGGGATAAGTTTGGTCATGAACTTGAAAAGTTTTTTAATCTAAGAAGTGATTTCTGGAAAGATTTTGTAGATCCTTATGACGCTTTACTTTTACCTGGTGGAAGCGGTCCAATGGTTGACATGGTAAACAATGAAAGACTTCATAATCTAATTCTTGGATTTGTTGATAGAGATAAATTAATAGCGGCTGAATGTTATTGCGTAACATGCTTAGCATTTGCTAGAGAATGGACTGATAGGAAAAGCATTATATGGGGTAAAAATGTTACTGGGCATGCACGCGAATATGATTATAAAGAGGGTACAGGATTTGCTCAAATGTATGGATATGATGGAGAACCTATGAATACATCTGCTAATTTTGGTCCTCCTTTTTATCCCTTAGAATATATTCTTAGAGACGCTACCGGCCCAAGAGGGAAGTATCATGGTGGGGTGGGTAAAACACTTTCCACAATTCTTGATTACCCATTCTTAACAGGACGTTCGACTCAAGATTCTCAATTAGTTGGAGAGCTGATGATAGAGGTTCTTGAAAAAGGATTAAAGAAATATGGTTGGTAAAAAAATTAATAACTAGAGGAATTGTGGGGCTTATAAATTTATATTTAAGCCCCGTAATTTATAACTAATAGCTACTAGATCAAACTAATTTTATTTAATTATGCGTGGACATGAAGCCATCTTAAGGCAGTTTTTGGCAAACAATCTTGATCATATGTTTGGGAATCCAGGGACTGTGGAACAAGGATTCTTAGATGCTCTCTCTGATGTTCCAGAGATGAAGTACATATTAACCCTGCAAGAATCCATTGCTGTTTTATGTGCAGATGGCTATGCACGTGCGCGATTTAAACCAGCTCTTGTACAAATTCATAGTTCTCCAGGCCTTGGTAATGCAATTGGCAATTTGTACCAAGCTATGAAAGGACAATCTCCATTGATTGTTATTGGAGGTGATTCAGGTATTAAATATCAAGCTATGGATGCTCAGATGGCAGCTGATCTTGTTGCTATGGCTGAACCTGTTACAAAATGGTCAGCAATGGTTCAGCATCCTAGCAGTCTATTAAGAATGGTAAGGAGAGCGATTAAAATAGCTTCTACGCCTCCATGTGGTCCTGTCTATCTATGTCTTCCTGAAGATATTTTAGATGCAGAAATTACAGAAGAAATTTATCCAGCACACATTCCAAATTTAGGAACTATTCCTGTTAATGAAGATTTAGATTACATCACCAAACTAATACAATCTTCCCAAAAACCTCTTCTACTTTTAGGCGATGGAGTTGCTTGGACTCATGCAACTGATATTGCAACACAATTGGCGGAAAAAATAGGAGCCAAGGTCTATACCGCTGATGGAGGAGAAATTAATATTGCTGATAATCATCCACTTAACTATGGTAGCACTGGACATATGTTTGGGGACAGCAGTCTCCCTATCACTAAGGATTGTGATTTATGTATTGCTTTAGGATGTTATTTACTACCTGAAGTTTTTCCTACTCTTGGTGAAATCTTTTCACCAAATACGAAAATTATTCATGTTGACACTAATGTTAATAACATCGCAAAAAACCATAGAGTTGATTTTTCAATAGTTGCTAAATCATCTACTGTTCTTAAAGCATTACTTCCAAAGATAGAGGCATTACCAAATAGCTGGCATGCAAAAGCTCAAGAAAGAAGAAAACTTTATGAAAAGGACTCACCTCTCTTAAATAATACTATAGATAAAGATTACGAAGTAATCCCAATACATAGTGATGAAAAATATGATGGAAAAAATATCTCAATGAAGTCAGGCTACTTTATCAAAACTCTTTCAGAATTACTTCCAGAAAATAGCGTAATATTTGATGAAGCACTTACTAATTCACCTCCTATAAATAAATATATTCCTGGGAAAAAGCCTGGTGATAGATTACTTACAAGAGGTGGATCTTTAGGCACAGGATTTCCAGGGGCTATTGGTGTTAAGCTCGCACATCCTGATAAAGTTGTAATTGGTTTTTCAGGAGATGGTGGAAGTATGTATACAATCCAAAGCCTTTGGACAGCAGCAAGGCATGGAATAAATGCTAAATTTATAGTTTGTCAAAACCGCTCATATCATTTATTACAATTAAATATAAATAAGTTTTGGGAAGAAAGAAATATTAAGGATAGACAATATCCTTTAGCATTTGATTTATCAAACCCTGAAATATATTTTGATGATATTGCAAGAAGCTTCTCCGTACCCGCAGAAAGAGTAATTAAACCTAGTGATGTTAAATCAACAATACAAAACATGTTAAACCATAATGGTCCTTACCTTATTAATCTAGTCCTAGATGGTGATATTCATCCTGAATTAGTTGGAGTCCATTGTGGACAATAACTAATTAGTACTTTTAATTTCCTTTATTTTTCATCTTAATAAAAAATTATGTTTACACATCCAGAAATTTGGTCATTTGCATCCAATTGGTATCGTTTATTAGATATTCATGCCCCTATAGATTCATACAAGAAATTGTTAACGGATGATGTTGAATTGGTTTTTCCGGAAGCATCATTAAATGGCTTCAGTGGTTATCAACAATGGTATGAAACTGTAATTAATTTATTCTTCGATGAAAAACACACATTAAAAGTAGCAGATATTATCAACATCGAAAATGATGAATGTGAATTACATGTGATTGTTAATTGGCACGCAAGTGTTTGGACTCCTCCAGCATCTCATAGCTCACGTCTAAGAATGGATGCAGATCAAACTTGGAAGGTTAAAAAGCTTTCTAATGGTGATATGGCTGTATCAAAATATGTTGTAAATGAACTCATTTACGAAAATGGGTCTTGTAAACTTTGAGATAAAAGTTTTAAAGATTCTTGTACTTTATTAATCTATTTATTTATCATGAAAAACGTACCAGATTCCAAATTAGGAAATCTTTATAGAGAGCATATAAACCTTATTCTAAAAAAAGATATCAAAGGTTTATTAAACCAGTACTCAAAAGATTCTGTTTTGATTTCTAGTTTTGAAAAAACTCCTAAGTATTTTAGGGGACATAAAGAGTTAGAAGAACACTTTAAGGGAATATTAGGGATTAATGGCCTAGAAACGAATATTGCATTTTGGGGCGAAACAGAAAACCCTACGACATTAATGATTGTTGAAGCTATAACTATGCAAACCGATCAAGGAGAAGCAAAAATGAGATTTGCGGACAGTTGGGTCCTTGATGATGAAGGGAAGATAAAAATTCACTTTGCTGGTATGACACAATATCCAGATGGAACGGTTGCTTAATCATGCTTCAAATTATCTCCCAACTAGCAATTACTTGTAAGGACCAATCAATCACCGAAGATTGGTACGTAAAAAACTTTGGCTTTAAAAGAGCCAGGGTTGCAGAATTACCTGATGGTAAAAAAATAATATTTATAAAAATGGCTGATTCATCTTTTTACCTAGAACTCTTTGAGGCCGATCAAGAATCTCCAGTTCCAGAGGCATCTAATGATGGATATACCTTTCCAGGATTTAGACACTTAGCATTTAAAGTAGAAGATGTTGATAAGAAATTAAAAGAAATTGACAATTTAATTATTAGTCTAGGCCCAATGAATTTCGATGATTTCATTCCAGGTTGGAGAACCGCTTGGATAAAGGATCCAGACGGAAGAATCATCGAAATAAGTCAAGGGTTTGTTGATGAGTAATCAATATACATTTATTGAGAAGCTTATATAGATTGTATTATTTACGATTTAGAAATTAGTAATTTTAAAGTTAATTTATAATTAATTAAAAAACTATCAAGATGAAATCTCTTATAATAATAGGAATTAAGATACAAAGAGTTGATTAATTCAGTTATTTATCGTTCTTTCATTGAGCTTTTAGGTACATCTATACTTTCAATATCAATAATTACAAGTAGAAATTCATCATTTAGCATAGTAGAGTCCTCAATTTTTATAGGACTTACATTATGTTTTCTCATACATCTTTTTGGAAGAATAAGTGGTGCTCATTTCAACCCTCTTGTTACATTAATGTTTATGCAATCTAACCATGGGAATAATTGGTACAAAAATAAATCATTATTAATTAATACAATTTTATATATAACATTTCAACTAATTGGCGCTACGGCTGTTTTTTCTTTTTATCCGTTAAGGGAAATAGATACTTCTCTAACAAGTGTCAACTTAATAAGCGAAGGATTGCTTACATTCATCTTTTTATCACTTATTAAAACATGGAGTGAAGAGGGTAAAGTCTGCCCCGAGTCAAGACCGCTATCTGGAATTGTTGTAGGTTTTGGCCTTATCCCAATATTAATCTTTGGTGGTTTAAATTCCTCAGGAATATTAAATCCCGCAATCGCAATTGGAATTCACAAGTCAGGAGCAACTGGAATTTTGTCGATCTTATTTATAGAATTAATAATCCTAATTATGCTTAATTTAACATCAAAAATAAAATTCCAATAGAGAATCATTATTTATATACCCAATCAAAATTAAAAGATTATCAAGTAATTAAAACATCTCTAAATAAGAAGAATTTATCTCATTATTTATTTCCTGAACTAAGATTAAAATATTAACAATTTAAATTATCTATGACAATTTACAAGCTTAGAGCAAAATTGGATCTAAACGTAGACGACATAGAATACGTCCAAGATACTATTACAGAAGCGATAAATTCAATCAATGCTTGCGAGGACGTTATATCCCTAGATTTGGAAATGAGCGACGAATAGATTTAAGAAATGTTAATTCGACTATAAATATATCAAAATTATTTTATATTTTACAAAGGTATTTAGAATTTATAAACCCATCTAAGTAAATAAAATTTTTTAATACTTTTTAATACAATGAGTCGGAAACAGACGATTATTCTTTATGTTTTTTTAAATGTTCTAAATAAAATATAAATAATATGGGTGCTATTTCTTTTTATATATAAATTTAAAGTATTAGTTATACATACATGAATTTAGGATCAGAGTTTACAAGATACATTTTGTTTGTTCCTCTTGTAACATTAATAATAATAGGATGTTACGGATTAATTAATTCAAAAAATATTTTTAATGCTTTGTTTTCTTTAGATGTAATAGATACTGCTACTATTTCTCTTTTCGTCCTAATTGCTGCTTCTTCAGGAATGCAGACCCCAATAACTGGTTTAGAAAGATATTCTAATTACGCTGATCCATACCCTCAAGCTATTATTTTAACTGCAATAGTTATAGGATTTGCAACTCAAGCTCTACTTTCTGCGATTGCATTAAGGTTAAGCAGAAATAATCCTCTTCTACGTTTTAGGGATATGGAAGATTGATATGGATATAAATATAATATTAACCTGCCTGATTTTTCTGCCTGTAATTGTAGGTTTTTTAGGTTGTCTGCTACCTAATAAATTCTTTTTTGTAGGAGTTTTTACTTTATTAATTAATAGCTTTCTAAGCTTATTTGGTTTGCTAAATGGTTTTAATAATTCTTTTACTCTAATAAATCAAGGTGGAATATTATTATCCTTTGACGAATTTAGCCTACCCTTAATATTTGGAACATCAGTCGTTTTTCTAATTACTTTTTCTCTCCGAAGGAAATATTTTTCTCATTATTTTTATCAAATATCACTTGTTTTATGTTCAGCTTTATCTATTTGTTTTATATCAAAAGATTTAATAAGTATATATATAGCACTGGAGCTTACTGGCTTTTGTGCCTTTCTTCTAATAGCAGATAAGAATACTGATAAATCATTGTTTCAATCATTCCAATATTTAATAGGTGGAGGATTAGCAATGCTCATCTATTTGATAGGTGTAATTCAGGCATTCACATACACGGGATCATTTGCACTCGATGATCTTTCCTTGGCTCCTAGTACAGCCCTTTGCCTTATTGTTGCAGGTCTTTTAACAAAATCTGGAATATTTTTGTGTGGTATTTGGGTCCCAAATATATATACAAATGCATCAATACAAACATCATCAATACTTTCGGGTTGCGTTACATGTGCAGGAATTGCTCCAATTTCAAGAATGAGTCAAATACTTATTCCAATAAGTAATTCAATGATAGTTATAGGCGTACTAAGTGCAATATTGGCGGCAATATTGGCAATTTTTGAAACAGATGATGGAAGAACATTAGGATGGAGCTCAGTATCACAATTAGGAATATCTATACTCTCTCCTTCTTATGCATGCTTATATGTTATGCAGCATGGTATATGTAAGTGTCTATTATTTAATACGCATAATGATAATTCAGATGAAAAAATTAGTAATCAAAGAGGTACAAATGACATCTCTATATTATATTGTCAAGATTTAATAAGACTAATCACATTTATTATTGCTAGTCTTTCAATTACTGGTTTTCCATTTATTGCAGGATTTACAACTAAAACACTATTAAAATATGATTTACCCCCATCTGCTCAACTTATAGTTTCAACATCTGCTTTGCTTACTTCAGCAATTTACGTAAAATTAATAATATCTAATTTGAATAGATTTAGAAGAACTTATTATAAGAAAATACCATCTATTAGCATACGATCTTTTATAAGCAATGATAACTTTATATTTATTTTATGTATTATATTATTAATTTCTAGTTCTTTTCTACGTTCTGATTTGCTCAAATCAATTTATTTTACAAACAGTCTTTCTGCCTTATTTATTGGTGGAATATTTTATCTATGTGTTATGGGTATAGAAAAGAATATTGAATCATCTAATATAAGAAAGACAATTGATATTATTGGTGCACCGTTTATTGTCGCTGCGTTTCTTCTAGCAAATTTAACTTACTTTAAATTATGACTATTACTCGTTACATAAAATACTTTATTACAATTGCTTTCCGAACATTTGTTTGGTCACTTATTACTTCAAATTTTAGTTATTTGAATATGTTAATAGGTTTAATCATTTCATCCATGATTCCTATTGGAAAGTTTGAAAAAATTGACTTATTTTTATTAACTAAAGAAATTTTTATTACTATAATGATTGTGCCTCAAGCACTCAAGGAAACAATAGATTTGATTTTGATTAAAAATCCTTCTGACTTATTTATTGAGCAAGAATCAGTTGTTAAATCAACTGGTTCTCATTTTATTAATTTTATAGATTTGCTAAGAATTACAATTACACCATTGAGTCTTGTAACACGCAGAGCTGATAAAAAAACATGGAGAGTACACATTGTTAAGGAAACAAAGGAAAATTAATTATGTATACAGACCTATTCACATTTTTAGTAACTGCATTTAAAACTAATGAGTTAAATAATTTTGATTTATTAATTATTTACACAATGTTGATTTGTTCCTTAATGCCTATGATTTCAATAACTAATTCTAATAAAATCCTCACACAAATAGCTGCATCATCAAGTTTTGGATCTAAGATAGCGATATTAATTATATCTTATGCTGTGTTCATTGGCGACTGGTCTATTGGATCAATAGGGACAACTATTTTAATAGTAGGAGATGCAGGTTTGATTACATTAACACTTTTATATGGTACTAATAGAAATTAAGATGCAACAATCATTTTCATACCTTTTAGCATTTATTGGCTTGTTTTTATGGCTTTGGGGAACAACTCCATTGTTAACACATAACAATAATCTATTATATAAATTACATACTCTGACTGTTTCAGATACGGTTGGTTCTATTATTATTCTTTTATCCTTTTTAATTAGGGCACCAAATAAATGGCCAATCTTTCTAATTTCAATATTTTCTCTAGCAATTTGGAATACTGTAGTTGGTTATTTACTGGGCTCATTATCAGATAAATCATGACTAATATTCAAATTGCTACCTTATTACCTTTTGAGCTTCTATTACCAATAATTGGTATATTGTTAATCAAAAATCAATCACCAATACAAGGATTAATTTATAGATCATTTTTGGGTTCCACTGCTGCTTTAATTTATTCACTTCTTGGAGCCCCTGATGTCGCACTCACAGAAGTACTTGTTGGAACACTACTATCAACACTTCTGTATATAATTGCGATAAAAGGTTGTTATTCTGTAATAATTTTAGTAGAAAATGATAATACAATAAATAAGTCATTGGAAAATGACTTACATCTTTTATTTTCAGAGTTGAACTTTAATATAGTTTTCAAGCAAGTTAAAGTTATAAATACAATTCATTCTGGAAATGTCGATTGGGATAACACTAACGTTCTAAATGGTTCTCCACATGCAGCCATAATAGGTAATGACTTATTAGTGGAATCTCCTATACTAAGAGAAGAATTACTGGCAACTAATACTATTAAAAATTTATCTATAAATATTATAAACACATGACTAATACTATAAAAAAGGTTTACAGATATGAATTTATAAAATCGCTATTATATTTATCTGCAATCGCCTCTGTAATGATTGTTCTTCTATTTTCTAATAATGAAATAGAAGTCAGGAATACTGAAGAAATAGTAAATTATTTATCAGAAAAAACCTTAATACCAAATACAGTAACCTCTGTAATCCTCGGGACCAGACTCTTCGACACAATTGGTGAAGTAACTGTTTTCACGATTGCAGGATTAGGAGTGAAAATTTTATTAGCTCATGAGAAATCTGAAAAATCCTTAATAGCTATTAAGGATCCAACATTAATTTCATTATTAGATTTTGCTGCATTATTATCCTCATTTTTGTGCTTCGAATTAGCGATTAGAGGTCATTTGTCTCCCGGTGGTGGGTTTGCTTCAGGAGTCGCAGGCGCTACATCTATTACTCTGCTAATGATTACTGGTCGTCTAAGTAGATTGGAAAGAATTTATTCCAATTATGAAATTATAAGTATAGAAAAGATAGCCGTGATTGCTTTTATACTCTTATCTATAATTAGCTTTGCTTCTTATTCTTCTTTATTTTCATTTATTTATCTTCCACAGAATTTAATAATACCCATTCTTAATATTATTTGTGCACTTAAAGTGACTGTAGGTACATGGTCAATTATAAGACTTTTTATAATTAAGCGCGGTATTTTATAATTATGTATAAATATAGTGATCAATGGTATTTTGGTGATTATTTAGATTCTTTACCAGGCAAGAATTATAATTATATAGTTTATTTTGTAACTATTTTATTATTCATTGAAATTGCAGTCAGTACTGAATCAACTTTAATTAATAATCAAACCACACTTTTATTAGATTTCTTTCTTAATTTAATTGAGTTGTTTTTCCTTTCTGATTATATAGGTAAGATTATCAATACTTGGTCTAAAAATGATTATAAAATTAAATCACTAATTTTTATTTTTTTTAAACCAAGATGTTTCTTTGATTTCTCATCTATTTTATTATTAACAACAGGTTATTTTAATAACGAATCACCTTTGGTAATTACAGCATATATCCTCAAAACTATTTTCAATATTTATGATTCAAAACTAAGAGTAGCAATGAAAAGATTAGCTTTTATATTTCTTTCAAATCCTACCAGAACTTTTTTCCCAATTGGAATACTTTCTATATTGACGTACCTATTTGCCTCTACAATGTACGTAATTGAGAAAAACAATGATCCTCAGCATTTTGGTTCTATAATACGATCTCTATGGTTTTCAGTAGTTAGTGTTACAACTATTGGTTATGGTGATGTTACTCCTGTAAGTGTTTTAGGGAAATTAGTATCTACAGTATTTGGTATTTTAGGTATCTTATGTATTGCCTTACTTACTGCAAACATAGTGGACATGGATAATAATTACAATCAAAAGATACAAGGGTCAGATAAATAAACTAAATAATATTGAAATTTGCAAACTAATGAATTAAGCTTTAAAAATATAATGAATCGTATAATGAAATCTATCAACCATATTTTAGACGCAAGCACACCATTTGAAATAGTTAAGTATTATTTAAGCACTTATTCTAAAATAATTGATATATACAAATTTGGTTGGGGTAGTTCATTAATTGATCCTGAATTTGAGAAAAAAAAAGCTTTTTGTGAAAAAAATGAGATTATCCCAATTCTAGGTGGAACTATGTTTGAATATTTTTATAATAAAAATAAACTATTAACTTTTAAAGAATATCTAAAATCTCATAATCTAAAATGGGTTGAGTTAAGTAGAGGTACTATTGATATACCCGATCAAGAATATTATGAACTTGTAACAGAATATTCTGAGGATTTCAACGTGATGAGTGAGGTAGGCAGAAAAAATGACATAAAATTTCCCTTGCTAACTTCAAAGGATTGGATAAATCAATCATTATCTTCTTTAAAGGCAGGAGCAAAATTTGTAATTTTAGAGACCAGAGAATCTGGAACAGCAGGTATTGCCAATCAAGATGGTACTTTGAAAAAAGATATTATAAATAATCTCTTATTAGAAATAGATTTAAATAAGATACTTTTTGAAGCGCCAACAAAAAAAATTCAATCTTATTTAATAAATCATTATGGTTCAAAAGTTAATTTAGGAAACATAAGTCTTCAAAACATATTGCCTGTTCATGCATTGCGTAACAAACTTAGATCAGACACCTTATTAGTAAATGAATGATATAAATCTGCAACCCACTATAGATCATGGTTATTTAGTACATATTGCAATAAAAAGTTATAATTTAGCCGATTCAAAAGATTTTTATTGTAATTGCATTGGGGCCACAGTCTTTAGAGAACTTAATGACAGAATTACCTTTGGGATATTAAATATCCAACTTGTAACACATTTGACCAAAAACAATGATTTTTCAACTTCTGCTAGTTTTTATCCAAATCATTTTGGTCTAACATTTTTAAGTCAAGAACTAATTGAGGCGATGTATGAAAAATCACTTGCCTATAATATTAAAAGTATATATAGTAAATTAGATTATAGATTTAAAGGTAGAAAAGATGAACACATGACTTTCTCTTTAATAGATCCATCTCAAAATTTTGTTGAGTTTAAATATTATACAAAACTTAAATTTCCTTTTTAATTTATTTATGAAATTTTTCTATTTGTTAAGAAATTTTATTTTTATATTTTTTCTTTTTTTTCTATTTCAACTCAATCAGAAAGTATATGCTGCTGAAAATATATATATTGACAAGATCATTCAACGTGGCTATTTAAATGTTGGATTGCCACCTTATACAACACCTCCTTTTTATTATTTAGATCCTAAAGATAAAAAACTAAAAGGTTACGATATTGATATCATTGAAGGCTTTGCAAAAGAAATTGGAGTAAGAGTTGTATTTGATAGAGATTCAACAAGCTTTAATAATTTAGTAAAAAGATCTGGTGCAGGTGATTTTGATATGGCTATTGGTAAATTAGGAACAACGTTTAAAAGAATGTCTGATGCTCATCCCCATGAATATATGAATTTTAGGCACGCCCTTCTGTCTAACCGAAAGTTTGTTAATTCATTAGGAGTTGCTCCTGATAATCCTAATTATGGTAATGAGCTATTAAATTCATCGATGAAAATAGGTTTTATTGATAGATCAGCTTATGACACTTATGCTAATTCTCTTTTTAGCAATGCCGAAAAAATTGGTTATAAAAATTGGGCTGAATGCAAAAATGCATTGTTAAAAGGAAAGGTAGATGCAATTTATAGAGATGCTACCGAGATAAAAAAAATTGTTTATCAGAAGCCTAATTTATCAATCGAATATGTTCCAATTTTATTTGATGACATAATTGATCAAAAGTCTATATTCCTATCAACTGAGGCAAATACATATTTATCAGATATTCTTGATTATTATTTGAAAAGAAAGGAAATAAAAACAGATAGTGAAATTATGAAAGATTATTCTTCTTTTTATGAGCCAATTAACTAAATTAAAAATGACAAATTCATTCACAAATTTTCGTAGTATTTTAACTACATTAAGAAAACCTAAGTATTTTTTACTGATTATCTTTCCACTAGGCTTAATAATAGGTACATTCTTACCTGGTATATCAAGATCCTTGAATGATCTGGGATTTACATTAATTCAATTAATTTCTTATCCTGCTATACCTCTAGTTTTAACAGCAGTAATTATTTCAGTTTACTCTATTCTTACATTAGATAAATCAAATAAAAATAACTTCTTTGCAAGAAAACTAATTTTATCGCTAATTATTTTTACGTTTGTTGCAAGTATTCTTGCTCTAGCTCTTTCACTTTACCAGAAGCCAGGAATACTATCTCCTGACGGAAAGGTTTCTATTGGTAAGTTTATGCTAGATATTACAGATATTAATTTAACTGTTTTCTCTTCAGATATTGCAGATCCACTTGCTAATAATACCTCCTGGCTTCAATCAGTAATTCCTTCAAATATATTATCTGACGCTGCAAATAGCAACACTCTTAAAGTTATCTCAGGATCATTACTTGCTGGTTATGGATTGTCTATTATTCCTCAGGATGTTTCAAAACCATTAGTTTCATTACTTAGAAGTATAAATTCACTTTCGGTAAAAATTTTGGATGAACTGTTACTTCTTTCTCCAATTCTTTTGATATGTTTAATTGCTGGTGCTATTACTAGCATTAATACAGAAATAATAATAGCTCTATTAAATGTAACCATTTGCATTCTAGTTTCAGCCGTTGCATGTTTAGGAATCTCGAGATTAATAATTAAAAGGTATACTTCAAAAGAAGAAAAAAAATTACTTGAAACCAACCCAGCCGATTCAGTTTTTATTGTTGGTTTATCTACTGGTTCGAGTATGGCTTGCTACCCAACAATTACTAACACATTAAAATTTATTGGCAGAGCATCTAGTCAAGTTGAAGCATCTACTTCTTTAAGCTTATTGATATCTAGACTTGGTAATGTTGTTTACAATGTCATTGCAATTGTATTTGCTCTAAACCTATATGAAGTTAGACTTTCCCCATTAGTTTTGATACAAATAATTATTTTAGGAGTAGTTACTGGAATTTCATCCGCTGGATTAAATGGTGTGGCGGTTGTACCTACTATAGCTATAGCTCTAATGTTCTTTCAAGTACCTGCACCTCCTATTCTATTACTTTTGTTAGCCATTGATCCTATAATGACATTACCTAGGGCTGCAATATCTGGTGTAATGGCCTTATGTATTAGTGTAATATCAAGCAATGAAAGCGTAGTAGAAGCTGGTTAATATATAATAATTATATGATTATAGAGTTTTATTTGTATAAAATTTAAATTATAATGACTTTACTTAATTCCAACGGATTGATAATAATTTTTAAACATAATTATATTATTGAATATTTATATTCATTTGTCAGTTGTTCTATATTTTTTGATTTTAAAAAATTGATTTATTATCCCTAGGGTATATATTGAAATAATTAAAATAATTTTAGTAAAGTAAAGGGAGTTAAATTTACAAACAAACCAAGAAATATTCCCAAAACTTACAAGAGCTGATATTGTTGATTTTAGCTTAATACTCCATTCCAAAGAGCACCTTTAATATCTATGTTACGACGTTCAGTAGTTGCCAAAGAAATTGGAACATGTGTGAAAAAATTATTCCAATACCCAATAACTAAATTAGTTTTTCCTGCCATAGCGGCATGAACAGACTGCTATGCTAATTGGTAGAAAAAAAATTGAATCAGAAGCTATCGCTCTCACACATCTAATGTGATAATTTCGATCAAGATAACGTACTCATATTTCTTTACCACTTTTAGTAAATGAGTTGAGTATTTGTTCTTTAAGAAATAAACCAATATCATTTTTAATATATTTCATGAGGCATCTTTTTCTTGATTAAAACCTTTTATTAGGTCTTGACCAGCTCATTCACCTAAAACAATAACTGCGTGTTGATTTTTTTCTAATTGTTTTTCTAAAGCCCTTTTAACCCCTCTCTCTCCATCAAATTCGATAGAAACAGATTCTTCCTAATGTAAAAATAAATCTGATTACGACTTGGATTGCTTTAGTATTATATCTCACTTCTTTTTCATAACCTTTAAGGGCTTAGCTCATTTGCATGAGTATTCAATAGAAGATTAAGCCCTTCAGAGAAAGTTTCGCTTGTATCTCTTTCAATAATCATCTTTATAAATGTATAAATTTGTATATAATTATGCTAGTTGAGATCTTGGGTCTAGTAGAAAATAGTTACATTTTCATTATCAATTCTCTTGAATATTAAATAATTCAACTTAAATTAATACTCAAGTTAGAAAAACAACGTTTTCAATATACTATGTGTAAGATAAATCAACAATGTCAACCAAAATCTAATAAGCAAAAAGCATATTTTTTCTCTTATAGATTTATCATTATTAATAACTAATACAAATAAAATAAAAGATTTAAATTACACGTCTTATTTCATTAGTAAAATATATAATCTAAAGTTTTTAATTTAAACCATTATATTGCCAAACTCCAGAAAAACTTAGACTGGAAGAATTATTGCATAAACCAGTAGAAAATAAATTTTTATGGGATTTTTAACTGAATCAATCATTTCAACTATCAGGAGAATCAAAACAGTTTATTAATTACTTAATATTTTTAAGCCCAATCATCAAAAAGCAATTTTAATTACTAGATTTTGATTTTTTATAAGGAAGAAAGTTAATACCCATGAGAATATTGAAATATCATAATTAATTTAAATAAGCTTAAAGATAATAAAATAAAAGAAATTTCTTACACTGTTGGTAATTATAATAAAAACATAGACCTCAATTACAAAAGATATAAATGAAAAAAGACAATCTAAAAAGGATAATAAAACAATTCGAAACCTTGATAGAAGAGCTAAAAAGTGAGGTTTACTCAGATAAAGAATCATATGTTCACCCATGGGATGAACATATGAAAAACACCCCTCGCATCATTAATTCAGAAGACGATGATGGATATACCGATTAATTTACAGGGATGGGATCATAAGAAATCAAACTATAGATCTTAAGAAAAAAGAATATTCGTGCTTTTTGGTAATTTTACCTATTGCAACGTATCCGTTATGTAACCAAATTACGAGAAAAGAATTCTCTAAATGGCCGCTTTACCACAACTCGTAAAAGCAACACCTCAAGGAGGAACGATACATGAATATCAGCTTACAGGTGGCAAAACATCCTTTATGCGATACCTAGGTTGTTACCTTGGTACATGCAAGTTTTGCAATGACATTGAAGAAGCTTCTGAATTTATAGAAAGCATTGAGCTAACTCCAAACAACATATAACGATATTCTATCCTGTGCGAAAAAAGCATTAATAAAATCTATAAAGAAGTACTATTTTGCTTCCAAGTTTTTTTATGTAAATTTAATCGATTTATGAAGGCTTTAGGTGCTATTTTTTTGGGGACATAATAACAGGAGAATTCTTTTCAAATGAGGTAATTTTTATCTCTTTAAAAGATCTACTCGTATATGAAGGAAGAAAAAGGAAAAGATAATAAATCCATTGATTATGAGACTAATAATCTCATTAGTTCAAATTATGATGACCATAAAAGTTTAAAAAGCCAAGAGAATACAGCATCAAAACCTATAAATCAACTTACAAATGGCCTATTAGGTTGGTATTCAGTTTCAAGTAGTGAAGAATTGAAAGAAGGAAAATTAAACTTCTTCACAATTTATAATGAGCCTCTTGTTTTGTATCGTGATAGAGAGAATATCGTTAGATGTGTAAAAGATATCTGTCCTCATAGAGGCGCTTCTTTCTTAGGTGGCGAAGTAATTAATGGTCAACTTGTATGTCCATATCATGGAGCAAGGTTTTCATCACAAGGTAGTTGCACAAATTTAGACAGAATAACTTGCCAACATATCATTGATTCAAATTACGATAACTATGCAAAGAGTATAAAGTTACTCCAATATCCATGTGTAGAAAAAGAAGGTTATATTTATATTTATTACACTGGCACACCTCAATCAAATATTGAAGATTTTGAAATAAAATCTTCCTTGAATAGTTTACTACCAGATTCTTATGGATTTCCTTCTTCGGAATATGAATATGAAGAAGTTTATGTAGATTTCAAGGCAGATTGGGCAAGGATTATTGAAAATCATCTTGATATATTACATGTCTTTTGGATGCATGGAAATACAATTCCAGATAAAAATGTAAACAGAAATACGATAACTAGTTTCAATCAAAAAATAAAACGTGATAACAGGCAAATAGAAAGTATATATTCTTATAAAACAAGTTCTCAAGAAGAGTTTATAAGAATAAAATTTGTCCCACCTGGCAGAATATTTATTTACAAAGGATCTCCTGAAAGCACCCGATATATTCAAGTTTTAGATCATATTCCACTAGGAAATAATAGAGCAAGGGTAATAGTCAGACATTATAGAAAATTTCTAAAGAATAAATTATTTACGAATTTAGTTTTATTTAGTAATTTGCAAAGAAAGACATTTTACAAAATTTTCACAGAAGATTATCAGGTTTTAAAAACCCAGACATTTAATGAACAAATGGGTTACATACAAAAAGATAATGTTAAATTACTGGGAGAAGATAAAATGGTTCAATATTATTGGGATTGGTTACAAAATGCATTAAATAAAGAAAAGCCCTGGGATATACATCCAACAAACTCAACTACTAATAACGTACATAATGATAGAGGCATGTTATATCCTCCAGAGAATCCTGAAATGGCAATTAAGAATAATAGAAAAATACTAATTAAACTACTAACTAGAGCATTATTCCCTATAAGTATTATTCTCTTACTATTATAAATATAAAATTATTTAAGTTAACAAAAAATAAGGATGGTAGATAATTTACAAAAACAATTAACATCTTGGGCAAGCTTAGAAAAAGTAAATGTATTTATTGATCAAAAACAAATCTTATCAAATTTAAATATAAATCTTAACTATGATGAAAATACTGTCATCTTAGGTCCAAACGGATCTGGCAAATCAACATTCCTGAAATTATTAAATAGGTCAATTTATCCAATAGTTTCTAATAAAAGTTCATTTAGACTTTTCAACAAAGAAAATATAAATATTTGGGATTTAAGAAAAAAAGTAGGATTCCTTTTTAAAGAAATGGAGGATAGGGTAAATAAAGGCGTAATCGTGTATGAGTTAATATTATCAGGCTTTAATGGACAATATAATGCAAGAAACTCAAGTTTACTTTCAAAAAATGATTTAAAAAAAATTAAAGACTTAATAAATGAGTTGGAGTTAGAAGATATTGTTAATCAAGATTTTCATTCATTATCAGATGGTCAAAAAAGAAGGGCATTACTAGCTAGGGTCTTTGTTTATCATCCAAAATTTCTAGTACTTGATGAGCCTTTTTGCAATTTAGATATAAAATCAAATTATATTATAAATAAATTACTAATAAAGCTTATTAATAAATCAGTAAATATAATTTATGTCACCCATAGCTTAGAATCAATCATTCCTCAAACAAATAGAGTAATATTAATAAAAAAAGGGACCATAATCAAAGATGGAAAACCAGATGAAGTCATCACTTCAGAAATATTAAGTGATCTTTTTGATATTTCTATTAAAGTAATAAAACATGATAATTATTGGAGAACTATTCCAATATGTGATTAGATAACCACAAGAATAAAAGCAAGAATAAACATAATAATAAAAAATATAGTTTTTTTATTTGGCGAATAAGAGTTGAATTTATTAGGCGGCCTGTTACTAGCTCCTCTAACACCATATGGATTACCACATGATATACAAACTAATCTTCCAGATAATGCACGATCAGCTCTAAAAGATAAGCCTCCGCAAACCAAGCATTTATTCTTAATCATTTAGATTTAATTAATTGATAAAATCATCGAGAAATAACAATGGGTTGCTCATTTTATTTGAATATCCTAAAAGACTTTGGGAAATAAATTTATAAAGAATTTCATCATTTTCATTAAATAATATAGTAGCCCCTCTTTGAGTAAGAAAAGAAGGGTCTGGGACATAGGTTTTCCAATTATATAGAATTTCAATCATATTCAAAAGACGTCTTGTGGCCAATTCAAAAGGTCTTAAAGAATTTTTCTTTGAAAAAACCTCAAACATTTTTCCTTTAAAGAAGCTAAATCGTCCAATTTTTATAACCTCTTCTGAATTAAAAATCCTTTTGGCATTGCCATCTCCCAAATAGCCTCTTATCACTTCTTTTATAGTTCCTTTAGAATTGATACCAGCACACATAATCAATAAATTCATAATTGCTGGCAAAGGTGATACTAGTCCTTTGCTCAAATTAAGTTTGTCATGAAGATCACAATTACTTACTGCTATTACTTTGTTAATGTCTAGCTTTGTAAATTCACAAAAAATTTCTTTTGACTTTTCACTACCAATACCAATAACAACCAAATCGATAGAATTATCAATTAGCATTTTTGACTTTTTCGTTAAATGTTGAGAATATTCAAAACTATCAAAATCAGCAAAAGAGCCCAGTAATACAATTAAACGCTTTCTATTTGAATGAAAAATTCCCTTATCACCAAAAAAGTCATAAAGAATATTTTTATAGTCCATAAATTAAAACTCATTTGTCTTCAAAATAACAAACTCTCCATGATGAATATGAGATTTTCAGGATTTCAAATGTAAAAAACACAGTGAAACTGGGCTGTTTTAAGTACTTAAGGCACCCATAACACGAAGATCTTATTTAGTAGCAGATGATCATGAAATATGTACAAAACCTACAATTTCAATAAGCAATGTGAAGGGATATGGAACTTATAGAGCTCTAAATATATCCTCTTACTGTTCTTTGTTTATTTCTCGTGCAGACCTACGGGAACCCCAACGTTACCTATGACTGGTACGCGGGTAATTCAGGAACGACCAATCGCTCCGGAAAATTCATAGCTGCGCATGCTGCCCATGCTGGTTTGATGATGTTCTGGGCTGGTGCGTTCACTTTATTTGAGCTAGCTCGTTATGACTCATCCGTTGCGATGGGTAATCAAAACTTGATCTGCTTGCCTCACCTTGCACAACTTGGAATAGGTGGAATTGAAAACGGAGTAATAACTGAACCTTATGGTTGCACAGTTATTGCTGTACTTCACCTTATTTTCTCTGGTGTACTTGGTGCTGGTGGAATTCTTCACTCCACAAGATATGACGGCGATTTAGGAAACTATCCTGAAGGAAGTCGTCCTAAAAAGTTTGACTTCGAGTGGGACGATCCAGACAAACTTACATTTATTCTTGGTCATCACCTTATTTTCCTAGGATTGGCAAACATTCAATTCGTTGAATGGGCTCAATATCATGGTATTTGGGATACTGCATTAGGAGCTACTCGTACAGTTTCTTACAACCTAGATTTAGGAATGATTTGGAATCACCAAGCTGATTTCCTTCAAATTTCTAGTTTGGAAGATGTTATGGGCGGTCATGCTTTCCTAGCATTCTTCGAAATTATTGGTGGTGCATTCCACATCATCACTAAGCAATTTGGTGAGTACACAGAATTCAAAGGTAAAGGACTTCTTTCAGCTGAAGCTGTTCTTTCATACTCACTAGCTGGTGTTGGCTATTGTGCTCTTGTTGCAGCTTTCTGGAGTTCAACAAACACAACTGTTTATTCAACCGAATTCTTTGGAGATGTACTTCAACTGAAGTTTGATTTCGCTCCATATTTTGTTGATACTGACGCTTCGCTTGCTACTGGCGCTCATACAGCTAGAGCCTGGTTGGCAAATGTTCACTTCTATCTTGGCTTCTTCTTCATCCAAGGACATCTTTGGCATGCACTTAGAGCTATGGGATTTGACTTCAGACGCGTAGGTAAAGCGTTCGACAATATGGAAAACGCTAAAATCACCAACGGTTGATTAAATTGCCTATAACACTATTAAAATAGTGATCAAAAAGGTCCGCAATGCGGGCCTTTTTTTTTGAGTTTAATTTCCAGAAAGATCACAAAACTATTCGGACAAATGTCATAAAAAACACACTTTCATCAAATAAAAAGGTCTTGAAAGTAATTTTTTATACGTAAAATTGTAAAAAAATACTTACATATCTCAAAAAGCTTGTTGCTATTGAGAATCGGTTGCAAAAAGGCTTCTTTTTTGTGTAAATTAGAAATCCAATCGAGCTCTTTTTGCGTAATGAGCTTTAGAGGCTACACAGACATACCAGCATCAGCCGTTCGAATGGCTACTGGTCAATCAGTACTTATCGATCCATCCTCACGAAGAGGAGATTCATGTTTAGAAGTTTTAGAGGGAATTGCTCGTGTTTATTGTCCATGTGAGGAAACAGAAGGCATGACATTGGCCTTTTTGCAATCAGGAGACCAACTAAGAACTGATCGTTTATGCAGCGAAGGCGTTTGCGTAGAAGCATTAACGCCTCTTTGCTTTAGAAGTGACGCAGAGTCAACAGCTGAAGAAGTGGGATACGACGCTGTTAACGAGTGGACACTCCAACTACTTAGAATTAGACACTTGGGTAATGCAGAACAAAGACTTCAAGCTTTATTTGCATTATTGGTTAATAGATTGGGAAAAAGATGCGGTGATTGGTGCCAATTGCCTTTTAGGCTCACTCACGAAAGAATTGGGGAGCTTATTGGCTCTACAAGAGTTACTTCTACCAGGCTAATCTCAAGACTAAGAACGGCAGAATTACTAAAATCTCCATCCGGAGATCAAACTGTAAGTCTTGCTCCAGAGTTCATAGAGTCATCACCTTTAACTGCGTAATTGAATAATGCATAAAAAACTACATTCTAATTCTGAATCATTAGTACTAACTCTTTGCAAAGAAATAGAGTATATAAAAATTAGATCAAAAAATATAAATTACTCATTAAAAACATGCCATAATAAACTTTTAACAAAAAGATTAAAATTAGAACTAGTTAAATTAAATCAAGCCAAATCCAAAATAATTAGTATTTCTAAGAGTTTATTAATGAATAATAGTAATGATTTATCCTTAGAGTTCTTATTTGAGATCAGTAGAAGATCCTCAACTTTTCAGCAAATCTAAGATTTGATTATTAATTTAATTAATATTTAATTCGTTATCAATGATAAAAAGTGCCGAAGGATCATTATTTGCAAATTTAACTTTACCAAGTATGTAAGCCATTTCATCCTCTGATTTTATTTGTTCTTCAATTACAGGATCTAAGAATACAGTTGTTCGTGTATCGTTTGATCTTTCTGCCATAGAATATAATTGCTGCACTGAAGTCGTAACATCAGCCTCCATTTGGAAGGACAAAGAAACCAACTCTTCAACTGATTTCCACTCTTGAATTGGCTTAGTTACTTCATCAAGTAAAATATTTTGACCTCTAGCGATTATATATTTCGCAAAATTGTAACCATGTTCTTGCTCAGATAAAGACTCTTTCTTAAAGAAGCTTGAAAAGCCTCTTAGTTCTCTTTCTAAACACCAAAAGGACATGGCGAGATATTGAGCGCTAGATACCCTCTCAAGGGAAGTATGTTGATATAGAGCTTCAAGAAGATCAAAATCCATCGGCTGTGCAACAGCACGACCTGAAGGACCTCTGTTAAGTCCTATAGAACTAGATGTGGCTGATTGCATATCCAAAATAAGCTAAAAAGGAAAATGAAAAAATATTTTTAGCTCAATCAAATATTACCTGTTTTTATATCATTTTGTTGTTATTTTCCCCGAAATTCAAATTTATTCATTTGATAATGAATCTCAATTGCTTAAAGAAAAGATTGATCATGGCAGTGATTAATTAAAAATTAGACTTTATATTTTCAGGGAGTATGTGAAAATACTGTCCCAGAATATATTCAATATTGCATTTGTCTCCAATATTTAAAACAAGATCTAAATTAGACTCTACTTTAACCTTTAGATCACCAATAGCCACGGTATATACAAAATGATTAATTCGATACTCCCTTGCTAAAACAGTATACTTACCACTTTCATTTTTCTCAATACTAATAGATTTCTTATCAAACATACAAACTGATTCATTGGATATTAATATATTCTTTGGTAAGCTTAGTTGACCGACAGGGGTGACATATCCATCATTAGAAAATGTAATAGGCAATATATTTTGTTGTAGAACAAACTGACCAACAAAATCATTAGATGGATTTAAAACTATCTCTGAAGGTATTGAAAATTGCTGTATCTTTCCATTTTTCATAACAGCAATTCGATCACAAATAGCCAATGCTTCATGTGGGTCATGGGTTACAAGAAAAGCCGAAGCAGAGCAAGATTTAAGAACTGAAGAAAGTTCTGATCTTAAACGAGAACGAACTTGAACATCTAATGAGCAAAATGGTTCGTCCAGCAAAACTACCGAAGTACCTGGAGCCAAGGACCTTGCTAAAGCAACTCTTTGCCTTTGTCCACCTGATAGTTCATGAGGATATCTACTTTTTAATTCATTAATACCCAACAAATCTAAGAGCCAATTAACACGTTTTAGAGAACTTTTCTTTCTTGAAATTCCAAAGCAAACATTATCCCAAACTTTTAAATGTGGGAAAAGAGCATAATCTTGAAAAACCATGCCAATTTTTCTTCTCTCTGGTGGAAGAATGTAATTGGTATCGGAAATTATTTTTCCATCTTTTTTTATTATTCCTTTACTAGGTTTATCAAATCCTGCAATAAGTCTCAAAAGAGTGGTTTTACCACAACCTGAAGGGCCAAGAATACCAACTATTTCTCCAGATTTGAGTGATAGTCTAATATCCTGAAGAACCCAATTTGGATTTTTACAGGAATCAAACGAATGCCATAAATTTTTTATCTCAAG
>CACFCB010000011.1 GCA_902564695.1 uncultured Prochlorococcus sp. | reverse complement strand
GTTACAGGACCTTATGCAAAACGTCTATTTGTTGATCATTTAGGCACGTCTCCAGAG
The DNA here is from genome assembly GCA_902564695.1 of uncultured Prochlorococcus sp. Taxonomy (GTDB): domain Bacteria; phylum Cyanobacteriota; class Cyanobacteriia; order PCC-6307; family Cyanobiaceae; genus Prochlorococcus_B. The sequence continues at coordinate 39,516 of CACFCB010000011.1, read as the reverse complement.
ACAGTGAGAAATGGAATACCTTTAGAAGATTTTGGAGGTCTTCACCCTGATCCAAATTTAACTTATGCAAAAGATCTTGCTGATTTACTTTTGAAAGGTGATTTATATTCTTTTGGAGCAGCCTGTGATGGCGACGGCGATAGAAATATGATTTTAGGACGAGGTTGTTTTGTAAATCCAAGTGACAGTCTTGCAATATTAGCTGCCAATCACGCGTGTGTCCCAGGTTATTCTGAAGGCTTATCTGGTGTTGCTCGTTCAATGCCGACTAGTTCAGCAGTAGATGTTGTAGCAAAACAGTTAGGAATAAATTGCTTTGAAACTCCTACTGGATGGAAATTTTTTGGCAATCTTCTTGATTCCAATCAAATTACATTATGTGGTGAGGAGAGTTTTGGTACAGGTAGTGATCATGTCAGAGAAAAAGATGGATTATGGGCTGTTCTTTTTTGGTTACAGATACTTGCTTCAAAGAAAAAGTCAGTTTCAGAAATCATGCAATCTCATTGGCTAACTTATGGTCGACATTATTATTCTCGTCATGATTATGAATCTATTCCTTTAGAAGTTGCTAATTTACTTTATTCAAGATTAAGGAATATGCTTCCAACTTTGAAAGACAAATCTTTTGCAGGTAAGAAAATTCAATATGCTGATGACTTTAGCTATACTGACCCGGTTGATAGTTCAATTACTCTGAAGCAAGGTTTAAGGATTATATTAAATGATGGAAGTCGAGTATTAGTCAGGCTTTCTGGTACTGGAACTAAAGGAGCCACTTTAAGAGTTTACTTCGAAAGATTTGTTGACAAGAATGGTGATATTTCTCAAGACCCACAGCTTGCTTTGGATTCTTTGATTAAAGGCATTGACCTTTTAGCTGAAATTTCAAATAGAACTGGTATGAAAAGTCCGACTGTTATTACATAGATCGATCTATAACTTTCTAATTTGAAATTTGCAAAAAAATTCTATTACTTGTTTTTGCTTTTAGAGTACTAAATATACTTAATGGTTTCCCTTGGCTAAAGATCTGTTTGCTTTTCATGGTGAACAGTTAACACAGAAAAATGCACCCTTAGCAGATCGCTTAAGGCCTCAAACACTTGACGACTTTGTTGGCCAAGATCATATCCTTGCTGAAGGGCGTTTATTGAGGCGTTCAATTGTTGCTGATAAGTTAGGGAATTTATTGCTTTATGGTCCTCCTGGAGTAGGGAAGACCACTTTAGCTCGTATTATTGCCGCTAATACTCTCTCAAACTTTAGTATTTTAAATGCTGCTTTAGCTGGCATTAAAGATTTAAGATCTGAGATTGTTGCGGCAAAAGATAGATTAAATAAGTACGGTATGCGTACTATCTTATTCATTGATGAGGTTCATAGATTTAATACTGCTCAACAAGATGCATTATTACCTTGGGTTGAGAATGGTACTTTGACCCTGATTGGAGCAACTACTGAAAATCCATATTTTGAAGTTAATAAAGCATTGGTAAGTAGATCTAGAATATTTCGTCTACATAGTCTTGATAAAACGTCACTACATCAATTACTTGCTCGAGCAATAAATGATAAAGAAAGAGGTTATGGGTTGAAATTAATAAATTTAGCTCAAGAGGCTGCGAATCATTTGGTTGATGTTTCGAATGGAGATGCGCGAGTTTTGCTTAATGCCCTTGAACTTGCTGTAGAGAGCACTATCCCTAATAGAGAGGGTTCAATCAATATTGATCTCAAAATTGCTGAGGATTCTATTCAAAAACGTGCTGTTTTATATGACAAACAAGGTGATGCTCATTTTGACACTATCAGTGCTTTTATTAAATCACTAAGAGGTTCGGATCCAGATGCGGCGTTGTTTTGGCTTGCTCGAATGTTGGAAGCTGGTGAAAATCCAAGGTTTATTTTTAGACGTATGCTCATTGCTGCTGGAGAAGATATTGGTCTGGCTGATCCAAATGCAATTGTTATTGTCGAGTCATGTGCAGCTGCTTTTGACAGAATAGGTTTGCCAGAAGGGATTTTCCCTCTTGCTCAAGCGACTTTGTATCTGGCCACAACAGAGAAAAGCAATAGTGTTATGGGGATTTTTAAAGCAGTCCAAAAGGTTAGAGATTCTCAAAAACAAAATGTTCCATCTCATCTGAGAGATTCAAATCGAGACAAAGAAGCTTTTGGAGATGGCATTGGCTACCGCTACCCACATTCATTTTCAAAAAATTGGATTTCTCAACAATATTTACCAGATGGATTGATCAATGAAATTTTTTGGGAGCCAAGTCATCATGGATGGGAGGGCAAAAGGCGATCACTCGTAAATGAGAGAAGATCTGAACAGATAGCCTCAATGGTTGAGGTCGAACAACAAAATCCTTTAACTATTACAGCCGGAGTAGTTGATAAGGATGTTGAAAAATGGTTATTTCGTCAAGTTGAAAAAGATGGAGAAAGATTAAAAAACTTGATGATTAAATTATGGTCAGGTATTTCTTGGAAGAAAAACTACAGGGTTTTGGTTTTTTCTCCAAACTCTTTGCTTTGGTCTTTGAAGCCTTTGAAAGAGGCATTTGAAGGCGGTGTAATTGTCTCTTCTCCTGAGGATGACCATTTTAGTTTGTTGGCTGAATTAGAAGTTTTGGCTCCTATGGAGAGACCAACCTTAATTGGCTCAACTTTGGATTCGTTCAAAAAGTTAGATGATAATCTCAAATTTGAGGTGATTGGAGGGAGAATTCCTTGGAAAGCTTTAGCTGAAAAAAAATTTGTTGAACTTTGGCCAATAATTACTGCAAAATGTACTATCAATACAGAATTAAGTTTAATTCTAAGTAATCCATGTTCTGGTCCTATTTATTCTTTGAAAGAAAGCTTGGAACTTCAAAGAATTAACGATAATATTGATTTTTCATTATTAAATAATCTAATTATTTGCGAAGATAAATGGCTAAGAAATCAAGATCAAAAAAAGAAGTTTTTTCGACAATTAGAAAATTTGGGTTGGCAAATTTCTATTGAGGAATGGACAGAGCACATATATATAAAAATTGATTCTGCAATTATCAAAAGATGGCTTGATGATGGAAGTCAATATAGAGAAATTATTCTTAAAGATAAGACAAAGGAAACATTGAAATATTTGAAAAATTTATTCCAAAGAATTGATGGTAAGACTATAAAACAGAAACTTTTACATACTAAATTAATTGCTAAAATAACTCATTAATTTATACAAATAATCGGTTTAGTAATCTTAAGACTATTATCTATTGCAATTGCATAAGTCCATTTTTGAAAGTCGTTATTAAAAATTTTGACTTTGTATCCAAGCTTTTTATGATAAGCAAATGATGTATTACTTTTCCAAACCCATTGAGTTAAATTAGTTGAAATTTTGCCACTTTGCCATTTTATCGAAGCCTCTTTTACAACCCATCTTTTTATTATGTTCTCCTTTGCTTTGCTTTGACTTAAATTCTCTATTTCAAAATTTTCATCTTTAGTAAAAAAACGTTTAGATAATTTCTGTGCTTGAAATTTCCTATCTTTTCTTTCTATATCGACCCCAATTTTCTTTTCAGACCACCCTATTAGTAATGCATCAGCACAGTGGCTTATACTAATATGCCCTAATCCCTCACCTAATAAAGGAGGCTTTCCTGGGTCTGCCTTCAAAGGAATTGCAAGGGGATCTAACCCAGTCATATTAGACATTACATTTCTTATGCAGCCTCTTGAGAAGTGATAGATTTGTCCTCTTGAAGTAGTTAATTGATTAACCCATTTTTTTTCTTCATTGCTTATTGGTAAAAGTTTTGATGGCATAAAAAAAAGCCAAAGGCCTAGTACTCTTTTATTGCCTAATTGAGTCGTAATCATGCCTCTATGCATAGGTGATTTTGCACCAGAATTCACTCTTCCTAACCAAGATGGTAATTTCATTAGTCTTTCATCTTTTAAGGGATCAAGAGTTGTAATTTATTTTTATCCTAAGGACGATACCCCTGGATGTACTAAGGAAGCTTGCAGTTTTAGAGATCAATGGGACCTTTTTGAATTAAATGATATTAAAGTTTTGGGTATTAGCAAGGATGCATCCAAATCACATTTGAAATTCATTCATAAACATAAATTACCTTTTACTTTATTAACTGATCCTGAGCCTTGTCCTGTTGCAACTGCTTATGATAGTTATGGTTTGAAAAAGTTTATGGGTAGGGAGTATTATGGAATGATGAGACATACATTCGTGATAGATAAAGAAGGCAAAATTGAATTGGTTTACTTAAAAGTAAAATCTGAAATTATGGCTAGCCAAATTTTAAGTGATCTTAAATTGAATTAAGTTTTTTATGTATATCAATCATTCCCTCTAGAACAAGATTTGGATGATAATTGATATCAATATTTTTATTTTCAAGTTCATTTAATATAATTGCTCCGTCTCCTCCACAAAGCCATATAGGAAGCCTTGTTTCATCGTAAACCTGGAGAATTGATCCTAATAAGCAACTTATTGCTCCTTTAATCATGGCATTATTAGTTTCAAATTGAAATGTGTCTTTTGGAACTTTTTTGATAATAGGATTATCTAAATTTAATGCACCTGTTGCCATAGCAGATAGCTGAAGTCTTAGACCGGCAATTAGTTGACCGCCGTCAAATCTACCATTTTTAGTTATCTTTGTAATACTTAATATCGTACCTGCATCTATAACAATTAAGCCTTGCTTTTTATTATTTAAATTTAATTGCTTATTAAAAGCACTCCATGAAGCAAGAGCTCTATCAATGCCTAAATTATTTGGAATATTGATAAGGGGTATATCATTTAAATTGATTTTTTTTGAAGGACTTAATTTGATTTTTTCTGGGATTGGACCTACTGAAGCCCAAGATAATTGAGAATAATCTTTGTTTTCAAATTCAATTGGATTTGGTGAGGTATGGAAATAAGTCCACTTTTCTTTAGTTTTGGCTGCCCAATGCCATCTAGTATTCCCAATCATTAAGTGATTTTCTTCTGAATATAAGAGTGAATTATTTGTCATTGTGTATTTAGATGTATTCCACATTCTTCACTTAGTCCTCCGAACCTTGTTGATCTTCCTTTTGAATTATTATTTTCCGACGAACTTGAATGCCAATCCCCGACTGTTGAGTAACCTTTTTCGAATAATGGATGTTGAGGCAAATTATTATTTTCCATATAATAGAAAATATCTTTTTTACTCCAATTTAATAGTGGTCTAAGAGTTAAACGGTCTCTGATGTAATCAATATGAGCCATGGATTGTCTATTTTTCGTTTGTCCTTTCCTTACTCCGCTTGCCCAACAGTAAATATTTAATTTGGATAACGTCATTTCAAGAGGTGACACCTTGCGAATTTGATGATATTTTTCAAGATCTTTTGGATCACCTGTTTCCCAGAGTCGTCCGTGTAAAGCTTCCATTCTCGCTGGAGAAAGTGGGCTTTGAGCAACGACTAAATCTAATTCGAAGAGTTTTGTTAGTTTTTCAGCATAGTGATAAGTTTCTTTTGGTAGATATCCCGTATCAATCCAAATCACTTTTGGCTTTTTTTTTGATTTAAATATTCCTGTCATATGAAGTAAAACAGCAGATTGGATTCCAAAACTTGTTGTTAAAACAAATTTTTCATTAAAATGCTCAAATCCCCATTGCAGTTGCTCTTGAGCAGAAAGTTTTTCTAGTTCTTGACATGTATCATCAATTGATTTGACTAGAAAAGTTTTAGGAATTTGAGTGTCCTTTTGCAAATCAGTGGTCAAATTGGTTTGGGATTCTCTCTTCATATTTGGGTATTGAATGCCGAATCGGTAAAAGTTTGTTTAGGGTCTTTTAAATCATCTTAAATCTTGTCCCTATGGACTTGAACAATTTGAAATCTGATCCAATAGTTGTCTTAGGAGGAGGTTTCGGAGGACTGTCAACTGTCATAGCTTTGTTAGCCCAGTCAGATAGAACCCCAATTATTTTGATTGATCAAGGTTCTAGATTTCTTTTTAAGCCTTTGATGTATGAATTATTGAGTGGAGAACTTGAATTATGGGAGGTTGCGCCTGAGTTTACGGCTTTAGCATCAGAATTAGGATTTATTTTTTTACAAGAAAGTGTTGTGGAAGTAGATGAATTTGCCAGTCAGTTAATTACATCAACTGACAAAAAAATAAAATACTCTCAACTTGTTATAAGTACAGGAGTTGAAACTGATTATTCTATGGTTGAAGGTTTGCAAGAATATTGTTGTGGTTTCTCAAGCTTAAATGATATTATTAAAATTAAAAAGTTACTAAGTAGAATAAAAAATTCTACACATCCTCCCAAACCTTTATTAATAGCTGGAGCTGGTCCTACAGGTGTTGAACTTGTATGCAAAATTGCTGATTTAATTGATAAACCCATAGATATTTATTTAGTTGAAAAAGGAAATAAAGTTTTACCAAATTCCAAATCTTTTAATCGAGAAAAATCAATTGATGAATTAGTTAAGAGAAATATTAAGATTTACTTGAAACATTATATTAAATCTGTAAATGAAAATTTTTTAGAACTTTCGAATTACGTTTCTGAAACAATTCAAACACATAAAATTAATTATTCTGGCTTGCTATGGACTGCAGGATTAAAACCTAATTCATTAAAACTATTGCAAAATTTCTTGAAGGGAGAAAACAAGATTAAAGTTAATAATTTTTTCCAAATTAATGAATCAAAAAATATATTTTTTGTTGGTGATATTATATTTAACGAAAAGAATCCTTTCCCTTCATCAGCTCAGGCCGCAATGCAGCAAAGTATGATTGTTGCTAAAAATATTATTTCTCTGAGAAAGGGTAGGGAACTTCAACCATTTGTATTTGAAGACAGAGGTGAAATGTTGAGTCTTGGTATTGGTAATGCTTCTATCACGGGATATGGAATTACTTTGGCAGGACCTCTTGCTTTTGAAATAAGGCGAATAGCATATTTAATGAGAATGCCAGGTCTTTCTCTATCTTTGAAATCCGTCGGATCATTTATATTAAGTAAAAAAATAATTAATCGTTTATTTTCTCAATATCAATAGTTCCTTTTCCCAGTAGTCTTAAAATTAATACTTGGACAGAGTCAGTTGAACAGGTTATTAATTAAAGAATATGAATGAGATATTAACTGTTTTAGAGAATCCTAAAGCTGTCATAACTTTGGCAGTTTTAATTATTGCAGTTTTTTTATTTGTAAGTAGTGCATTGGCTCCTGAGCTAACAGGAATTCTTAGTGTTGCACTATTAATGGCCTCAGGTGTGCTTTCCCCTCAAAAAGCATTGGCTGGTTTTGGCAGCCCTGCTCTAATTACTCTGATGGGTTTGTTTGCTGTCTCTGCGGCATTGTTTAAAAGTGGTGCTCTTGATCGTTTAAGAGAGTTAATAGCTTCGGAAAGTATTCGAACTCCACGAAGATTGATAGCTTTGCTTGGATTGGTTGTCGCCCCAGTTTCAGGAGTGGTTCCTAATACCCCTGTTGTTGCATCTCTCTTACCGGTTATAGAAGCTTGGTGTAATAAGAGAAAATTATCTCCATCACGTGTTTTGTTGCCACTCTCTTTTGCCACGGTTTTAGGAGGCACGTTAACGCTTCTGGGCAGTTCAGTAAATTTATTGGTTAGTGATATCAGTGATCAACTTGGCTATGGTCCTTTTGATCTATTTACTTTTACTGCGATAGGAGTCCCCATATGGTTATTTGGGACAGCTTATATGTTGTTAGCCCCTCAATCCCTTTTACCTGATAGGGGGAGCATAAGCTCGGAATATGGAGGGAGTTCAGGCCAGACTGTTTATTTTACCGAAGTTACAATTCCATCAGATTCTGAACTTGTTGGAAAATCTCTTAGGAATAGTCGCCTACAAAGAAGATTTGATGTTGATGTTTTGGAAATTCAGCGTGAAAAAGAAAGACTTGTGCCTCCTTTGGCTGATCGAATAATTAAGCCCCATGATCGATTGTTAATCAGAATCACGCGCTCCGATCTTTTGCGTTTAAAACAAGAACATACTGTTCAGTTAACTCAAAATCTAAATACAGAAAAAAACATTTTTTTTCCAGATATTGATAAAGGGCAACAAACTGTTGAGGTACTTTTGCCTGCTGGTTCAACCTTGGCTGGGGCTAGTTTGCGTGAATTGCGATTTAGACAAAGGCATAATGCAACGGTTTTAGCATTGAGAAGAGGACAACAAACTGTACAAGAAAGACTAGGTCAAGCAATTTTAAGAGAGGGTGATGTCTTACTTCTTCAAGCTCCCAGAGATTCAATTCGTGGTTTGCAAGACAGTAATGATCTTCTTGTCTTAGATCAATTTGAGAATGATCTCCCAACTGTTACAAGAAAACCAATAGCAATTGGCATTGCAATTGCTATGTTAATTATCCCCTCAATTACTGACTTGCCCCTTGTCGCTGCTGTTTTGATGGCTGTTATTGGGATGGTATGGGGGGGGTGCTTAAGGCCAGCAGAGGTTCAAAGATCAATTCGACTTGATGTAATTCTTTTACTTGGATCTCTCTCCAGTTTTAGTGTTGCAATGCAAAGCACAGGTCTTGCGGATGCTTTTGCGAATATTTTAATTTTTATATTGCAAGACTTACCCACATACACCTCACTGCTTGTAATTTTTCTTTCAACTACAATATTTACTCAATTTGTAAGTAACGCTGCTTCAGTAGCGCTTTTAGCGCCAATTGCTGTGCAATTGGCTCCTAGTATGAATCTGCCTCCATTAGCTCTTTTGATAACGGTGCTTTTTGGGGCTAGTCAATCTTTTCTTACTCCGATGGGGTATCAAACGAACTTGATGGTATTTGGACCTGGACGTTATCAGTTTTTAGACGTTACGAGATATGGAGCTGGTTTGACAATATTGATGACTTTTCTTATCCCTGGATTGATTTTGTTGAAGTATGGTAGTTCTTAAATATATGGGTAAAATTCTTAAGTTTGGGGTGATTTTGAGGCACTCATTTGTTTTTATTTTTTTTAATCTTTTATGGAATTAGACAGTGCCATTCTCAAAGAAAGTGAGTATTAGGCCAGATTCTTACAGAAGGCTTACAGTTCCTCAGTTTACTGTGGTAACTGGTTTGTTAGTTATTACTTTCGGAACTTTATTATTAGCGACACCTATATGCTCCAATACAAATGTTGGCTTATGGGAGGCCTTGTTTACTGCAACATCCGCTGTAACAGTTACAGGTTTATCAATTATTGATATAGGAATAGATTTAACATTTTTTGGCCAAATAATTTTGGCAATTATGTTGTTAATCGGTGGCCTAGGCTTAATGGCTATTACTACATTTTTACAGGGATTTATTGTTAGTGGAACAGAATTGAAAACACGTCTTGATAGAGGAAAAACCCTTGATGAATTTGGAGTCGGAGGTGTTGGTAAAACTTTTCAAGGTATAGCTATTACAGCAGCTATTCTTATTATTTTAGGAGCTATTACTTTATATTTTTTTGGTTTTACTGATATAACTAATTCAAGCGAAAGACTGTGGGCTTCAGTTTTTCATAGTATTTCTGCGTACAATAACGCTGGCTTCAGTTTATGGTCTGATAGCTTACAAAACTATAGAAATAATTCTGTGGTTAATTTTGTATTAATAATCTTAATTATATTAGGTGGTTTTGGATGGCGAGTGACAAATGATATATGGATAAATCGTAGATCTTTAAAATTAAAAAATTTAAGTCTTCATACCCGATTAGTAATTAGAACATCTTTTATATTAATTTCTCTTGGCTTATTTGGATTAATTCTCACTGAATCTTTAGCTAAGGGTAGCTTCTTGTCTTCAATTAATTTTTATGATCGTATTTTGACTGCCTTATTTACTTCAGTTAGTGCGCGAACTGCAGGTTTCACTAATTTACCGATATCAATTCATAGTGTCTCTGATTCTGGTCTTCTTTTGATTATGTTCCTAATGTTTATCGGTGCAAGTCCTGGAGGTACTGGTGGAGGGATTAAAACTACAACTATTGCCGCATTAATGGCTGCTACTAGATCAACTTTACGTGGACAAAATGAAATTATTATTCGTAATCGTCAGATCTCTGACAAAGTAGTACTTAAAGCTGTTGGGATAACTGTGGGTTCATTATTGTTTGTTTTAATTATGGCCCTTTTATTAAGCTTGAGTAATGGATTGAATGGTGAAGAAAATTTTTCATTTTTAGAAATGCTTTTCACATGTATTTCAGCATTCGCTACTGTAGGTTTTGATCTAGGTGTGACCTCTGAGCTAGGACATTTTGGTCAACTAGTACTTGTTATTGGGATGTTTGTTGGCAGACTAGGCATTCTTTTATTTTTGAGCGCAATATGGCAAGCTCTTAATAAAAGAAGGCTTCAACAACTTAATCGAATTGGCTACCCGAAGGAAGATCTTTATGTTTAAGGAGTACAACTCATGAGTGATTGGTGGCAATGGTCTCCCCAAAAAGGAGATCAGGAACTTGGCTTTGCGGTCGTTGGGATTGGTCGCTTTGGAAGCGCAGTATGTAGAGAATTACTAAGGAATGGTGCTGACGTTCTAGCTGTTGATTCCTCTGAGAAGGCAATCGAAGAATTGCGTCAATTAGAGCCCACAATTGAGGCGAGAGTTGTGGACTCTACTGATGAAGAATCTATGAAAGAAGCCGGTGTACTTGAAATGGGAACTGTAGTGGTTGGTATTAGTGAGCCAATCGAAGCAAGTATTACAACAACACTTATTGCCAAGGATACTGAAGGAAGTTTAGTTAAGCAGGTGATCGCTAGAGCTACAAGCGATTTGCATGAAAAGATGTTAAAAAGAGTTGGTGCGGATCGAGTAGTTTTCCCATCAAGAATGCAAGGAGAAAGATTAGGTTTGGAGTTGGTAAGACCTAATTTGATTGAAAGATTAGAGCTGGATGACAAAACTGGTATTGATGAAATAAAAGTACCTGAGGTTTTTGTAGGACGTTCTTTACGAGATTTGAATTTAAGGAAAAATTATTTTGTTAATGTATTAGCAGCAGGACCAGCTCAACTTTTAACGGTAAATCCACCAGCAAAATATATATTGGAAAAAGATCATGTACTTGTTGTGATGGGATCAATGGAGGATCTTCAAAAATTGCCACAAAACTAATTTATGAGAGCTTTGGGTTTGATGAGTGGTACAAGTGCGGATGGTATCGATGCAGTTTTAATTGAATTCAAAGGTAATCCAAGAAAGCCAAAATGGAAAATTTTAAATACTCATTCATTTGTATATCCATCATCATCTCGAGAAAAGATTATTAAAGTTGGTCAAGGATTAAAAATTAATAGCAAAGATTGGCTGGATTTAGCGGAAGAAATTACAGAATTAAATGCACAAGCAGCAAGATGTTGTGATCCTGATTCGATCGCTGAGGTTGTTGGATGTCATGGGCAAACAGTCTTTCATCGCAGTGCAAAAAAGTTGGAAAGAGGAGGAAGTATTCAAATTCTTTTAGGACCATTATTAGCAAATATTTTAAATCAAACTGTGATTTATGATTTTCGATCAAAGGATATTGCCGCTGGGGGGCATGGTGCTCCTTTGGTCCCTTTAGTTGATGAAGCTTTGGTTGGAAGATTATATGGATGGAGAGGAATTCTAAATCTTGGAGGAATAGCAAATCTTACAATTATCCCACCCAAAACTGGAATTCATAAAACTTCTGGATGTCTTGGATGGGATTGTGGACCGGCCAATTCACTGATTGATTTAGCTATTCAAGAAAGTACTAATTCCTATTTAACATTTGATCAGAATGGTTGTTTTGCATCACGTGGAAAGCCCAAATTAAATATTATTGAAGAATGGTTGAAAGAACCTTTTTTTCATCAACAACCTCCTAGGTCTACCGGTAGAGAACAATTTGGTTCTCAAGATTTAGAAAAAAGAAAAGAGGCATTAGGCGACTTATCAAATGAAGACTTAATATCGACACTAACTACATTTACAGCTTCAATAATTGCTCAGGATTTAGATAATCTTTTTTTAAGCAGAAAAATACGTTTGATTGAGCTATTGGTGGCTGGTGGTGGCACTAAAAATTTATTTTTAATGAAGCAATTAGAAAGGCTGTGTTCTGGTGTTCTAGTTCGTGATATCAGTGAAATTGGCATACCATCACAATATAGGGAGGCAATAGTTTTTGCCACTTTATCTTGGTGGCATTCTATAGGTAATAAAGTTAATCCAAAATATATAACAGGAGCTAATAAATCAATTCTATATGGAGTTCGAGTTGATCCTTAATCGTATTATTTTAAAGAATTAATTTCTTTTGAACTTTAATCTTTTTGGAACTCCTTTCAATCTTTGTGTCTTTTGCTTTTCTAATGCTTTTATGAAATCTTGAGTTTTATTAGTTTCTGATTTTTCAGGAAACAAGTTATCTCTTAATGAATGATTTTTGATACCTTCTTGGATTAAAACTTTTGCCATATTACTAACAGTTCTAGATTCTTGTGATGCTAATTGAGATAATTTTTCGCATAGATCTTCGGGTAGCACAACTTGTATCCGAGGTGATTTTTGCTTCCCGTTGGTTGAATTTTGACGAGTAGCCATGCCCCTAAATAACTATCGGGTAGTTAATAGTGTACACTTGTACAGAAGGGTAGTATCCTTGTGTATGATACTTCCTAGTCTGGCCTGCTTTGCCTTGTCAACGTTTACTTGATTTTTGATTAACAAGGAGTATTTCATGTCTAAGCCATCTCTACCACATACCTCGAAAGTGCTTTCATCCGATGGTGTGATCGACTCAGGAACAACAAAACGCCCAAGAAGAAAGAGTAGGCGTAATAGCTCGAATGGAGATGTTTTGATTTCTGCTGTTGTAAGTTCCTATTTATTGACCCATTTGCACCATGTTTTGCAAAGAGCTGAATATGGTGCCAGTAAAGAGGGAAGATCATCTCAAGCCGCAAATTTCGCACAACTTCGGAAAGTGCTTTGCATGGATGCGAGAAGTATGAAAGATGCGTCTGCTCTAGGTTTAAAAGAAAGTGATCTAGATAAGAATAATGAATCTTCTGGGTTTCAGACAAAAGCCGCGTAATTGAATAATCTTTAATTAGTTACTGATATTTCTTATGAGCGGCAATGCTGCAGAGCTTTACAAGCTTATAAATTCAGACCCTGAAAAAAAACGAGATCTTTTTCGACAAGCTCTACAAAATCCTAAAGGTGCTATGCAAGCTATTTGTGAACTTGGGAATGCAATGAATTTGCCAGTAACTTCAGAAGAGGTAAAAGAATATTTATCTACTGTTGATGATTTAGAGACTAAACAATGGCTACTTAAAGCTAGAGGTGGGTTGTGATTATTTTTTAAAAGATGAAGGTGTTTCTAATGATTCTTTATCATTGTTTTTGATTACTCTGCGCTCATATCCTCCTCCTCCTGCCATGGTCCAGAAAAACCAATAACTTGGTATTGCAAGAGCAGCTGCTAAAAATAAAGCAGTAATTTGTTCGAGTCTTAACATGAGCTTACATTTGTAATGTAATTTAAGTCGGTTTGCATCTTTTTAAACTAGATGATCGAAGGTAGTTCACATGAGGTTTTGTTGTAGTGTTGCGACTTGAAAGGGTTAGTAAGATTTATCCCACTGGAGAAGTGTTGAAGGATGTTAGTTGGGAAATCAAACATGGAGAAAGAATTGGACTGGTTGGAGTTAATGGAGCAGGGAAATCGACACAATTAAAAATTATCGCTGGCTTTGAAGAAGCAACGGATGGATCTTTGATTAGGGAAGGTGATCTATCTATTGCATATTTAAAACAGGAATTTGATGTTGATGTTAATAAAACGGTTCGAGAAGAGTTATTTCAGGCTTTTCAAGAAGCATCTTCTTTACTTGATAGTCAAAAACTAATTCAAGAAAACATGGAATCAGAATTAGCTTCGAAAGATTGCACTTACTTGGACTCATTAATTAAAGAATTAAGTATTATTCAAGGTAAATTTGAATCAATAAATGGTTACGATTTAGAGTCTCAAGTTGAGAAGCTTTTACCGACTATAGGCTTTAACCATAAAGAAGCAGACAGACTAGTTGGAGATTTTTCTGGCGGCTGGCAAATGAGAATAGCTTTAGGAAAGATTCTCCTCCAAAGTCCAGATTTATTGTTATTGGATGAACCAACTAATCATTTAGATTTAGAAACTATTGAATGGTTGGAGAATTATTTACTTAATCAGAAAGTTGCTATGGTAATTGTTAGCCACGACAGATCTTTCTTAGATAAAGTTTGTACAAAAATTGTTAGTACCGAACGAGGAAAATCTAAAAGTTATCTTGGAAATTATACATCATATATTCAACAAAGAGATTTTGAATTGGAGTCAACCAAAGCTGCCTATGAAAAACAACAAAAAGATATTCAAATTCAAAAGACTTATATAGAAAGATTTCGTGCTAGTGCTACCAGAAGTACACAAGCAAAAAGTAGAGAAAAATTATTAGATAAAGTGGAGAAAATAGAAGAACCTGATAATCATCTGAAAGGACCTATTTTTCATTTTATGGATGCTCCTCGTTCAGGCAAGGATGTATTAACTATTAAGGATTTAACACATAGTTATGAAGAAAATATTTTATTTTTAGGAGCTTATTTAGAAGTAGAGCCAGGTGAAAGAATAGCTTTTTTAGGTGAAAATGGGTCTGGTAAATCTACTTTACTTAGATTAATTATGGGTTTAGAAAAACCTGATGAAGGCTCCCTTGAGATTGGTAAATATAATATATTTCCTAGTTATTTTGAACAAAATCAGGCAGAAGCTTTAGAATTAGATAAAACAGTAATAGATACAATTAGTGAAGCTGTTCCAAATTGGACTCAAACAGAAGTGAGGTCCTTACTAGGAAGCTTTGGCTTGAAAAATGATTCTGTTTTTAAAGTAGTTAATAATATAAGTGGTGGAGAAAAAGCCAGACTAGCATTAGCTTTAATGATGATTCAGCCATCAAACTTACTTATTCTTGATGAACCTACCAATCATTTAGATATTCCTTCTAAGCAAATGTTAGAAAAGGCTTTATCTGATTTCAGTGGTACTGCATTGATAGTCTCTCATGATAGATACTTTATTTCAAAAGTTGCGAATATAATTGTTGAACTAAGAGATGGGCAATTAATAAAATATCAAGGTGATTATCAATATTATAGAGAGAAAAAGATCGAAGAAAAATTAGAAAAAGAAAAAGAATTAAAATTAGCAGAAAGAGAGAGAAAAAGACTTTCTAATCGAGAGAAGCAGAGAAAAAGAAAAAAAGCTAATAAAAAATAATTTAAATACTTTTAATTCACAGTCTAAGATCATATATATCAATTGGCTTGACAATTTTTATATACTCAATATTTTTTCTAAGTATTTTAATTTTCAAATGGGATTCTAAATTATTTTGATTAATTTTTTTTACTACATCTGCTGGAGTTAATATTTGCTCATTATTTATTGAAATTATTAGATCATTAATTTTTAATCCACCTTTTTCAGCAGGACCATTTGGTGTTACATATTTAATAATTGCACCGCTTTCTCTTTGGGAAAGAAAATTACTCTTTTGTTTGATATTACTTGAGAGAGTTACTCCTATCATTGGATGTTTTGCTCTCCCTGTAGTGATTAAGTCTTCTGCAATTTTCCTGGCTCGATTAATTGGTATTGCGAAACCTAGTCCTGCCCCTGGTCCTGAGCGGACAAGAGTATTAATTCCAATGACTTCCCCATAAGAATTTAATAGTGGACCTCCAGAATTACCTGGATTAATTGCTGCATCCGTTTGAATTAGATCTATTCTTTTATCAGATATTCCTAGTTGTGCAACATCTCTATTGAGATTGCTTATGATACCTAGAGTGACTGTATTTTCCAATCCAAAAGGATTTCCAACTGCAATAGCCCAATCGCCAACTTTTAATTGATCGGAGTCACCCAACGGAGCGATTGGCCATGGTCCTTTAGCCTTAAGTTTAATGACTGCAAGATCTGTTAAAGAGTCTTGCCCAATAACTTTTCCTAGAACTCTTCGTCCATCTGATAATCCAACTATTAATTGATCACTTTTTTCGATTACATGTGCATTGGTTAATATCAGACCTTCTTTAGAAAAAATTACACCACTTCCTTGTCCTTTCTCTATACGCGATCTTGGGACTTGGAGTCCTCTTAGACCAAATAGACGTTCAAAATATGGATCTGTCAAGATTCCTGGAGGTAATATTCCTTCTGTTGATGTCAAGACCGTGCGCTCTGTTTCAATTGTCACGACGGCATTTCCACTAATGCTTAAGGCTTTGGATACGAATGATTGTTTTGTTAAATTTTGTTGTGTTGCTCGTAATCGTTCAGATGCATAAAGTGGATAATCAAATTTGAAGTTAAAAGTAAAAAGGACCAGTAGGACCAAAATTTTTAAATATTTGTTCTGACGTTTATTTTTTGATTGTATTAAAAGTATTTTTGCTTCTAATCCATTCATGAGTCTAAAAAGGGATTAGTTTGATAATTGAGATAACTCATAATAGCTAATTGAAAAACACCTCAGCTTGATCACCGTAGATTTTTACTAAAGAACTTTCTAATCGAACTTAATTTCCTTTAGAGTTTAATTATGATTTATTCTGTGATTAATGATTAATTACAGCGTTCTCAAAACTTAGTTGATTTAGGCATTCAGTTTTTTGATTTTCTCATTTTGCCAATGTTGAGCAATTTCTTACCTTTCGTGTATGGCCTTTCAGTTTTTGTTTTGTTGATTCTTGCTGCCAGGGTAATGATGAATGGTTTTTTATCAGCACAACCATCAAATACTAAAAATTCATTTTCAGAAGCAAGAAGGGATGATCGCACAGGTTTGGTCACTATTCATCCTGAACTATTAAACAAAGATGGTTGCATTACTGATGAAGATTTGCTCACAGTTCGTTTTTCTAAGGACACTGATCCTCCACAATCATTTGAAAAGCCTTCTGAATAATTTTCATTAGATTTTTTTATTTGATATTAAATTAAATAGTTTTCAAAGAGGTTTTAATTTTGGAACAAAGAACACGCATAGTCGCTGCAGTTTTGAAAAACCTGAAGTTACCGCCAAGGTTTCGTATAAGGTTGTTAAAGGAAGATCCGGTAAGGTTGGAACTTAGTCTTACTCCAGCTTATGGAAAGGATCCTATTAGAGTTGGTTTAGTAGAATCTCTTGATTTAGTTGCAAGACGGGACAGGGAAGGACGAATTCCTAGGGATTTACAAGGGACATGGGATTGGACAGTTCGGCATGGTGAAGTGAGTACTGGTGGCTGGAATCCATATTTAAAAGAAGCTCTTCAAACAATGTTCGAAACGGGACTACCCGCGATTATTTATGAGGAGTTAACTGGAGAGGACTATCATCCTGTTGATGGGGCAAAACATGTTAGATAGTTTTATAAAGTTTAAAAATCAAAATTCATTGAAATAGTTAAGTAATATTTTTTCTCATTTAGAGCTTTTTCTGAGTATTATTAAATTGATTTTGATTTACTAATGCAAGATAACTTTGAACCTCGTTTTGGATTTGTCAATTTTGCTGAAATATGGAATGGTCGGCTAGCCATGATGGGAATTTTAATTGGTTTGACCACAGAGCTTTTGACAGGGCAAGGAATTCTAACTCAAATGGGAATTGGTTGAAAAACTAATCTATTAGTTTTTATTTTTTACAGTTTTGATTAATTTTAAAACTAATAAAGAAACTTTACCTACCTATAGTGTTAATGATTTAAATCAATCTATAGGGTTACTATTATCTCGAGGATTTGCACCAAAATTTATACTTAAGGCTACTGTTAGTAAATCACAAATAAAAAAAGGCCATTTATGGTTGACTTTAACTGATGGAAAAGCAAATGTTGATGCAGTTGCATGGTCATCAACACTAAAGTCTTTAAAATTTTTACCCAATCAAGATGATGGAGTTGTTATTATTGGAAAATTAAATTTCTGGGAATCGCAAGCACGAATATCTGTGCAAGTTTTTGATATTCGTGCAAGCATTTCCACTATTCTGAAAAAGTTCGAAATCGTTAAATCAAAACTTCTTAAAGATGGTTTGATTGATAGCTCTTTACGAAAAAATTTACCAAAATACCCTTATTCAATTGGTATCCTTACGAGCGTTCCTAGCTCCGCTTTGGCTGACATGCTCAGAACTGCAAAAGAGAGATGGCCATTGACAAAATTGTATATTATTCCTATTCCAGTTCAAGGAAATAATGAAAATATATTAAAGAATACTCTAAGAAAATTGAAATTAAATTCTTTAGGATTAAGTGCAATAGTTATAGCTAGAGGTGGCGGAAGCAGAGAAGATTTAATGTTGTTTGATAGTGAAATTATAGCTAGAGAGATTGCAACATTCCCTATTCCTGTAGTTACAGGAATAGGGCACGAAGATGATCTAACTGTTTCTGACCTTGTTGCAGACCACAGGTCTGCAACACCAACTGCTGCGATTGTTGATTTATTACCCTCAAGGGATATTGAGAAAAGTAGTTTTTTACAAAATAAAAAAATGATTCAAGATTATTTTAAATTATTTTTTAAGAATAAAAAAAATTTTTTAATTGCTAAAAAGTTATTTTTTAAATCTTATTCACCCTATGCTTTAATTAATGCTAAAAGAACAAAAATAATTCATATTCAACAGCTTTTGAATGCACTCTCCCCAACAAGATGGTTGCAAAGAGGCTTTGCATTTATTAGAGATAAAAATGGTAATTCGATTTTTAGTGTAAATGACCTTAAAGAAAAAGATAAATTCTTAATTCAATTATCTGATGGAAAAATCTATGCAGAGGTAGATACGATAGATTATGATAAAATATAAATTTGAATAAAAAGACTTTATATTCTATGCCTGTTGAAGATAAAGAAACAAAAAATAAATTATATATGTCTAACAAAAAGACAGATATTAAAAAGAATATAGAAGTCTTTAAAAAAGATATTAAAAGATTAAATTACGAAGAATCAATAGAAGCTTTGGAAGTTATTTTAGCTAATGTGCAAGATGAAAATATTTCGCTAGATAAAATTCAAGATAATTATGTAAAAGGTCATATTCTACTTCAACATTGTGAGCAATTACTTCAATTTGTAGAACAAGAAATCAATCAAATTGATCCAGAAAATTTAGATATAGATTTACTTTAGAAATCTATTTTTTCTGGTTTAATATCAATTGTTGCAGCGCTGGCAGGGATATTTTCCAGGCTGTCTTTTTGGTTATTAATCGTTGTTCCACATATCGGGCAAATTATTTGATTATTTAAAAACCTTGAGCCGCAAGCTTCACAAGTTTGTAATTTTGATTGAATTCTTTTCCAGGCAATAAATCCTACACCACCTAATATTAATGGAATTACTGTAATGATAAGTAATATTCCACCAGCCAAATCAATTAAAAATTTTCCAGCTGGAGAAGGGAAAACTAAAAGTAAAACTAAAACCATCCAAATTAATGAAGATGGCTTATTCATGGGGATTCTGAATATTCATTCTTTATTCTAATTTAAATTTTGCTGATTGTTTTCTTATTGTTTAAACGTATCGATTACGTCGCATGCTTGCAATTACAACACTCCAACATTGACCAAAATAAATAATTACTCCCACCATCCAAACCCAGAGAGTTAAAACTAGAACACCTCCAATAAATCCATAAGCTTGAAATCTTGATCCTAAGGAGAGAATACTTCTGCTAACTGCCAAATTAAGAATAGTCAGCAAAATTCCAATCATTAATGCGCCAGGAATTAATGGCTTTAAAGGTACTCTTCTACTTGGGAGTAAACCTTGTAAAAGAAGTGCCATAGTTGAAAACCCAATTAGAGGAATGATAAATTGACCCACTTGTAGTACTGGTATTTTTGACATTGCATTTTCAATCCAAGGAGTTGTGGTCGTTAATTCCTCCAAAACGGCTCCAGGGATCATACGGATATTGGCACTGATTTGATCTATGACCATTAAAAAACCAACTAAGAGAACCACAAAAAAAGCTTCAATTCGATTTCTTATGAATCTAAATGCTTGAATTCTTAATGGATCAGGCTTCGATTTAATTGGTAAAACATCTTCCCATAATCTATCTGCTCCTCTTTGTAATGTTAGATAAGCATTGCCAGCAGTAATCATCAAAAACATTGCACCAAGTATTCCCGCTCCAAAACCTTGATTAACTAATTTTACTAAAGTTGAATCGACTAAACCAACGACAGATGGGGGTAAAACTTGTGCTGCTAAAGAAATTATTTGTTGATCTAATCCTTGTTGTTTTCCTAAAAACCAAGATGCAACTGATAAAGATATTAATAATATTGGGAAAAATGACTGAAGAGTGTAATAAGCAAATGCTGCGCTTAAGTCTACGCAATCACACTTAGACCACCTTTCATAAGCTCTCCAAAGGCTGCTAAAAAAACATCTTGCTTTTTTACTCCAGTTCAAGCTCACGTTGGTTTTCAAGTATTTAGTATCACGCTACCTGGTAGGGAGAAAATTTCTCTAAGTTGAATAGGTAGATTTAAATACATAGATTTTTTAGGAAAAGTGGGTTCTTACTTAGTGAGAAAGTTTGACTGTAAATTATCTTTCTCCCATTAGAGCAGTAGCCCAAGGAAGCATTTTATTTAATTGATCTTCAGATGATGCCGTTAGCAATGGGAAATTAACGTTAGTAAGATCTGTTCCAGGCTGAGTATCTTCTGGATTGGTGTCTAGCCATTGGATGAGACAATTCAGTTCTTCAAGGATTAACCAAGCTGCTGCAATGTCCCATATTTTTGGAGTTGCCTCTAGAGCAGCAATTGTTTGGCCTATAGCAACACTTGTCATATTTAAACTTGATACACCCAGTAATCTGATTTTCCCTGGAAAAGGTTGCTCTGGTTTCATTTGTAAAACTTTAATAGATCTGCTACAAAGAGATATGCAGTCACTATTTTTTTTGAAGCGTGATTCGGGTTTAAGAGGTTTGTTGTTTAGCCAGACTCCACGTCCTTTGATGGCGAGAATTCTTTTTTTAAGTGCAGGGATATCTAGAACAGCTGTCTCAGGTTGCCCATTGGTAAAACGAGCTATAGATATTGCCCAATAGGGAATACCTGCTGCAAAATTAGTAGTGCCATCAAGCGGGTCCACTACCCAATATTGACTTGAATTTGGAATTGATTTATTCCCTTCTTCGCTAAGAACACCTTCTCCCTTGGCAATTTTCCCTAAACCTTTAACTATTGTTTTATCACTCCATCTATCACATTCTGTAATCAGTGTTCCATCAGGTTTGATATCAGAATTGATTTGACCGAAATCTTGAAGTTGTCTTTTCCCAACTTCATCTACTAAATGATGAATAGAATTTAATTGAGTTGAGCTAAGTGGTTTTGATATTGAATTTTGATTCATTGTTATTTAGTTAAAAAGTTTATAACTGACATAGAGGAATTAAATTAGATTCCTCAAGATTGAATTCATTTTCTTCTTTCTGTTTATTGACCTTAATATCACACGCTTTGATGTTATCTAAACCAGTTTGTCTACTTAAATCAGCTAATAAAGAATTATAGCTAGTTACAGCAATAATATAACGCACTTCTGAATCAGTTAAATCTCTTTGATTATTCACAACTTCACGTTGTGTGGTGATACCTGATTTGTATCTAAGCTTGGCTAATCTGAGAGATTCTCTTGCGGATAGAACTTCAGAATAAGAGGCAGTAATATTTAGTTTAGCTGATTCTAACTTGAAAAATACTTCTTCAACCCCTTTTCTTATTTGTGCTCTTGTTACTGCAAAGTTCAGTTTTGCCTCTTTAGCCTTACTTTTATTGTAATTGTATAAAGACCTCGATCTGCCTCCATCAAAAATAAACCATGATGCGTTTAGGCCAATAGTATTAGAAAAACTAGATGATTTATTATTCATATCAGGTGAAACCCTATTTAATTGACCTCTGGAAAAGCTAGAACTAGATGTATTTACGAGACTTAATATTGGTTGTCCAGTAGCAAGGGCAGCATTGGCATTACTATTATTAATAGAAATATCGAGAAGGATACTATCTAGTTCTTCTCGTGCATTATAAGCTGCGATAATACTATCTTCTAATGAAGAATCCCATATTCCCATGACTTTCGTCTTTGAACCAATTACAGGTGTTACATCTTCTGGGAAATTGAGTATTTCAGCAAGAGATCTTTGACCAATTTTTCTATCTCCTAAGTTTATATTTAATAATTGTTGGTCTCTCGCTAATTGTGTTTTTGCTTCTAGAACCTCTAATTTCGTTCCAATCCCTGAATCAAATCTAATTTGTGCATCCCTTAATGCAAGAGTTGAGGAGTCAATAGATTTCTGAGCTACTTCTATTTCTTCATTTGCTTTTTGCAAATCAAAGTATCGTTTACTGGCTTCTAACTTTAAATCTCTCAAAACTATTGAATAAGAATGTTTTGCCTTTTCAAAACTATCTCTGGCAGAAGCTATTTCAGGCACTCTTGCTGGATTAATCAAATCCCATTTAATTTGAGCAGTTATAGAGGAGCTCCATTGCTTGCTAGAAGTATCTTGACTAAAACTTGATTCATCATAATTATTAGATTCAAAATATTGAGGAATTCCATTAGCTGTAAGGTTAAGTGTAGGATACCAAGAAGATAGTGAACTTTTTAATATTGATTTTGCTTGATCAATTTTCTCTAAGTAAATTTTAATTGTACGATTATTACTAATAAGTAAATTTTCTAATTGATCGAGATTGACTTTCTTCTGAGTTTTTATCAAGACTTCTCTTGATCTCGAGGGTAATGAAAGATCTTCAGGAGCATTTAGTTCGTAAAAAATATCTTCATTTTTTTGGGCTTGATTTTTATTTTCTGATTTTATTGGTCTAATGTTGGAATTTATTTTTTCTAAACTTGTTGCCCATAGAGGATTTAGTCCAGATATAAAAAATCCAGCAACTAAAAGGAATCTTTTCTTCACTCTCCCCATAGGTATAAGAAAAATTAAATTGAATTTAGTAAAGCAATTATGCTTCACCAAGTGCGCTTTTCACTATGTCTTGTGCATCATGCACAATTCGTATCGGTACATTAAGTGAAGAACAGACCTCTTGCAGAGTCATATCATCAAGAAAAATTTTTTCACCTTGTCTTAACATTACAGATGGCAGAAGTAATTCATCCCCTAAATACTTTCCTTTAAGTCCATGTATTAGATCTTGTCCTGTAAGAAGACCTGTAACTATTTTTTCTTGGCCCCAGTAAGGGCTGGGAAGTCCATAAAGATGAAGTGTGAAATTATTGATTTGATTTAAACGTTTATAGGGCTTTATTAATTCATTCTCAACAAGTTTTCCTACAACCCAGCTGCAAGTTCTTTGGCGGTCGATTTTTTTAGGAAGATTTATTGTCGCTTGATTCATCGCCTTGAGAAAACTTCTGATACTCCCTACTCCATTCTCTTGTTGGGGTAAGTCTTCATATGAATTTAAAGTTGGCAATGGTTTATTTGCTATTAGATACCATTCATCCGATAACCATGCAAATCTAGAGCCCTTAGATCGATAAAAAATTTGTTGCATTTTCTCTACCTGAGCGATGACTCTCATAGCACAACTAGCATTAACTGGTATTAATCCATCATTATGAGGCCTAAACCTTGTTAAACCAACTGGAACTACAGCAGCTGATAGCACTGCTGGGCAATCTCCTTGGGCAAAGTCAAAAAGATCATTGAGTGTTTTTTCTAGAGCTTTTCCATCATTTATTTCAGGGCAAACAACTACTTGAGCATGAATTTGAATTTTCTTTTTAGAGAACCATTCTAATTGCTTTAAAAGATAAATAGCATTTGCATTTCTAAGTAATTTTGACCTTAAAGAAGGTTCTGTGGCGTGCACTGAAACAAATAAGGGAGTTAATCTTTGTTGGTCAATTCTTGTCCAGTCTTGTTCTGAAAGGTTTGTAAGGGTTAGGTAAGAACCATATAAGAAACTCATTCTATAGTCGTCGTCTTTGAGATATAAACTTTTTCTTTTACCTGATGGTTGTTGGTCAATAAAACAAAATGGACATTGATTATTGCATTGTTTTAACCCATCAAATAATGCTTCAGTAAAAGAAAGCCCTAATCCATCATCAAGATCTTTTTCTATTTCAATTTCGTGAGTTTTGCCTTTTTCATCTAATATTTTTAGTTCAAGTTTTTCTTCTGCGATAAGAAACTTGTAGTCAATAATATCTCTAGGTTCTACACCGTTAATACTAATTAACTGATCACCAATTTCAAAACCTATTTCTTCACCTATAGAACCTGGTTCAATAGATTCAATAACTGCAGGCTTTATTTTAAATTGGTTTATTTTTATTGCTTTCCTTAATTTTCTATTTTTGAAAATTATATTAACAGAAATCTGAGGAGGTATGCAAACATTGATATTTTAGAGGTTTTTCACAATTTACCTTTTAATAGTATTTGTATTTTGAAGCCATTTTGATTGGGGTATCGACTTGAATGTAAATTCATAGAAGGCTTCTCGAACAACCCACTTAGTTTTTTCATTCTGATTTACTCAAACGTCCCCAACGAGCCCATCAATAGAGAAAAGTCCTATCTTTCCAAGCCAAGGACATTGCAATTTTGGGCGAGCACAATGGTTGTCCTGCCGGTTTTTGTTCAGGCGCCGTGGGTGCATGTGTACCCTTTTGCCGCCTTTTTATTTAGCTTCATTATTTTTTCTTGTGGATTTTATTTATTAAATTTTTGCACCGAAAAATGGTCTGCTGTTGGTTCTCTATTACTTGGTGTAAGTTGGAGTTGGTTGGGAGGTTGCCTTTTTTGGGGATGGTTAAGAGCTCATCCAGTTTGGCATTTACCTGTCGAATCAATAGCCTTACCAATAGCAATAAGTCTTTTAAATACAAGATGGAAAATTGGATCTAGTTTTTATTTGGCATCTTTATTGGGAACTGCTTTTACTGATTTAATGATTGTTTTAACAGGCGTGATGAAATCTTGGCCTCTGGTTGTTGAAGCTCCTTTTTCAGAAGCATCCAAAATTTTAAGTTTAACTGCAGAACAATTGTTAAATCCAATTTCATTAATATCAATTTTTGCAGCCGCTTTTATAATAATTTGGATCTCTAATTGGATGAATCAGCAAGCGAGAGTATCCATTGCTTCATCTCAGGCTTGGTTGGTATCTAGTTCGGCTTTAACAACAACCTTATGGGTTGATGGTTTATTTTTTATGACTACATTGATCCAACCTAAATTAAGTGGGTTGATCTAATAAATAATAATTTTATGAGTTTAAATATTGAATCAAATCATAATTCTATATACTCAACAAATTGGGATGTCGTTGTTATTGGCGCAGGTGCTGCAGGTCTAATGACTTCTCTTGAGCTACCATCAACGCTCAAAATTTTACTTTTAAATCGTAATACAAGTAAACGATCGTCCAGTAGATGGGCACAAGGTGGCATGGCAGCAGTGACTCGAATTGAAGATAGTGAAGATATTCATGCATTGGACACGATCAGAGCAGGTGCAGGTCTTTGTGATCATCAAGCGGTCAAGATGTTTGTTGAGAATGCACCAAAGCTGATAGAAAGACTTTTAAAACTAGGGATGGAATTTGATAGATCCTCTGGGAAATTATCTACAACTCTTGAGGCTGCTCATAGCCATAGACGAGTGCTTCATGTGAAAGATAGAACTGGAAGAGCATTAGTGGATGTTCTTAATGATCAAGTTGATCAAAAACATAATGTTCTTCATCAGCGTGGAATAAGAGTTACGCAGATTTGGGTGGAAAGAGATAGGTGTTTGGGAGTACAGGTGCTAGATGGACCAAATTTGCGTTGGATAAACTCAAAAGCAGTCGTTTTAGCGACAGGTGGCGGTGGACATTTATTCGCTAACACTACTAACCCCACTCAAGCATCAGGTGAAGGTATTGCCCTTGGATGGAGAGCAGGAGCTGTAATAGAAGATCTGGAGTTTTTTCAGTTTCATCCAACTGCTATGCAGTTCCATGGTTCCTCTTCTTTTTTGATTTCTGAAGCATTAAGAGGGGAAGGTGCGGTTTTGGTAGATAAATTTGGAAAAAGTCCTGTGGATCATCTTGAAGGTAAAGATCTTGCTTCTAGAGATCAAGTAAGCCGTGCTTTGTTTAAAGCAATGCAGAGGCAGAAAGTTGATCACATAGGTCTTAATGTTAGATCTATTGCCGTTAAAGATGTAGAGGGTCGCTTTCCTTCGATTTTTCAGAGGTGTAGAGAGCTTGGATTAGAACCTTTAGAGGAATTGATTCCAGTAGCTCCAGCAGCTCATTACTGGATGGGTGGAGTTGCAACAAACTTGAAAGCAGAGACAAGTATTCAAGGACTTTTTGCTTTAGGCGAAGTTGCTTCTACTGGTTTACATGGGGCCAACAGGCTTGCAAGCAATTCATTAATGGAATGTCTCGTTTTCGCTCACCAAATGCGAGACATTCGATTAAATGATTTTCAAATTTCACAAGACAGCATAGTTAATTCTACTTTTATTGAGTCAAATCTACGTTTTTCAAATGATCAAGGATCTAAGTATTTAATTGAAGAGATCGAAAAACTTAGAAATTTATGCTGGAGAGAAGCCGGCGTTGATCGTTCGCGCAAAGGAATGAGTGCTGCTTTTGAAAAGGTTAAAAAAGATTATGAAATCATCTTGAAGGAGCCATTATTAGATTTAGTTTTTTCTCAGCCAAAAGATGAAATTAATAGATTCGATGAAATTGCAAGACGTGATCTTAATCTATTACTTGATTTAAGCAATAGACAAATTGCTACTTGTTTAATGTTAGAAGCATGCTTATTCCGTAAAGAAAGTCGTGGAGGTCACTTTAGAGATGACTTCCCTAGAACAGTTCCTTATTGGCAATGCCATACTCGTCAAGTTAAAGGGATGAATATTCATACAAGACCAGTTAGCGACAATTCCTTTTATTCTAAAAATCTTTAGTAATTTTGTAATTACTCAGATTTGCTAATTCTTCTAAACTTTTGACTCCTGAATCAATTGAGCCATTAATTTCCCAGGAAGGGAAACCAGATATTCCTTTAGCTTCGCAAAGTTTTCTTTGGTTATTAAAACCATCTTTTGCACATTCAACTAAATTTAATTTTGCTGCAGCTTCTTTCCCAAACATTTCTTTTTGATCGTGACAATGAGGACACCAATAAGCGTTATACATTACAGCTCCTTCTTTAGTTAGATGTTCAGCCAGTCTTATTTTCTCAGGTGAACTTACAGAGATAACTGTAGGTGGAACACCCTGAATATTATTAGATATTTCCTTTGTTGAAGGATCTACTGATGATGACCATATGAGTCCTGCCAAAAGAACAGCTATAGACATAATAAAACCTCTGAAAAATAATTTTCCATAATCTTCCCAACCTCCTCCAAGCAGTACTAATAATAAAAGTGAGAAAGATATAAAGCAAGAAAGAAGACAGAAAAAACAGAAAGCTTTAATTTTAAAAATCATTATAGATATTAAAATTAAGCTAAATGTGAACATGGATATTGATATATAAAATGAACACCACCATGTAATTCTTAATATATTGTTTTTTTGTTGATTTAGAATAGGTGTTAATGGAAGTATAGCCATTACTAATATTAATAAATAACTTATCAAACCCAATAGAGATAAGGGTATTGAGAATTTATTTGTTTGTAGGAAAATTCCCCAAGGGCTATTTAAAACTATATCGCAACCTCTAAGTCCACCAGGGCAATTAAGATTTCCTATCCATCCAAATTTATTGAGTGTTATTGATCCAGTATCAATTACCCCTACTGTGGACAATACAGCTATGGCAATTCTAGTAAATTTAGAGCCTTGATCTTGAAGGCGTCGACTTTTTAGCCTTGAAAATCCCATTGAGGTTAATTTTTAACATGCATATATATACTTTTTATTCTAATCAAGAAATTATAAGAATTCTGAATTTCTTTAATCAATTTCCAGGGACTGCATTTTTTTAAATTATTTAGATTTGGATGGTTCTTGTATTTGAACTGTTTCTAAAAATTGAGCATTAATTCTATTAGTTATTTATTTAAATTAATTTAATGGCTTTAAGTGCTTTTTGAATTACGAAAGCAGCAGCAAGTCCAGCACCAACAAAAACTAAGTAAAAAAGAATACCCATTTGATTTTAAATTCTAAAATGATAATAGGACATCCTGTGCTAATACCTTAAAGATTTTTTTTATTTAGTCTTGGATGTATTTTTCTCCTCTCCTTAAGCATTGTTCAGCTCGCTGCAATTCACGTCCAATATAAATGGCATGATCTAGACGACTAATAGGGAATGGGCCAGGACCTTCCGAGATTTGAATACCTACTTCCTTCGCGCTTTTACCTCTGAAAATCTTGTTTGGTTGAGTTGGCCTTTTTGTTTTACAGCCAATAAGTTCACCTGTTTCTGGATCAATTGCACGACCTTTTTGATCAATATTATTTTTATAGTGTTCAAGTACTAATTCATTTCTTAAAGGCTCAATTTTTATTAAGAAATAACCTTCTGGATCAAGTTCTATGTTTCGCATAGACAATCTATCGTCTAATGTTTTTACGGATCGATTAAATTCTTCTTTAAGATCTAGATTTTTCATTGCTTTAAATTACAAATTAATCGAAAATTCACAAGTTTTGTATTATGGTTTTATTCAATTTACTGACATTAATGGTGAGGTATTCATCCAGATATAAAGCTTTTTAAGATTAAAAATATTAGTAAATTTACAAAAATAAAAGATAAATAAACTAAGCCAGGATTTTTTAGACCTGCTGGAGCTGTTAGTTCATAGCCAAAGAGAGTAATAACACCTTGAGTCCCTTTATCTTTATAATTAAAAATCCCATTAGCAAAAAATGGTTTTTCTTCGCTTGAATCAATTTCATTTTTATTGCTGGTACTTGATTCATCTTTTTCAGAAGAATCTAGTAAATTGTCTTCAGTCATTTAGTTTAGTTATTTAATTTTCCTGAAGTTACTATGTATTTGATAGTTTTGGTTCTTCAAACTTAAAAGGAACTTCATTATTTGTAGCGTTTATTTGATTTAGCATTATTTTATTAGCTTTAGGTAGCCATGCTCGAATTAATGAGTCCATCTGTAAATTATACCATCTATGAAGACTTGCATTTGGCGTCGAAATAAAGCCTCTTCGTTTCTTGTGACTACCTCCTGCTCCTGGATCAAAATATTTTATTTTATTTTTTATTGCCCACTCGATAGGAGAATAGTAACAAGCTTCAAAATGTAAACAATCTATATTCTTTTCAGATCCCCAGTACCTTCCCCAAAGCATCTTTTCATTTTTCACGCACAACGACATTCCAATAGTTTGATCACTTCCTTCTTCTTTTGCTTCAAATAAAATAATGTTGTCTCTTAGTGTTTTGGATGCAAGCTCAAGAAAAAATGATTCTGTTAGATACTTACTTCCCCATATTCCCCATCTTGAGCAATGAAGTTGATAATAATAATGCATCTTTTTCAAGCTTTCATTATTTATTTCAGACCCAATAAGTGGCTCTATTTTTACTCCATTTTTTTTTATACTTGCTCTTTCTCTTTTAATATTTCTTCGTTGATTAGAATTAAATTTTTTTAGAAAATCAGAGAAACTTTTCTCCTCATTTAATGTTAAAATACTTTGTTGATTTATCCACTTAGCACAATTTTGCGATTCAGCAATCTTTCTCCATAAAGGATCTACATATAAAAAATTACAACTTAAAATTCCATTTTGTTTGGCAAACTTATCAATCTCTGAAATTAATATATGTGTTAATTCTTTTTTATTTACTTTGTCAGCAAATAAAAAACGATAACCTTCTATTGGACTCAATGGACTCATTCCTATTAGTTTTGGATAATATTGAAGACCCATATCCTGAGCTAGTTGAACAAATGCATTATCAAAAATAAATTCTCCATAACTATGAGATTTAAGATATAGAGGTGCACATGCAATTAATTCTTTTTCATTCCATGCAGAAAGGAATAATGGTTGCCAACCATATTTGGGATTGATACTTCCAGAGTTTTCTAATGCATTTAACCAATCCCACTTGTAAAAAGGAATTGAATTCTTACCTTGAAAATTATTCCATATAATTTTAGGAATTTCTTTAATAGATTCATGCCATTTGATGTTTATATTTTTCATTTTTATATTAGTTAAATATATGATTTTTTAAATTTTTGAGTAATTACTTTTGAAATATCTAATTAGTAATTCATTATTACCAAGCTGCTTAGTTTCTTTTAAAACCCAATTATTACTTTGATTTCGCATTGGATTGAGTTTATTTAATGTGGATGAAACCCAGCAGTAACTTCCTCCTATAAGCTGAGGTGTGATAGTAATTTGTAATTCATTTATAAGATCTTCCATAAGAAAAGCTGAAATCATTTTTGCACCTCCAAGTAATACAATTTTTGAAAGTCCTTTATGATTTAACTCATCAAGTACATCACGCCATTTGATTTTGAAATTTAGTCTTTCATGGAATCCATTGGGTAATATTCTTTCATTGGTTTGATTTGGTTTTTGAATTAACCATCTTTGAACTGGTTGTTTAAAAAAAAGCCATGTTATTGGAAAATCTATTTGATTGCTTGCTACTAGGGAAATAGGTTGTTCCTCTTTCCCTTCTAATATCCTTTTATTTATTAAAGTTTTATTTTTTATGATACAAATTGATTGATGATCTCTCAGTGTCTGACCTCCCATTAATATGCCATCTGACCATGCAAGTGATTCTTCTAAAACCAGATTATCACCAGATTTACCTAAGTTTGTTTTCCCACCTTCAGGATAAGCTATTCGCCCATCAATACTTGAGGCTAATACTAATTTAACCCATGATTTTTTCAATTATCTCAGTAGACTTACCTGATTTTTTGATCCTTTCGTATCATTTTTAGACTCAGGAACTTTTGCATAAACTTCGGCAGCATTATTGGGACTTTCTTGTAATTTGATTTTGTATAAGTTTGCTCCAATAGCGTTAATAGGGTTAGTTAATTTATCTGAAATATGTAATGCAATATTTTCAGCTGTTGGCACACAATTTGCAAAATAAGGAATATCTTTGTTTAAAAAGGTATGATCGAAAGGTTCTACAATTAAATCATTAATTAGACTATTTAATGCAGATAAATCACAAATCATTCCAGTCCTAGGATTAATCTTTCCTTTTACGGTTATGTCTACTAAGTAGTTATGACCATGTCCATTAGGCCTAGCACATTTACCGAAAATTTTTTCATTTTCTTTTTGAGGAAGGTCTTCTCTCGCAAGGCGATGAGCCGCTGAAAAGTGAGTTTGAACTGTTAAATAAGCATCCATAGCATTACCGTTGTAATCAGCCCAAAGTTTTGGGTTTTCGTAAAGTCGAAGGGATTTTAGAGGTAAGTGAGATTTGAGGCGCTTCCACATAATACGAACTAAACTTTCAGTTGTGGGAAGGCAACCCTCAGGTTTAGAAAGGTCAAATTCTGGCCAAGTTTCATTCAGAAAACGAAAGTCAAGTTGACTTGTTATTTCGTTTTTGATGGCGTGCTTTACCTCTGAAAGGTTGAGGACCATGCCATATTTATTAAGCTCTCCTTCCATAGTTACGATTAACTCGTAATTATGCCCGTGGCCAGGAGCTATTGAGCATGCACCAAACAAAGCTGAATTATCGTCATCAGATAATTCAGGAAGCCTATAAAGGTGGCTTGCGCTAAAGCAAGCGCGCCTAGTGATTACACAGCTTCTTCCCTCTCCATGAGGGAAATTAGATGTGATTGATTTCATAATTTTTTCACATCTTTCAACATCCTAATAAGTTTTAGTTACTTCTGTCTTTATGCTCCCTCAATCACCCCAACAATCACTTAAAGAAAAGTTAGGTGGTCGGAATATTTTCTTGATAGGAATGATGGGTTCTGGTAAGAGCCAGACCGGTCCAGATCTAGCCAAAATGATTAATTATGCTTTTGTTGATATTGACGATGTGATAGAAAAAGCTTCCAAACAATCTATTTCAAGCATTTTTGAAAATAATGGTGAATCAGCTTTTAGAGAACTTGAAAAACAAGTTCTAAAAGAAATTAGTCAACATCATTCACTTGTTATTGCTACTGGTGGTGGTTTAGTGACAGTACCTGAAAACTGGGGCATTCTTCATCAAGGAATCGTCATATGGCTGGATCTTGATTTAAAACGTTCAATTCAACGCTTAAGAAATGATCCCAATAAACGTCCTTTGCTTGTTGAGGATGATTTATCTAAAAGTTTTAGTCAGATATATGAAAGTAGAAAACCAATTTATTTAGAATCAGATTTGAGGATACAAATTCAAGATCAATCTTCTTATGAAGTTGCTTCTATTATTGTAGAACGGTTGCCAAGCATACTTATTGACCCGGACGCTCAAGCCGTACGGCATACCACTGAACTGTAAAACCTGGTTTGATTTCTAGGTCGCAAGCTGTATCAAGTAAATGTTGTGCAGCTTCTTGAATTGAAGATTTGTCTTCCAAATCCAATGGTAAAGAATCAAAATTATTTAACCAAGATTCCAGCCATAGGAGAGTTTCTTCTTTATTTAAAAATCTTTCACTTTCGCCAGGAACTAATACAACATAATCATCAAGTTCTCTTATTAGTGGATCAGGCATGAGAAAGATCTTTTTCTTTTTTTTGATTTCTTGCTTCCTTATATTTACTTGTATCCAACCTTCTTTTGGCGAAAATTTCGTTGAATTAAATATCTTTAAACCATCCTATCTGGCTCTACGTAAATCAAGCTGGCCTGATTGGCATCTTCCTTATGCATTCAAGCGTCCAAGTTTAAATGATGATTTAGTTTATCCTGATTGGTTTGAGGGCGCTTGGGATGTAAGTACTCAAATGGAAGGAGATAATAGTAATGAATCTACTATTTACTCAGCTAAATTCTTATACAACTCTTCTGGGAAATTAATTGCAGATCGAGAAAACAATACTAAATCTTATGCAATGAACATAAAAGATAGTCAATTTTTAGATGTTAAAAATGATCCTAAATCTCCCAATCGTCAGTTTGCTAGATTAACTGAAGATAGGTATTTAGAGACAAAAATTATTGGGAGACTTCAGAAGAAAATAAACAATGACATTTTTATTACCGATGAATTGATTTTGCAAATATTACATTCTCGAGAATTAAGTAGAGTTAGTCAAGTAGAGACATTAACTGAATTTAGAAAATGTAGTCCTGAGGAAAATATTCTCATGAAACAAAGTGATTTTAATATTTGTGCAGAACAATTTCAGGCAATTTATTCCCAGCCTGGACAAAATCTTATTTCTTTACCAGTTCAAACCCAGAAATCTAAATTAATACTTAGTAAGACGCGAATTAATTAATTGTTGTTAAGGTATCTTCAATTTCATTTCTCCACTCAAAAAGATTTTTAAGACTTGGATCATTGCAATAGGATGAACAACCTTTTCCTGTTAAATTCTCCCCAGCTGATTTAGGGAAATTGAGTAGCGATAATTGAGATGCTACTGCAATGTCAGCAATAGAGAGTTTGCTACCAACAAGAAATTTTTCTTTCTCAATGAAATTTGTAAGATATTTTAGATTGAATTTGAGAGATTCTTTCTCTCCTTGGTTTTTCAATCCATAAATCTTACTGGAAACGTTAAGAGGAATCTGAAAAAAACGCTTTTGCTTAGATGTTGAGATTTCTTTATTTAATAAAGAATAAAGCAATATTGGATCTTTCATCATCTCCTCTAGAAAGACAATTTTTATTGATTTTGCCAAAGTTGTATCTACCCAATTTTCAATGATGTGAGCTTGAAAAGCTTCCTTTGGCTTAACTGGAATTAATTTTGGCTCTAATTGAATTTTCTCTAAATGTCGTATTATTGAACTTGAATCATTAATTGTGATTTCATTATCAAAAAGGACAGGTAATTTTTTTTGACCTGTTTTTTGAAAGATATCTATTTGCCCTATGGCTGGAGTTATCTCAACAGTTCGATATTCAAGCTTTTTTGCAGCCAATGCCATTCTTACTTTCAAACAATAAGGTGAGTGCCTAAATTGATGAAGTTCCAACATTTTATGTTCCTTCAAATGGTTAGCAGAGTAGCTATTAATTACGTCTTTTGGTGGTAAAAATGGGTGAGTTTTTTTCTAATGTATCTAGATATCCCAAATATCTCATCACCATAGTTTTGGGTGTATTTACTGCTTCAATTTCACCTTTGATTAAACGAGGTAGTAATCCAATTACCGCAATTGCTCTTATAGGTGCATTCATCAGTGGACTAATAACAATCATTTTCTTATTAAAGGCTATGGCTTTCCCCTCAACAATTATTTAGTTATGGCTAATCCAAGAAGGGTTGAAAAATTAGCAGCTTTACTGAAAAGAGAAGTTAGCGAACTTTTAGTTAATGGGATTAGAGATGAAAGAATTCATCAAGCTATGATTACTGTTACTACTGTTGAAGTGTCTGGTGATTTACAACATGCGAAGGTTTTTGTAAGTCTATTTGGTGAGGAAGAAACGAAGTCTGAGGTACTAGATTGTTTAGAGGAAGCAAAGGCATTTATTCGAGGTGAGCTTGCGCGAAGGCTTCACATGAGACGATCTCTTGATATTGTGTTTAAACTTGATAAAGGAATGACAAAAGGTTCTTCTGTTTTAGATCTTTTAACTTCATTAGAACTTGAACGTAAAAATAAAGATATCAGCACTCAAGATATATAGATTTTGGAAACTTGCTTATGAATAAATCTGATCTTAGAAGACAAGTTGCTGAATTATTTATAGTCAGAGCTAGTGGATTTAATCTTGATTCACAACGTTTATATCCAAACTTAGAGTTATCTAATGCAAATCTCAAGAGACTTTTAGAGGCTGGTGTTGGAGGTGTTATTTTTTTTGGAGGAACTGTTAAAGAATTAGAAATTCGTTGCAACATTTTAAAAGAATGGGCCGCTAAACCACTTCTCTTATGCGCTGATATTGAGGAAGGAGTAGGTCAAAGATTTAATGGAGGGATACAGTTTCTACCACCAATGGGTATAGCTCAGATTTATAAAAAAGATCATAATCTAGGAATTTCAATAGCGGAGAAGGTTGGATATTACAGTGGTCAAGAAGCAAAAAATATTGGTTTAAACTGGCTGTTAGCTCCAGTCTGTGATATCAATAATAATTCAAATAATCCAGTAATAAATCTAAGAGCATGGGGAGAGGATCCTGAAACGGTCGAAAATTTAACTTGTGCTTATCAAAGGGGTGTATCTTTATCAAATATGTTGACTTGTGCGAAACATTTTCCTGGTCATGGAAATTCAGAAGTTGATTCACATTTAGATTTGCCAAAAATACAAAATGATTTATCTGCATTAGAGAGTTTTGAGCTAATTCCGTTTAGATCTTTAATTAATCAAGGAATAAATAGTCTCATGATTGGACATTTATTCTTCCCAAGTATTGACCCTATTTATCCTGCAACATTGTCAAAAAAATTAGTTAATGATTTATTACGTATTAAATTGAAATTTGATGGCTTAGTTGTAACTGATGCTTTGGTTATGAATGCTATTGCTAATAAATATCCTAGTGGAGTGGCGGAAGTCTTGGCATTTGATGCGGGTATAGATTTGTTACTTATGCCTGAAAATATAGATGAGGCAATCGATTCTCTTACTGAAGCAGTTTATTCTGGAAAAGTTTCCTTGGAGAGATTAAATAAATCTAGGGAAAGAAGGAAAAAACAAATTGATTTAATAAGCAAAAATAATAAGTTTAAAAATTCAATATCAATGAATTTATCAAATCAAAACTTTTTATTTGAGGCATATCAATTGAGTAAATCTATTGTAAAAAAATCAATTTTTGTTGGGGAAAAATATCTTAAAAAAGTGAGTAGAAATGATATCAATCTGATAAAAATTGATAATTTTGAACAAGTATCTAATAATGCAATTCCTGCATTAGCTTTACCAAAAAAATTAGGTTTTAATAATTTAATTATACACCCAATGGGTATAAGTCCATGGCAAAAAAATAATAAAAAATTTTTAGAATTGGAAAAAATAGGTAATGGTAAGATTCTTATTCAGCTATTTGTAAGAGGTAAGCCATTTATTGGTTCAGATTATAATAATCAGCAATGGGTAGATGCTATAAAAAATTTAGAAATTGAGAAACGATTATTAGGAATTATTGTATATGGATGTCCATATTTATTTGATCAAATAAAAAAATCCATTCATCATGACATTCCTTTGGCCTATAGTCCTAGTCAAACAGAGGAAGCACAAATGGAAATTTTACAACATATTTTGCAATTAAAAATATCTAATAAAAAAATAGATAAGGAATCGAAAAAAGAATTTACTGATTGAAAATTGTTTACTTGATGAAATTATTATTCTAAAAAGTCTTATTATTCTTTAAATTATTTAAAAGGGTATTTTTTGATTTTCTTGGGATGATGCAGAAAGAAATGCCATTAACACACAAAAAAATAATTGTTACACGGGCCCAAGAACAGATTTCAGAAGCTCATGAGATTTTTAAAAAAAATGGAGCTGAAGTATTTGATCTTCCTTCTTTGATTATTGGTCCGCCGAATGACTGGGGACCTTTAGATGACGCTTTAAATAAAATTGATTTATTTGATTGGATAATCTTTTCTAGTACTAATGGTGTTAGAAATGTTGAAGAAAGAATGAATCGAATTGATTTATCTTTATCTAAAATATCTCAGACTATAAAAATTGCGGCTGTTGGAAGAAAAACAGCTTCTTTGTTATCAGATCTTGACGCAAAAATAAGTTTCGTTCCTCCGCGCTTTGTTGCCGATAGTTTAATTGAGCATTTTCCTCAACATCCAAAAGGTTTAAAACTATTGATTCCTAGAGTACAAACTGGTGGTAGATCAATATTATCTGATTCTTTCAAAATTAAAAAAGCAGAGGTTACTGAAGTGGCTGCTTATGAATCTTCTTGTCCCAATGATATTCCTCAAACAACTATAGATGCTTTAAATAGTAGAAACATAGATATTATTGCTTTTACAAGTGGTAAGACAGTAATTAATACTGTTCACTTATTTACAAAATATTTTGGTGAAAATTGGTTGAAATTGCTTGAAAATATGAAAGTTGTATCGATTGGACCACAAACAAGTATAACCTGTTCAAATCTTATAAGAAAGCCTGATAAAGAAGCCAATCCTCATGATCTCGAAGGATTATTAGAAGCTTGTTTAGAAATTTATTGTCATTAAATTTATACTGATTTCTCTACAAGTTCTTTAAAAGAATCCAGGTTTTTTTGTAATTCTTTTGTGACCATTCCACCAAGAATATTTTCTTTCATTAGGTTTGCTAAAACTTTTGGTAATTCGTATGAAATTTTTAATTTAACAACTGTTTTAGAGCTTTCTTCACTGTAAAAACGAACTGAACCTTTAGTAGGTAAACCACCAACTGAATTCCACTCCAATTTTTGAGCTTCTACTCTTTCTGTTATTTGAGCTTTCCATTTAAAACGAAAGCCATTAGCGGCAAGTGTCCATTCAGTTAAATCAGGAAGTGTGGAGGTTTTTTCGTCGATTGTTTTAACCGATTCAATCCATGTCATCCACAAAGGCATTGAATCTAAATCACTCCAAAATTTCCAGACAAGTTCAACTGGAGCATGAATTTCACTTATGACGGTGTGATCGAGCCACTTTCCCATTTGTCAAGCAACCGAAGAATTTTTTGCTAGTGAAACAGACTTTGAGAGCATAGCTGAAGCAGCAAGATGCCCACTCATTGTTGCCCCTTCCATAGAGTCAATGTAGTCCTGTTTTGTGTAACTGCCTGCTAAGAAGAAATTACTAAAAGAGGTTTTTTGATCTGGCCTATATGGATCCATACCAGGAGCTTCCCTATATAGAGAGTGAGACACTTTAACAACATTGCTCCATAAGAGCTTCAAATCTCTTGAAGAAGGGAAAAGAGCTCTTACTTGCAAATCAGTATGCTTTACAATTTCGTCTGAAGATTTAGTAATCCAAGGATCTCCAGGGGTTAAAACACATTGAAGAAGTGAGCCAAGACCATCTTTTTTGTAGTCTTCTGGGCTTGATAAGGCTAAATCTGCGAAACAACTAAAATCAGCATCAGCGGTATATAGCAAATTGTCTAAACCAGATGGGCATTTCAAATCTATTTGAGCTTGCTTATTTTTTATTTCGGTAACCCAGCCATCGTATCTAAGTTGAACTGTCGCAACCGGAACAGCATCAAGCTTGAAAAGTGCATCAAACTCTGTAAAACGTCTCCATGATCTAGGAATAATTCTTTTGATGCCTGACACATCGCAAGCAGCTAGATATTTATCTGCTTTGATTCTTTGTTCACCATCGGGTGTTTGAAGAGTTAACCCTGTAACTGAGGGGAGGTCAGAATCCACTGAATGAATTTCTTTGACAATATTATTTAAGTGAAGTTTTCCGCCTTTTTTTTCTATGTAATCGAGTATTGGCTTAGTTAGCCATTTGTGGGGCGACCCTTTTAATAGGTTTAGCTTGGAAGCTTCTGTTTTAGAAGCAAACATCATAAATATAGTAAGCATGCATCTTGCAGAAATGGCTTCGCAATCAATAAATCCCAATGCATATGCAATGGGATTCCACATCCTTTTAATACTATTCAGGCTTCCACCATGGTTAAGGAACCATTTTTGAAAGCTTATGGAATCAAGTGATCGTATTGTTTTCATTGCCCCCTCGTAGTC
Organism: uncultured Prochlorococcus sp.; assembly: GCA_902564695.1. Lineage (GTDB taxonomy): Bacteria > Cyanobacteriota > Cyanobacteriia > PCC-6307 > Cyanobiaceae > Prochlorococcus_B. Next base: position 525 of record CACFCB010000011.1, on the reverse strand, counting down.
AACAAGACCTCTTACGATGGGACTTGTTCCCAGAGCAATGGCATTTCTTAATTTATCAATCCAATTTAATTGAGGTGTCGTAAAGAAGGCTTTTAAGCCATTAAATGGAGCCCCTGCAATAAATCGAAAATCAAGGGATTTAATATTTCCGCCTTCGTTTACAAACAGATGAGTATGGTCTTTGGGTAAAAGATTTTCAAGTGCACCTACTTTTCTCATCAAAGCAAAAAGATTTGCATAATTGAAAAAGAAAACATGTAAACCCATTTCCTCTGATTGATCCATTGTTTGATTTAAATTTTTTTATTAGTTAAATTTAAACTGCAAAAGAACTTCCGCAGCCACAAGTTTGAGTTGCATTTGGATTTGTAAAATTAAAACCTCCACCAATAAGATCTGTACTGAAATCTAGCTGCATACCATAAATGTATATAAGGCTCTTGGGATCACAAATAACTTTAAACGAACTACTTCCTACTAGATACTCATAAATCTCATCATCTTTTTGAATATCATCAACAGATA